>JAYWBP010000062.1:0-46814 GCA_043781375.1 Novosphingobium sp.
GTCACGACCTCGGAATGAAAAGACCAGCGGTCCCGGGTCAAGCCCGGGATGACGCGAGAACTTCCGCGCGGATCCCAGCGACCAGCCCCGGATCGGCCAGCAACCGCTCCTCCTCCTCTTCCAGAATCGCCAGAAACGCTTCGCGCTTGAACTGCGCCAGGTCTACCGCGCCCAGATCCTCCCCCTTGGGCAGGGTCGAGGCGATCAGATCGATCATCCGTTCGGCACCGTGGAGCCGCCCCCACAGATAGTCGTTCTCACGGTAAACGCGGCTGAAGAAAGCGCCGAAGTTGTAGAATTCGACCCCGCGTAGCGTCTCGTGCGCGCCGCCTGCACGAATGCCGGGGGCGTCGTCGGGCGAGATCCGGTCGACCTTGACCGGCTCGAACTCGGCCAGACCTTCGCCGCGCAGCAGGGGGAGGGTAACGGTGTCGTAGAAGGCGAAGCCGAGGTAGGTCAGCAGCATCCGTCGCCGCAGCGCTCGAGGCATCGTTGCCATAGCTTCGGCAAGGATCGCGTCGGCGGCATTGTCGGCTGCGCGCAGGTTGCGGCATCGTGCGATATGCTCAAGGACGACGCCGGGGTTGGCGAACACACGCGCAGCCAGTGCGGTGAATCCCTCGCCTAAAACGGCGCTGTTTTCGGCCTCGAAATAGATCGCCAGCGCTCGATACACGGCATCGCGCGCCTGACTCCGCGCGACATCGCTGACCGCTTCATCGCTCTCCCAGTCCTGGCTAAGCCGCCGCGCCAGCAGGCGTAAACGGCGGATGCGGAAAGCGAGGTCGTGATCGCGCAAGAAAGCGATGGTGACGGGGGCGAACGGTCGACCCGGCGTGGCGGTGCGATAGACCCCACTGCCGACCAGCCAGGCAATCATCCGTTCGGACACTGGCCCGACATCGTTGAGTCCCAATTGCGGCGCAGCGACGCGGACAAGCCCGGCCAGCGTATCAACAACTCCGGCGAACTTGATCTGGGCATAACCGTGGTACGCAAATCCGGCGCGTTCCGAGGCAGCGTCATGGGCCTTGTTGCGCCAGGCGCCCAAACGCTTGACCGTTGGCCGATCGAGAAACAAGGTGCGCCCGAACAGGCGCTCGACTGCATCCTCGACCTCTGGCCGCAGCGCGTCGACGATGCTGCGCAGCCGCGCCATTTCGCGCGACTGGCGGGCCAAGACCTCCAGATTGTCGCGTACCGGTTGTTCCCGCGGGATCGAGGATAACGCGCCGAAGATCACCGAAAAGAACCCTGGAGGTCGCGGATCGCTGCGCTCCAGGCCGCCGACCCGATCGGGACGCGGATCGATGTAGACGAACCGGCGGTCTACCTCGCGCTGCGCCGGACGGTTGTGGAGCACACCGATGGCCTCGGCGAAGGGGGCGTTGACCAGGACCGAGCCGTCGATCAGCGAAACACCCTCGGCATCGTCGCGCCGGGCGTGCTCGGGCATGGTCCGGGCGATGAACCGGTCGCGGTCCTGCCAAACCAGTCCGCGCTCAGCGGCCAGCGCGTCGATCTCGGCCAGTTGCAGCGGCGGAAAGGCACCTGGAAAGCTGGCGGTGGCGCGCGCGGCGAAGATCAGTTCGGGCAGCGCGGCCAGCGTCTCGCCCCGATTAGCAGGTGTGTTTGCATGGAACCCCAGCGAGACCCGGTGCTCACTTTCTTCGACCAGCGCAGGGCTGTGCAGCCGAAGCACCTCCATGTGCCCCTTGAAGTCGGTGGCAGTGACGAACAGGTCAAGCGGATGGCCGGGCGGGAGCAGCGGCGCTCCGGCCTCGCTCGCGCCCATCGCCTCCAGCGCATCGGCCAGGAGGCGCGAGAAGCCGATTCCCCCAAACGGCGGCTCGAACCAGCGCGAGCGGATCAGGCGTGAAAGTTTTCCTCGCACTTCAGCGCGTGTTTCGGGCGCGACAGTGTTGGAGATAACGTTGCCCGGACGGCGCAGCATATACCACACCAGCGGCATCGCCCAGATTTTGGCGAAGCGCGACCAGGGCCGGGCATCGGGATCTAGCAGCACGTCGACATCTGCCCGCTCCAGCCACAGCTTTGTCAGCGGTTCCAACGACTGGCCCGAATGAATCGCCTGGGCCAGGAACACCCCGTTGATCCCGCCCGCGCTGGCCCCGGCGACGATGTCGGTAAGCACCCGCAACCGCAGGCTGTGCCGGGCCTGCACGTGTTCGAGCAGGCGGCGATAGACTCCCTGGCTGTCCGCCGCTGCGGGGTCACCGCCAATGAACGCGCAGCTGGCGCAGCCGAGTTTCCACAGTTCCTTGGTCACCCCGTGCATGTAGACCGCCAGGCTGACCCCGCCGTAACAGACCAAGGCAATGCGGAGTTCCTTTTGGCGCATGGCCAATGCTTGGCCCGGTTTCCCTACAATGGCAATTGCGTTCTTCTTTCGTTCCGATTAAGCATCGTGGATGAGCAAAATGAAGCGCCGCTATATATGTTCGGCCTGCGGGAGTGTCTCGCACCGCTGGCAAGGGCAATGCGCTGATTGTGCAGAGTGGAACACGCTTAGCGAAGACGCTCCGGCGACGGTATTCTCACTCAAGCACGACTTGTCCGCTGGTGGCCGGTCGGTGCAGTTCGAGCCGCTCGACGCGCCGGGCCAGCAGTTGCAGCGGCGCACGACGGGTCTGGCCGAGTTCGACCGAGCGCTCGGGGGGGGGCTGGTTCCGGGCTCGGCGATTTTGATGGGCGGCGATCCGGGGATCGGCAAGTCGACTTTGCTGCTTCAGGCCGCCGCGCGCGTGGCCCAGGCGGGCGGCGCAGTAGTCTATATCAGCGGTGAGGAAGCGGCCGGGCAAGTGCGGCTGCGGGCCGAGCGGCTGGGGCTGGCCGGTGCCCCGATCCGCTTCGCCGCAGCAACATCGGTGCGCGACATCTTGACCACGCTGGGCGCGATAGACGCGCCAGCCGTGCTGGTGATCGATTCGATCCAGACGATGTATTCCGACCAGATCGAGGGCGCGCCAGGGACGGTCAGCCAGGTCCGCGGCTGCGCGTTCGAACTGATTCGCTATGCCAAGCATAGCGGCGCCGCGCTGGTGCTTGTGGGCCACGTGACCAAGGATGGCAGTATCGCCGGTCCACGTGTGCTCGAACACATGGTCGACGTGGTCATGGCCTTCGAGGGGGAGCGCAGCCACCAGTACCGCATCCTGCGCAGCCTCAAGAACCGCTTCGGTCCGGTTGACGAGATTGGAGTTTTTGCGATGGCCGGGGCGGGGCTGGAAGAGATATCCAACCCCAGCTCGCTGTTTCTCTCCGGGCGCGACGATCCGGTGCCGGGTAGCGCGGTGTTCCCGGCGATGGAGGGCACCCGGCCGGTACTGGTCGAGATTCAGGCCCTGATCGTGCGGCTGGCCAGCGGCGCAACCCCGCGCCGAGCGGTCGTGGGCTGGGACAGCGGACGGCTGGCGATGCTGCTGGCCGTGCTGGAGGCGCGCTGCGGCCTTAACTTCTCCGCCGCCGAGGTCTATCTCAACGTGGCGGGCGGCTACCGCTTGGGCGATCCGGCGGCGGACCTTGCCGTGGCTGCGGCGTTGGTCTCGGCATTGGCGGACAAACCACTGCCTGCGGGAGCGATCTGGTTCGGCGAGGTTTCGCTAGCGGGAGAGGTGCGTCCGGTGGCGCATTCGTCGATCCGCATGCGCGAAGCGGCCAAACTGGGCTTCAGCCTGGCGGTCGGGCCAAGCGAGGCAGGTGCCGAGATACCGGGAATCCGGTATTCCGCATTAACGCTGCTGCCAAATCTCGTTGACCGGATCATGGCGGGCGCATAATCGAGCGGGCATGACGGGGTTCGACATCATCGTCCTGCTGCTGATCGGCTTCGGCGCGGTGAGCGGCTTCTTGCGTGGCTTTGTCCAGGAAGTTCTGGCGCTGGGCGCGTGGATCTTCTCACTGTTCGCTATTCATTTTCTTCACACGCCGCTGACCAAGGCGCTGCTGCCGGTCGTGGGCACGGCGTCGGGCGCATCGGTGCTCGCTTTTGCGCTGCTCCTGCTGGTGCCTTATGCCGCAATCAAGCTGCTCGCTAACTGGCTGGGCAAGGCCAGTCGCAATTCGCTGCTGGGCCCGATTGACCGCCTTATCGGCTTTGGCTTCGGCACCATAAAAGGCGCGATTATCGCGGTGCTCGCGTTCTCGATCCTGGTCCTGGGCTACGATACGGTGTGGGGCGTGGGCGGACGGCCTGAATGGATCACGCAGTCACGCAGCTATCCGTTCATCAACGCGAGCAGCGATGCACTGGTCAAGATGATCGGTGACCGCCGCCGCGCTGCAGCCGCCGCTGAGTCGAGCCGGCTCAAGGGCGCGTGAGCGATAGCCAGGGAGTGGCTTCCAGCGCCAACCTCTATACCGCCAGAATGCTGGGCCTCGCCACTGAACTCGCCCGCATCCCTTGGGATGACAGCCTGCCGTTCCAGGGTGGGGCGCGCTCGGCCAGCTGCGGCAGTACACTGCGGCTAGGGCTGCAGACCGACTCCGCTGGCCGGATCGAACAGATCGGGATCAGTGCCCACGCCTGCGCTGTAGGACAGGCGGCAGCGGCGATCTTTGCCGCGCACGCTGTTGGCCACAACCGCGCGGACATCGCCCAGGCCGATGATGAGATCGCCGCATGGCTGGCCGACGAGCGCGACTTGCCCGATTGGCCGGGCCTGGAGGCCATTGCTGCGGCCAAAGCCTACCCGGCCCGCCACGGCGCAATCCCGCTGGCGTGGAAAGCCGCACTCGCTGCGCTTCCCACCGGCGGCAACGGCAGCTAGAGCCCGATCAAGCATCGCGGGGGAGCGCCGAGACATGGCCGAAGGATCGACCACAACCCAAGTTCAACCCAGCGCCGCCGACATGCGCCTGGTCATTGCCGCTTCATCGGCCGGCACGATCTTCGAGTGGTACGATTTTTTCATCTATGGCACGCTTGCCGCGATTATCGGTAAAACGTTTTTCCCCTCCGGCAACGAGACGCTTCAAGTGCTGCTGGTCTGGGCCGGGTTTGCGATTGGCTTCGGTTTCCGGCCACTTGGTGCCGTGTTGTTTGGCTTCCTCGGCGACAAGCTGGGGCGCAAGTATACCTTTCTCGCCACCGTCACCCTGATGGGCGTCGCCACCGCCGGGGTCGGCCTGGTTCCTTCCGCAGCGAGCATCGGCTTTGTGGCTCCCGCCCTGATTATCGTGTTGCGTGTGCTGCAGGGACTGGCGCTGGGCGGCGAATACGGCGGTGCGGCAATTTATGTGGCCGAGCATTCTGCCCCCGGTCGGCGCGGCTATTTCACCAGCTACATCCAGGCCAGCGTGGTCGGCGGGTTCGTCTTCAGCCTGGCCGTTGTGCTGACCTGTAAGGCCCTGATGCCAGAGGCGACCTGGACAAGCTGGGGCTGGCGGGTTCCCTTCTTGCTTAGCTTGGGACTGCTCGCGGTGTCGCTGTGGATGCGGCTAAAGCTGGCAGAAAGCCCGGTGTTCAAAGCGATGAAGGAAGCGGGCGAACTGGCCGGAAATCCCTTCGTCGAAAGCTTCACTTACCCTGGCAACAAAATGCGTCTGTTCATCGCCTTGTTCGGCGTCGCCGCCGGGCTGACCGTAATCTGGTATACGGCGATGTTCTCGGGGCTCAGCTTCCTCAAGTCGGCAATGCGGGTCGACGATACCCGGGCTGAAATCATCGTCGGCGTTTCCGCCGCAGTCGGCATGGTGTTCTTCATAATTTTCGGCAAGCTGTCCGACCGGGTTGGGCGCAAGCGCTCGATCGTTTGGGGCTACGCTCTGACTCTGCTGGCAATCTTCCCGGTATTCTGGATGATCGGCGCCCATGCCAATCCGCAACTGGCGGCAACTTCGGCGAGGGTTCCGGTGGTCGTCTCCGGCCCGAATTGTAGCTACGATCCGTTCTCACCCGACCAGAAGACCCCGTGCGGCAAATTGCTGGGCGACCTGACCAGCTCGGGGGTGGCGTTTGAGCACCTCGACAGCACGGCACTGAGCCTCAGCGTCGGCGGAGTCGCCCAGCCGCTGGAAACCTACACCTGGGCCGACAAGGCCGCCCGAGGCAAGCAGCTCAAGGCCTGGCTGACCGGCGCGGGCTACAATCTCGACAAGGTCAAGCCGTCGCTGGGCGATACGCTGTGGATCATCGGCGGATTGCTGGTGCTGATGGCGCTGTCGGGGGCGACCTATGGCCCGGTTGCGGCGCTGCTGACCGAGATGTTCCCGGCGCGCATCCGCTATAGCTCGATGTCGATCCCTTATCATATCGGCGCGGGTTATTTTGGCGGGTTCCTGCCCCTGATCGCGAGCTACATCGTCGCCAAGACGGGCAACCCCTATGCCGGGCTGTGGTACACGGTGGGCATCGTGGTGCTGGCCCTGGTGGTGGCAATGTGGGGTCTCAAGGGTGGCCCGCCGAGCGATTTTGCAGACGATGCCGGCTGAGGCTACAACGGGTGCGGCGCTGCGTCTGGCGATCGACCGCGAGGCGCTGGCGGGCAACTGGCGCGCGCTGGATCGCCTGTCAGGGGCGGCCCGGGCTGGAGCCGCCGTCAAGGCCGACGGCTACGGAATCGGCGCGCGGCAGGCCGTGAGTATCTTGCACGAGGCGGGCTGCAGCGACTTCTTTGTCGCCCACTGGTGCGAAGTTGCGGACGTGGTGGAGTTGACCGATCCCGCCGGAATATCGGTTCTGCACGGGCCTCTGACCCCGGCCGACTGTGCCTTCGCGATCGAGACCGGAGTCAAGCCGGTCATTAATTCGCAGCACCAGGCGCGGCTGTGGCGGGCCGCGGGCGGGGGGCTTTGCGACCTGATGATCGATACCGGGATCAACCGACTTGGCCTGCCGCTGGCCCAGATCGGCGATGAAGTGGTGGCCGGACTCGAAGTCGACCTACTGCTTTCCCACCTTGCCTCGGCGGACGAGGATTCGCCGCTAAATGCGCTTCAGTTGACCCGCTGGGAGCAGGCGCGGCGGCACGTCGCACACCGCCGTTCAAGCCTGGCCAACAGTGCGGGGATCGTGCTGGGCAGCGCCTATCATGGCGACCTGACGCGGCCCGGCCTTTCGCTTTATGGCGGTGTTCCGCGGCTCGAGCTGGCCGCCGCGATTCGCCAGGTTGTGCGGCCTCAAGCCGCGATAATGCAGATCCGGCACATCGAAGCTGGCGACAGCGTCGGCTACAACGCCACTTTTACCGCGTCCGGACCGCTGCGAGTCGGTGTCATTGCGCTAGGCTATGCCGACGGTTATCTGCGGTGCTGGTCGGCCAAGGGCTCGATGATGGCAGGAGCGCATGTTTTGCCGGTGCTCGGTCGGGTGTCGATGGACATGAGTGTCATCGACTTGACCCAAGCCCCTGATTTGGGCGAAGGCGATTGGGTTGAAGCTGAGTACAGCCTGCCTCGGGCTTCCGAGCTCAGCGGCCTATCGCAATACGAATTGCTCACTCTCCTCGGCCGTCGCTTCGGACGATAACTGTCCCAAATTGCTGCGCAATATAGATTTGTTGCACTGCGATTGTTGCAGGTGCTAAGTAGCAACTTGAGCAGGTGAGGAACACGCCGATGAGCAGCGAGTCGGGCAAGGGCGGGGCGACCGTCATTATCAAGAAATACGCTAACCGGCGGCTGTATAACACCCAGTCATCGAGCTACATCACGCTCGAACATCTTGCCCAGATGACCCGCGAAGGGATCGAGTTCAAGGTCCTTGACGCCAAGTCGGGGGCTGAGATTACCCATCAAATCCTGACCCAGATCATCATGGACGAAGAGGCCAGCGGCGAGCAAATGCTGCCAGTCAGTTTCCTGCGCCAGTTGATTGGGCTGTACGGTAATTCGATGCAGGCGCTGGTCCCGCATTACCTCGAAGCCTCGATGGACAATTTCCGCAACAATCAGGTCAAGCTGCACAAGGCGTTCGAGGAAAGCCTGGGCAATAATCCGCTGGCCAAGCTGGCGCAGCAGAACATGGCGATGTTCAAGGCCGCAGCCTCGGTATTCCTGCCCGGCGCGACGGGAGAGTCTGAATCCGGCCCAGAATCTGGCCCTAATTCTGGCTCTGAAACTGGCCCTGAAACTGCCCCGCGCGATGACTTTGAAACCCTCCGCGCGCAAATGGCCGAAATGCAGAAAAAGCTGGATTCACTGGGGAACTGAATGCCAGCTTTCCCGGGCAGGGCCGGGCGCCTTGCCGGGGATTGTCTGACCCGCTATCGCCCCGCGCCATGAAACATGCCCTTTCTGTCACTCGTGATGCCGATTTCGCTGCCTGGTACCAGGCGGTCATTGCCGAGGCCGATATGGCCGAGGAATCGGGCGTCCGCGGCTGCATGGTAATCAAGCCGTGGGGCTATGGCATCTGGGAACGGATCCAGGCGTTGATGGATGCGCGGATCAAGGCGGCGGGGGTGGAGAACTGCTATTTCCCGCTGTTCATCCCGCTCAGCTACTTCGCCAAGGAGGCCGAGCACATCGAAGGCTTTGCCAAGGAAATGGCGGTGGTCACTCATCATCGCCTGATCTCCGACGGGCAGGGCGGGCTGGTTCCCGATCCTTCGGCCAAGCTGGAAGAACCGCTGATCGTGCGGCCGACTTCGGAAACGGTGATCTGCGCGGCGATGAGCCGGTGGATTCAGTCGTGGCGCGACCTGCCGCTGCTGACCAACCAGTGGGCCAACGTCGTGCGCTGGGAAATGCGCACGCGGATGTTTCTGCGGACCAGTGAATTCCTCTGGCAGGAGGGTCATACAGCCCATGCTGACCGCGCCGATGCGATGGATGAGACCTTGCGCGCGCTGGAGATGTACCGCTCGTTTGCCGAAGAGGCACTGGCTATGCCGGTCATTGCTGGCGAAAAGCCTGCCAACGAGCGCTTTCCGGGGGCCGACGCGACCTATTCGATCGAAGCGATGATGCAGGACGGCAAGGCGCTGCAGGCCGGCACTTCGCACTATCTGGGCACCACGTTCAGCCAGGCCGCAGGCATTCGATATCAAGACCGTGAGGGTCAGCAGGCGCTGTGCCACACCACCAGCTGGGGCGTTTCGACCCGCCTGATCGGCGGCCTCATCATGGTTCATGGTGACGACGACGGATTGCGAGTGCCGCCCGCGGTCGCGCCGCAGCAGATCGTGATCCTGCCGATGCTGCGCGAGGATGACGGCGACGCTGCGCTGCTCGGTTATTGTACCGCTTTACGTAGCGAACTGGCCAAGCTGAGCGCGCTGGGCGAGCCGGTGCGGGTGCTGCTCGACAAGCGCCCGGGCAAGGCTACGCAAAAGCGCTGGGCCTGGGTCAAAAAGGGCGTACCGCTAATCCTTGAGATCGGCGGGCGCGATGCGGCCGGCGACCAGGTCAGCGTGCTGCGCCGCGACCGGCTCTATCGCGAGGATGGCAAAGTAAACTTCGTTGGGCAGGACCGGGCAGACTTCGTCGCTACTGCAGCGGGAGACCTGGAGGCGATCCAGCACGGGCTATTCGCGGAGGCCGAAGCTCGACGTGACGGACAAGTTGTGCGCGATGTTGATAGCCTGGATAAACTCACCGCTTTCTATGCGGATAGCGCGCGCTATCCTGGCTGGGTTGAACTGAGCTGGTCGCGTCCCGAGGGGGCTGAACTGGATGCAGTGGTCAACAAGCTCAAGGCGCTCAAGCTGACCATCCGCAATACGCCGTTGGACGGGGCTCCTGTGTCTGGCACGTGCATTTTTACGGGCAGGCCTGCAGTTGAGCGAATTTACGTGGCGCGGTCTTATTGAGGCCCACGCCTGACGCCCGGGCGATAGTATGTTCTCCGATTTGACCTGATCTTCGCCACCGATAGGCTTTGCACGCGAAACGGGAGATTGGCGCGATGGCGGGGCATTTGGCGGGCAAGGTGGCCTTGGTCACCGGCGGCGGGACCGGGATCGGCAAGGCGATTGCGCAGGCCTTGGCAGGTGAGGGCGCACGTGTCGCGATCACCGGGCGGCGCAAGGAGCGGCTAGATGAAGTGGTGGCGGAGATTGTGGGGAATGGCGGCACTGCCTTCGCGATCCAGAGCGACGCGGCGGTAGAGGCCGAGGCCTTAGCCGCTGTCGCCACTGCCGCTGCGCATTTTGGGCGGCTCGACATTCTGGTCAACTCGGCCGGGGTCAACGAAGCGGGCGGGATTACGGCGCTGTCGCTTGAATTGTGGCGCAAGGTCATCGACATCAACCTTTGGGGCACGATCCATAGCTGCCACGCCGCCGTGTCCCATCTCCTTGCGGCGGGCGGCGGGGATATTATCAACATCTCCTCCACCTCCGGTCGGCGCGCAGCGGGATTGTTCGGCGCTTATTCGACGAGCAAATTCGGCGTCACCGGCTTCACCGAAAGCATCCGCCAGGAGCTGGGCGGCCAAAACATCCGCGTCGCCATCGTCGAGCCGGGGGCAACCGAAAGCGAGATCGCCAGCGGGGTCAGCGATCCGCAATGGCGTGAGATGATGCAGCAGCATGTCACCAAATCCGGCGCGATGAAGGCCAGCGACATTGCCGACACAGTCTTGTTTATCCTGCTGCTGCCGCGCCGAGCGAATGTCTCGCAGATCCTGATCCGCCCGACCATCGATACCGCGGCGACGTAGGCTGACGGAAATTGGCCGGGGCGTGGTAGTTTGGTCGCGGAGGCGCGCTGTGCGGGTAGCGGGATTTATGAGCAAGGTTTCGATAGCTGTTGGCGGTGCCGCTGTGATCCTTGCCGCATATGCCGGATGCAGCGCGGCGCAAACAGTCCAAGCCGTGAAGTCACCGCCGATTATGGCGAGCTTCATGGCGACTGCGGGCTATCTCAGCCCGGAGGCGTTGCCCGATGGCCTCCTGCTGATCCCGCCGCCGCCCGCACCGGGTTCAAGCGCCGAAGCGCGCGACCAGGAAGCCTCGCGCACCGCGCTGGTCCAGCGTGACGGGCCGCGCTGGAAGCTGGCGACGCGTGATGCCGATCTGTTTACGCCGACTGCCAGCGGGACTTTCGCCTGTGCTGCGGGTCGGTCGATTTCTTCGGCGGCAACACCCAAGCTGGATATGCTGCTGGGCCGGATCGCGCGCGACCTGGCGGCGTCCACCCGCTCAGCCAAGGCGCGTTATCAACGGGCACGGCCGTTCGTCATCAACGGCCAGTCAATGTGCACGCCCGAACTGGATTCGGTCCTGCGCAAAGACAGCTCCTACCCATCGGGTCACAGCGCGATTGGCTATGGCTGGGGGCTGGTCCTGGGCGAACTGTTCCCCACGCGCATTTCCCAGCTGGTTTCGCGCGGCCGCGCGTTCGGCGAGAGCCGCCGGTTCTGCAACGTCCACTGGCAGAGCGACGTCGAGGAGGGCAGTGTCATCGCTGGCGCGGTGGTCGCGCGGTTTCACGCCGAATCGGCCTTTCGCGCTGACATGGATGCAGTGCGGGCCGAACTGGCGGCGGTTCCGGCCAGCGCTCCGTCAGGGGACTGTGCGGCGGAAGCTGCGGTGCTGGCGGGAGGTTAGGCGCCTCCGTCCCTATCCTTTTGCCTCGCGCGTGACGATGAGTATTCTGGTTGGCGCTCATCGCGCATCGCCCATGCGAATTCGCCCCATCCCCGCCACTAACCGCACTTTAGCGCTGGCGTGTAGCAACGCCCCCGCGCGATAGGCGAGTAATGGGCTTAGCTGAGCGGAGACTTGCGCGGATGGAACGGAACGACATGACCAGGCCGATCCCGGATGGCCCCACCCAACTCGAAATCTTTCGCAAGATGGCCCTCCTCAAGGCCAATGACGAACGCAGCCGCAAGGTCATTTCGACCGGGCGACTGGTCATGCCCTACTACAGCTATCGCGGGCAGGAGGTGATCCCGGCGGCGATGTCGGTAAACCTGACGGACAGCGACTATCTCTGCACGATCTACCGCGGGATCCACGACATGCTCGCCAAGGGGCTGCCGCTCAAGGACCTGTGGGCCGAGATTGCCGGGCGGATCGGCGGCACCTGCAAGGGCAAGGGCGGCCCGATGCACCTGACCTATCCGGCCAAGGGCGTGATGGTCACCACCGGGATCGTCGGCTCGTCGATGCCGATCGCCAATGGTTTGGCCTGGGGCGCGCAGATGAAGGGCACCGACGCAGTGACGGTCGCCACCTTTGGAGATGGCGCCTCGAATATCGGCGCGTTCCATGAATCGCTGAACCTGGCGGCGGTGTGGAAGCTTCCCGTGATTTTCCTGTGTCAGAACAATCTTTATGCCGAGCATACGACTTACGCCAAGGGCACCAGCGCGCCGCGGATCGCGGATCGCGCAGCGGGGTATGGCATTCCCGGAATTCGCGTCGATGGCAACGATCCGATCGCGATGTACGGCGTCGCGGCCGAGGCGGTGGCGCGGGCGCGGGCGGGCGAGGGGCCGACCCTGATCGAGGCGATGACCTATCGCTTTCACGGCCACGTCTTCGGCGATGCCGATGGCTACATGCCCGATGCCGAGAAGGAAGCGGCCATCGCCGCCGATCCCTATCCCCGCTTCCGCGCGATGCTGATCGCCGATGGGATGGCCAGTGACGAAGCGCTTGCGGCGATCGAGGCGGGCTTTGAGGCGGAACTCGATGAGGCTGTCGAATATGCGCTGGCTTCCGAATATCCCGGCAATGACGAACTTTCCACCGACGTCTATGGAGCAGCGGCATGAGCGAGGTGGACACCAAGACCCATCCTTTGACCACAACGCCAGTGATGATCATCGAAGCGATCAACATGGCGCTGGCCGATGCCATGGCCGACGACGAGACGGTGGTGGTTCTGGGCGAGGATGTCGCCGATCCCGAGATGGGCGGTATCTGCGGCGGCACCAAGGGGCTCTCAACCCGCTTTGGCGACAAGCGCGTGCGCTCGACCCCGATTGCCGAGCAGGCGATCATCGGCGCAGCGATCGGAGCGAGCCTAGTCGGGTTCAAGCCGGTGGCCGAGATCATGCTGATGAACTTTACCACCGTGGCGATGGACATGATCGTCAACCATGCGGCCAAGCTGCGGTATATGTCGGGGGGGCAAACCCACGTCCCGATTGTGATCCGCACGATGACCGGCGCGGGCTTTTCCACCGGCGGGCAGCACGCCGACTATTTTGAGGCCTGGTTCGCCCATACTCCGGGGATGAAAGTGGTCTGCCCATCCAACCCGGCGGACGCATATGGTCTGCTGCGGAGCGCGATCGAGGATCCCGATCCGGTAATGATCGTTGAGAGCATGCCGACTTACTGGACCCCGGGCGAAGCGCCAGTGCGCGGCAGCCGAGTGCCGATCGGCAAGGCGGCGGTGGTCCAGGAGGGCACCGACCTGACCATCGTCAGCTATTCGCGGACGCTCAGGGAATGCCAAAGCGCGCTTGGCCCGCTGGCTGAGGGAGGGATCAGCGTCGAGCTGATCGACCTGCGCTCGATCCAGCCATGGGACGAAGCAGCGGTGCTGGCCTCGGTCGGCAAGACCGGGCGACTGCTGATCGCGCATGAGGCTGTAACCGCCTTCGGGGTCGGCGCGGAGATCGCGGCGGTCGTCCAGGAGAAGTTGTTCGGCAAGCTCAAGGCCCCCGTCGCGCGGCTTGGCGCGGGGTTTAATCCGGTTCCCTTTTCCAAACCGCTGGAAAGCGCGCATATAACCGATGCGGCCAAGGTGATCGCGGCAGCAACGAGCCTCGTCAAAGGAAGCGACTGAGCCATGACGACTGAAATCCTCCTTCCCAAGATCGGCTTTTCGATGAATGAGGGCCAGATTGCCGAATGGCTGGCCCGGGATGGGGATGCCGTAAGTGAAGGCCAGCCGCTGTTCTCGCTCGAGGCCGACAAGTCGACCAACGAGGTCGAGGCCCCGGCCAGCGGCACTCTGCGGATCGTGGCCGAGCCGGGCGAAACTTACGAAGTCGGCACGGTGCTCGGCTATATCGAATAGGGGAGTGTGTGGACTTGCTGAGTGACGCAGCCGCCACCACAGGTTAGGGCACCGGCAATGGCCGTTCCTCCCGCAGTGTCTGCCTCACTCTCTGCCGTGTCCGATCCTGCGGACGAGGCCGCATCAGCCTCGGTCTGGCGCTTTGCAGTGGCCAGCCGGGCGCACGTGGTGATCGATGCCGCGGCCTATTTCGCGCTGATCCACGAGGCAATGCTCAAGGCGCGGCAGCGGATCATGCTGGTTGGCTGGGACTTCGACACGCGCATTCGCCTGGCCGGTGGACGGCGGTGGTGGAACCTGCCTCGGCGCAAGCGTTTTCCGGCGCGGCTGGGGGCGTTCATAATCTGGCTGGTCAAGCAGAACAAAGGGTTGCAAGTTCGAGTTCTCAAATGGAATTTCGGCGCGCTCAAATTCATCTTCCGCGGCTCGATGATCCTCGATCTGGCGCGCTGGTACGCGGCACCGGAAATCGATTTCAAGTTCGACTCCGCCCATCCGCTCGGCTGCAGTCACCATCAGAAGATCGTCGTGATCGACGATCGCTTCGCGGTATGCGGCGGGATCGACATGACCTCCGACCGCTGGGACCTGCCCGAGCACTACGAACAGGATGCGCGTCGGCTAAAGATCAACGGCAAGCCTTATGGTCCGTGGCACGATCTGACGATGATGGTCGAAGGCGATGCCGCAACGGCACTCGGCGCACTCGGTCGCCAGCGCTGGGAGCAGGCCGGCGGCGATCCGATGGAGGCCTGCGCGCCGCAGGACGACAGCGCCTGGCCCGACCGGCTCAACGCTGAATTCCACAACGTCGAGGTCGGCATCGCTCGCACCCGCGCTGCTTACCGCACGATCGGCGAAGTGCGCGAGATCGAGAACCTGTTCATCGAGCAGATCGGCCGGGCAAAGAAATTCATCTATGCCGAAAGCCAGTATTTCGCCTCACGCAAGATTGCCGAAGCGATCGCGCTCAAGCTGGCCGAGCCCGATCCGCCCGAGATCATCCTGATCAACCCGCTGACTGCCGAAGGCTGGCTCGAACAGGCCGCGATGGACGGGGCGCGGGTGCGCCTGCTCCACGCCATTGCCGAAAAGGACCACGCCAAGCGGTTCCGGATCTACGTTCCGCTCGCTTCGGCCGGCACCCCGATCTATGTTCATTCCAAGATGATGATCGTCGATGATGAAATCGTGCGGATCGGCTCGGCCAATATGAACAACCGCTCGATGGGGCTGGACAGCGAGTGCGACGTATTCATCGACGCCGCGCGTCCGGCCAATGCCGGAGCCGATGTAATCCGCGCAATCCGGGGAGTGCGACTTTGCCTGATCGCCGAGCATTGCGGGCTGGAAATCGATAAGGTCGAGGCGCTGCTGGACGAATATGGCTCGATGGCTGAGGCGATCGACGCCGCCTCGATGCCGGGCAAGCGCCTGGTGAAATTTGAACTGCGCCCGCTGACTGATACCGAGATCGCCGTGGCCGACAGCACCCTGTTCGATCCCGAACGCCCCGAAGAACTGTTTGAACCGATGAGTCGCCGCCGGGGCTTGTTCCGCAAAGGCGGGATTCTCCGCCGTCCCTCCAAAGGAAAGCGCCGCGCATGAGCAGTCTCACCAGACTTAATGAAAGCCAGCCCAAGGCCAAGCCACCGGTGCCCGAGCACGTCCAGGACGCGATCCGGACCCTGATTGAATGGGCCGGCGACGACCCCCGGCGCGAGGGCCTGCTCGATACGCCGAGCCGGGTGGCGCGGGCCTGGCGCGAATATTGCCAGGGTTACCGCGAAGACCCGGCGATGCATCTCAACCGCGTGTTCGAGGAAGTCGGCGGCTATGACGAACTGGTCTTGCTCAAGGACATCCCGTTCCAGTCACATTGCGAGCACCATATGGCACCGATCACCGGCAAGGCCGCGATCGCCTATATGCCGCGCGACAAGGTGGTCGGCATCTCCAAGCTCGTCCGCGTGCTCAACGGCTTTGCCGAGCGCTTGCAGATTCAGGAGCGCCTGACCGCTGAAGTTGCGCAATGCATCTGGGACAACCTCCACCCGCACGGCGTGGCAGTGGTGATCGAAGCGCAGCACGGCTGCATGACCGGGCGGGGGGTCAAGACCCCCGGGGTCGGCATGGTCACCAGCCGCCTGATGGGCTGTTTCCTCGACGATCACCGCAGCCGCAAGGAAGTGCTCAGCCTGATGGGGTATTGAGGGGCCGAATCAGCCCAGGACCGAATCAGCCCAGGAAATTGCTCAGCACATCGGGGTGGAAGGCCCACTTGGCGAAGCCGCAAACGCCTAGGAAAATGCCGAACAGGCCGAAGATCCAGCTGCCAATCAGCAGCGGCATACTTTCGCTTAGGGCAGCGACCGCAGCAAGCGAGATAGCTGTGGCGATCAGGGCCTCGCTGGCGTCGAACTGATCGTCGTGGACATTGATCGCATCGTACTGATCGGCAAAGCCCTTGGCCTTGGCCGCCAACACCGGCACTTCGCCTCTGTATTTGGCGATATCCCGGTCGAGCATGGCGATCTGTGCTGCGACCATCTCGTGCGCGGCGGGACTGATTCCCAGGATCGCCATTTCCGCTTTTGTCGCTTGGCTGACATGGAGCTTGGTCTTGGTCGCCTGGTATTCGTTCCAAGTGTCGACCGAGTCAGACTGTGCCTGCTGCATCGCCTGGACCAGGTTGCCGTCCTTGATGTTGCACACTCCGGTAAACACCGAGAGCACCAGCACGGTCAGGGCGACTAGCCGATTAAGGCGCTTGTCCTTGGCTTCGGCACTGACTTCTATTTCCATGATGTTTGTCCCTGGCCCTCAGACCGGAAGGCCCCAACGTTTGCCCGCCCAGATGACGACGCCATAGCCGACAAACCCGGCGAGCACGAATGCGGCCAGCCCAAGAGGAATCGCCGCCCCGCGCCGCAGCAACCAGGCCAGGATCAGGAACGCGGGCAGCGATGCGGCGACGTAGATGGTGGATGACAGTGCCAGATCGGCGATCCGGCTGCCGTCGCCGGTGTCGCGCCACAACCACAGCATCGTCAGCAGCGAGACCATCGGCAGTGAGGCGACCAGACCGCCCCAGCCAGGGTTGCGCCGGGCCAGTTCGGAGGCAACGGCGATGAGCGCGCCCGAGACGAGCGCCTTGATCGCCAGTTGCCCCCAAAACACTTAGGACACTCGCACTCAGGCGTTCTCGAGCATATGTTCGGCGGTGCTGACCTTGAAGTCGCCCGGTGCCTCGACATTAAGCTGCTCGACCACGCCATCGTTGACCAGCATCGAGAAACGCTGGCCGCGGCTGCCCAGGCCGAAGCCCGAACCGTCCATCGTCAGCCCCAGCGCCTGGGCAAAGTCACCGTTGCCGTCGGCAAGCATGGTCACGTCATCGCTGCCGTCACGCTTGTTCCACGCGCTCATCACAAAAGCATCGTTGACTGCGGTGCAGGCGATCTCATCGATGCCCTTGGCCTTGAGTTCGGCGGCCTTGTCGACATAGCCGGGCAGGTGCTTGGCCGAACAGGTCGGGGTGAAGGCGCCAGGCACTGAGAACAGCGCTATGCGTTTGCCCTTGAAATAGTCGCTCGCCTGGACCGCTTCGGGCCCGGCTTCGGTTGCCTTGACTAGCTTCACATCGGGAATGCGGTCGCCCACTGCTATTGTCATCGTTTGTTCCTTTGCATCGAAAATCGCGGTTTGCCAGGCTGATATAGGCGTATAGGCCCCTTCGGCAACGGCTCCAAACTGCTTAATTTCGCTTTAATTGCGAAGCTGGACCGGTTGGTAACCTACCAGCGCGCATACCGTCCTCAGCGGGAGACAACTCGCGGGGAGACTTCAACATGGGTAAATTATCTGGGGTTGCCGTGGGTATTGCGGCACTATCGATGCTGGTTTCGGTCCCGGCCAAGGCTGACTCCATGAGTGGTGCAGAAAAGCTGCGTCGGCTCGATATTATGTTCATGGTCACGGCACTGCGCTGCCGGACTGGACCCGATGCCTTCCAGGTTGACTATGGCCGCTTCACCACCAACCACATCCGCGAGCTCAACGCCTCGGCGCGGCAGCTTCGGTCCGAGATGGCCGCACGCTTCGGCCCGGCGGGCGCCGACCGGGCGCTCGACCGCTTCAGCACGACTATGGCGAATGCGTATGGCCAGGGCCATCCCTGGCTCGGCTGTCACGACCTCAAGACCATCGCCAGCAATCTTGCCGATGCGCAGGGCCCTGAGGTTCTGATCGATGCAGCCGACCAACTCCTGTCGAGTCAGGGTTCGGGACAATTCGCTCTTGCCCGGCGCTGAAATCGACCAAGCTTAAACTGACATATAAAGACTTCTTTATATTTGCCTCCTGGGTCGTGAGGGGCTAGGGGCGGCGCCACAATGGCGTCGCCTCTTTGCTGTGCGGTGTCTGCCCACATCTTCAGGAGACCGCCCGTGGCCACAGTAATTGAAGTAAAGCAGGATTATGTCATCGCCGATCTGGCACTCGCCGAATACGGCCGGGCCGAGATCGCCATCGCCGAAACCGAGATGCCAGGACTGATGGCGCTGCGCCGCGAGTTCGGGGCGAGCCAGCCGCTCAAGGGCGCCCGGATCACCGGCTCGCTACACATGACGATCCAGACCGCAGTTCTGATCGAGACCTTGACCGCGCTGGGTGCGGACGTCCGCTGGGCGACCTGTAATATTTTTTCGACCCAAGACCACGCCGCCGCCGCGATCGCCGCCGCTGGCATCCCGGTCTTCGCGATCAAGGGCGAGACTTTGGCCGATTACTGGGACTATGTCGGCCGCATCTTTGACTGGGATGCTGACGGTTCGGGTGATGTCACTGCCAACATGATCCTCGACGATGGCGGCGACGCCACGATGTTCGCGTTGTGGGGCGCGCGGCTCGAAGCCGGAGACACCATGGGCGATCCGGTCAATGCCGAAGAAATCGAATTCCAGCGTGCGCTCAAGGCTTATATCAAAGCCAAGCCGGGCTACCTGACGGCCTCGGTCAAGGCGATCAAGGGCGTTTCGGAAGAGACCACCACCGGAGTCCACCGCCTCTATCAGATCGCCAAGGACGGCAAGCTGCCGTTCCCCGCAATCAACGTCAACGACAGCGTGACCAAATCGAAGTTCGACAACCTTTATGGCTGCAAAGAATCGCTGGTCGACGCGATCCGCCGCGCAACCGACGTGATGCTGGCCGGCAAAGTCGCCTGCGTTGCCGGCTTCGGCGATGTCGGCAAGGGTTCGGCCGCCTCGCTGCGCCAGGGCGGCGCCCGCGTGATGGTCACCGAAGTCGATCCGATCTGCGCGCTGCAAGCGGCGATGGAAGGCTATGAAGTCGTCACGATGGAAGAAGCGGTGACCCGCTGCGACATCTTCGTTACCGCCACCGGCAACGAGGATGTGATCACTGCCGAGCACATGAAGGCGATGAAGCCGATGGCGATCGTCTCCAACATCGGGCACTTCGACAGCGAGATCCAGATCGCTGCGCTCGACAACTACAAGTGGACCGAGGTCAAGCCCGGCACTGACCTCGTCGAATTCCCCGATGGCAAACAGATCATCATCCTGGCCAAGGGCCGCCTGGTCAACTTGGGCTGCGGCACCGGCCACCCCAGCTTCGTCATGAGCGCCTCGTTCACCAACCAGACGCTCGCTCAGATCGAGCTGTTCACCAAGCCGGGCGATTACAAGAACGAGGTCTATGTTCTGCCCAAGCACCTCGACGAGAAGGTCGCCGCGCTGCATCTCGAAAAACTGGGAGTCAAGCTGAGCACGCTCAGCACCAAGCAGGCCGACTACATCGGCGTGCCGCAGCAAGGGCCGTTCAAGCCGGATCACTATCGGTATTGAGCCACGTCATCCCGGGCTCGACCCGGAACCGCTGGCTCATCGCTGCGCCATTGAATGACGAGGCCAGCGGCCCCGGCTCGCCGTGATGACGTGCATTGCCATTGAATTCCCCTCTAGCCCCGCATAGCGAGGCGGCATGATCCTTACCCACAGCGCGCTAGTCTTGATCGGGCTGCTTCTTGCCGCCTGGACACTGGCGGCGGGCTGGGCGATCCTGGCGGCGCGCGGCCGCTTGCGCCGCGCCGATGCCGGCCAGCGCAATGCCCGGCGACTGGCGCGGATGGTCGACGAGAGCCCCGCGCTGCCTTTGCTGGTGCGAACCGACGGGCGAATCGAAGCGCCGCCCAGACTGGCGAGCTGGCTCGGTCTCGACAAAGTCCCGCAATACCTGACCGAGCTCGATTCGGGCGAAAAAGGCCTGACCCCCGAGCATCTCGCCGAACTGACCGAAGCAGTGCGCCGCACCCAAAAGACTGCTGCGCCGTTTCGCATGGTCGCCACCCCGCGCGGCTCTCGACGTAGCCTGGCCTTGCGAGGGCACCTGGCCGATCCGCAAGTCTCACCCGGCGGCGCCGCGCTGGTGTGGATTTTCGACTTCAGCGACAGCGAGAGCGAACTGGTCCAGCTGCGCGCCGATGCGGCCCGCGCGCGAGGCGATTTTACCGCGCTGGTCGGCCTGATCGAGGCCGCGCCGATGCCGATGTGGTTTCGCGGGCCGGACGGAACCTTGCGCCTCGTCAACACCGCCTACGTCTCGGCGGTCGGCGGGAGCACTGCTGAGGCGGTGGTTGAGGCTGGGACCGAGCTGGTCGAATCGGTCGATGGACTGACTGCGGCGCAAATCGCGACGCAAGCTGCGGCCAAGAAACTGCCGATCGAACGGATGGTCGCTGCCACCATCGGCGGCCAGCGCCGGACCTTGCGGGTCAGCGATCTTCCGCTCAGCGATGAAGGGATTGCCGGCTACGCGGTCGACGTCGAGGACATGGAAGAACTCGCCCGCGCCTTCCGCGCCTTCCGCGAAGCGCAGCGCTCGATGCTCGATCAGCTTTCCGCCGGGGTCGCCCAGTTTGATGCCAAGCGCGAGCTGACTTTTGCCAACCAGCCGTTCCAGCGGATTTTCGCGCTGACCCCGGCGGTGATGCTCAACCCGCCGCCGTTCGACCGCTTCCTCGACGCTGCGCGCGACGCTGGGCGTGTTCCGGAAGCCCGCGACTTTCCCGCATGGCGCCGCGAAAAGGCGCTGTGGTTTGCCGCCAACGAGGCGCAGGAGGAAGCCTGGCTGCTGGGCAATGGGACTCATCTGCGCATCGTTGCCCAGCCGATGCCCGACGGCGGCCTGCTCCTGATCGTCGAGGACCGGACCGAGCAATTACGTCTCTCCGCCACCCGCGACACCTTGCTGCGGACGCGCACCGCGACTTTCGACAGCCTGTTCGAATCGTTGGCTGTGTTCGCCCCCGATGGCAGGTTGCAGCTGTGGAACCGCCGCTTTGCCGCCGACTGGGGTCTCGACAGCGACTTCCTCGACACCCACCCGCGGGCCGAGCAGCTGCTCGAGCGGATCGGTGCGCGGCTCAAGCGTCCGGCCCAGGCCAAAAAGGTCGGCGAGGTGATCCGCGCGGCCACGCTCGATCGCCGTCAGACGGGCGGACGGGCAGTGCTGGCGGACGGGCGCACACTCGAATTCGCGGGCGTCCCGCTGCCCGATGGTAACGGCTTGCTGACGGTGCTCGACATCACCGATTCGCAGAAGGCCGCCGATGCGTTGCGCGAGCGTAACAGCGCCTTGCTCGAAGCCGATGCAGTGAAGACGCGCTTCCTCGCCAATATGAGTTACGAGTTCCGTACGCCGCTGACCTCGATCGGCGGCTTTGCCGAGCTGCTCCAGACCGGGATCGGCGGAGAACTATCGGAGCAGGGCCGGGATTATGTGGATGCGATCCTCACCTCGGTGGGACGGCTGGGCGAGCAGATCGAAAGCGTGCTCGACCTGTCGCAAAGCGAGGCCGGAATGCTGCCACTGGCGAAGGAAGAGATCGAGCTGCTGCCCTTTGTCACCAAGCTCACCGAGGAGCGCGGGGCGCGCATTCGCGAGAGCAATCTGACTCTGGACCTGCGCGGCGATGCGAGTTCCGGTCTGGTGACCGGGGATTCGCGGCGCCTGGGCCGGGCTGTGGGCCACCTTCTCGATAACGCCATCGCCGCTACGCCAAGTGGGGGACGGATCCTGCTCGAATTGTCGCGGAGCAAGACCGGCGCCCGGCTTGTCGTCTCTGACAATGGCCCCGGCATGGATGCAGCGACACTCGCCCGCGCGCTGGAAGGCCTCAAGCTCGGCGTCGACGGCAAAACCATCGAGCGCCGTCAGGGCATCGGTTTACCCTTGGCGCGCCAGCTGATCGAAGCGCACGGCGGGCAGTTGCAGCTCCTGTCCGAGCCGGGCGGGGGCACCACCGCAATCGTCGATCTGCCCTGAGGCCATGAACGTCGCACTTCCCGATCTCGCCGCGATGGATCGGCTTGGCCTGGCCATCGCAGCTGAGTTGCGGGCGGGTGACGTAGTTGCGCTGAGCGGATCGCTCGGCACCGGCAAGACCACGCTCGCCCGCGCGATAATCGCAGCGCTCGGCCATCCCGGGGAAGTCCCATCGCCCAGCTTTGCGATCCTCGAAGTTTACTCGGAATTGCGGATGCCGCTAGTCCACGCCGATTTCTACCGCCTGACTCGGCCCGAGGATGCCGAACAGCTCGGTCTTGACGACTACCGCGGCGATCACGCGCTGATCGCCGAATGGCCCGAACTGGCCGGAGGTTTTGCAGATGAGCCCGGCTGCCTTTCACTGACGCTGGAAATGGCGGATCACGGGCGCAAGGCCATTGTGCGGGCCGGGGCGGATTGGCTAGGACGCCCAAACTTCTTAGGTTATGGGCCATGGATGTGACATTGCCGCAGGGAATCGAGGAATTTCTGGCCGGGGCTGGCTGGTCGGGTGCGGCAATCGAGCCGCTGCCGGGCGACGCTTCATTCCGCCGCTATTTCCGCATCCGCAAAGGCAGCGAGACCGCGATGTTGATGGACGCGCCGCCGCCCAACGAGGATCCCGCACCGTTTCTGCGCGCCGCCCGCTGGCTTGATGCCAACGGCCTGCGCCCGCCCTATATTCTCGCCGACAATGAAAAGCGTGGACTGGTTCTGCTCGAGGACTTTGGCGACGTGCGGATGCGCGACTATCTCGATGCCTGGCCCGACGACGAAGGCAAAATCTACGAAGCCGCAGTCGACGCGTTGGTCGCGCTGCATCAGGTTCCGCCCGGGCCCTTCCTCGATTACACGATCACTGAATATCACCGCGAAGCCCGCCTGCTGATCGACTGGTTCTGCGTCGCGCAAAGCCTCTATGTCGACGTTGCGGGCTATGCGGCGGCGTGGGAGGCAGTGCTCGGCCCGCTGATGCACCGCCAGCGGCCCGGGGTCAGCGTGCTGCGTGACTATCATGCCGAAAACATCATGCTGCTCGGCTCGCTGCACAAGCAGGGCCTGCTCGATTTCCAGGACGCGCTGAATGGCCATCCGGCCTATGACCTGGTCTCGCTGTTGCAGGATGCCCGGCGCGATGTCTCGCCCGAGCTGGAAGCAGAAATGGTCTTGCGATACTTGGCAGCGACCGGCGCGAACGAAGAAGCGTTTCGCGCCGATTACGCCCGGCTCGGCGCGCAGCGTAATGCCAAGATCGTCGGCATTTTCGTCCGCTTGTCGAAGCGCGACGGCAAGCCGCGCTATCTCGATCTGATACCACGGGTCTGGGCCCTGCTGGAGCGCGACCTGCAGCACCCCGCGCTGGCCCCGCTGGCGGCCTGGTTCGATGCCAATATCCCCGCCGCGCTGCGCGAAGCCGGCGGCGGCAGCTTCGCGGCATGACCGCGCGCAAGCTGGCCAGCGATACTGCGATGGTCATGGCCGCCGGGCTGGGCAAGAGGATGCGGCCGCTCACTGCTTCGCGACCCAAGCCGTTGGTTCGCGTCGCGGGCAAGGCGCTGATCGACTACAGCCTGGATCATCTGGCCGATGCCGGAGTGGCTCGCGTAGTTGTCAACACGCATTACCTGGCCGACGCGGTGGAGGCTCATCTGGCACCGCGCAAGGCTCCCACGATTGCTCTGTCTGATGAGCGCGCGCTGCTGCTTGAAACCGGTGGCGGGATGGTCAGGGCACAAGCTTTGCTGCCCGATCCGTTCTTTTGCCTGAATAGCGACAACATCTGGCTTGATGGTCCGCAAAATGTTTTCTGTGAGCTGTCGAACGCCTGGGATCCCAGGGTGATGGACGCGCTCTTGCTGGTCGTTTCGCACAACCGGGCGCACAATTACGTGGGCAAAGGCGACTTCCATCTCGATCCGCGCGGGCGAGTCAGTCGGCGCCGCACGGGCCGGATCGCCCCGTTTATCTACACCGGCATCCAGATTGTCTCGCACCGCTTGCTGCGTGAGGCGCCCGAAGGCGCGTTCTCGACCAACATGCTGTGGGAGCGCGCGATCGGCGAGGGGCGTCTTTTTGGATTGGCCCATACCGGATTGTGGTTCGAAGTCGGTGAGCCCGGCGCGATTGCTTTGACCGAAGCGCTCCTCGCGCGTGGTTGAGCCGGGCGGCACAGCAAGGCAAGTTCGCTATCCCGAGATATTCTCGATTGCCGCCCATCGCGGCTTTGCTGATGCCCTCGTCGCCGGACTGATCCCACGCTACCGCGAGGGCGAGCTGGGCCTGGCGCGACTTACCCTGCTCCTCCCGAGCCGCCGCGCCGAGCGGACCGTGACAGAAGCGTTCGTTCGCCTGTCGCAGGGTGGCTTGCTGTTGCCGCGCATGGCCGTGGTCGGCGACATCGACCTCGACGAAACGCTCGGGCCATTGCTCGATCCGCTGGGCGAAGGGGCGAATATTCCCGCCGCTGCCGATCCGACCGCGCGCTGGCTGCGCCTGGCCGAATTGCTGCGCCGCTTCGATCGCGGTCCAAAGCTGGGCGATGCAGCGCGGTTGCGCCAGGCTTTCGATATGGGGCGGACGATCGACCGGCTGCTGGTCGAGGGGATCGATCCCGACGCGCTGATGGAAAGCGAAGTTCTCGGCATCGTCGGTGATCAGGCCCAGCATTGGGGCGACAGCCTGGCCGGGTTCCTTGAACTGCGCACCGCCTGGCAGGTGGAACTGGAAGCGCGCGGGATGCTCGATCCCCCGGCGCGGCGCAACTGCTTGTTCGATCATGCCGCCACCCGCTGGAAAGCCGCACCGCCTGCGCATCCGGTGGTTGCCGCGGGAGTGACCAGCGCCTCGCCCTCGCTGGCCAAGCTATTGCGCGTCGTCGCTGATCTGCCGCGCGGGGCGGTGATCCTGCCCGACCTTGATCTGAAGCTCGATGACAAGGTTTGGGATGCACTCGGCTCGGCGGGGCAACCTCCCGAGTCGGGCGGGCCTCCGTTCGGGGCTGGCGATGCGGTGACTCATCCGCAATACCATCTCAAGCTGCTGCTCAACCGGATGGGCGTGGCGCGCAGCGAAGTGCGCCCATGGCACCGCGCGGGTATGTCTGCGGCAGAGCCCGAGCGTAGCCGGGCGATCTCCAACCTGTTCCTGCCGCCCTCGGCCAGCGCGCGCTGGGTCGATCTTCCGGCCAGCGAGCGGCGCCTGGCCGGGGTCCGCCTAATGGAAACCGCCCATCCGGGGGAGGAAGCGCAAGCCATCGCGATCCTGATCCGCCAGGCGCTTGAAGTGCCCGAAAAACGCGTTGCCCTGATCACCCCCGATCGGGGCCTGGCGGCGCGGGTGATCGCGCATCTCAAGCGCTGGGATATCGCCGCCGACGATACTGCCGGGCGACCCTTGTCGCAGACCGCCGCAGGCCGGGTGCTGCTGCAACTCGCCGATGTGCTGGCGCAGGAGGCCGCGCCGGTGGCGCTGCTCGCCTTGCTTGAGCATCCGCTGGTCGGCGGCGAGGATCGTCCGGCCTGGCTCGAAGCGGCACGCGGGCTCGACCTGCGTTTGCGCGGACCACGGCAGGCAATCGGGCTGGCCCCGCTGCGCACCGTGGTGGCGAAGCGCAAAAACCCCGCGTTCAGCGCCTGGTGGGAGCGGGTAGAAGCCATCCTCGCCCCATTATTCCTCTTCGGTGAGCAATCCGGTTTGGGCGAATTGCTTGACGGTCTGGCAACATCTGCAAGCGAACTGTGCGGGGACGCCGTTTGGCGCGATGCCGATGGGCGGGGGCTGGCCAGCTTCGTCGAGGAATTTCGCGACGCTGCTTCGACCGCTGGAACCCGCATCGATCCTGCCGAATTGCCGACTATCCTGCGCGATGCGATGGACCGCGTGGCGGTGCGTCCACCGTGGGGGGGCCATCCGCGCGTGGCGATCTATGGCCTGATCGAGGCGCGGATGAGCCGTGCCGATCTGGTCATCTGCGGCGCGCTGCATGAAGGCAGCTGGCCCGCCGGAGCCACGCCCGACCCCTTGCTGGCCCCCGCCGTGCTCCGCGCGCTAGGAGTGCCGGGCGGAGACTTCCGCATTGGCCTTTCGGCGCACGATCTCGCCGCCGCGCTGGGCGCACCCGAAGTGGTGCTCAGCCACGCGCGCCGCGACAGTGCAGGCCCGGTCATCTCCTCGCGCTTTGTGCTGCGGGTGCGGGCGATGCTGGGCAAGCAACTGGCGCTCGATCATGGCGAAGTCGAAGCCGTGAGGCTGGCCCAAGCGATCGACGATGCGCCGCTTGCGACGCCCTATCCGCGCCCGCAGCCGATGCCGAGCGCCGAGCAACGGCGCGTGCCCATTGCGGTGACCGGCCTCGATCGGCTGCGCGGCGATCCATACCAGTTCTATGCCTCTTCGATCCTCGGGCTCAGGCGCCTCGATGCGCTTGATGCAGAGCCGACGCCGGCGTGGCAGGGGACTGCCGTTCACGCGATCCTGGACGCGTGGCACAAGGCTGGCGGCAACAGTGGTGAACTGGTGACAATTGCCGAGCAGGAGCTCGATAAAATGAGCGCCCATCCGCTGATGCGGCGGCTGTGGCGGCCGCGGCTCCTGGCAGGGCTCGCATGGGTCGATACCGAGACGGCGGCTTGCGTGGGCTCGGGCGAGCGGACGGTCCTCGCCACCGAGATCGCTGGCGAGATGCACGTGCGCGGCATCCGCATCCACGGCCGCGCCGACCGGATCGATCGCATGGCAGACGGCAACCTGGCGATCATCGATTACAAGACCGGCAGTCCGCCTAAACCGAAGATGGTGATCGAGGGCTTCGCGCTGCAGTTGGGCCTGATCGGTCTGATCGCGCGCGGCGGAGGCTTTAACGGCATCCAGGGCGAGCCCGAGCGTTTCGAATACTGGTCGCTCGCGCGCGAGAAAACTGGCGCCAACTTTGGCTATGTCAGGGAGCCTATCCAGATCGGTCGCAAATCGGGTGTACCGCGCGAGCAATTCCTCTCCGAAACCGAACGCTATCTCAACCAAGCGCTCGACCGCTGGATCCTGGGCTCAGAGCCGTTCACTGCCCGGCTCAACCCTGACCTGCCCAGCTATGCCGACTACGACCAGCTGATGCGCCTCGACGAATGGCTGCCGCGGCTGGGTCATGCCGAAGCTGACGGGCCATGAGCGGGGACAAGGTTTACACGCTGCGCGACGAGCAGAAAGCGGCAGTTGCGCCTGACGATTCAGTCTGGCTGAGCGCATCTGCCGGAACCGGCAAGACGCAGGTGCTGTCGTCGCGCGTGTTGCGGCTATTGCTCCAGGACGACGTTTCACCATCACAGATCCTGTGTCTGACGTTTACCAAGGCCGGGGCAACCGAGATGGCGGCGCGGATTAATTCCACGT
This sequence comes from Novosphingobium sp., assembly GCA_043781375.1. Taxonomy (GTDB): domain Bacteria; phylum Pseudomonadota; class Alphaproteobacteria; order Sphingomonadales; family Sphingomonadaceae; genus Novosphingobium. Next base: position 27,682 of record JAYWBP010000062.1, read on the forward strand.
TAGCGAGTTGGGTCCGGCTCGACGAAATCGCCCTGCATAAAGCGCTTGAGGCGATCGGTGCGCCGACTGGCATGTCGTCATGCGCCCGCGCCCGCACGCTGTTTGCCGCGGTGCTCGATTGCCCGGGCGGTGGCTTGCGGATCGATACGATCCATGCGTTTGCCCAGTGGTTGCTTGGCGCCTTCCCGTTTGAGGCCGGACTCGTTCCTGGCACCCGCGCAATGGAGGACCGCGAGCGCGTCCTGCTGTTTCGCCAGGAAATGGGGGCGCTGCTCGTCGAGGCGGAGCGGGTCGGGGACAGTGAAGTGCTCGATGCGCTGGGCGCGATGGCGTTGCGAATGACCCCGGATCAGATCGAGAAGTTCCTCCTGCGCTGTGCCGATGCGCGCGACGCGTGGTTTGGTCTTGGCGCCTGGGTCCCGCCGCTGCGACCACGCGTGAACCGCCTGATCGGGCTGGAGGCGGACGCCGATGGGTCGAACCTGGCGGTAATGTGCGAGGATCAGGCGTTCGACTGCGCGGCGCTGCGCAATACGCTGGCGGTGCATCGGCTGTGGAACACCGCGACGGCCCAGAAGGCGCAGGCCGTCATCGGCGACTGGCTCGCCGGGGATGGGGACGCCCGGCTTGCTGGGCTGGACGAACTGGCGAAAGCCTTGCTTACCGAAAAAGGACTGGTCAAGGATCTCAAGTCGCTTGCGAAATTCGACCCCGATATCGAAGCCTGCATCCTGCGCGCGGCCGACTGCATCCGGGCCATTCGCGAGCGGCGCACCCTGATCGAGCTGGCTGAGCGGCTGACCCCGGCCCTGACTCTTGGCCGCCGTTTTGCAATTGCCTGGGACGCGGCCAAGCAACGCGAAGGCTACATCGATTTCGACGACCAGATTCGCAAGGCCGCCGATTTGCTCAACAACAGCGACTTGGCGGAGTGGATCCGTTACAAGCTCGACCGGCGCTTCGATCATGTCCTGGTCGATGAGGCGCAGGATACCAATGCCGCGCAGTGGCAGATCATCAATGCGCTGATCGCCGATTTCTATGCCGGACAGGGCGCGCGCGGCGACGTCATGCGCACTCTGTTCGTGGTCGGCGATTACAAGCAGGCGATCTTCCGGTTTCAAGGAACCGATCCCGAAAACTTCCGCATCGCGCGTGAGCGAGTCGATCTGATGATGCGCGGAGCAGCGGAGAATGCACTGCGCTCGCCGGGTGCGCCGGAAGCACGCGCACTTCAAAAATTTGGGCTGGGACAATCGTTTCGCTCGGGCCAGACCGTGCTCGATTTTGTCGACAGCGCGATCGGCCACATTGGCCACGAAGCGTTCGGGCTGGACGAAGCTCCGCAGCGCCACACCAGCGATCTGAGCGCGGGATATGTCGCGCTGTGGCGTCCGGTCGGGGTGAGGGCTGGAGAAGAAGAAACCGAAGAGGAAAGTGACGAGGATGCTGGTTCGGAAGGCTGGCTTTCGCGCCCCGACCGCCAGCTGGCCGAGCGGATCGCCCAACAGATCAAAGCGTGGATGGATGATGGTTTCCCTCTGATGAAGGGTGGCGCGCGCCGGGCGGGGCCGGGCGACGTCATGGTCCTGGTCCGCAAGCGGCGCGAACTGGCCGGGCTAATCGTTGCCCGGCTTCATGCTGCCGGGGTTCCCGTGGCGGGGGTCGACCGGTTGCGCCTGGGCGCGCCGCTGGCGGTGCGCGATCTGGTCGCGGCCTTGCGCTTTGCCGCCCAGCCGCTCGACGATCTTAACCTTGCCGCCCTACTGGCCTCGCCCTTGATCGGGTGGAGCCAGGAGCAATTGCTCGAACATGGCTATCGCGAGCCAGGCGTTCGGCTGTGGACGCATCTGCGCCAGACGCGTCACCCCGAAGTGGCCGCGACGATGGAGCAACTCGGTATGCTGCTTACCATTGCCGATTTCGATCCGCCGCAAGCCTTGCTCCACTGGCTGCTGGTCGGACCGTGGCAGGGGCGGCGCAAACTGATCGCACGGCTGGGACGAGAGGCCAACGATGCGATCGACGAGCTACTCAACGCCGCGCACGCTTATGTCGCCAGCGGCACGCCCAGCCTGCTCGGCTTCCTCGCCTGGTTCGATGCGGGTGACGGCGAGTTGAAGCGCGAGGCTGAGGCCAGCAACGCGCTGGTCCGGGTGATGACGGTTCATGGTGCCAAGGGCTTGCAGGCGCCGATCGTGATCCTGGCCGATGCCGCGGGCAATCCCAAGAGCCGCAATCCGGGCGCGCTCGACCTTACCGAGTCGGTGCCCGACGGCGCCGAAGCTATGTTTTCTGCCCGGACAGTGCCGCTTCCGTCGCTGCGGAAGGAGGAAAATCTGGGCCGCATTCTTGAAGCTCAGGCGATTGCCGAGGCGGGCGAGGCGGAGGAGCATTGGCGACTGCTGTATGTTGCGATGACCCGCGCCGAAGAGGCACTGTTCCTGACCGGCTCGCTGAGCAAGAATGAAAAAGCGCCCGCGCCGGACAGCTGGTACGGCAAGCTGGCCGAGCTCTTCACCGGACAAGCGGAACTGGCCGATCCGATCTGGGATGCGCGACTCGATTTCGGGGCCATGCCTGCTATTTCGAACAATACTGCGGCGATCGCCAACGACACTGCAGAGCGTGCACCGTTGCCACTCTGGCTGACTGCCGCACCCCGTGCCGAACCGCGTCCGGCACGTCCGCTGGCGCCTTCGTCGCTGGGCGAGGACCATGCTGCAGATCCGCCGCTCGCCACTGCTGCGGGCATGGCGGCGGCGCGGCGCGGGGTGCTGATCCATCGCCTGCTTGAGCGGCTGCCAGAGGTGCCCTCGCCCGATCGTGCCCAGGCCGCGTCGCGCTGGCTCGTCAGGCAAGCTGCGGACACGGCCGATGGAGAGCGCGCCGAGATCGCTGCAGCGGCGCTCGCCGTCATCGCCGATCCGCGCTGGGCCGACCTGTTCGGACCGTCTGCTCTGGCTGAAGTGCCGATTGCGGCGCTGGTTGGCACGCAAGTCGTCGCCGGGACAATCGACCGCCTGCTGGTCGAGCCCGACCGCATCCGTCTGGTCGACTTCAAGACCGCGCGGCGCCCGCCAGCTTCGCTCGATCAGGTGCCCGAGGCGATCCTGCGCCAGATGGCGGCATATGTGGCGGCGCTGGAAGTGACCTTTCCCGGACGGCGGATCGAGGCGGCGCTGCTTTATACCCAGACGCCGCAGCTGATCGAACTTCCCGACTCGCGCCTGATCAACTACAAACACGGCTTGCTGGGCTTCGACTAAAGCTTTTGCCGCCAGCCGTTGTGCTTGCGCTGCGGCTCCCTAAATTAGGCGCAGACAACAGGAGTTTTCCGATGCCCACCAAAGTCGTCACCGACGCCAGCTTCGCCGCCGATGTCCTTAAGTCCGACAAGCCCGTGCTTGTCGATTTTTGGGCTGACTGGTGCGGCCCCTGCAAGATGATCGGCCCGGCGCTGGAAGAAATCAGCGATGAACTGGCCGACAAGGTGACCATTGCCAAGATGGACATCATGGCTTCGACGGACACCCCAGCGCAATACGGGGTCCAGTCGATCCCGTTCATGGTGCTGTTCAAGAATGGCAAGCAGGTTGCCCACAAACTGGGCGCAGCGCCAAAAAGCCAGCTTAAAAGCTGGCTGGAGAGCGTGCTTTAAAGGTCGGCCATTCTCTCCGCCAGTTGATCCCACAGCGCAGGCGAATTCGCCCCGATCATACCCTTGCGGCGATCATCGACCCGGTAAGCCGAGCCATCCAGCCGCGCCGCCTTGCCGCCGGCTTCGTTGAGGAACAGGGCGCCAGCGGCATGGTCCCAGGGCAGGGTGCGCTCAAATACCGAGACGTCGTTCTGGCCCAGCACCAGCCGCGGGTATTGCTCGGCGGCGCAGCGCGGGATGTCCACGAGCGTGTAGTGCGGGGCGATGTGTTCTCGGATCGCCTCGCGCTTGGCAGGGTCCATGAACATCAACGAGATTGCCGCAATCGGCTTGTCGCCTCCGTTAGCCCGGGCCGTCACTCGCTCGCCGTTGATGTAAGCTCCGCCGCCGCGCAAGGCGTGGCAAAAGCGGCCTGACAGCGGATCGTAGATCCACCCGGCGACCGTTTCGCCCGCTTCGGTCAGTGCGATCAGGATGCCGAACGGTGGCTTGCCCTTGGCAAAATTATTGGTTCCATCGAGCGGGTCGATGATCCAGCAGTGGTCGGCGCCCAGACGATCGAATTGGGTGCCATCGGCATGGGCCCCTTCTTCGCCAACGATCTTTGCATCGGGCAGGATCCGGCCAAGCGCCGCGATCAGGATCGCCTCGCTCTCATGATCAGCGACGGTGACCACGTCGTCTGCCGCCTTGCTGACGATCTGGTCGGCGGCGAGCGTGCGATAGTGCGGCAGGATCGCGCGCGCGGCGGCATCGTCCATCGCGGCGCGGACCGCGCGTGTGAGAGCGTCTTGTGTCAACTCCGATAGTCCGCGTTGATGGCGATGTAGCCGTGGGTGAGATCACAGGTCCACACCGTCGCGCGCCCTTCGCCCACGCCCAGGTCGACCTCGATCGTCACTTCCTGGCCGCGCAGATGTTCGGCCACTGGCGCTTCGTCGTAATCTGGCAGTGGCTGGCCGTCGCGCGCGGCCCAGATGCCGCCGAAGCCGATCGACAGGCGGTCGCGGTCGGCGGGTTCGCCAGCTTTGCCCACCGCCATAACCACGCGCCCCCAGTTGGCATCGCCCCCGGCAATCGCGGTTTTGACCAAGGGCGAGTTGGCAATTGCCAGTCCGATCCGTCGCGCGCTGTCGTCGCTGGTCGCGCCGCTGACGCTGATCGCGATGAACTTCTGCGCACCCTCGCCATCGCGCACCACCAGATGGGCGAGTTGGCGGCAGATGTCGCCTAGCGCGGCGGCGAAAGCGTCTGCACCTGCATCCGCGAACGAGCCGAGCGGGGTGTTCCCTGCCTGGCCGGTGGCAAAAGCCAGCACCGTGTCGCTGGTCGAGGTATCCGAATCGACGGTGATGCAGCTGAAACTGCGGGTATTGGCCGCGCTCAGTAACTGCTGCAGGAAGGCGGGCGCCACTGCCGCATCGGTGACGATATAGCCGAGCATCGTTGCCATATCGGGTGCGATCATGCCCGATCCCTTGATGATCGCGCCGAGCGTCACCGTCCGCCCATCGACAATCGCCGTGACAAGCGCGCCCTTGGGGAAAGTATCGGTCGTGCCGATAGTCCGCGCCGCCTCTTCCCACGAACAAGGCTGGGCAGACAGCGCCGCCGCAACCCCGGCGCGCGCCTTGTCCAGCGGCAGGGGCACGCCGATCACGCCGGTGGATGAGACGAACACCTCGCTGTCGGCACAGCCCAGACTTGCTGCGACCTGGCCCATGATCTGCTCAACCGCCGCGCGCCCGCGATGGCCGGTGAAGGCGTTGGAATTGCCGGCATTGACCACCAGCGCCCGCGCGCTCCCCCCAAGCACCTGCTCGCGGCCCATTTCGACCTCCGAGGAACAGCAGACATTGCGCGTGAACACGCCCGCAACCGCAGTTCCTGGCGTGAATTCCAGATAGGTTAGGTCGCACCGCCCCCAGTCTTTGTAGCCAGCGCGCGCGATCCGCGTGGTGACACCGGCAATCGGCGGGATCGCGGGAAAGGGCCGGGCGAGGGGCGATACGGCTTCGGACATGTTCCGCGCTTTAGGAAGCAGAAGGCCTTGCGTCCACGCCGTTTGCGCATGGGCTGGACGCAAGCTCCCGCAATGCCTATCTGAGGCTCACTAATGAACCGCGTTCTTCTCACCCTGATCGCCCTGCTTACGGGCCTTGTCGCGCAGGTTTCGCCCGCGCAGGCGCGGTTGTGCGCGGGTGCGGATGTCGAGATCGGGGCGAGCGCTCGGGTCGGCGCGGTGCGGAGTGAAGCGCGGGTCGCCAACCTTGATCTGGTCCGAGCCAAGCGCCAGCGGGTTCCGATTGCCATTACGCGGACAGTCTGGCTGCCCCTGCAGGTTGCCGTCGCAACCGTGCTTGTTGGGATCGACCGAGCGCGCGAGTAGCGTTTTTTACGCACTTCCGCCCCAAATTTAGCGCCGCGTCGGGTGATGATGCCCGCGTTCAGTCCTATCGATATAGTCAGGAATTCTCATGCTCGGCGCCCTCGCCAAGGCCGTTTTCGGCTCGTCCAACGATCGTTATGTCAAGTCGCTCGACAAGGCCGTGCAGCAAATTGCCGGGCTGGAGCCCCAATTCGAAGCGATGAGTGAGGAAGAGCTGCAAGGCCAGACCGAGCGCTTGCGCCAGCTTCTCGCCAAGGGCCACAGCCTCGACGAAATCCTCCCCGAGGCTTTTGCGACCGTCCGCGAGGCGGGCAAGCGCGTGCTCGGGATGCGGCACTTCGACGTTCAGATGGTCGGTGGCATGGTGCTCCACCGCGGCGAGATCGCCGAGATGCGTACAGGCGAAGGCAAGACGCTCGTGGCCACGCTGGCAGTCTATCTCAATGCGATCGAGGGCAAGGGCGTTCACGTCGTTACCGTCAACGATTACCTCGCCCGCCGCGACAGCGAGTGGATGGGGCAGATCTATCGCTACCTGGGCCTGACCGTGGGCGTGATTGTGCCCAACCTTAACGAGGATGAACGCCGCGAAGCTTATAATTCGGACATCACCTATGCCACCAACAACGAGCTCGGTTTCGATTACCTGCGCGACAACATGAAGCACGAGCGTGGCCAGATGGTGCAGCGCAAGTTCAACTATGCGATCGTCGATGAGGTCGATTCGATCCTGATCGACGAGGCCCGTACCCCGCTGATCATCTCTGGCCCAACCGACGACAAGGCCGAGCAGTACCTCCAGGTCGATACGATCGTGAAGCGCATCGTGCCCGAGGACTATGAGGCGGACGAGAAGACCAAGTCGATCATGCTGACCGAGGACGGAGTTGAGCGTGCCGAGCGGATGCTGGAGGAAGCCGGGCTGCTCGAAGGCTCGAATCTCTACGACGTTGAGAACACCCAGATCGTCCACCACCTTGACCAGTCGCTCAAGGCCAACGTGATGTTCAAGCGCGACATCGACTACATCGTCAAGGACGACAAGGTCATCATCATCGATGAGTTCACCGGGCGGATGATGGACGGGCGGCGCTGGGCCAACGGTCTCCACCAGGCGGTCGAAGCCAAGGAAGGCGTCGAGATCGAACCCGAGAATCAGACCATGGCTTCGATCACTTTTCAGAACTATTTCCGAATGTATCCCAAGCTCTCGGGCATGACCGGCACCGCCGCTACCGAGGCCCCGGAATTCTACGACATCTACAAGATGAACGTCGTTTCGATCCCCACGAACGTGGCGGTTTTGCGGATCGACGAGGAGGACGAGTTCTACAAGAATACCGCCGACAAGTTTCAGGCGATCGCCAAGGCCATTCGTGAAAAGAACGAGATCGGCCAGCCGGTGCTGGTCGGGACGGTGTCGATCGAAAAGTCCGAGCTTTTATCCGAATATCTCAATGCCGAGGGGGTCAAGCACAACGTTCTCAACGCCCGCTTCCACGAGATGGAAGCGCATATCGTGGCCCAGGCGGGGGGCCTTGGCGCAGTGACCATCGCCACCAACATGGCCGGGCGCGGCACCGACATCCAGCTTGGCGGTAATGTCGAATTCCGCACCGAGGACGAACTGCGCGACTTGCCCGCCGGGCCCGAGCGCGACGCTGCGATCCAGCAGATCAAGGATGAGGTCGCCGAGCAAAAGCGTCTCGTGCTCGAAGCCGGCGGGCTGTTCGTGCTGGGCACCGAACGTCACGAAAGCCGCCGCATCGACAACCAGCTGCGCGGCCGCTCGGGCCGTCAGGGCGATCCCGGCCTGTCGCGCTTTTACCTCTGCCTGGAGGATGACTTGCTGCGCATCTTCGGGCCAGACACGCTGTTCAGCCGGATGATGAATTCCAACCTTGCCGATGGCGAAGCGATCGGCTCGAAGTGGCTGTCCAAGGCGATCGAGACCGCGCAGAAAAAGGTCGAGGCGCGCAATTACGATATCCGCAAGCAGGTCGTTGAATACGACGACGTGATGAACGACCAGCGCAAGGTGATCTACGAGCAGCGCTCGGACATCATGGATGCCGAAGCGGTCGACGATGTGGTGATCGACATGCGCCACGACACCGTCAACGCGCTAGTCGGCGATGCCTGCCCGCCGGGCTCATACCCTGAACAATGGGATGTCGAGGGCCTGAAGGCGCGCACGACCGACGTCCTGGGCGTGATCGCTCCGATAGGCGACTGGCTCACTGAAGACGGTGTCGAACCGCAAATGATCGAGGAGCACCTGACTGCTCTGGCCGACGAACACATGGCTCACAAGATCGCTTCCAACGACCATGCGATGTGGCGCCAGGTCGAAAAGAGCGTGCTGCTCGAGCGGCTCGACCATTACTGGAAGGAGCACCTCGCGACACTCGACGCGCTGCGCCAGGTCGTGTTCCTGCGAGCTTACGCGCAGAAAACGCCGATCAATGAGTACAAGCAGGAAGCCTTCGGGCTGTTCGAGAAGATGCTCGAAGCGATCCGCGAAGACGTCACCCGGATTCTCTCGACCAGCGAAATCCGGATGCCCGATCCCAATGCTTTCCAGCTGCCCGATCTGCCCGATTTCCTGACCGGTAATTTCGGCGGTTTCGGTGGCAGTTTCGGAGAGAACGCCTTCGCTGACACCGGCGCCCATCCGGCTGCTCTCGGCTCGCGCGAACTGGGCGCGGCTTCAGCCGTGCTCGACGGCGACAATCCTTACGCCGACATGGAAATCAGCCGCAACGCCGCCTGCCCATGTGGTTCAGGGCAGAAGTACAAGCATTGCCATGGGGCGGCGGGGTAAGCGCGCCAGGCAAGGTTTCAGGGTTTTGGAAAAGTGGCTCCCCGAGTAGGATTCGAACCTACGGCCATTCGATTAACAGTCGAATGCTCTACCACTGAGCTATCGGGGAACAACCGTGGGGTCTCCCCCGTGGCAGGGGTGGGCCTATAACAGGGCGAGGCGGTTTGGCAAGGGTGTGTGGCTGAATTGCTTCAAGCGTCAAACCTGGAACTGCTCGGCAAAAATGCGTTCTTCGAGGCTTGAATTGCGGTCGAACAGCAAGGTCAGTTGGCGGTCGCGGGCGATCGCGACGGTGACGCGGCGGATGTCGCGCACTTCCTTCTGGTCGGCCACGGCAGCCACTGGCCGCTTGGTCGGTTCGAGCACGGTGAAGGCGACTTCATAGTTGTCGGGCAGGATCGCCCCGCGCCAGCGGCGGGGGCGGAACGGACTGATCGGGGTCAGCGCCAGCATGTTCGAGCCGAGCGGCAGGATCGGGCCATGGGCCGAGAGGTTGTAGGCCGTCGAGCCCGCCGGAGTGGCCACCAGCACGCCGTCGCACGACAGTTCGGCCATGCGTACCTTGCCGTTGACGCTGACTTCGAGCCGGGCCGACTGGCGCGTTTCGCGCAGGAGCGAGACCTCATTGATCGCGTAGAAGCGGTGTTCGGTGCCCTGGTTGGTGGTCGCGACCATTTCCAGCGGGGCAACCGCCACGGTCCGGGCGCGGGCGACACGCTCGGTAATCGTGCGGCTACTTTTCGCGCGGTTCATCAGGAAGCCGACGGTGCCATGGTTCAGGCCATAAGCGGGCAGAACGCGGCCATCGTCGAGCATCTGGTGGAGGACGTGGAGCAGGTAGCCGTCGCCGCCCAAGACGACCACCGCCTCGGCCTCGTCCAGCGGAACCCAGGTGTGGGCCGTGGCGATCGCGGTGGCGGCGCCCTGCGCGCGGTCGCTGTCGGAGGCGAGCAAGGCCAGTCGCATCTGCTTGCTCATCGCTGGAAAACTCTCGCCATTCGCTGAATGATTGTGCCCGTGATATGGCCCGGGGCCAGGGCTTTGGCAATCGGCGCTTGTCGGGCAAGGCTTTGTGAAGGGCTTTGCGCTATGCGAGCGGGTTATGAACGGATCCCGCCCGCTTGCCGAATCGGCTTTCCCAGCACCCTTGCGTGACGGCGTGACCGGCTTGCCCGGGATCGATACCGCGCGGCGCCGTCTGGCCGAATGGGCCGAGGGCGCGGGGCTTCATGCATTGTTGCTTGGATTGCGGCGGTTCGATGCAGTCAACCTCGCTTATGGCGCGGCTGCGGGCGACGTGGCGCTGGCCGAACTGGGCGCACGGATCAGTCACTTTGCCGGGGCCGAACTCGACGGGCCGTGGCTTGCCGCACACGCGGGCGGAGGAACCTTTCTGCTCGTCGCCAGCGAGGCCTGCAGCCGCGATCGCTGGCAGGTTTTTGCCGAGGCGTTAGCCGATATCGTTGCAAAACCGATCGCAGGCAAAAACGGGGCGATGCGGCTGAGTCCGCGGATTGCGCTATTGCGCGGGGTGCCGGGAGAGGGTGCGGAATCGATCATCGACCGGCTCTCGCAAGCCCTCGCCATCGCCCAGCGCCAGCAGGGCCGCCGCCTTGTCTGGGCCGATGGCGAGGTATCGCCGCCGGGAAGGACCGCGGCCGAACTGGAAGGTGACTTGCTTGGCGCGATCGACGGCGACCAGATCGAGATTCTCTACCAGCCGCAATTCGGCGCGCATGACGATCGCCTGACCGGGGCCGAGGCGCTGGCCCGGTGGAATCATCCGACGCTGGGCCGGATCGGGGCCGGGGCTCTGTTCGCAGTGGCCGAACGCACCGATCACGTCGCGCCCTTGTCGCGCCATATCGCCCGGCTGGCATTGGCCGGGGCCGCATTGTGGCCGACACCACTGCGCCTTTCGCTCAACGTCACCGCCGCCGATCTGGCCGCGGCCAGCTTTGCCGAAGACCTCGGCGCGACCATCGCGGCAAGCGCATTTCCGGCTGACCGGCTGACGCTGGAAGTTACCGAACAAGCCTTGCTCGGCGATGTCCAGCAGGCGCGGCGCAGTTTGCAGGTCTTGGCCGACAGCGGCGTGCGCGTGGCGCTCGATGACTTCGGCGCGGGGTTCTGCAACTTCCGCTATCTCAAGCTGCTGCCGCTCGATTACCTCAAGCTCGACCGCTCGATGATCGACGGCATCACCAGCGATCCGCGCGATCTGGCGGTGCTCCGCGCGATCGTCGCAATGGCCCGCGCACTCGATCTGGAGGTGATTGCCGAGGGGATCGAAAGCGAAGCCCAGCGCGCGCTGGTGGCGGCAGAGGGTTGCGCGACGTATCAGGGCTTTTTGCGCGCGCAGCCGATGTCGGCGGGGCAGTTTGCTGGTCTGGCAAATTCCTAATCCAAAAAACCTTCGTTTCTGTCGAGCGCAGTCGAGACACCGAGGGCAGTCGAGACACCGAGGGCACGTATCTCGACTTCGCTCGATTCGAACGGAACGTGGTTATGGGGTCAGCTAAGTCGCTGCCTTCCGCGCAATCGCGCTCAACCCCTTGGTCAGTTGCAGCAATCCATGCAGCCGGGCCTTGGGATCGGTCCATGTGCGCGTCACCACCAGCTTGTTGTCGGGCCGCAGCTTGATCGTGCCTTCCAGCCGCGAGGCATAGGCGATAAGCCCGGCGGGGTCAGGGAAGGTATCGTTGTGGAAGGTCACCAGAGTTCCCTTCGCGCCGACATCGATTTTGGAAATGTTGGCCTCGATCGCCTGGCGCTTGATCGTGATCAGGCGGACCAGGTTGGCGGTCGGCTTGGGCAAGGCCCCGAAACGATCGATCATTTCTGCGGAGAGCGATTCGATCTCATCCTGGTCGGCGGCGTCGTTGAGGCGGCGGTAGAGCGCCATGCGCACGGCGAGGTCGGGGACATAGTCCTCGGGAATCATGATCGGAGCGTCGACGGTGATCTGCGGGCTGAGCGCGCTGCGCTCGCGCTCCAGGCCGAGTTCTCCGGCCTTGGCCGCCAGGATCGCATCCTCGAGCATCGACTGGTAAAGCTCGAACCCGACTTCGCGGATGTGACCGGATTGTTCGTCGCCCAGCAGGTTTCCTGCGCCGCGGATGTCTAGATCGTGGCTGGCGAGCTGGAAACCGGCGCCCAGGCTGTCAAGATCGCCCAGCACTTTTAGGCGTTTCTGGGCAACTTCTGACAACTGGTGGTCGGCTTGCGTGGTCAGGTAGGCATAGGCACGCAGTTTCGAGCGTCCGACTCGCCCGCGCAGTTGATAGAGCTGGGCGAGGCCAAAGCGGTCAGCACGGTGAATGATGATGGTGTTGGCGCTGGGGATATCGAGCCCGCTCTCGACGATGGTGGTTGAGAGCAGCACGTCATAGCGCCGGTCGTAGAACGCCCCCATCCGGTCCTCGACTTCGGTAGGGCTCATCTGGCCGTGCGCGGCGACGAATTTGACTTCGGGCACCGCCTTGCGGAGCCATTCCTCCAGCTCGGGCATATCGGCGATGCGCGGCACGACGATAAAGCTCTGCCCGCCGCGATGGTGTTCGCGCAGCAGCGCCTCGCGCATCACGATTTCGTCCCATTCGAGCACGTAGGTGCGTATTGCCAGGCGATCCACCGGCGGGGTTTGGATGGTCGACAACTCGCGCAGGCCCGACATCGCCATCTGCAGCGTACGCGGGATCGGGGTGGCGGTGAGCGTCAGCATGTGGACGTTGGCACGCAGCTGCTTGAGCTTCTCCTTGTGGCCGACGCCAAAGCGCTGCTCCTCGTCGACGATCACCAGCCCGAGCTGCCTGAACCCGACCGACTTGGACAGCAGCGCATGGGTTCCAATGACGATATCGACCTTGCCCTCGATCAGCCCGGCGCGGGTTTCATTGGCTTCCTTGGGTGGGACCAGCCGCGACAGACGCCCGATCTCCAGCGGGAACCCGGCGAAGCGCGCGACAAAACTGGAATAATGCTGGCGAGCGAGCAGCGTGGTTGGCGCCACGACGGCGACTTGCTGCCCGTTCATTGCCGCGACGAACGCCGCACGCAGGGCGACCTCGGTCTTGCCGAAGCCAACGTCACCGCAGACCAGCCGGTCCATCGGCTTGCCCTCCGCCAGATCGGACAAGACATCTTCGATCGCGCGGTCCTGATCATCGGTCTCCTGCCACGGGAAGCGATCGACAAACTGGTCGTAGCTGGCTGGTTCGGGCACCAAGGCTGGGGCATGGCGCAAGGCGCGCGCGGCAGCAGTGCGGAGCAACTCGTGGGCAATCTCGCGAATGCGCTCTTTGAGTCGGCTCTTGCGTTTTTGCCAGGCCTCGCCGCCCAGCCGGTCGAGCGTGGCGCCTTCGTGCTCGCTACCATAGCGCGAGAGGACGTCGATATTCTCGACCGGGATGTAAAGTTTATCGCCCCCGGCATAGCTGAGCATCACGCAATCGTGCGGACTCTGGCCGACCGGGATCGACTGCAGGCCTTCATAACGCCCGATGCCGTGGTCCATGTGGACAACAAGGTCGCCCGGGGTCAGCGCGGCCAGTTCGGCGAGAAAGGCGTCGGCGTCCTTGCGCTTCTTGCGGCGGCGGACAAGGCGATCACCCAGGATGTCCTGCTCGGTAACCAGCTCCAACTCGGCATTGGCAAAGCCGGTTTCGAGGGGGAGGACGAGAGCGACCGGAACCGCCCTGGCGGCAATGCCCTGCGCCTCCTGCCAGCTCTCCGCCAGTGGGAATGCGCGGCCCGCAGCTTCGCTCAGGATCGCGGAAATGCGCGCGCGGCTGCCGAGTGTGTAGGCGGCGACGATGGCCTTGCGCCCGGACTTGGCAACGCCTTCGAGATAGCGCGCCGCGGCATCGTAGACATTGTCGCCGCGCGCGCGCTCGGGCGAAAAGTCCCGCCCGCTGGAGAAGCCGAAATCGATGACTTTAACGCTTTCCGGCTCGGCGAAGGCGGTCGCACGGTGGACCGGCCACTGCGCCAGATGCGTGTCCAGTTCGTTTTTGGAGAGATACAGCGCGGCCGGTTCGACCGGGCGATAGGAGCCTGCGGCCTTGCCCGAAGTATCGCGGCGCGCGGCGAAATAGTCGGCGATGTCGGCCAGACGCTCGTCCGCTGCGCCCAAAGCTGCCGTGTCGATCAGGCACAGGTCGCCGGGTTGGAGGTGATCGAACAGCGTGACCAGCCGTTCTTCGAACAACGGCATCCAGTGCTCGATCCCGGCCAGCCGCCGCCCTTCGCTGACCGCCTGGTAGAGCGGATCGGTGGTCGCATTGGCGCCGAACTGCTCGCGATAGCGGGCGCGGAAGCGCTTGACCGTGTCGTCGTCGAACAGCGCCTCGCTGGCGGGCAGCAGCAGGTGTTGAGGAACCGAGCCGGATGACCGCTGGCTGTTGGGATCGAACAGCCGCAGCGTTTCCAGCTCGTCGCCAAAGAAATCGAGGCGCAGGCCCTGTTCCAGACCCGAGGGGAAAATGTCGAAGATCGACCCGCGCACCGCGTACTCGCCGGCATCGGCCACGGTATCGGTGCGCGAATAGCCCTGACGTTGGAGCAGCGCGATCAGGCTTTCGCGGTTGATCTCCATCCCTGGCTTGAGCAGCCGCACCGATTCGCGGATGCGGAACGGGGTCAGGACGCGCTGGAGCAGTGCGTTTATCGTGGTCACCAGCAGCTGCGGGCCAGGGTGGGGGGCCTGCAGCCGGTGCAGCGCCGACAGCCGCCGCGCGCTGACCGACAGCGCCGGGCTCGAGCGGTCGTAAGGCAGACAGTCCCACGCGGGGAAGTCGATCACGTCGAGTTCGGGCGCGAAATAGGCTGCGGCATCGCTGATCGCGCGCATTGCCGCCTCGTCCGCCGCGACGAATACCGCGCGCGCTTTGCTGGCCCGGGCGAGGTCGGCGAGCACCAACGGCTGGCTCCCGCGCGCGATTGCGGCGAGGGTCAGCGGAGTCTTGGCGGAGAGGATCTGGGTTAGGTCAGGCATCGATCACGCATGAGGAACGTCCCCGCGCGGCCTTCGACGAGTTCAGGCTGAGCGGAGTTGGGATGTGAGGTCAGGAGCCCTTACCTGCTCCAGGTGGACGTGTCAGCGCGCAATCTGGACGTAATCGAGCTTTTGCATGAGCGTCATCTGAAATCCTGCATAGCGCTCCGGCACCGGCAGCGTTCCCAGCGCCCAGGCCATGATATCGACGTCGTCCTCATCGATCATGGCTTCGTACCAGACCAGTTCGGCCTCCTCCCAGCGGGCCGAATAGCGATCGAAGAACCCGCCGATCATGTAGTCCGCCTCACGCGTGCCGCGGTGCCACGCGCGGAACCCGAGGCGGCGAAGGCGGGCGGGATCGGTGACGGCAGCGGTCATGGCGCGCGGGTAGGGGATGGCCGGGAGCGAGGCAAGCAAGCTATAGGCCACGAATGCGTCCCGATCGCCTCAACCCGCTGTTCGTTGCCGCTGACAGTCTCAAGGGCGTCGGCCCGGGGCTGGCGCGTCCGCTGGAGCGGCTGGCGCTGACCCGGGTGCGCGATCTGGCCTATCATCTGCCCGACCGCTTCGTGCAGCGCCGCGCGGTGAGCGATCTCGATGACGCAAGCCCCGGTGAGCAGATCGTCGTCGCGCTGACCCCGCGCGAGTATCGCAGTTCACCCGGGCGTGGGCCGTTTCGGGTGCTGGCTGAGGATGCGCTCGGCAATATCGCGGCGATCACCTATTTCGGGCGCAACACCGGCTGGGCCAAGAAGGCGCTGCCCTTGGGCGAGAAGCGGTGGATCGCCGGGCGGCTGGATCAGTACGGGCAATTGCTCCAGATCGTCCATCCCGATCACGTGTCGGAGGAAGGCAGCGCGGCGCTTGGAGCATTATGTGAGCCGATCTATGCGCTATCCGATGGGCTGACCCTGGGGCGGCTGGCGGCGCTGGTGCAGCAGGCACTGGCGATCTTGCCCGAACTGCCCGAGTGGATCGAGCCAGGACTGCTCGAAAAGATGCAATGGCCCGACTGGCACGACGCCATGGCCCAGGCGCATCGCGGCGAGCATTCCGGCGCGCGCGACCGGCTGGCCTATGACGAATTGCTCGCCAGCAGCCTGGCCCTGATGCTGGTCCGAAATGCCAACCGCGCGCGGCGGGGAACGCCTCTGAGCGGCGACGGACGATTGCGTGGGCGGCTGTCGCTGCCGTTCGGGCTGACCGGGGCACAACAGCGCTCGATTGCCGAGATCGAGGGCGATCTGGTCCAAGGTGTGCCGATGCTGCGGTTGCTCCAGGGAGACGTCGGTTCGGGCAAGACTGTGGTTGCGCTAGAAGCCATGCTGATCGCGGTCGAGGCCGGAGCGCAGGCTGCGCTGCTTGCTCCTACTGAAATCCTCGCCCGTCAGCACCATGCCACGCTGACCCGATTGGCGGCAGGGACGGGCGTGACCATCGCGATCCTCACCGGGCGGGACAAAGGCCGGGCGCGCGAATCGATCCTCATGGGCCTGCTCGATGGCAGCATCGATATCTGCATCGGCACCCATGCGATTTTTCAGGATACGGTCGCCTACAAGAACCTCGCGCT
Source organism: Novosphingobium sp. (assembly GCA_043781375.1). Lineage (GTDB taxonomy): Bacteria > Pseudomonadota > Alphaproteobacteria > Sphingomonadales > Sphingomonadaceae > Novosphingobium. The sequence goes on from JAYWBP010000062.1 coordinate 44,127, forward strand.
GGTGGTGATCGACGAGCAGCACCGGTTCGGCGTGGGCCAGCGGCTCATGCTCACACAAAAGGGCAAGCGTGTGCCGCACTGCCTGGCGATGACCGCTACCCCGATCCCGCGCACCCTGACCCTGGCGCAATATGGCGAGATGGACGTCTCGCGGCTCGACGAGATGCCGCCAGACCGCCAGCCGATCGACACGCGCGTGGTGGCGCTGGAGCGGCTCGACGATGTCGTCGGTGGCCTGGCGCGGCATCTGGAGGGCGGCGGTCAGGCTTATTGGGTCTGCCCGATGGTCCGTGAAAACGAGAGTAACGATCTCGCCGCAGCCGAAGCCCGCTATGCCGTCTTGCGCGAGCGGTTCGGCGAAGGCGTCGTGCTGATTCATGGGCAATTGCGGCCAGAGGTCAAAGACGCGGCGATGGAGCGCTTTTCCAGCGGGCAGGCGCGATTGTTGGTCGCCACCACGGTGATCGAGGTGGGCGTGGATGTGCCCAATGCCACCTTGATGGTGATCGAGCAGGCCGAGCGCTTCGGTCTGGCCCAGCTCCACCAGTTGCGCGGCCGGGTCGGGCGCGGGGCGGACAAGTCGGTGTGTCTGTTGCTGCGAGGAACCACTCTGTCAGAGACCGCCCGCGAGCGGCTGGCCTTGATGCGCGAGACGCAAGACGGATTTCGCCTCGCCGAGGAGGATTTGCGTCTGCGCGGCGGGGGTGAATTGCTGGGCACACGCCAGTCTGGCGACACCCCGTTCAAGGTCGCCGATCTCGAGCAGATTACCCGCCTGCTACCGCTGGCACATAACGACGCTCGGCTGCTGATTGATCGCGATGGCGGCCTCGCCAGTTCTCGTGGTGAGGCCGCGCGCTTGTTGCTGTACCTGTTCGAACGCGATTACGGCGTCCAGCTGCTGCGTGGCGGCTAAGCCGACACTGCGAATTGGCAGTTGCTGCGTGGCGGCTAAGCCGACACTGCGAATTGGCAGTTGCTGCGCGGCGGTTGAGCGAACCGCGAAAGCGAATTGGTCGGGGAAAGAGGATTCGAACCTCCGGCCCCTGCCTCCCGAAGACTGAATTGGGGCCTCGATTCATATCTTTTCAATGGCTTAGGATACGATCAGGTTCGGAACAAGACGTGAATCGGCGGGGGTAACTGCCCCATAACTGCCCCACGCTATCTCCTCTCAGCCGCCAGCTTGGCATCCTCCATGAAGTTCGGGTGATGGTGCGAATATAGTTCGGCGGTGGTCGTGCTCGATTGACCCAGCCAGCCCGCTATCATGAACAGGTCTACGCCCCGCTGGGCCATCCACGTCCCCCGGGTGTGCCTGAGCGTGTGCGGTGACACGCCCACCAGGTCAGCCCGACGTGCGGCCTGTCTGAAGCCGTGGTCGATGCGGAGCAGAGGCCGGCCACCATCGTGGACCACAGGGCCGGTGTCGCTTGTCCGTCGCTCCCAGGCGAACCTTAGGAAGGTCATCAGCTGCCGGGGGATCGGGAGCCGAGCTCGGCGCTTATTCGTCTCCGCCCCATCCTTGCGGGCGAAGTCGATCCGGCCTTGCTCGAGATCGACATGCTCCCAGGTCAGTTCCAGGATCGCGGTCTTGCGCGCCCCGGTATAGAGTCCAATCATGATGAACAGGGGGAGGTAGTGCCGTCCGTTGCGGCCTGCGTGCCGGGAGGCGTTGAGCAGCCGTGCTGCCTCGTTCAGTGTTAGCCAGCGTTCCTTGCCCGTGGGCTTGTTCGGCAGCTGGACGTGGATGGCCTGTGTCAACAGGTTGTCCTTGACCATGAGGTTGATGGCCGCACGCAGGGTAGTGAGTTCGCGCCGCACCGTCCCGGGCTTCATCCCACGCTGCGTAATGTAGCTGGCGACGGTCTGCTTGCTGATGGTGCTGATGGACTTGGTCCCCCAGTAGGGGAGCAGCGCCTGGATGCAGTAGGCAATGCGCGAGGGGTCAGCAACCGTCGGGGCGTGGGTCTCACCGTAGTGGCCCAGCACCTCCGCCACAGTTACGCTGCCAGGGTCGCGCGGCCCGTGTTGGGGTTGATGACTTTGCCCGATGAATTCCGCGAGAGCTTTTTCAGCATGTCGGCGATCGCTTGTGCCCGTTGAACGCCTGCGTCTAGCTCCGCCTTCGAACCACTTGACGTAGAAGAGCCCTCGCTCCTCCCTCCATTCAAGAGCTGGACCTCGGTTGATGCGGGGCATGTTTTGCGGGCCTGAATGAACGTCGCGACATCGTCGGCATCGAACAGGTAGCTCCGCCCGAGTCTCACGGCAACCAATCCTTGCTGTCGCATGGTCTTTACCGTCCGGGGTGAGGGCACCCCAAACTCTTCGCAGACCTGCTCGGCTGTCATCAGGCGGGCCATCTACGTCCAAGGTCCCAGGGTTCGGCACTTGCAAACATAGGCTTGCTTCCTCTCGATTGAGGCCTCGCCAGTACAAGCCGTCACACTCGCACACGACCGATTCGAACCGCGTTTACCTAGTAAAATGCCATGATTTCCGGGGCGGGCACATGTATGGCCGGAAGGGAGTAATTGTTCAGGCACCGGTCCGAGCTCGGTCAGTCGCGCAATATCGCGCCACAGTAGCCTTCGAGAGCCCGAACCGTTCGCAGGTCTGCCGAATGCTGGCGCTGTTCGCCCGTCGCCAGGCAAGGACCTCGCTGGGTTCTCCAGCTCTTGGCCG
>JAYWBP010000063.1:0-6309 GCA_043781375.1 Novosphingobium sp.
TAGCGCGCCGCCTTCTTCGTCGGCAGGGTGTGGTTGGTTCCGATGACTTTGTCACCAAAGCTGACATTGGTTCGCGCACCCAAAAACAGCGCGCCATAATTGGTCATATGTTCGAGGAAGTATTCGGGATCGCGGGTCATCACCTGGACGTGCTCGCTCGCGATTTCGTCGGCAATGCAGACCATTTCCGCATCGCTTTCCGCAACAATCACCTCGCCGAAACTGTCCCATGCTCGCCTTGCAATTTCGGCGGTGGGGAGGATGGTGAGCAGGCGCTCGACCTCGCGGATCGTCTCCTCGGCCAGCTTGCGGCTGGTGGTCAGCAGGATGGCTGGAGAATCGGGGCCGTGCTCGGCCTGTCCGAGCAGATCGGTCGCGCACAATTCACCGTCCGCTCCGATTTCATCGGCGATCACCAGCGTTTCGGTTGGCCCCGCGAACAGGTCGATGCCCACCCGTCCAAACAGCTGACGCTTGGCCTCGGCAACGAATGCGTTTCCGGGCCCGACCAGGATATCGACCGGCTGCATCGATGCCGTGCCGATTGCCATCGCTCCTACCGCCTGAATGCCGCCCAGGCACCAGATCTCGTCGGCTCCTGCCATCGCCTGCGCCGCGACGATCGCCGGAGCGGGCTTGCCCCCGAACGGCGGCGCGCAAGTGACGACGCGCTGCACCCCCGCAACCTTGGCAGTAATGACGCTCATGTGGGCCGACGCGAGCAGCGGATATTTGCCCCCGGGAACATAACAGCCGGCCGCGTTGAGCGGGATGTGCCGGTGCCCGAGCACAACCCCGGGGAGCGTTTCCACTTCGACATCCTGCATCGAGTTGCGCTGGATTTGTGCGAAGTTGCGCACCTGGGTCTGGGCGAATTCGATGTCTTTCAGGTCCTGGCCGGTCAGCTGATCGATGCAATCCTGAATTTCGGAACCACTCAGCCGGTAATTGTCGCGGTCCCAGCCGTCGAACTTGATCGACATCTCGCGCACAGCGTCATCGCCGCGGGTCTGGATGTCTGCGAGGATGCCTTCGACGGTATCGCGCACCTTGCGGTCGCTATCGGCTTTCGTCTCTGCGGTAGCACCGCGCTTCAGCCACTCGGCCATTATGTTGTCCTTTCGGGGGGAAGCAGGGCCGACATCCTTGCGAATACATCGATGCCCATCTGAATTAACAATTCGGGGATGTCGATCATCACCCAGTTCTCCGCCAGCAAATCACCGTCTCGGCGCCAGAAATCCATGACCCGCATGGTCACGGGCCTACCGGTCGCGGCCAGCCCGATCCAGTCACCACCGGTGTGCGTCGCATGGATGCTGGGCCAACCGGTCGTGCAGACATAGTTGCGTTCACCAAAACGCGCACGGTGGTTGCCGCCCACGCGATCGGGGAATGCCTTGAGGAATGGTCCGGCATGCCCGTTCTCGTAATGCGCGAACCCGCGAAAGTTGCCGATCGGCGCCGGACCAAACCACCAGAAATTTTCCGTCCAACAGTCGCGCATCCCCATCGTCTTGAGGTTTCCGTCGAACTTCATCAATCCGCCGATCATGTTTTCGACCAGCCGCAGGCTGTCCTGCCCGTCGGTGTCAGGAACCGGTGCCGCAGCGACGCCATCGCGCGTGATAGGTCCGGGAGCAACCAGCAGCGGGCCGAGCGGTGCGGCGAGCGGCCAGCAGCCGGCCTGCATCATCAGCGCCGGCAGATCGAGAATCAGGATTGTCTCAGCGATCCGGTCGCCTTCAAACCGCTCAAACCGACCAAAACGCACGAATGCCGCTTGGCCGGTGGCGGGAATCCCAAACAGCGGCGCTTCGAAGCGCCCGGCAATGTGGCCGCTGCGCGCGAGCCAGGTAGCGCCCTGGAAAGTTCCGGACATCGCAATATCGGTTCGTTCCTCGCCGTGCGGAAAGGCCGCGGCGAGGGGGGCGGCCAGGTGCTCAGTGAAAAACCCGGCACCGGCCCCGTCGTTGACCGGATGAAACGCGTGCAGCTGGTGCGATTCCGCCAGCCCTTCCGTCGGCCCGCCAAGCAAGGACGGCGATCGCAAGACGCGCGCAGCGGTATCACTCGGCATTCCTGTATCTCCTCGCCCGAGCTTATTGACTGCGTATGCAAAGAAGTTCAAGGCGCAATCTGTAACGTCGGAGTTTAAGATAAATGACGCGAGCTAGTGGAGCTGACACCTGGACAACCGAGCAGCTGCTCACCCGGGTCGTCCGCTATGTCGATCTCAATCCGTGTTACAACGCCTTCATCGATTGCCGGACCCCCGGTTCGGAGGCCAAGGAAAACTTCACGATCATCGGTCCCGGTGTGTCGGAAAATCCGGCGCAGCACGTCCACATTACCGAACCGCACGGGTTCAATATCGGCGGAGCGCGGCAGCCTCCCGGATGTGTCAATTCGCAGCACAGTCACGATACGGCCGAGGTTTTCGTCGTCCACACCGGAACCTGGCGCTTTGATCTGGGTGAACACGGCGACGACGCGCAGGTCATATTGCGTCCGGGAGACACCATTTCACTGCCGACCGGCATGTTCCGCGGGTTCACGAATGTCGGCGAAGACATCGGGTTCTTGTGGGCAGTGCTGGGCCAGGACAATCCCGGCCGCGTGCTGTGGGCACCCAAGGTGTTCGAAATGGCGCAGGATTATGGCTTGGTCCTGCTCGAAAACGGGAGCCTCGTGGATACCCAAGCGGGCGAGACGCTGCCCGCCGATGTCGCGCCGATGCCGATGACTTCGGCTGATCAGGTTGCGGTGCTCACGCGGCCCACCCCCGAGCAGGCCCAGCGTCTGGTGATCCGGGCGGCAACCACAAGCGCCACGCTGATCGGCCCAGACGCGCCCATCGGATGGCCGCACGGTTTCACGCTCGATCGACTCGTGGTTGACGGGCAGATGGCCGGCCTTGCCGGCCGCCATGTCCTGTTCGTGCAAGCTGGTCGGCTCAAGCTCGAGGGCTCGGCCGGTTCAGTCGATCTCGCCGCCGGCGATACGATGACCGTACCTGCAGATTTTGGGACGCATCAACTGATCGGTAAGAACGCGACGATATTTATGGTGCGATCTGCGTGAGGCCTTTCGTGCAAGCCCACAAACGACAAAAAGCGAACCATTCAAGGAGCCGCTTTTTTGGTGATTTCGGTTACTGCGCAGAAGACCTTACCGCGTCTCCCAGCGCAGCTGCGCCTTTAAGCAGAAACTCCTGATCCGATTGTAGCACAAACAGACTCGCGCCTTTTGAACGCCATTCGGGCACATCAGCCACGCGGCCAAGGAACATACCGACGGTGCGCCCCGCCGCCTTCCCTGCCGCACAGATGCGTTCCACGGCCGAGATCACGATCGGGTCATCGGGCGATTCTACTCCGTAGCTGATCGTCAGGTCGGCGCGGCCGATGAACAATGCGTCGATCCCCTCCACGGCGGCAATTTCTTCGATGGCTTCCACCGCTTCCACATCCTCGATCTGGGCGATGATGGTGACGCCTTGTGCAGCAGCGCGGTGCTTGGCCATGCCAAGGGTGGTATAGCCAGCGGCGCGGCTGCTGCCCGCAAAGCCGCGTCCGCCTGGAATATACTGACACGCGCGCACTAGCGCCCGGGCATCTTCTGCGGACCGGATATGCGGTACGATCACGCCATCCGCGCCGCAATCGAGTGCGTTCAGGATTTGCGCGGCGTCGCCCGAGGCGGGGCGAACCAGCACCGGCTTGCCGCCGGCGCGTGCTGCGAGAATGCACAGGTCGAGACTGGCGCGATCAAATGGCGCGTGCTCGGCATCGAGCACCAGCACATCGAGCGCGCTCAGCGCCAGCACTTCGGCCACATGAGGATGCGGCGTCTTGATCCAGGTCCCAGCCAGCAATTCGCCCGCCCGCAGGCGCTCGCGCAAGCTCACCACAGGCTCCGGCTGGCGAGCGCCGCACCCTCGGCGAGTGCGCCGAGCTTGGCATAAACGATCTCGGGATCGACCGCGCCAAATCCGGCGAAGGTAGAAAATCCGCAATCGGTTCCTGCAATCACCCGCTCGCGCCCGATGATACCGGCAAACCGCTCGATCCGTTCGGCAACGACGCGCGGGTGCTCGACGAAATTGGTGGTTGAATCGATTACGCCGGGGATCAGGATCTTGTCGTCCGGAATGAACTCGATCATTTCCGCAAAATAGTTCCAGTCGTGCTGGTGGCGGGGGTTCGATGTTTCGAACAGCAGACCCGCGGGTTTCGCCTGCATCAGAGTCGGCAGGATCACGCCCATCTCGACATCGTGAGTGTGCGGACCTTCGTAATTGCCCCAGCAGACGTGCATCCGGACGCGCTCGGCCGGCACGTTGCGCAGCGCGTGGTTGAGGGTTTCGACGTGCACTCCGATCAAGGTCAGGTATTCGGCATCGCTTCGGCCTTTGTACATCATATGGCGGCCCAGACCGAGGTCGGGCGAATCGAGCTGAAGGATCAGGCCCGCCGCTACAATCGCTTCGTATTCAGGGCGCATCGCTTCGGCGAGCGCTTCCAGATAGGCGTCCTGGGTGGGGTAGTGCTCATTGGGCTGGAACAGCGCGATGACGCCCGGCGATGCTGCATTCATGAAGCCGCCCACTGGCCGGTGCTTGGCCATGGCCGCCGCCATGTGTTTGAGATCGTGCTCGAGCGGTGCCAGAGTCATCGGTGCAACCGGGCCTACGCATTTGGGACGGCGATAGGTTGGCGTCCCACCTCCCTTGCTCTGGCGTTCGAGAAATTCGGGGAAATCTTCGAGATCGGCTGGCGGCGTGCGGGGGCTGTCTCCGTCGAACCCGGTAATCCGGTCCTTGATGTACGTTGCGTAGGAAATCTTCGACATTTCGCCATCGCTGACCAGATCGATCCCCGCCGCCACCTGCCGCGCCACCACTGTATCGACGGCCGCGCCGATCACCCGGTCGAATTCGTCAGGATCGACGGGATCGCCGCGTTCGGCTGCGAACACCAGATCGGTCACCGCTTTCGATCGCGGCAGTGAACCGACGTGAGTGGTCGCGATACGTTCGGTCATCGGTGTATCTCCTAAGAATTTTCGATTGGCGACAGTTGGCCTATCCGGCCAGTCGGGCGGTTTTGCCCCGGATAAGACTGCCCGAGAATAATCGTTTTTCAGGTCCGAGATCAGGATTTTCAATTTGATCGAACAGCATCGAAATGGCTGCCGTGGTCATTCGCCCGACCGGCTGACGCATGGTCGTCAGATCGTAGCTGCGCCACTTCGCCGGGGCCACTCCGTCAAACCCGACAATGGACAAGGTTTCGGGGATTTGGTGACCAAAATCGAGCCTGGCCGCATCCATGGCACCCAAAGCCATCGTGTCGTTGGCAGAGATAATCGCGTCGATCCGTTTGTCCTTGAGCAAGCGAGTGGCGGCGTCGTAACCGCCTTGATACGAGAAATCACCCCGCTCAATGGGGACACTGGTGAGCCCGGCCAGTGCCAGACGATCGAGTGCGCCATTGACCCTTGCTTCCCCAACCGTGGAGTCGGTCGGCCCTCCGATAATAGCAAAATTGCAGCAACCGCTGGCGATCATCCCGTCAACCAGCAAGGCCTCGCCGGCAGCGAATTCGCAGGCGACGGAGGCCACGGGCACACCGTCCGATTGACGATTGTAAAGCACCAGAGCCGTGCCGCGGGCTTTGAAGGTGCTGAGCTGGTCGTCCGAAAGTCGGGCCGCAACGATTGCCCCGTCAACCTGGTAACGCCAGACCTGATCCAGAATTTCGTCGATTTCGCTTTCGGATTTGAGCGCAAACAATAGCACGCGCGCACCGCGTGCCGACAGCCCCTGGGTAAGCTCGGCGAGAACTTCGGGATAATGCAGGTTGGTAAGGTTTGAAATGATGACTGCGATCATGCCCGATCGCCGGGTGATGAGCCCTTGCGCGATCGCGTTGGGCCGATAGCCCAACTCGTCCGCCGCCGCCATCACTCGGGCACGGGTGGCTGGAGCGATCGAAGCCCCTGGCCGAAAACAACGCGAAACAGCGCTTTGCGAAACCCCGGCCAGCAGCGCAACGTCATAAGACGTTCCGCCCGCTCTTACCGATTTCGACCGCTTAATTGGCATCCCCTGCAGTTCTCCACTTGCTCGCGCAATCATATAGCATAGATCGATTTGGCAGTTTGCTGCCCGAACTTGTCCATCCTAAGAGCAACCGCAAGGGCTTGCAATGCGCTGCGGCTGCGGACGAAAGTATGGTCATCACGATAAGGCAAAAGAGAAAGCAAATGGCTCACCAAGTCGGCGCGGGTGAGCGGAACTAGCCT
>JAYWBP010000064.1:0-45294 GCA_043781375.1 Novosphingobium sp.
CGGCCAGGCCTGCGGCGATGTCGATCGTCACGGCGGGATCGGTATAGGGCCCGGAGGTGTCATAGACGTTGAGCGGCGGCTCGCCGCTGCCCGGCTCCAGGTGGATCGCGCGCATGGCTACCTTCACATCGGCAAAGGTGGGCGACCCGACGTGGATCTTGCGGCTGCCGCGGATCGGGCCGGTGGTGACGCCAATTTCAAGCTTGCTGTTAATGTCGGCCATGGGGTTCTGCACTCGCTTCCGGTTGATCGGACAGAAGTGCGCCAGTTGCGGCCGCCCTCCCTCCGCCCGCGCTAACGGGATCAGGTTCGACGGGTCGTGGGGCGTGACGCCCACCTCTCAGCCATTTTTTACCGTCGGCGTAAAATCGCTTTTGGCACAGGCTCCCCGGGGATGCCGACCTGATAGGCCGCAAGGGACGCGCTGTCGAGGCGGAACCGGCGGCAGGGAACGAAGCGGCTAACCGAACGTCAGGGGGTTGGTGCGGTTTTCCATTTGGATGGGTGGCCGTGAACCACGATCGAGAGGACCTGCAAGATGTTCAACACAATCCACAAGCGCCTGCTACTCGCCGCCGGACTCGGTGCCGCATTCGCGCTGTCCGCGCCGAGCGTTGCGCAAGACATGGCGCCGATGGCCGATGTGCCGCGCTGCTCGGCCACGGTGACCGATCAATGTATGCAGGGCGGCGGCATGGATAATAGGATGATGGGGCGTCACTCGATGATGGGCCGCCATCATATGATGAAGCATCACCGGATGATGATGAAGCATCACCGGATGATGCATTCGTCGGGCGGGATGAAGACCATGGGGCATGACGGCATGAATGGCATGGGTGACATGAAGGGCATGGGCAACATGAAGGGCATGGGCAACATGAAGGGTATGGGCAACGGCAACAGCTCGATGCCGCCCTCACCCGCGCCGAAAATGTAGTCGGATTCGGGGCGAGTCCAGTCGGCTCGCCCCGACGACCTTATCCCGCCGCCTGCCACTGGCGGATTGCGTCGAGCGGCCAGACCAGCATGAGGATGTTGAGCGTCAGGTTGTCACGGATCATGGCTAGGGTGAACAGTTCGAACAGGATTGCGAGGGCCACGCTGGCCCAGGGCGAGAGCTTGCTGGCGATCCAGAAGCCCAGCGTCATCCACCCGATGTCGCTGAGCGAATTGACCATCGAATCGCCGTTGTAGCCCAGGCTGACGGTCACCGCGCGATAGCGGTCGATGATGATTGGCGAGTTTTCGAGGATCTCCCAGAAGCCCTCGAAAGCCACGGCAATCGGCAGCGCCCAGTTGGCGGGTTTGCCGCCGAACAGGTGCCAGAGGCGCCACAGCAGATGTGCGAAGTAATAGAACAGCAGGCCGTGGATGATGTGGCTGAACGAATACCAGTCGGCGATGTGCTGGCTGTTCTCGCTCGACTGGACCACCCCCCACCACAGCTTGACCGTGCCGCACGGGCAGATCGGCGGGCGGTGCATCGCCAGCTCGATCAGGAGCAGCGCGACGAACAGGGCGATGGTCAGGAACGCAGCGCGGCGGTTGGGGAGCAGGCTGGTCATGGTGCGCGAAGCTGGCGCAGCGCGGCATAATCGCCAAGTGGGATGATGGCGGAGATTGGGGACAGCGCGTTTTTTTGCGGCCGCATTGCTTTTTGCGGAAAACCGGTTCCCACTTTTCCACGCGATGCTCTAAAGCCCAACCCATGCCATCGCGCAAAATCGACATTGCCATTCTCGGCGGCGGGCTGGCCGGCGGGCTGATCGCCCTTGCCCTGACCAAGCTGCGCCCCCAACTCAACCTCGCGCTGTTCGAGCGAGGGCCGAACTTCGGCGGCAATCACGTGTGGTCCTACTTCGCCAGCGACGTTGCGGCGGACGACGCCTGGCTGGTCGAGCCGATGATCGCGGCGCGCTGGGCCAATTATGATGTGCGCTTTCCCAAGTTCAGCCGCACGCTGACCACCCCCTATCGCAGTTGCACCAGCGAATTGCTCGACGAAGCCGTGCGCGCGGCGCTGCCGGTTGAGGCGCTGATGACGAACGCGGCGGTAACTGCCGCGACGCAGACGAGTGTCACCCTCGCCGACGGGCAGGTGTTCAACGTGGGCGGGGTGATTGATGCGCGCGGGGCTTCGGGCCTGCCGCACCTGCTGGGCGGGTGGCAGAAGTTTGCCGGGCAGATGCTGCGGATGGAGCAGCCCCACGGCCTCGCCCGCCCGATCGTGATGGACGCCACCGTGGCCCAGGAGGACGGCTATCGTTTCGTCTATTGCCTGCCGTTCTCGGAGTACGAGGTCTTTGTCGAGGATACCTATTACGCCGACACTGCCGCGCTCGATCTTGTGCGGTTGCGGAGCAACATTGCCGACTATTGCGCGGCGCAGGGCTGGGCGATTGCGGAAATCCTGCGCGAGGAAGCCGGGGTCCTGCCGGTGATCGGCGCGGGGGACTTTGCGCGGTTCTGGGGCGATGACGCTACGGCTCCGGCACGGGCCGGAGTGCGTGCCGCATTGGTCCATCCGCTGACCAGCTATTCGTTGCCCCAGGCGGTGCGCTTTGCTGCCCATATTACCACCTTGCGCGATGTATCGGGTGCAGCTTTAGCCCGCGCCAGCTATGCCTGGGCAAGGGCCCACTGGCAGCGCGGGAGGTATGATCGCATGCTGACGACGATGTTATTCGGTGCCGCCCGACCGGAGCAGCGCTATCGCGTGCTCCAGCGATTTTACGGGCTGTCGCAAGGTCTGGTCGAGCGATTCTATGCCGGGCGCATGACCCTGGCCGACCGCGCCCGGGTGCTGATCGGCCAGCCGCCGGTGCCGATCGCGGCAGCGCTCAAAAGCCTGGCCCGCAAAGGCCGCCCCCTCGCCAAACTGGAGAATTCCCAATGAGACGCGCCTGTGTAATCGGTTCAGGCTTTGGCGGGCTAGCGCTGGCGATCCGGCTGCAGTCGGCAGGGATAGCCACCACCATCGTCGAAGGCCGCGACAAACCCGGTGGCCGCGCCTACTTCTGGGAGCGCGAAGGCTTTACCTTCGACGCCGGGCCGACCGTGATCACCGATCCCGATTGCCTCAAGGAACTGTGGGCGTTGTCGGGCCACGACATCGCCGAGGATGTCACCTTGATGCCAGTGATGCCGTTCTACCGGCTCAACTGGCCCGACGGGACCAACTTCGACTATTCCAACGACGAACCGGCGCTGCGCCGCGAGATATCCCGCATCGCGCCGGGCGATCTGTCGGGCTACGACGATTTCGCCCGCTATGCCGCCGGGGTGTTCGAGGAAGGTTACGTCAAGCTGGGCCACGTGCCGTTCCTCAGCTTCGCCACGATGATCAAGGCGGCGCCGGCGCTGGCCAGGTATCAGGCGTGGCGCTCGGTCTATGCGATGGCCTCGCGCTTCATGAAGAGCGAGAAACTGCGCGAGGCGTTCAGTTTTCACACGCTGCTGGTCGGCGGCAATCCGATGACCACCAGCGCGGTCTATGCCCTGATCCACAAGCTGGAAAAGGATGGCGGGGTGTGGTGGGCCAAGGGCGGCACCAACCGGCTGGTCGCGGGCATGATCAAGCATTTCGAGCGGCTGGGCGGCGTGATCCGGATCGGCGATCCGGTGGTCAAGGTCCACACCGTGGGCAACCGCGCGACCGAGGTCGAGACCGCCAGCGGCTGGTGCGAGAAGTTCGACGCCGTGGCCAGCAATGCCGACATCATGCACAGCTATCGCGACCTGCTGAGCGATAATTACCAGGGCCAGAAAGTGGCCAAGAGCCTGGCAAAAAAGCGCTTTTCACCCAGCGTCTTCGTCGTTCACTTCGGGCTTGAGGGCAGCTGGCCGGGGATCCCCCACCACATGATCCTGTTCGGCCCGCGCTATAAAGGCCTGCTCGACGATATCTATGAGCACGGCGTGCTGCCGCAGGACTTCGCGATCTACATGCACCATCCCACGGTAACCGATCCGGACATGGCCCCGCCGGGCAAGAGCACGTTCTACGCGCTGGTCCCGGTCGCCAACCTGGGCAAGCTGCCGGTGGATTGGGCGAAGCTGGGACCGATCCTGGAAAAGCGCGTGCTCGACGAAGTCGGTCGGCGGCTGATCCCCGATATCCACGACCGCATCGTGACCAAGTTCCACTATGCGCCCGATGACTTCGTGGCCGACCTCAACGCCTGGCAGGGCAGCGCCTTCAGCCTTGAACCGATCCTGACCCAGAGCGCCTTCTTCCGCGGCCACAACCGCGACGACAAGATCGGCAACTTCTACCTCGTGGGGGCTGGTACGCATCCGGGGGCGGGAATCCCAGGCGTGGTGGGAAGTGCCAAGGCGACGGCGGGGTTGATGCTTGAGGATCTGGCGTGAAGTCCTGCCTATCAACGATGGGGAGGGTGGAGGGGTATCTTGACCTCCGCCCAGCCCTTACCCCTCCACCGTCCTGTGAGCGGTCCCCCGCCCCAAGCACGCTGGGGGAGGATCTGACGTGAAACGCATCGCCGTCTATTGCGGCTCGGCCTCGCCGGCGGACTTGCGCTATATCGAACTGGCGCAGTTCGTCGGTGAGACGCTGGCCGGGCGCGGGATCGGCGTGGTTTATGGCGGCGGTCGGCTGGGCCTGATGGGCGCACTGGCCTCGGGCGCGCTCGCGGCGGGCGGCGAAGTGATCGGCGTGATCCCACAAGCCTTGGCGGGGGAGAATGGACGCGGGGGGGAAGTGGCCAACCGCGATTGTACCGAGCTGCACGTCGTCGCCAACATGCACCAGCGCAAGCAGGCTTTCGCTGACCTGTCAGACGGCTTCCTGACCATCCCCGGCGGGGTCGGCACGATGGACGAGCTGTGGGAAGCCGTCAGTTGGGCGCAGCTGGGCTATCACGCCAAGCCGGTCGGCCTGCTCAACGCCTTCGGCTTCTTCGACCATTTGCTGGCCTTCAACCGCCACATGGCCGAGGTCGGCTTTGTCCGCCCGGCGCATCAGAGGATCCTGATTGCCGAAAACGAGCTCGACCTGCTGCTTACGCGGATGGCCGCGCATGAGCCGCACACGCCGATCTTCGCGATGAAGGCGGCGGAGTTGTGAAGCTGATGTCACCCCGGCGCACAACGGGACCGGGATGACGGACGGAATGGACCGCGCCCTCCTCGTCACCCAGGCCCATGCCGCGATTGCGCGCGGGTCGAAGAGCTTCGCCATGGCCAGCCGCCTGTTCGACCGCACGACGCGCGAGCGGGTGTGGCTGCTCTATGCCTGGTGCCGACGCTGTGACGATCTGGCCGATGCGCAGGACATGGGCGGCAAGCTGGGCGAAGCAGTCCGCGACCAGCGCGAGGCGGAGAACCGCCTCGCCACGATCCGCACCCTGACCGAACTGGCGCAAGCGGGCGAGCCGACCGGCGATCCGGCGTTCGATGCCTTTGGCGTGGTCGCGCAGGAATGCGGGATCACCCGGGCCATGGCCGAGGACGTGATCGAGGGCTTCGCGCTCGACGCCGCGGACTGGCGCCCGCGCAGCGAGGCCGACATGCTGCGCTATTGCTACCACGTTGCCGGAGCGGTGGGCGTGATGATGGCGGTAGTAATGGGGGTCGCGCCGGACGACGACGATACCCTCGATCGCGCTTGCGACCTGGGGATCGCTTTCCAGCTCGCCAATATCGCCCGCGACCTTGCCGAGGACGATGCTGCCGCCCGCTGCTATCTGCCGCTTGAATGGCTGGCGGAGGCGGATATTCCGCCCGGCGAGCAGATGAAGCCGCATTACCGCCGTGCGCTGCTGCCGCTGGTCGGGCGGCTGTGCCGGCTGGAGGATGCCTACGAAGCCTCGGCCCGGGTCGGCGCGGGACGCCTGAACTTTCGCCAGCGCTGGGCGGTATTGGCAGCGGCGGGGATCTATGGAGCGATCGCGGGCGAGGTCGAGAAGGCCGGGCGCCACGCCTGGAACCACCGGATCGGAACCACGCGGATGGCCAAGCTGGGCCACGTTGCCTATGCTCTATGGGAAGCCAGCACGCCGCCGCCGCAAGGCACCGACACGCCGCCATGGTCGCGGCGCGCGCTCGCCGAACGAGCACGCGCCTGACCATTTTCCACTGGCGTGGAAGCGGACTACATCTTGGTCTGGTCACTCATCGTCTTGGTTGTGCTTTCGGTATGGGTCGCGGTCTTCATCGCGGGCGCGGCATGATGAACGACATGGTGGCGATGATGCACCACGCGCTGGCGCAGGTGATAGGCTGGGCCACGCGTGACGGTATGCGTGTGGGTCACGGTCATCTTCGCGTGAGTCGCCTTGGTCGTGGTCGCGTGCGGGGCGGTTCCGACCGGCGTGGTCATCTGGGCCAGGGCCGGAACGGTCGTGAAGGCCAGCGTGGCGCCGGCCAGAAGTAGCGTCTTGATCATGTGCCTCTCCTTTGTGTCCCGGACGATTATGCCGGACAGTGCCGGAGGAACGCGGGAGCGGGGCTGGAGTTCCGAGTTGGAAGCCCTACCAACTCACCAATTGCTCTCACGCGGCGTCCCGGCAGGATACAGGCGGCGGAACAACTTGCCGTGCTCGCTGAACAGGACCAGCCCCAGCGTGCAGATCCCCGCGATCAGCAGTGCCAGGGCGAGCGGCCGGGCGGAGCCGTCATAGGCCTGGCCGATCAGCGATCCGATGGTCGAGGCGATGACCATCCGCAGGAACGTCTGCACCGATGCCGCCGCCCCCGCCGTACGCGCAAATGGCTGCAGCGCGATCGAGCTGAAATTGGCGCCGGTAAACCCGATCAGGCACAGGTTGACCGACATCACCGCAAGGAACTGCCACAGCGTTTCGTGCGGGGCAAAGGCCATCAGCACCTGCACCGCAGCGGCGGCGATGAACGTAATCGTCGCGGCATGAGAGACGCGTCGCGCGCCGAACCGCTCGACGATCCGCGAATTGGTCAGGCTGGCCAGGGCTATTGCCAGGGCCATGCCGCCGAAGATCAGCGGGAAGCGCGCGCCCGCGCCGAAATGCTCGGCCAGCAACTGCTGCGAGCTGTTGATATAGCCCCAGGTAGCGCTCATCATCAGCGCGCTGCCCAGGACATAGCCGATCGACGAACGCGTCGTCAGGACATTGCCCATATTGGCCAGGATCGTGCGCGGCTCGATCGACTGGCGAAATTCGGGGTGGAGCGTTTCGGGCAGGCGCAAATAGGCCCAGGCGCTGACCAGCGCAGCAAGCAGCGCCATGATCGCGAAAATCCAGCGCCAGTTGGCATAGATCAGGATTGCCTGGCCCAGGCTGGGCGCAAGCATCGGCACCAGCATGAAAATCATCTGGATCAGCGATTGCAGCTTGGCCATGCGATCGCCTTCGAAGCGATCACGGATGATCGCCGGGGGGATCACCGCCAGGCCCGCGCAGCCGAACCCCTGGAGCGCGCGCATCACCAGCAAGCTGTTGAAATCGCGCACCAGTGCGCAGCCCAGCGCGGTCACGATGTACAAGATCAGCGCACCTGCCAGCACCTTGCGCCGGCCAAAGCGATCGGCCAGCGCCCCGGGCAGCAGCGCGCCGATCCCGCCCGAGAGCAGGAAGATGCCGATGATGAGCTGACGATGATTGGCGCTGGTCACGCCCAGGTCTTGCGAGATAACCCCCAGCGCAGGCAGCATGACGTCGATCGCCAGCGCCTGCAGTGCCTGGAGCAGGGCCAGCAGGAACACCAGTTCTTTGGCGCCGATCGCGGGGCGCGTGGGGTGGGCAACGCTGGCTTGCATCGGGTCTTAATGGCGTGTTGCACCTGCGAATGCTAGGCCATGGACAGGAAAGATTTCCTCCTTGGCGCTGACCGCCTAGTATCCGGTGATGGACCCGGCACCGCGGCAGGACGAAACCGGCGAGACCGCCATGGGTTTGCGCAAGATCATCCATGTCGACATGGACGCCTTCTTCGCCAGCGTGGAACAGCGAGACGAACCCGCCCTGCGCGGGAAGCCGGTGGCGGTGGGCGGATCGTCCGAACGCGGCGTGGTCGCAGCGGCGAGTTATGAGGCGCGGGTCTTTGGGGTCCGTTCGGCGATGCCCTCGGTGCGGGCGGCGCGGCTGTGCCCGAACCTGATCTTCCGCAAGCCCCGGTTCGACGTCTACAAGCAGGTCAGCCGCCAGATCCGCGCAATCTTTCTCGACTATACCGAGCACGTCGAACCGCTGAGCCTCGACGAAGCCTATCTGGATGTGACCGAGGATCGTCGCGGGATCGGCTCGGCCACGCGCATCGCCGCGTTGATCCGCGCCCGCATCCGCGAGGACACCGGGCTGACCGCCAGCGCCGGGGTCTCGTACAACAAGTTCCTGGCCAAGCTCGCCAGTGATCAGAACAAGCCCGACGGCCTCTGCGTAATCCGCCCGGGCGAAGGCGCGCAATTCGTCGCCGCGCTGCCGGTGCGCCGCTTCCACGGCATCGGCCCGCGCGGGGCCGAGAAGATGGCCGCGCTGGGGATCGCGACCGGGGCCGATCTGGCGGGCAAGGACATCGCGTTCCTGCGCCAGCATTTCGGCAGTTTTGCCGACTATCTGTATCGTGCGGCGCGCGGCATCGACTTGCGCCAGGTCAGTGCCAACCGCCCGCGCAAGTCGATCGGTGGCGAGCGGACCTTCGCCAAGGACCTGTCGACCGGCCCGGCGCTGCGCTCCGCACTTGACGATATAATCGACATCGTCTGGGCCAGTATCGCGCGGCTCGAAGCCAGAGGCCGAACGGTGACGCTCAAGCTCAGGCATGTCGATTTTACCCAGCGCACCCGCGCGCGCTCGTTGCCTCAGGCAGTGGCGGATAAACGCGCGTTCGCCCGGATCGGGCGCCAGCTGCTCGACGACCTGCTGCCCCTGCCCCAGGCGGTGCGGCTGATGGGACTTACCCTGTCGGGGCTGGAGGGCGCCAAGGCTGAGGCGGAAGATCGCCCGGACGGGCAGTGGTCACTGTTGTAGACAAAGGCCCCCATCCCGGTTCGGAAGGTGGAAAATTCTAGTCCTTGCTCGCTTGCGCCAGCCACCCCGGTAATTGCCTGCACAACCACTCGGGCATATCCGGCGGTAAAGCATCGGGCGCAAACAGCCGGGCCACCAAGATTTCGCGCCCGTCAGCCCGCGGCGCGTCATGTGTCCAGCCGCAGACCAGGTGGACGGTGTTATGCGCGCCGTGGAATTGCTCTGTCGTCACCTCAAGTAGGCGCGGGGTTAGCAGCGCACAGCCGGTTTCCTCCTGTAATTCGCGCACTGCCCCGGCGATCGGGGCCTCATCTCGATCGAGCCCGCCGCCCGGCAGCATCCACAAGGGCGAGCCATAAGTATGGCGGATCAGCAGGACCCGGCCCTGGCCATCCAGCGCCAGCACCCGGCACCCGTCCAGGCGCGGCCGGCGCAGCTTCCACCACCGTCGCCGCAAGCCATGGGCGAGCCGCAGCAGTGCGCGGTGCAGCGGCGCGGGGATCAGGTAAAGCACGTCACCTCCTGCCGGGCGGCTGCGCGCAGGCGCGCCACTGGCAGATCGTTGGCACCAGCCGCAGCCCTCTCGAACAGAGCGCGCTTGTCCGCCCCGCGGATCACGAACAGCACCGCATCGCTGTCGAGCAGCGCCGGTATCGTCAGGCTGAGGCGTTCGTAAGGCGCTTCGGGCGGGAGTGGATCGGGCAAAATCCGGCGTACCAGCAACGGATCGTCGGCCCGCGGATCGCTGCTCGGAAACAGCGAGGCAATATGACCGTCGCCGCCCATGCCCAGCCAGGTCAGCGCGAAATGCGGCGGGCTGGAGTCCTCGGCAAGCGGCTCGATCCGCGCCCCGGTACCAGCCAGCGCCTCGGTGATTCGGCCCAGGTTGCTGGCGGGATCGCCCTCAGGGACCATCCGCTCGTCCCCCGGCCACACCGCGATCCGCGCCCAGTCAAGCTGCGCCTTGGCCAGCAGGCGCAGGATCGGGAATGGCGTCTGCCCGCCGGGGACGGTGATCGCGATCGGGCCCGGGGTCTGGTTCAGCGCGGTCGTCAGCCGCTTTTCGATCCAGCGCGCGATCGCCGCGTCGTCAGCTGCTTCGATGCTCTGGATCGCTGTCATCCATCGCCCATAGCCCGCAGTTGCCCCGCGCGAAACCGCCCAAATCCGACCCCGGCCCTTGACCCGCCCCCCTTGATCCCTACATGCCAAGGATCATGTTCATCGAAACCGAAACCACACCCAACCCGGCCACGCTCAAATTCCTCCCCGGCGAGGAAGTGATGAGCGCAGGGACCCGCGAATTCACCTCGCCCGAAGCCGCTGCCGCATCGCCGCTGGCCGAGGCTCTGTTCGACCAGAGTGATGTCACCGGGGTATTCTTCGGACGCGACTTCATTTCGGTCACCGCCGCGCCGGGAGTCGATTGGAGCGCGCTGAAACCGCAGGTCGTGGCGATGTTGCTCGACCATTTCGTCTCGGGCGCGCCGCTGTTTACCGGACCCGATGCGAGCGGGATTGCGGTGCCGAGCGACGCCGATGAGATCACCGATGACGATCCCGCCGATGCCGAGATCGTCGCGCAGATCAAGGAGTTGATCGAAACCCGCGTCCGGCCCGCCGTGGCCAACGATGGCGGCGACATCATTTACCGCGGCTTTCGCGATGGTGTGGTCACCTTGACCATGCAGGGCGCCTGCTCGGGCTGCCCCTCGTCCTCGGCGACGCTCAAGCAGGGGATCGAAGGCCTGCTCAAGCACTATGTGCCCGAGGTTTCCGAAGTCCGCGCTGCCTGAGCGCCGGGGTGATTGCAAGAGAGTCCACGATGTCCCAGCCCCCCCACCATAAGGCCCTCGACGATCAGGCCCTCGACCAGTTGTTCCGCACAGCGCGGACCTACAACGGCTACTTTGACAAGCCGGTCAGCACCGCGCAGCTTCATGCAATCTGGGACCTGATGAAGTTCGGACCGACTTCCGCCAACATGCTGCCGGCGCGGCTGGTGTGGTGCACCTCGCCCGAAGCCAAGGAAAAGCTTGCCTCGCTGGCGGGCGGGACCAATCCCGACAAGATCCGCGCCGCTCCGGTCAGCGTGATCATCGCCATGGACCTCGATTTTCACGAGCAACTGCCCTGGCTGTTCCCCCATGCCGACGCGAAAAGCTGGTTTGTCGGCAACGAGCCGCTGCGCGAGATTTCGGCAATGCGCAATTCGACACTGCAAGGCGGCTACTTCATCCTCGCCGCGCGCGCGCTGGGGCTCGATACCGGGCCGATGTCGGGGTTCGACAATACTGCGGTCGATGCCGCGTTCTTCGCCGATAGCCCGCGGGTGAAGAGCAACTTCATCTCGACCTTGGGCTACGGCGACCCGTCGACGATCTTCGCGCGCAGTCCGCGTCCGGATTTCGAAACCTTCAACTCCATCGTCTGAGGTTCGATGCGGACGCTGGTGATCGACAGCGCCACCGAGGCCTGCTCGGTCGCGCTGTTCAACGCAGACGCGCTGCTGGCGGGCGCGTGGCGCCTGCTCGGGCGCGGCCATGCCGAACAACTCGTCCCGATGATCGCCGCGCTGCCGGGCAAGGGCAGGGCCGACCGGATCGCGGTCGCGCTGGGCCCGGGCAGCTTTACCGGAGTGCGTGTTGGCCTGGCCGCAGCGCGAGCCCTGGCGCTGGCCTGGGGTATTCCCGCGGTGGGTTATGCGACGCTCGATCTGATCGCCGCGCAGGCCCGCGCCGGGCGGGGCGGACAGGCGCTGGCGGTGGCCACGACCGGCGGACATGGCGAGTGGTTCGTTGCCCGATATGACGCGGCAGGTGGTGCGCTCGGGCCACTCGCCTCGCTAACTCCCGCCGCTGCCGCCGTGCAGATTGGCGAGGCTGTTGTCGCCGGCAGCCAGGCCGAGGCCCTGGTGGCGCTGCGCGAGCACGGCGAGGCCGTGCCGCTACTGCCCGATGCGCGCTGCTTCGCCCTGCTGGCTGACACGGCGCTGACCCTCGATCTGCGCCCGATCTATGGCCGCGCCCCCGATGCCCGGCTGCCACCACGGGATTTGCCGAGCGGAGCACTCGATGCCGTCTGACAGGTCTCCTGCCGACAGCGTCGATGCGATCATGGCAATCATGGCCAGCGCGTTCGACCCCGCATTCGGCGAGGCCTGGACGCGGCGCCAGGTCGAGGATGCGCTGGTCTTGGCCAATTGCCACTATCTGATCTTTGCCAGCCACGGCGGGCCTATGGCAGATGGCGACCAGCCCGTCGGCTTCAGCCTGTCGCGCAGTGCCTATGACGAGGAGGAACTGCTGCTGTTCGCGGTCGATCCGGCGCACCGCGGACATGGCATCGGCGCGCGGATGCTCGAGCGTTTCGCCAGTGAGGCGCGCCAGCGCGGGGCGCAGCGCCTATTGCTGGAAATGCGCCGCGGAAATCGCGCCCAGTCGCTTTACGAGCGGTACGGTTTTCAAATCATCGGCGAACGGCCTAAATATTATCGTGTTGGTGATGGCACAAAGATAGATGCAATCACTTTTGCCTGCAATTGTGGATAGTTGCTGAATACTTCGACGATACTTTTATTCTATCGTCTGACAAATAATTATCGAAACTACGCCTTTCCACCTTGAAAAACCGACCAAGCGAGCGCAAATGGCGCGCGATGCCGCAGGATTCGCCCCTCGATCTCCTGAACAAACGGCCTCTCGAACCCTACAAGGAACCCTCATGGATACGACCCTGAGCGATATGAATGAGACGCTCATCACGCTAACTTCGGACATTGTTGCCGCGCATGTCAGCAATAACAGCGTTTCCGGCACGGAATTGCCGTCGTTGATCACCAATATCTACACCGCGCTCGCCGCTTTGGGACAGGCCGCGCCCGCCCCCGAAGCTCCGCCCGAGCCGGCGGTTTCAATCCGCTCGTCGATCAAGCCGGACTTCATTGTCTGCCTTGAAGACGGCAAGAAGCTCAAGATGCTCAAGCGCCACCTGATGACCCATTACAGCCTGACTCCCGATCAGTATCGCGCGCGCTGGAACCTGCCCGCCGACTATCCGATGGTCGCGCCCAACTATGCCGAAAAGCGTCGCGAACTGGCCAAGAAGATTGGCCTGGGCCGCAAGCCCGGCGTGAAGCGCGGCCGTCCGCCCAAGGTCAAAGCGAAAATCTAACTCTCTCCCCAGTCATCTTGCCTAAACGCCGCGCCCGCTTCATAACAGGCGCGGCGTTTTTGCGGGATTTTGCGTGCAACAGACCATCGATATAGAGGCGCTGTGCGCCCAGCGCGGCCTGCGGATCACCGACCAGCGGCGGGTAATCGCCCGGGTCCTGTCCGAAAGCCTTGATCATCCCGACGTCGAAAAGCTGCACCAGCGCTCGGTTGCAATCGATCCGCGCATCTCGATCGCCACGGTCTACCGCACCGTCCGCCTGTTCGAGGAGGCGGGCATCCTCGATCGCCACGATTTCGGCGATGGCCGCGCCCGCTATGAGGCCGCGCCCGAGGCGCACCACGACCACATGATCGACGTCGAGACCGGCAAGGTCATCGAATTCGTCGATCCGGAACTCGAAGCCTTGCAGCGCCAGGTCGCCGAGAAACTCGGCTTTCGTCTGGTCGATCACCGGATGGAGCTGTTCGGGGTCAAGCTCGATCGCGGCGGGGCCGGGTCGGACGGATGATGGCCCAGGCGCTAACCATGCCGCGCCAGATTTCGCTATGGGGCTGGCTGCGCGTGAGTTTCCGCCTGCTGGCAATGGTCGCGCTACTGATCTCCTGCGTCGGGCTGTTCTATCTATGGCGGCTGGCGGGCAAGCTGACCGGGCTGCACAATCCGTGGCCGCGGATCTTCCTTTCGGGCATCGGCGGCATTGCCGGGGTGCGGCTGCGGGTGGTCGGCGGCAAAGTAACCCGCGGCGCCGTACTTATCGCCAACCACGTCAGCTGGATCGACATTCCGGCGCTGGCCGCAAGCGCCGGCGCGGTATTCGTCGCCCACGATGGCCTGGCGATAGTGCCGGTGCTGCGCTGGCTGTGCCGGATGAACGACACCATCTTCATCGCCCGGCATGACCGCGCCAGCGTCGCCGAACAGGTCGAGCAGGTTCGCCAGGCAATCCGCAGCAATGGCGCGCTGACGATCTTTCCCGAAGGCACCACCAGCGACGGCACTGGCCTGCTGGGGTTCAAGTCGTCGCTGCTCTCCGCGATCGAGCCAGTGCCCGAAGGCATCGCAATCCAGCCGGTGGTGCTCGACTATGGCCGCGAGGCTGCGCAGATCGCGTGGGTCGGCGACGAGCATGGCCTTGACAACTTCCTGCGCATCCTGGCCCGCCGCCGCCCGGTGGAGCTTACCGTTCGCTTTCTCGAGCCTTTGACCGGGGCGGAGCTGACCAATCGCAAGACGATGGCCACAGCCGCGCGCGAGGCGATGCTGGAGGCGCTGGGGGGTTAGGCAACACACGCTTCAAATTCCTGCCGCAATAGCCTATTCGCGCAATGCCATGCCAACCGCCACCATCCCCCAGACCTTTCGCGTCAAGAGCTTCGGCTGCCAGATGAACGTCTACGACGGCGAGCGGATGGGTGAGCTGCTGTCGGCCGAGGGGCTGGCCCCCGCTGCCGACGGCGCCGATGCCGACGTGGTGGTGCTCAATACCTGTCACATCCGCGAGAAGGCGGTCGACAAGGTCTATTCGGACATTGGCCGGCTGCGACGCGCAGATGGCTCGGTCCCGCTGATCGCGGTGGCCGGCTGCGTCGCCCAGGCCGAGGGCGAGGAGATCATGGCGCGCGCGCCTTCGGTCAAGGTCGTGGTCGGCCCGCAAGCCTATCACCGCCTGCCCCAGATGCTGGATGAGGCCCGGCGGGGCGGCCGCGCGACCGATACCGATATGCCCGCAGTGACCAAGTTCGATGCGCTACCCGCGCGCCGCCGCTCGGGCGCCAGCGCCTTCCTGACCGTGCAGGAAGGCTGCGACAAGTTCTGCACTTATTGCGTGGTGCCGTACACGCGCGGCGCCGAGGTTTCGCGCGGATTTGCGGCATTGGTCGATGAGGCCACGGCGCTGGTCGGGGGCGGGGCAAAAGAGCTCACTTTGCTGGGCCAGAACGTCAACGCTTGGCAGGGTGAGGATGACAGGGGGCGCAATGTCGGCCTCGAAGGTCTGATCGCGGCGTTGTCCGACCTGCCGGGGCTGGCCCGCATCCGCTTCACCACCAGCCACCCGACCGACATGAGCGATGGCTTGATCGCAGCCCATGCCGCGCTGCCCAAGCTGATGCCGTTCCTTCACCTGCCGGTCCAATCGGGCAGCGACCGCGTGCTGCAGGCGATGAACCGCAGCCATTCGGTCGACAGCTATTTGCGCCTGCTGGACCGCGTTCGCACGGTCAAGCCCGACATCGCGCTGTCGGGCGATTTCATCGTCGGCTTCCCGGGTGAGACCGAGGCCGAATTCGAAGACACGCTGCGGCTGGTCGATGCGGTCGGCTATGCCCAGGCGTTCAGCTTCAAGTACAGCCCGCGTCCCGGCACTCCGGCGGCCTCCATGCCCGGCCAGATTGCGCCCAAGGTCATGGACGAGCGCCTGCAACGCCTCCAGGCCGCGCTCCAGCGGCACAGCCTGGCGTTCAATCAGGCCAGCGTCGGGCGGCGCTGTCAGGTGCTGGTCGATCGGCTCGGACGGCGTCCCGGGCAGTGGCTGGGCAAGTCGCCGTGGCTACAATCGGTGTGGTTCGAGGGCGCGGCAGGGATCGGCGATCTGGTCGAGGTGGAACTGATCGAGGCGGGGCCCAATTCCTTGGAGGGACGGTTGGTGGCCTGAGTTCCTCTCCGGCACGGGGAGGCCCGACTGACTCCCCCCAGCCACACCGCCGGGCTTTTCCACCGCTACGACACTGCCCCCCGCTTGCGCCTTGCAAAGGCAAGCCTATCTTGAATCCAGGCTCCGTGTCGGAGCCCCCAGCGAAAGGAGCGCATGTCCCGCAAACCTGCTCGCGCCCATAATGTGGCGCCAATTCGCCCCGAAGCCCGCCACGATGCGCCCCGCCGTGAAGCGCCGCGCCGCTCACGCGCAGAGCTTGAGTTCGATGAGCCGGCCGTTTTGGGAGCGCTGTTCGGGCAGTTCGACGCCAATCTGGTCCAGATCGAAAATCGCCTGAGCGTCTATATCGCGGCGCGCGGCAATCGCGTTCAGATCGAGGGCAGCGAGGACGCCGTGGCCCGGGCTCGTGACGTGCTTAAGGGGATGCACCAGCGGCTGCTGAGCGGGCTTGAGCTTGACGCCGGCGCGGTCGAATCACTGATCGCAATGTCGGGCGAACCGACGCTGGAAGGGATCATCACCGGCAGCGGCGAAGCACCGCCGATCATGATCCGCACCCGCAAGAAAACCATCGTCCCGCGCTCGGCCACCCAGATCGAATATATGAAGGCGCTGGCCAGCCACGACATGATTTTCGCCCTCGGGCCGGCCGGCACCGGCAAGACCTATGTCGCGGTGGCCCAGGCGGTGAGCCAGCTGATCAGCGGCTCGGTTCAGCGCCTGATCCTGTCGCGCCCGGCGGTCGAAGCCGGGGAGCGCCTGGGCTTTTTGCCGGGCGACATGAAGGAAAAGGTCGATCCCTATCTGCGCCCGCTCTACGATGCGCTCAACGACTGTATGCCGCCCGAACAGGTCGAGCGGCGGATTGCCAGCGGCGAAATCGAGATCGCGCCGATTGCGTTCATGCGCGGGCGCACGCTGGCCGATGCTTTCGTGATCCTCGATGAGGCGCAGAACACCACGCCTGCACAAATGAAGATGTTCCTCACCCGGTTTGGCCAGAACAGCCGAATGGTGGTCTGCGGCGATCCCCGCCAGGTCGACATTCCTGGCGGCGACGCGCAGTCGGGCCTGGCCGATGCCGTGCGGCGCCTGGAAAACGTGGAAGGCATCGCCATCACCCGCTTCACCCGCGCCGACGTGGTCCGCCATCCGATCGTCGGGCGGATCGTGGACGCGTACGAGGGGACGGAGGGGTAATTCTTCCCAGAACGGGGAGGTGGCTCCCACAGGGAGACGGAGGGTCAGGGCTAGCCTCTTTACGGCGCGCTATAAGGCTTGGCATCGACCCTTTCACCCCCAGCTACGCTGGCGCCCCCCCTCCCTGGAACGGGAAGGGGCTTAACGCGGACACTTTGCCACCAATGCTCCTCCTCGATATCGATATCGCCGCACCCTGGCCGCCCCAGACCGACTGGGCGGACCTGGCCGAGCGCGCCGCCAAGGCCGCCACGCACGAGGCGCCCGAGCTGGCCAACCCGCGCCTCTCGGCCAGCCTGCTGTTCGCCGCCGACGCCGAGGTTCACACGCTCAACCAGCAATGGCGCGCGAAGGACCAGCCGACCAATGTGCTGTCATTCCCGATGATGGAGCGTGCCCAACTGCTCGACCTCTCCCGCGATGGCGCGCCCGAGCTGCTCGGCGACATTGCCCTGGCGCTGGAAACCTGCGCTCGCGAGGCGGCGGACAAGGGTGTGACGCTGGAGGATCACGCCGCCCACTTGATCGTCCACGGCCTGCTCCACCTGGCTGGGCATGATCATGAAACTTCGCCCGCCGATGCCGCCGTTATGGAAGCCTTGGAGATAAACGCGCTTGCGCGGATGGGTATCGCCGACCCATATGGCGACGCGGCGGGCAATCAGGACACTTAAGCGACATGGCCGAAATCGGCTCAGGCAGCGGAGACGCGGACAGTAAACGCCCAGTGTGGCGCGCAATCCGCAAATTCATCAGCGGGGGCGAGACCGATCAGTCGCTGCGCGCCCAGATCGAGGAAGCGATCGACGACCACGAGGACGGCTCCGACCCTGCCGCCGGCCCGGGCGACTTGCTGGCGGTCGAGCGCCAGATGCTGCGCAACCTCCTCCATTTCAGCGAACACGATGCCGATGACGTCGCGATCCCCCGCGGCGAGATCGTGGCGATCCCGGCCACTGCGACATGGACCGAAATGATCGAGTCTTTCGCTAGCCACGGCCACAGCCGCCTGCCGGTCTATCGCGAGACACTGGATACCATCGTCGGCATGATGCTGATCAAAGATGTCTTTCCGTTTCTGGCCCACGGCAGCCCGCCCGAAGACTGGACCACGTTGATGCGCCAGCCCTTGTTTGTCCCGCAGGCGCGCGGCGCGCTTGACGTGCTGGCCGATATGCGCGCGAGCCGGATCCACCTGGCGGTGGTGGTCGACGAATATTCAGGCACTGACGGGATCATTACGATCGAGGACCTGGTCGAGGAGATCGTCGGCAATATCGAGGACGAGCACGACGACGCGCCGACCGCGATGATTGTGCCGCTGGAAGGCGGAATGTGGGACGCCGATGCCCGGGTCGAGCTGGAGGAAGTGGGCGCAACCGTCGATCCCCGGCTGGCCGAGGTCGAGGAAGCGGTGGATACCCTGGGTGGGCTGGCCTTCGTCCTGGCCGAACAGGTGCCCCCGGTCGGGGCCATGCTCGCGCATCCCAGTGGCTGGCACATCGAGGTCACCGAAGGCAACGAGCGCCACGTCACCCGGCTGCGGCTCCATCCACCCATCCTCACCCAAGAGACGGGCGAGGGCTAAAACGTGCCCCTTCGCCGCCTGCCCCCACTTCGCGCGCTCGAAGCCTTTGTGCGGATCGTGCGCCTCGGCTCGGCCAAAGCGGCGGCGGCGGAACTGCGCCTGAGCGCCTCGGCGCTGTCGCGGCGGGTGGGCGCGCTGGAAGACTTCACCGGCAAACGCCTGTTCACCCGCCAGTCGCAGACAATGAAGCTGACCGACGAGGGTCAGGCGTTCTATGCTGCCGTCTCGCCCAAGCTGGAGGAGCTTGCCCTGGCGGTCGAGGCGCATATGGAAAGCGCTGCAGTGCTGCGGCTACACCTGGGCGTACCGACGCTGTTCGGCGGCCAGCGGCTGTTTCCGCGCCTGCCCGAACTGCGCGCGGCGCACCCCCGGCTGCACATCGACATCGACACCGGACCCCATCCCGAAACGCGCGTGGGCGATACGCTGGACGCCGCAATCATCCTTTCGGCCCAGCCCGATCCGGCGTTTCTCTCCGTCCGGCTTGACCACAACCGGGTCTATGCAATCACGTCGCCCAAGCTGGCGGCAGAGATCGGAACGGTGCCCGATCTAGCGCGCCTGTCACGCCAGACTTTCCTGATCCACAACGACCTGCCCGACAGCTTCATCGCGTGGAAGCAGGCGATGGGCCTCAACGGGCTTGAACCCGCCGCGATCGACCATTTCGATTCCGGGCAACTGATCCTGGAGGCTGCCGCGCAGGGCCTGGGCATCGCAATCATGCACGACGACCACTTCGACCGCGCCCACGATGCACGCCTCGCCCGGCTCTACGATATCGAGGTGGAGAGCCCGTATAGCTACTGGTTCGTCTGCCGCGAGAAGGACCTGGATAGCCGTCCGGTGCGAATTTTTTACGACTGGGTGGTGAAGGCGGGGTTGTAGGGGGACAGTCGTCGAAGGCGCTTTCGATGCCTCCAGCGCGCCGATCGTCGCGTGGTGTCCCGCGATAGGGAAACTCGGCGAGGCTTTCACAACGAACGATGAGACCTTGGGTAAGGCCAAGCGCTATGTCTGCTGAAGCGTTTTGGGAAATGTAACGGAAGATTTCAGCTAATTTTTACCTTGGCAGAGGCTCCGATAACCAACGCGAACTTCACTTCAGGCTGCTTTGTCGCGCTTGCCTTGGTCGATCGCCAGTGTGGTCAACATCGCTCTGACCTCAGCGCCAGAATGGACGGATGTCGGATCGGCCTTGTGCGCGTCGTAAGCCGCAAGCACCTCTGTTTGTAGCCACCGCTCGACAGCCTAACGTTGCACTTCCAGCGCTCTCAACCCTTCACGGATGTTTTCGCCCTCGCTGGCATATGCGCCAGAATCGACGCGCGTCTTGACCTGGGCCGCCATATCGATGGGTAGAGTGATGCTCATCTGACGAGTCGAGCGCATATGCTTCTCTGCTAAACGCCAGTAGGACTTAATCCTATTCAACTCGCGATTTAGTCCTCCCTAGTTTTCGGTCAGCGCAAATGGGGAGGTGGCAGGCGCCTTTCGATAAGCTCAGGATAAACTGTGCCTTCGGCGCAGCGGCTGACGGAGGGATTCTTTCCGGCGTTGCGAATAACCCCTCCACCACCCGCTTTGCGGGCGGTGCCATCCCCGTTTGTGCCTGTGGCAAAAACGGGGAGGATCTTGGATCAGGAAACCACCGCCTTCACGATCTTGCCCGGCTCACGCGGGGGTTCGCCCTTGGGCAGCGCGTCGACCACGTCCATGCCGCTCTCGACCTGGCCCCAGGCGGTGTACTGCTTGTCGAGGAAGCGCGCATCATCCAGGCAGATGAAGAACTGGCTGTTGGCCGAATTGGGGGCGCTGGTGCGGGCCATCGAGCAGACGCCGCGGACGTGCGGCTCGGCGTTGAATTCGGCCTTGATGTCGGGCTTGGACGAGCCGCCGGTGCCGGTGCCGTTGGGGCACCCCCCCTGGGCCATGAAGCCGGGGATGACGCGATGGAATTTGACCCCGTCATAAAAGCCTTCCCTGGCCAACTCGGTGATCCGCGCGACGTGGCCGGGGGCCAGATCGGGGCGCAGCTTGATTACCACATCGCCGGTGTTGCCGCCGCCGGTGTCGAGGGTAAGGGTCAATTTGTCGTCGGCCATGGGATCAATCTCCTGAAGAATGCGCGCTGCTATAGGGGCGCGGGCAGGAATGTCACCTGCCCGGCGCGGGCGCGGTTGCTTTTGGCCCTGTGCCGTCTAAGCCCTCGCGCATGAGCCCCGAGGAACTCGACGATCCCGTGCTGGACGAGGCCGCACCCGCGGTTGCGGTGCCGCGCGTGAGTGAGAGCCTGGATGAGGAAAACCGGCTCAAGCCCGAATTTGTCCGGCGGGTGCGCGATAGCCTGGAGGCGGGCGACAAGAACGCGGTCTACGATCTGGTCGAGCCGCTCCATCCCGCCGATATCGCCGATCTGTTCGAGCTGATCGACCAGAACGACCGTCCGGCGCTGGCCACCGCGATCACCGACCTGATGGGCAGCGAGGTTTTCGCCGAGCTCAACGATCACGTCCGCGAACTGCTGATCGAGGCTCTGCCCGCCGGGATAGTTGCCGATATCGCCGAGCAGCTCGACACCGACGATGCTGTCGCGATGATCGAGGATCTCGATCACCGCGACCAGCAGGCGGTGCTGGCCGAACTCGACCCTGAGGACCGCGCCGCGATCGAAAGCGCGCTGGCCTATCCCGAGGAGAGCGCCGGGCGGCTGATGCAGCGCGATCTGGTGGCGGTGCCCGAGCATATGACCGTGGGCGGAGTGATCGACTATCTGCGCGAGCACACCGACCTGACCACCGAATTCTGGGAAGTGTTCATCGTCGATCCCAGGCACCATCCGTTGGGCACCTGCCAGCTCAGCTGGATCCTGCGCGCCCCGCGCCACATCGCGCTGAGCGACGTGATGAAGCGCGACCAGACGCTGATCCCGGTGACGATGGACCAGGAGGAAGTCGCGCTGCGCTTCCAGAAATACGCGCTGATTTCCGCCGCGGTGGTCGACGATGCCGGGCGGCTGGTCGGCCAGATCACCGTCGATGACGTGGTCCACATCGTCCAGGAAGAAGCCGGCGAGGACGTCTTGCTGCTGTCGGGTGCGGGCGACGGCGACATCAACGAGCCGATCGCGCTGACCGTGCGGACGCGGCTGTTCTGGCTGTTCATCAACCTGGGCACCGCGATCCTGGCCGCCGCCGTAGTCGGCCAGTTCGAGGCCGAGATTTCCAAGTTCGCCGTGCTTGCGGTGTTGATGGGCATCGTCAGCGGGATGGGCGGCAATGCCGGGACCCAGACCCTGGCGGTGGTCGTCCGCGCCCTGGCCACCAATCAGCTGACCGATTCGAACACCGTGCGGATGATCCTGCGCGAACTGACCATCGCCTTTGCCAATGGCGCGGTGCTGGGGCTGGTCATTGGCGTCGGCGTGGCGCTGATCTATCACAACCCGACGCTGGGCTGGGTGATGGGCGCGGCGCTGCTGATCAACAATCTCAACGCCGGCCTTTCGGGCATCCTGATCCCGCTGGTGCTGGAAAAGTTCGAGATCGACCCGGCGGTTTCCTCGGCGGTGTTCGTGACGATGATGACCGACGTGCTGGGGTTCTTCTGCTTCCTCGGACTGGCGTCGCTGTCCGGG
Organism: Novosphingobium sp.; assembly: GCA_043781375.1. Classification (GTDB taxonomy): domain Bacteria; phylum Pseudomonadota; class Alphaproteobacteria; order Sphingomonadales; family Sphingomonadaceae; genus Novosphingobium. Next base: position 22,224 of record JAYWBP010000064.1, read on the forward strand.
CTGGCGGGTTAGCCACGTTGCGACCATGCCGCTACACATGACCAGGGTCGCCTTTGGCGCCAAGTCGCTCGAGGACATGCACACCTGGTTCCCCCAGCGCGGCGACACGGCCAAGCTGACCACCCGCTACCTGCCCAAACGCCACGCCGAGATGATCGGCGGATCGCTGTTCTGGATCCTCAAGCATACCCTGGTGGCGCGCTCCGAAATCCTCGGCTTCGAGGCGGCCGAGGGCGGCAAGACGCATATCGTGATCACGACCAGGCTGGTCGACGTCCAGCCGGTGCCCAAGCGGGCACATCAGGGGTGGCGGTATCTGGCGGACAGCGACGCGCCACGCGATCTGGGCGAGCTTGACGGCGGCGAGGCTTTGCCCAGCGCGCTGGTGGGCGAACTGGCAAAATTAGGACTGGTTTGACTATCAGCCACCTTCCGCTGGCGGGAGGGGGCGAAGGTTCACCCCCGGTCCAGCCACCACCGCATCAGGAAATGCGCCACGGCATAAGGCGGCGGGGCGCCAAAGGCCTCGCCCATTTCCCCGCGTCTGGCTGCTTCCATCGCCTGAGCCACTTCCGCGCGAGTGAACCAGCGGGCTTCTTCCAGCTCATTGGCGTCGATGGTTATTGCCGAATCCAGCGCTATCGCGTGGCAGCCGATCATCAGCGACGACGGGAACGGCCACGGCTGGCTGGCGACGTAGGACACATCGCGCACGCGCACCCCGGCCTCTTCGAACACTTCGCGCGCAACGGCTTCCTCGACCGATTCGCCCGGTTCGATGAAGCCCGCCAGCGCCGAAAAGCGCGAAGCCGGAAAGCGCGGTTGGCGGCCCAGAAGGAGCTGGTCCTCGTGTTCGACCAGCATAATCGTCACTGGATCGACCCGCGGGAAGTGCTGCGCCTTGCACTCAGGATTGATGCAATCGCGCTGCCAGCCGCCCTTGGCCAAGACCGTGCCTTGGCCGCAGCGGGCGCAGAAGCGATGGCGGGCGTGCCAGTCGACCAGACTGCGGGCGCCGCCGTAGATCGCCAGGTCGGCGGCAGGCATGGCGGCCATCGCGCTCCACATTCGCGGATTGGCCGGAGCCATGCTGCCGCACTGGCCCGGAAGCACCTCAGCGAAACAGCCATTCTCGCCGTTGAGGCCAAGAAACAGCAGCTCACTGTCGAGCGCGGCATCGGCCAGTGTTCCCCAGCTCAGCCCGCCCTCGTCGCTCAGCCGCGGCTCAAGCCCGTCGAGCAGCAGCAATCGCGCGCGCGGGGTGAACAGCGCGGCCAGCGCCGCCGGATCGCTGCGCACCGCATCGGCCCGGTCGAGGCCCGAGCCGGCGAAGGCTATCGGCAGGGCGCTCACGTATTGAGATGCGCGGCAGCGAGATCGGCGAGCATGGCGGCGCGGTATTCAGCCAGGAACGGCAGCCCTTCGGGCGGCATGAGCTGGACCATCAACGTGTTGCGAAGCCCGCGTCCCAAATCGACCTGGGCGATCGTACCCGCCGCGCCGCCCCAGCCATAAGTGCCCGCTTCCTTGCCCAGCCCAACGCGTCCGCCCGCGCCGAAGGCGTTGCCGTTGATCATCGTACCCGCAGTCGCCGCGCCGGGGGGGAGCAGGTTGCTCGTCCCCATCCGCACCGCGCGCTCGGACATTACCCGGTGCCTGCCGCTGCGGCCATAATTCGCGAGCATCGCCAGGAAGCGATCGTAATCGCGCGCCGAGCTGACCAGCCCGGCCCCGCCGAACGGAAACGGCGGCTTGTCGAGGTAGATCGAGCTCATCCCCGGATCGATCACCACCAGCGATCCGAACGCGGCGATGTGGTTGTCGGTCAGGCGGTAGGCTTGCGACCCGGGCACCTGGAACCAGGTGCTGTCCATGCCCACCGGGCCGATGATGGCTTCGTGGAGGAATTGGTCGAACGGCTTGCCGCTGACCACCTCGATTACCCGGCCCATCAGGTCGAGCCCGACCGAATAGCTCCATTGCGTGCCCGGATCGTAGACGAGCGGCATCTTGGCCAGGCCATCGGCGAAAGCGGCCAGGCTGCCCACCGCCTTGCCACGATCGAGCCCGGGGACCGGAGTCCGGCTGAATTGCCCGGGGACCAGGCCATTGGCCACATAGGCGTTCTTGATCGGACCCTTCTGGATGATCGAATAGCCCAGCCCTGCAGTATGCGTCAGCAGGTTGCGGATGGTGATCGGGCTTTTGGCGGCGTGCGTGGGGGCCAGGGGGCCGTCGGGGACGTCCTGCACCTGCATGTTTGCAAACGCCGGAAGAATATCCGCTAACGGCTGGTCGAGCTGCATCTCGCCCTGATCGATCAGGATCATCGCGGCCATTCCGGTCAGCGGCTTGGTCATCGAATAGATCCGGAACAGGCTGTCGGGGTCTACCGGAGCGAGAGCCTTGAACCCGTCGGTTCCGCGCGAAATGAACTGGGTCGGCTGATTGCCATGGCCGAACGCAGCGACGATCCCGGGGATCTTGCGGCCGCCGACATAGCGTTCGATCACGGCAATGGTGCGCGGCAACAGGTCGGCGGGGGCGGGCAGGCCTTTGGCCCAGGCGAATTGCGGAGCGAATGCCGCCCCGGCGCCCAACAGGACGGCATTGCGCAACAGCGCGCGGCGGGTTGAATCGGTAGCAAGAAGCGGATCGTGCACGGTCAAATTCATCTCTCCTTGGTGGTCATGGCCAGTCGCGCGGCCTTGGCGAACAGAGTGGGCAGGCCGGCTTCGTCAAGCCGGTCCAGCGCCCACCATTGCCCGCTGGCGGGCGCCAGCCTAGCCCAATCATCGCCCGAATACAGCGCCAAGTGCAGCGTCAGCGAAAAGTGGGTAAACGTATGCGCGACCGCGCCACCCGGCTGCCACGGCCCAGCCAGCGGCGGCGCTCCCGCGCCATCGCCGCGCGCGTTCCAGCCGTCGTCAGGCAAGCCGCGCATCGCGCCGAGCAGGCCCTTGGCGGGGCGCTGGACCAGCCAGACTTCGCCCTGCCGCTCGATCCAGAAGGCCCGGCCCTGGCGCACGGGCTTGGTCTGCTTGGGCGCCTTGACCGGATAGGCCGCCGGATCGCCACCTGCCCGCCCGGCGCAATGAGAGGCCAGCGGGCACAGCAGGCAGCGCGGATTGCGGCTGGTGCAGATCGTCGCACCCAGGTCCATCATCGCCTGGGCAAAGTCACCGGCGCGCGTGTCGGGCGTAATCGCATCGGCGGCGGCGCGGATCGCAGGTCGCGCTTTCGGCAGAGGCTCAGCAATCGCGTAAAGCCGCGCCACCACCCGTTCGACATTGGCATCGACCACCACCGCGCGCTGGCCAAAGGCAATCGCGGCGACAGCGGCGGCGGTATAGGCGCCCAGCCCCGGCAGTGCGCGCAGTTCGGCCTCGCTCCCCGGAAACGCGCCGCCCATTGCCGCCACGGCACGGGCGCAGGCGAGCAGGTTGCGGGCGCGGGCGTAGTAGCCCAGCCCGGCCCAGGCGCTCATCACTTCGGCGTCCTTGGCTGCGGCAAGTGCTTCCACTGTCGACCAGCGCGTAAGAAACCGGGCGAAATAGGGCGCAACCGCCGCCGTTGTCGTCTGCTGGAGCATGACTTCGGACAGCCACACCCGATAGGGATCGGGCGGCAGCGCTCCGGGCGGCGCGCGCCACGGCAAACAGCGCGCGTGCCTATCGTACCAGGCGAGCAAGGTCCCCGCGATTTCGCCTTCGCGTATGTCCGGACTGGCAGGCACGGCGGCGCTATGGCATGGGCTGGAGCCAGATGGAACCGGCCGATCCCAATCCCCCCAAGGCGAAGGCGCCTGTGAAACCCAAGCCTGCGGCCAAGTCCGAGCCGCGCACGCCAGAACCTCGCAAATTCGAGCGCGCGCGCGGCGGCCAGGCGCGGGCCATTGCCGACCTCATGCCCGAAATCGGGCGCACCGCGTTCCGCCGCTTCGGTTTCATCCAGTCGAGCGTGGTCACCCGCTGGCCCGAGATCGTCGGCGAGCGTCACGCCCGCATCTGCGCCCCCGAATCGATCCGCTTTCCCCCCGGCGAGAAAAACGAGGGAATCCTGCAACTCGTGGTCGTGCCCGCCCACGCGCCGTTGATTGCCCATGTGCTGCCCGAGATCATCGAGCGGGTGAACCGCTTCTTCGGCTACAAGGCGGTTGCCCGGGTCAAGCTGCGGCAAGGCGAGGTTAAGCCGCCGCCTGCGCAGGGGCCGACGACAGCTCCGCCCTCGCTGCGGCCGATCCCGATGGAGCTGGGCGAAAGCCTGCGCGATATCGGCGACCCGGAACTGCGCACCGTACTCGAATCGCTGGCGCGCAGCCTGGGCACGGCAAACGACAAAGGATCACGAAACGATGGCTAAATTTGGTGTGATGGTGGCCCGCGTGGCCCTGCTGGTCATGGCCTCGGTCCTAACAACGGCAGCCAGCAAGCCGCTTGCTCCGCCCGAGCATCGTAACTGGAACGCGACCGTCGCGGTTACCCCGCAGGGCAACCATGTGCTCGGCAACCTGGCGGCAACGATCAGGCTGACCGAGTACATCAGCTATACCTGTCCACACTGCGCCCATTTCGAGACCCAGGCCGATACTCCGCTGCGGCTGGGCTATGTCGCCACCGGCAAGCTCTCGGTCGAGGTGCGGCACTTCGTGCGCGATCCGGTCGATCTGACCGTGGCGATGCTGACCAATTGCGGCCCTTCGGCCAAGTTCTTCCTCAACCACGCCGCTTTCCTGCGCAGCCAGGACACCTGGATCCAGGCGATGAACACCGGCAGCCAAGCCCAGCGTTTGCGCTGGAGCAGTGGCCCGATGCTGACCCGCCGCCGGGCCATCGCGGGCGACTTCCACCTTTACGAGATCATGCAGAGCCGCGGCTACGATCGCCCGGCAGTCGACCGTTGTCTGGCCGACGAAGCCATGGCCCAGCGCCTCGCCAAACAGACCCAGGATGCCATCGCTGCGGGGGTCGAGGGCACCCCCACCTTCGCCATCAACGGCACGCTGCTGGCCGGGACCCACGACTGGGACCTGCTCCAGCCGCAACTCGCGGCACGGTTCTAGGCCCTTTTTCCACCGCCACTCCGCGCAATCCACCACCCTTCCCTTCCCGCTGTGCTGCACTTAGGCTAACTTTCGCGGCAAGACCGACCGGAGACAATCTCAATGAACCGTATCGCCCTTGCCCTCGCCCTGATCGCCGCGCCGCTCGCCCTGGCCGGATGCGCGAAAGGTCCGACTGATCCCGCCACCCAGGCCAATGGCAGCCCGCTGGCCAAAGTTGCCCCGCCAGCGGGTAAGCCATGGTCCGACGTGGTCACCAAGACGCCCGAGGGCGGCTACCGCATGGGCAATCCCGATGCGCAGATCAAAGTCATCGAATTCGGCTCGCTGACCTGCCCGCACTGCGCCGAATTTTCCGAAAAGAGCAGCGCCCAGATGCGTGACACTTTTGTCGCCAGCGGCCGGGTCAGCTATGAATTCCGCAATTTCGTGCGCGACGCGATCGACATTACTGCGGCCCAGCTCACGCACTGCGGCGCCCCGGAAAGCTTCTTTCCGCTGACCGAGCAGGTCTATGCCAACCAGCCTGCAATCTTCACCCAGGTCCAGAAGGCTGGCGAGGCAGCCTATGGCGAGGCGATGAAGCAGTCTGACGCGCAACGCGGCATCGCCTTGGGCCAGGTTACCGGACTGACCGACTTCTTCGCTGCGCGTGGCCTGGCCAAGGACCAGGCCAATGCGTGCCTGAGCAACGCGGCCGAGGCCACCGCGCTGGCCAAGCGCACCCAGGACCAGGCCGAGCAATATACCATCGACGGCACGCCGACGTTCATCATCAACGGCTCCAAGTTCGAGGGCAACACCTGGGAAGTGATCAAGGCCCGGCTTGAAGCGATGGGCGCGCGCTGATCGCAGGGCGCGGCACCGGAGCCCGACGATGCGCATCAAGAAGCTGCGGCTGAGCGGCTTCAAAAGCTTTGTCGAGCCTGCCGAACTACGCATCGAAACCGGACTGACCGGGGTCGTCGGCCCCAACGGTTGCGGCAAGTCCAACCTGCTCGAGGCGATCCGCTGGGTAATGGGCGAAAGCTCACCCAAGTCGCTGCGCAGCGGCGGGATGGAAGATGTGATCTTCGCCGGGACCACGCTGCGCCCGCCGCGCGACTTCGCCGAAGTTCTGCTCCAGGCCGAAACCGCCGACCGCGAGGAGCTCGAAGTCGTCCGCCGGATCGAGCGCGGCGCGGGCAGCGCCTATCGCCTCAACGGTCGCGACGTGCGGGCTAAAGACGTGGCGCTGGTCTTCGCAGATGCCGCCACGGGGGCCCATTCGCCCGCGCTGGTCAGCCAGGGGCGCATAGCGGCGGTGATCGCCGCCAAGCCCGCCGAGCGGCGCCAGATGCTGGAGGACGCCGCGGGGATCGCCGGGCTGCACGTCCGCCGCAAGGACGCCGAACAAAAGCTGCGCGCGACCGAGACTAACCTGGCGCGCCTGGAAGACCTCGCCGCCGGGCTCGACGCCCAGATTGCCACGCTGCGTCGTCAGGCAAAAGCCGCCGAGCGTTACATCGCGCTGTCGGACAGGATCAAGCTGGCCGAGGCGCGGCTGGTCTTCGCCCGCTGGCGCGACGCCGCTGCTGCCGCCGATGTTGCGCGGGCCGAGGCGCGGGAGGCCGACGCGCGGGTAGCGACGGCACAGACCGGGGCCAGGGCGGCGCAGGCCGCACAGCACGGCGCGGCGCAGGCTTTGGCCGAGGCCAGGGATATACAGGCCGACCGGCGCGACGATGCCTCCGCGCAGGGCCACCGCATGGCCACGCTGACCGGACTGCTCGAAGCCGCCGAACAGCGCCTGGCTGATCTCGCTCGTCAGCGCGACCGGCTCGACGCCGATCGCGGCGATGCCGACCGGATGACCGGGGACGCCGCCGAGGCGCTAGCCCGGATCGAGCGGGAACTGGCGGCGGGTGAGGCAGCTTTGGTGGCAGACGAAGCGCGCCGTCCAGCGCTGGCAGCCGCGCTTGAGGACAGTGACCGCGCGGCCAGGCGGGACGAGCTGGCGCTTGCCCAGGCGACTGCCGCGCAGGCCGGGGTCGAGGCCGATTGGCGCGTTGCCGAGGCCGAGCTGGCAGCGGCGGAGGCGCGCCTCGCCCGGCTTGTCGCTGAAGGCACCCGCCAGACCGAACAGCGCGCCGCGCTCGAGCGGGCAGATGATCCCGCGGCGATGCTCGCTCAAGCCTTGGTCCGGCGCGATGCGGCCAGCGCGGTGTTGGCAGAGGCGCGCACGGCACTCGATACGGAGCTGGCGCGCAAAGGCGAACTGCAGGCGGCGCGCGATACCGCCGCCTCGGCACTGGCGGCAGCGCGGGCCGAGCTGACCGGAATCGATCGTGAGCACAGCGCGCTTCTTCACGACCGGGAGGCGCGGGCTCGTCAGGCTTTGGGCAAGCACGGCATGAAAGCGGCGCTGGACGAAGTGCGCGTGGCGCCCGGATATGAGCGAGCACTGGCCGCCGTGCTGGGCCGCGATGCCAGGGCGCCACTGGGCGAGGCCTCGGCAGAGGGCCGCTTTTGGACCGGGCAGGCGACTGCGCCCCCCGCGGTGAAGGACAGCCTGGCCGACCACGTGACGCAGTGCCCGCCGCAACTGGCCGCACGACTGGCGCTGGTTCACGTAAACGCGGCTGATGATGGTCGTGACCTCGCCCCGGGCGAATGGCTGGTCACCCGCGCCGGGCACTTGCGCCGCTGGGACGGCTTCGTCGCACGCGGCGAAGGTGCGGCCGAAGCTGCGCGGCTGGAGGCAGAGAATCGGTTTGCCGCGCTCGACATCGAGCTACCCGCGAAGCGCGCGCTAGTGGCCCAAGCGGACAAGGCTGCGCTGGAAGTGAGCGATGCCTTGCGCTCGCTGCAATCGGAGCTGATCGCCGCCGAACGCGCGCTGGCCGGAGCGGCGGATATCGAGCGCGGCGCCTTGCGCGCCTGCGACCAAGCTGAAGACGCCCGGACCCGCCACACCGCGCGGCTCGCCGAACTGGCCTCAGCCGCCGGGGACCTTGCCGAACAGCAGCGCCTGACCCTGTCCGAACGCGACACCGCCCAAGCCCGCCGCGCCGCCTTGCCCGCCCCCGATGCCGGGCGCAGCGCGCTCGCCGCAGCCCAGACCCGCAACGATGCTGCGCGCGCGGCGATGCAGGCCGCGACCGCCGCGCTGGCCGCGCACGATCAGGCCCTGGCGGTCAGCCGTGAGCGAATGTCCGCCCAGCGCAGCGACATCAAGGGCTGGCAGGCCCGCGCCGGCGACGCCGCCCGGCGCCTTGCCGAAATGGCCCGGCGGATCGAGGAGATCGAGGCCGAGCGGCTGGTCGTTGCGGCCAAGCCCGCCTCACTGATCCGCGAGATCGAGGACGGCGAGGCTGTGCGCAGCCGGCTGGCGGGGGAGATGGCCGCCGCCGAAGCAGTCAGCACTGCCGCCAGCGAAGCCGCGCTTAAGGCCGAGGCCGCTTTGGCGCTGGCCGCCGAAACGCTCACCACGGCGCGCGAAATGCGTGCTGGCGCAGCCGCCCGGGCCGAGAACGAGGAATCTCGCCGCGCCGAAATGGGCCGGATCGCGGGCGAACGCTTTCAATGCCCGCCGCCGCTGCTGCCCGAACGCTTTGGCTTCGCTGTCGCGGATGTCGCCGGGTCGGGCGAGGAATCGGCCGTAATGGATCGGCTCTCCGCCGATCGTGAGCGGCTCGGTCCGGTCAACCTCGTCGCCGCTGGCGAATTGGCCACGGCCGAAGCGCAGCAGAGCGAGAGCCAGGCCGAACAGGCCGAATTGCGGGAGGCGGTGCACCGCCTGCGCGGCTCGATCGGCAATCTCAACCGCGAGGGCCGCGAGCGCCTACGCGCCGCCTTCGAGGCCGTCGACCGGCACTTCCGGCGGCTGTTCACCCGCTTGTTCGAGGGCGGCCAGGCGCATCTTGCGCTGGTCGATTCGGACGATCCGCTCGAGGCCGGGCTGGAGATATTTGCGCAGCCACCGGGCAAACGTCTGCAATCGCTGGCGCTGCTCTCGGGCGGCGAGCAGGCGCTGACCGCGATCGCCCTGATCTTCGCGCTGTTCCTGACCAACCCCGCCCCGATCTGCGTCCTCGACGAGGTCGACGCGCCGCTTGACGACGCCAACGTCGAACGCTTCTGCGACCTGCTCGACGCGATGGTGACCGAAACCGACACCCGCTACCTGATCGTCACCCACAACGCCGTCACCATGAGCCGCATGCACCGCCTGTTCGGCGTGACCATGGTCGAACAGGGCATCTCGCGTCTGGTTAGTGTTGATCTGGGCGGGGCGGAGGAATTGCTGGCGGCGGAGTAGGGTTGGCAATTTTTTGTGGCTACAGTATATATTCTCAAGCCGAGCTGGCTGATCATTTTAGAGCAGCGCGGTTTGGACCTTGCCGCTGGCGGCCTGGTCGTCGCCACTGAGCACGATCAGATTGTCGATGATTGGGAGACTGCGGCGAAGATCGTTTTCGCGTTTGGGGCTTCCTTCACGGTCGTCGCGGCTCGCTAGTCCGGACCCCGCGAGGCGACATCCGCCGCATTATCACAATGAGCCACGCCCATGACTATGAGCCTGCGGCTCGATCCTGACGTGCTCGAAGGCTTTCGCGCCACTGGCAAGGGCTGGCAATCGCGGATAAATGCCGAATTGCGCACAGCCCTGGGGCTCTGACCTTCAATCCTTCGTCGGCTCCAACGGCTGCAACACCGTAAACCGCTCGACCTGCGGATCCCCCGCCAGCGGGGTCAGCTCGACTTTGGGATCGGGCAGCGTGGTATCGGGCACCCGGTCGAGCAGGTCGCGGATCACGGCCAGCCTTCCGGCCTTCTGGTCGTTGAAATCCACCAGCGTCCACGGCGCCGCCTTAGTATGGGTGTCCTTGAGCATGGCTTCGCGGGCCTGGGTGTAATCATCGTAATGCAGGCGCGCGGCCAGATCGATCGGGGACAGCTTCCAGCCCTTGAACGGATCGTCGCGGCGCTCAGCAAAGCGCTGTTCCTGCTGCTCCTGATCGCAGCACAGCCAGTATTTGAACAGCTGGATGCCATCGTCGATCAATAGTTTCTCGAAGGCCGGAGTCGCCTTGAGGAAGGCATCGACTTGCGCCTGATCGGCATAGCCCATGACTTTTTCAACACCCGCGCGGTTGTACCAGCTGCGATCGAACAGGACGATTTCGCCTGCGGTGGGCAGCTGCGCGATGTAGCGCTGAAAGTACCACTGCCCGGCCTCGCGGTCGGTCGGCTTGGCCAGGGCGACGACCCGGCACTGGCGCGGATTGATGCGTTCGCGGATCGCGTCGATCACCCCGCCCTTGCCAGCGGTATCACGGCCTTCGACCACTACGACTACCCGCGCCCGGGTTTCGCCAACCCAGCGCGCCAGGGACACCAGTTCGCGTTGCAACTTCTTGAGTTGCTTGTCGTAAGCCTTGCGCTTGATCGTGCCCATGTCCGGCTCCTTGGGAGAAGGGGCTACCTTGGGTCGCCCGGCGCCAAGTGGCAACCGCGCTGTCAGCCCTGTCCCAAGACGTAACGCGGGCCGGGCCCGGCGGCTCCCGCACGGTCGCGCGGATTATAAAGCTGGCAGCGGGTCAGGCTGAGGCAGCCGCAGCCGATGCATTCGTCGAGCTTGGCCCGGGTCAGGGTCAGCAGTTTGATCCGCGCGTCGAGTTGCTGGCGCATGGCGGCGCTGATCTTGCGCCAATCTGTCTGGGTCGGGGTGCGGCCCTGGGGCAGCAGGCCGAGCTGAGCCTCGATCTCACCCAGCCCCAGGCCAAGCTGCTGGGCGATCAGGATGAAGCTGAGACGGCGAATGTCGGAGCGCAGGAAGCGGCGCTGGTTGCCCGAAGTGCGCAGCGAAGCAATGAGCCCGCGCGCTTCATAAAAACGGATGGCCGAGACCGCCAGGCCGGTGCGCCGGGCCAGAGTGCCGATCGGAATTAGGTCATCGCGATGCATCGCCCGGACTCCTGCGATTCGCTGCTTGACCTCAACCTAGCTTGAGGTTGCATAAGCGGCAAGCGCGCTGATTCGCGCGGCGATTTTCGGAGTGATAGCAATGCCCGCAGCCCGGCTCGAACATGCCAATATCACGGTCAGCGTCCCCGAGCGGTCAGCAGCCTTGTTCAGGGATCTGTGCGGTTGGCATGAGCGCTGGCGCGGTCCGGCGCGCAATGATGGGTGGACCATCCATGTCGGCAGCGGGACGGATTATCTGGCGCTGTACACGCATGGCGGGGCGGCGGAGCGGTACGCGAAAGGCCTCCCGCTCAATCACCTCGGGCTGGAAGTGGACGATCTGGCAGCGGCCGAGGCGGTAGTCATGGCGGCGGGACTGGAGCCGTTCGGGCATGACGATTACGATCCGGGCCGGCGGTTCTATTTCTTCGACTGGGATGGGATCGAGTTTGAGGTGGTGGCCTATGGGAAAGGCGCCAGCGAGCCTGAACAGCAAGTGATTTGAAAGATCCATTGCCTCGCGGCTCAGAACAGCTCCGCCTCCCCCGGCACTTCCGCCCCGCCAGCCCAGCGTTCGCGGGTCTGATCGACCAGCAAGGGCCCAGGCCAGATTTGGCACAACGCCAAAGCCTCATCCACACTGCCGTGCTGCCATTGCGGCCAGTCCGCGCGTGCCAGGATGATCGGCATGCGATCGTGGACCTCTGCCATCTGGACACAGCTGTCGGTCATCACCATCGCGTAAGCGTCACCCCATTCCGCCGTTGGCCGCCACACCCCCGCGACGGCGAAAAGTTCGGCACCGGGCAGGCTGTACCAGGTCCGGATCATCGGACCCTTGGCGCCTTCGGCCTCGGCCCAGGCGCTGACGGGGATCAGGCAGCGGCGCGCGGCCATGCTCGGGCGCCAGAACGGAGTGTGCAGCTTGTCCTCGCGGGCGTTGTTGACCGGTTTAGGCTTGAGTGGCTGACCCTGACGGCCCTTGAGCAACAACGGAAAGCCCCAGGTCATCGGGCGCGCGCGGCCCTGGGCGACAACCAACCCAGGATAGCCGGGGTAAACCTCGTCAGCCAGATTAGCACCCAGCTCGGGAATCGCGGCGAACAGCCCGGCGACTTCGGCGACGCCTTTGGTCATGCGGTAAAGGTTGCACATCAGACCCCGCCTTCAATTGACGCCCGCGTTGCCCACCACCCAGCAGGCGAGCGCCATGAGCAGCCCGGCAAAGCGGTTCGAACGAAACCGGGCGAGCGGATTGTCGGCGTCCTCGGGCTCCAGTGTCAGGACCTGCCAGGCGAGGTGCGCCGCCATCGGCAGCAGGGCGAGCAGCGCCACCCAGTCATGCCGCAGCAGCCATAAGCCGAGCACCCACAGGCCCACCGCGGCGGCATAGAACAGCGCCACGCCCGACCGCACCCGCGCGCCCATCCGCAGCGCGCTTGAGCGGATGCCGATCAGGGCATCGTCCTCGCGGTCCTGCAGGGCGTAGATCGTGTCATAGCCGATCACCCAGGCAATCGCCCCGCCATAAAGCGCGGCGAGAACATCCAGCCCATCGCCGCGCAGTTCGACCCAGCCGACCAGCGCGGCCCACGAAAATACGATCCCCAGCCACGCCTGCGGCCACCAGGTAATCCGCTTCATGAACGGGTAGGCAGCGACCGGCGCGAGGCTGGCCAGCGCGATGATCTGCGCGGGAAGGCGCAATTGCAACAGCACGACCAGCCCGACCAGGCACAGTGCAATCAGCCAGGCCCAGGCCGCACCCTTGCTCACCGCGCCGCTGGCGACCGGGCGCACGGCGGTGCGCGCGACTTGGGCATCGAGATCGGCATCGACGATGTCGTTATAGACGCAGCCCGCCCCGCGCATCGCAATCGCGCCGAGCAGCAGCCAGCCGATCAACCCCCATCGCGCCCCTCCGCCCGCCAGCAGCACGCCCCAGGCGCCCGGCCAGAACAGCAGCCACCACCCGATCGGGCGGTCGAACCGGGCGAGCTGGGCATAGGCCCGCAAGCGGGGCGGAAGGGCGGCGATCAGGCCGCGATGCTGGGTGTCGGGGACGATGTTTGGGGCGGCGGGGTCCATTGATGTGGTTCTACAACGGGGGGGAGCGGTGTGGAAGCCGGGAGGAAGTGATGCGGGTGATGCCTGACCCACTGCAATCCTCCCCATTTACGCTACGCGAAAACAGGGCGAATCTGCGCATCTTCGCAGCTTTCGCGGGAAGGAAGAAATGGGCTATGGCCACCCCATGCCTGCCACCCCCGCCTGGCCGCCGAATAGCGCACCGCGATTGTTCGTGCCCGGGCCGTTGACCGAGCGCGCGACCGTCAACCTGGAAGGCCCGCAGGCGCATTACCTCAGCCGGGTGATGCGTGCCCAGCCCGGCGACGCTGTGATCCTGTGCGACGACCTTACCGGCGAATGGGCCGCACGCGTGGTCAGCGCGGGCAAGCGCGACATCGTCCTTGCGCCCGAAACGCTGCTGCGCCCGCGCGAACAAGTGCCCGACTTCACCTTGTGCGCCGCACTGCTCAAGAAGGACCGTTTCGACCTGGTGCTGGAAAAGGCCACCGAACTGGGCGTGCGACGGATCCAGCCGGTGCTGGCGCGGCGGTGCGTGGCCGACAAACTCAACCTCGATCGCGCCCGCGCGCTGATCACCGAGGCTGCCGAGCAATGCGCACGCACCGCCCTGCCCGAGCTGCTGGCGCCGGTGAAGCTCGACGCGCTGTTGCGCGACTGGCCACAGGACCGCGCGCTGTTTTTCGCCGACGAAAGCGGAGGAGCCATGGCGGTTGCAACTTTCGCCGCCAGCTCCGGCCCCGCCGCGCTGCTAACCGGCCCCGAAGGCGGCTTCGACGATACCGAACGCGCCGCCATCCGCGCCCGGTTGCAAACCCGCGCGATCACGCTCGGCCCCCGCATCCTGCGCGGCGAGACGGCTGCGATCGCAGCGACGGCCCTGTGGATGGCAGTCGCTGGCGACTGGGCAGCCAACTGAGCAGCCAACTGGGCGACCGACTGGGCGACCGCCTGGGTGAATTAACACTGGCGCAACAATCGGCGCTCACCTAACCGCGCAGGATGAGCACACGGCAGGTTTCAGATTGCAACGATCCGCTTATCGAAAGCCGCGAGCAACTCGTTGCGCCGATGGCGGCAGGAGAAAAGCCGGCCGCGCGCTGGCGGATCGGCACCGAGCACGAGAAGCTGGTCTACCGCACCGCCGACCATCGCGCGCCCAGTTATGACGAGCCCGGCGGTATCCGGGATATGCTGATGGCCTTGCGCGACTATGGCTGGGAGCCGGTCGAAGAAGGCGGCAAGGTTATCGCGCTGGCGGGCAAGGACGGCGCGGTCAGCCTGGAGCCTGCGGGACAGCTCGAACTCTCTGGCGCGCCGCTGGAAAATCTCCACCAGACCTGCGCTGAGACCGGGCGGCATCTGGCCCAGGTCAAGGAAATCGGCGCGCGCACCGGGACCGGGTTCCTCGGCCTGGGGATGTGGCCCGACAAGCGCCGTGACGAGCTGCCGATCATGCCCAAGGGGCGCTATGCAATCATGCTGCGGCACATGCCGCGGGTCGGGACCATGGGTCTCGACATGATGCTGCGGACCTGCACGATCCAGGTCAATCTCGACTATTCGAGCGAAGCCGACATGGTGAAGAAGTTCCGCGTCGGGCTGGCGCTGCAGCCGCTGGCGACGGCCTTGTTTGCCAATTCGCCGTTCACCGAAGGCAAGCCCAACGGCTTCCTGTCGTATCGCAGCCATATCTGGTCGGACACCGATCCAGCGCGCACAGGCATGCTGCCGTTCGTGTTCGAGGACGGCTTCGGATACGAGCGATATGTCGATTACATGCTCGACGTGCCGATGTATTTCGTCTTCCGCGAGGGCAAGTACATCGACGCCGCCGGGCAGAGCTTTCGTGATTTCATGGCCGGCAAGCTGCCCGCGCTGCCCGGCGAATTGCCGCGCGAAAGCGACTGGGTCGATCACCTGTCGACCGCCTTTCCCGAGGTCCGCCTGAAAAGCTTCCTCGAAATGCGCGGCGCTGATGGCGGCCCGTGGAACACGATTTGCGCGCTGCCGGCCTTCTGGGTCGGGTTGCTTTACGATCAGGTCGCGCTCGATGCGGCGTGGGATCTGGTCAAGCATTGGGACATGGCCGGGCGCGAGGCGTTGCGTGCGGCAGTGCCCAAGCTGGGCCTCGACGCACCGCTGCCGGGCGGGGGGACGCTGAAGGATATTGCTGGCGAGGTGCTCAGGATCGCGCGTTCCGGGCTTGCTGCGCGCGGGCGCCTGAACGGCGCAGGCGACAACGAGACCGGGTTCCTCGCCCCGCTCGACGAGATTGTCGCCAGCGGCAAGGTCCCGGCACAGCGGCTGCTCGACAAATTTCACGGCGAATGGAACGGCGATATCAGCCGGGTCTATGAGGAAAGCTTCTGATGGTGGTGGTGATCGGCCAGTTCCGTATACCACCTCAAACTATGGCAACCGCGCGGCCCTTAATGTCCAAAGTCATGCTGGCAACCCGCGCCGAGGCTGGCTGCGTGGAATACAATTACGCCGAGGATGTGCTCGATCCGGGCCTGATCCGGGTCAGCGAAGTCTGGGAAAGCCGCGATCAGCTGTTGGCGCATTTGCGCACCGCACATATGGCGACTTGGGCTCAGGAACGCAGCCCGCTGGGGCTGAGCGGGCGCGCGATCACGATCTATGAAGTGAGCGGGTCGCAAGTTCTTTAACTTACTCCGCCGGTTGCAATTCCACCCTGCGCGGCCTTAATCGGCGCCCCAGCCCAGCCAGCGAACGCGTAATTACCGCGTTCTCGCCCATCCACGCATGGTAGGCGCGATATTTCGGATCCTCGCCCAGCAGGTGCCGTTCCTCGGTCCGCGCGCGCCAGTAATAAACTCCGCTGACCAGCCCGAGAATCGCGGTATTGCGCACGGCATCGGTCAACGAATGGGTTGTCGCCAGGAACGGCAGGGTCGAGCCCCACCAGAACAGGTTTTTCGCCAGGTACGCCGGGTGACGAGTGAAGCGGTAAGGCCCGTTGGTCAGCACGCCGCGATAGGTCAGGTTGGAAAAGCGGATCCCGAAAGCCACCGTCGCCCAGGCGTAAACCGCCGTCAACAGCACCAGCAGCGCGCCCCAGACCCATTCCAGCAGCGGGTAATCCGCCATCCACACCGACCAGTCGGCAGTCGCCGGATGATAATCCAATGGTCCGCCGGCGTTCATCAGCAGGAATGGTGGATAGCACATCAGCGCCGCCAGCCAGCCGCTCAGGAACGGATTGGCGGTGCGGATCTGGGCGTCGAGTGGCTTCATCGTCAGAAGGTAGCCGACCATCGCGATCTGGACGTCGATCAGGAACAGCAGCTCGCTCAACCAGCGCGCCAGCTGCACCGGATCACGGCCCACCTTGGCGAGGTCGAGGCTGACGATCGCGGCAAAGCCGCCGGGCAGGATCGAGATCATGAAGGCGCAGAAGAAGCCTTTGACCGCCCACCCGCGCAAGTGGTGCTTGACCTCGTCTGCACTCCACGCCTCGCGCCCGATCAGCATTGCGCCAAAGTGCCAGGCTCCGTCGCGCGGATTGACCAGGACGCGGTCGAGCCAAAGCACGTAAGGGATCGATAGCGCAAACAGCGGCACCGCAGCGGCGCCGATCACCTCCATCGCGAACAGGTACTGGCCGCGCCAGTACCACCGCGCCAGGCAGTAGAGGAAGCCGATCAGCGCCCAGGTCGCCCAGAGCCCGGCGAGTTTGGTGATCGAGACATCGACCAAGTCGGACAGCGCACGCGGCTGGCTCCAGTCGATCCCGGTCGAGGCGCGGCGGTGGACCTTGTCGGCCAGCAGCGAGACGACGACCATCGGCAGCCCGGTGAACAGCATTGTCGCAAGCGCGGCATAAGGCCCCGCGAGCGGCGTGCGTGGGCCCGGAATCGCTAGTGCTTCGGCAACTGTGGCCCAGTTGCGGCAGACCAGCAGCCACGCAAACAGCCCGGCCAGCCCGGCCAGGCCGACCCATGCCGAGACATCGCTTTCCGGCAGCGCGGAAGCACCGCCCGGTTCCGTGTGGTTAACACCCATCGCGCGGGTCTAGCGCGCAAGGGTGAGAAAAGAGTGAAGCTGACGTGAATCCCTTTGCAGCCAAAGGCCTCACCTAAACGAATTTATCCGCCCGCCATCGTCAAGGATATATAGGGTGCCATTGGCGACCACCGGTGCCAGGCTGACCGGCTTGCCCAGCTTGACGAACGGCGCCGCGGTGCCGTCTGCAGCGCTGATCGACATCACCTGGCCTTGCGAGCTGGCCACCCACAGGCGGCTGTTGGCCAGGACCGGCCCGGTCCAGAAGATCGGCCCGGATTTTTTCTTCTCGTTGCGCCAGTGGGCAAGCCTCGTCATCCAGCGGACCTTGCCGGTGCTCCGCGCGATGCACAGCAGGCGAGCGTCGTCGGTCAGAGTGAAGATCCAGTCGCCGGCCACCGCCGGGGTCGAGATCCCTGCGAGATTGAGCTCCCAGATGCGCTGCCCCGAGACCAGCTCGTAAGCGGCCATGCGTCCGCCCTGGCCCAGCGCATAGACCCGCCCGCGATCGATGATCGGATCGGCGTCGATGTCGGTGAGGATGCCCACGGAGGTCGAGATCGAGGTCCGCGCCAGCGCATCGGACCACAGCACGCGGCCATTCTCATAGCGATAGGCGACCAGTTCGCCCGAGCTGTAACCAGCGATAACAGTACCCTGCCCGGCGGCGGGAGCGGCAACGCCGAACACCCCGGCCTGGCCGAGCGAGCCCGATTCGCGCCACACCTGCGCCCCGTCGGATACGTTGAGCGCGTGAATCTGGTTGTCTTGGGTCATCACGTAGACCGAGTTGAATGCCACGGTCGGCGCGCCGCGCAGCGGGCCGGCGGGCTTGACCTTCCATACCTGGTTGCCGGTATCGGCCTCTAGCGCAGCGACGTCGCCGACGCCGGTGGTAACGAACACCTTGCCGCCATCATAGCTGACCCCGCCACCGAACACCGAGCTCGATCCGTCACCCGAAATGCGGAAGCTGTGAGTCCAGACCGGCGCGCCGGTGCCCGCATTAAAGGCGTGGACCATGCCGTTGGTGTCCATCACGAACAGCTTGCCACCGCCGATCACCGGCGAAGCGGCAAGCCGCTGGCGCGGGGTCGAGCCGGCAATCGCAGCGCTCCACGAACGGGCGGGAGCCTCGCCCAGGGCGAGGTTGCCGTAGCTCTTGCTTGGCGTGCCGCCGGTCTGGGGCCACTCGGCATTGGTCTCCGCCGGGGGCATGACTACGGCCACGCTGGCGAGCGCGGGATCGACCTCGGTGCTGGTTTCGATCCGCGACAGGATCGGCACCCGGTTGCCGACCGTCGGGGTGGCCGGCTTGCCCTTGCCGCCGAGCACGCCGCAGCCGCCCACGCCCAGGGCCAGAACCAGTGGCAGGGCCAGCGCGACAGCCATCCGGCGCGGGAGAAGTGAGGCGTGCATGGGAATGTCCTTGTAAATCACGATTTGGGCGGGACCAGCGCAGGGGCGCGATCGCCCGGTGCTGCGCCCATGCCCAGGGCGCTATCTTCGACCGCATCGACCCCGAGCAGTCCGGCCAGTTCGCGCGAGCGCTGGCGCAGCGTCTCAGGCGCAGCCTTGTCCTTGGCGATGGCCGCGAACATCGGCCCGGCCAGATCTTTGCGACCCTGCTTGAGGTAGGCCATGCCGATCAACTCGCCCGCGCTGCCGAACCAGGCATTGCCGGGTTGGGCCAGGGCGCGCAGGCGATCGATTACCTGCTCGGGCGCCATCGTGTCGAAGCGCGCGGCGACGTCGCGGATGGTGGCCAGATCGCGGTAGGGCTGGGGTGCGGATGAGTCTGCGGCAACCGCCGAGTATAGCTTGGTCGCAGTGTCACGATGACCCTGCTCCATTGCTATTCCGGCGCGCATCATCTGCGCAGCGGCGGCAGCAGGCCCGCCCTTGTCGGCAAGCGCCGCCAGCGCCTTGTCACCGGCATCGAGCTGGGTCGACTGGACCGAATCGAGCGCCATCGTAAATTGCTCACCGCGGGTTGCCTCAGCGGCTTTCTGGCTGTTCTGGTACCACAGGAAGCCCGCAAAGCCGAGCAAACCCGCAACAACGATGACCCCGATCGGGCGGCCATAGCGCTGGGCAAAGCCGAGCATTTCATCCTGACGCAGAGCATCGTCAACCTCGCGCAGGAACACGTCCTGCTGCGCGCTCTTGTCGGCGCCGTTCGCCTTGGACGGGGTCAGGGAAGTGGAAGGACGCAGGGCCAAGCGTGGACTTTCGAACAGGGAAGGAAAGAGGATCGCGCGCTGTTTAGCGGATGGGCTGGTGTTTTCAACGCCAATGATGGTTGGCGGAGGGTGAGTGAAGGTTGCGTGAATAGGGGGAACTCGGCGGTGGAATTGCCCCTTCAGCCGTTTGTGTCGGCCCCCATTCCGGTAAAATCATCAGTCCCTCAAGGAAATTCCGTCCGCCGCATCGCCTTGGCGTAGATCCGCCGATAGGCCGCGATCATCCCCGCTTCGTCGAACTCAGCGCAAGCGCGGGTGCGGTTTGCCTCGCCGATCGCGCGGCGCAGCGCTGGGTCGCGCGCGAGAGCCAGGAGGGCGCCCGACAGTGCCGCCTCGTCTCCTGGCGGCACAATGTACGGCGCATTGGGAGCCGCGACGATCTGGGCGACATCGCCCACCGCAGGCGCGGCTACCGCCAACCCGGCGGCCATCGCCTCGATCACCGACAGCGGGAACTGCTCTGAATCCGATGACAGCGCGAACAGATCGAACAGGCCGATCGCTTTGGCCGGATCGGCGACAAAGCCGGGCAGGTGGACCCGATGGCCGATATCCAGCCGCAGCGCCTCATCGCGGATCGCCTCGCGTTCGGGCCCCTCGCCCAGGATCACCAGCTGCCACGGCTCGGGCAGCGCGGCGAACGCGCGGATCAGGCGCGGCAGGTTCTTGATCGCGCGCAACCCCGCCAGCGTGCCCAGCCACAACTCGCCATCGCGCTTGATCACCCGGGGCAAGGCATCGCGCCGGACCTTGCCACCATAGCGCGCCGTCGCAATACCGTTGGGAACGCGCTTCACCCGTCCGCGCGGCTGCTGCCAGGCGTCCAGCGCGATATCCTCAAGCCGCTGCGAGGGAACTACCAGCGCCGACGCCCGGCCCAGCGCGATCCGCCGGTACCAGTTGCGGCTTCGCTTGAGCCGGTCGATCTCGTCCTGATTAAAGCCGTCCTCGTGGTGAACCAGCGGTGGCAGCCCCATGCCTTGGATCTTCAGCGCATGGCCAAACAAGGTGTGCGCCATGACCGCGTCCATCGCGCCCCAGTTGTAGGTCAGGACCAGGTCGAAGCCGTGCATGGCCCTGGCGATCTGCTGCAAGCGCCCCGGCGTGGGTCGCCCAGCCAGCGCGGGGAAGTCACGCGGATAGTGTGCCACGATGCCGCTAGCGATAGCCGAAGCGGCACCTAGCGCCTCGGGCTGAGCCGAAACGATGGTGTGCTCGACATCTTTGCCGAACGCATTGATCAGCCGCGCGGCGCGCAGCTCCTTGCCCCCGGCATGAAAGCTGGAGTGAAGGTGAAGCAGCTTGAGCGTCATGCCACGCGGGCGAGCAACCGGTCGATCGCGGCCACGGCTTCGGGCTCATCGAGCGTCGGGGCGTGACCCACGTCGGGCAGCGTCACCGCCTCGGCCATCGGCAGCCGCCGCGCCATTTCGTCCAGCGTTGCCACGCTCAGCAAGTCCGACAAGGCGCCGCGCAGCAGCAGCACCGGGCGCCCGGCCAGAGCTTCGAGTCCAGGCCACAGGTCGAACCCCGCCTCGCCACCCTGCTGCGCGAGCGGCTCGGCGATTTTCATGTCGTAGTCGAACACGATCCGGCCATTGGGACCCAGCGTCATCACCCGCTTGGCCATGCGCAGCCAGTCAGCGATCTCAAACCGGGGGAAAGCCGCACCCTGCGATTCCTCCAGCGCACGGGCGGCGTGCATCCACGTCGCGAAGCTGCGGCCCTGCCCGACGTAATTGCGGATTCGCGTCAGGCCCACGTCTTCGATCACCGGACCGATGTCATTAAGCACCGCTCCAGCCAGCATCTGCGGCACGGTCAAAGCCAGGATCATGGTCAGCAACCCGCCCAGCGAGGTGCCGACGGCCACAAACCGGGTCAGCCCGACCTGCGCGATCAACTGGCCCAGATCGTCGGCATATTGCAGCGGGACATAGCTTGCCGAATCGCGCGCATAGGCGCTGTCGCCGCGCCCGCGAAGGTCCGGGCACACCACCCGCCACTCGCCCGCCAGCCGCTCGGCCAGGGATTCGAAATCGCGCGCATTGCGGGTCAGTCCGGGGAGGCAGAGGATCGCGGGGCGGCCTTCACGCGCGTCTGGATTTTGGGGATAGTCGCGGTAATGGAGCTTCAGCCCATCGCGGCTGGTCCAGTGGGCGTCAGCAAATGATGTCATCGTGGCTGGAGCCCATCCCTCGTGCTTGCCACAGTCCGGCGCGCAAGCCACTATTGCCCGATGCGCGCCGAACCGCAAGTTTCACCCTATCGACCCGATCCGCAGATCGCATCCTTGGCCCCATGGCTGGGCGATCAGGTGGAGGCAGCCCCGTTTCCCCGGCTCGACCTGCGCTGGCGCAACCAGCGCTGGGCCGGGGCGGTCGGGCTGGACAGGCTGAGCGAGGCCGAATGGCTGGCGCACTTAGGGCGATTCGCGCCACTCCCCGGCAATCTCCCCCAGCCGCTGGCGCTGCGCTATCACGGGCACCAGTTCCGCCACTACAATCCCGAGATCGGCGACGGACGCGGATTTCTGTTTGCCCAGCTGCGCGATGGCCACGGACGCCTGCTCGACCTGGCAACCAAAGGCTCGGGTCAGACGCCGTGGAGCCGCCAGGGTGACGGGCGGCTGACGCTGAAAGGGGCAGTGCGCGAGATTCTGGCGACCGAAATGCTTGAGGCGCTGGGGGTCAATACCAGCAAGACCTTTTCGGTGATCGAAACCGGCGAGGCCCTGTGGCGCGGCGACGAGCCTTCGCCAACGCGCTCGGCAGTGCTGGTCCGGCTGTCGCACGGGCACATCCGGATCGGCACGTTCCAGCGGTTGGCAACGCTGCGCCTGGCCGAGGAGATGGCGCAGCTGGTCGACTATTGCCTGACCACGTTTCCCGGACCGTTGCCGCCCGAGGATGCCCTGGGACGCGACCAGGCGGCAGTGGTGCTGCTGCATCAGGTGGTGGCGCGGATGGCCGATCTGGCGGCGAGCTATATGGTCGCCGGGTTCGTCCACGGGGTGCTCAATTCGGATAACATGAACGTGTCGGGCGAAAGCTTCGACTATGGACCGTGGCGCTGGCTGCCGGCGTGGGACACCGGGTTCACCGCGGCCTATTTTGACCATTCGGGGCTTTACGCCTTCGGTCGCCAGCCCGAAGCAATCCACTGGAACTGCGGGCAGCTGGCGGTTTCGCTGCGCCTGCTGGTCGAAGCCCCGCCGCTGATCGCCGCGCTGGAGCGATTCGGGCCGCTGTATGAGGCGGCATTGGCACGGCGTTTCCTGTGGCGGCTGGGGGTCGGGTCGCGCGGTCAACAAGCGGACACGGCGCTGGTCGCCGCTTCTGAACAGCAGATGTCGACGGCTGGGCAGAGCCCCGAGGCGTTTTTCTTCACGCATCGCGGCGGCCGGGCGGCACCCGAGGGCGCGTTTGGAGCGATCCTTGGCGATTATGTGGGGTCGCGCGGGCTGGACGATGACTTCTGGCAACGCCGTGCGCCGCCCAGCCTGGTGAGCGAGGAAGTCGAGCGGATTTGGGCGGCAATTGCCGAGCACGATGATTGGTCTGCGCTCGAAGCAGTGGTGGCGGAGATGCGCGCCCTGGGCAATGCGTTGGGCGAGCCGCCGTCGGTTCAGGGTATCGCGTGATCTAACCCAAGCCCGCCCCGTTCCGGGAAGGCTCAAATTACGGGGTGCGGCGGCGAA
>JAYWBP010000065.1:0-6226 GCA_043781375.1 Novosphingobium sp.
CCCAGAAGTCATCGGGCCGCCACCCCAGGGCACGGGCCGCCAACGCGCAAAGCTGCACCGCGCCCTTGCCAAAACTGCCGCTCATTCGGCCGGGACCGAACCCTGCAGGATCTGTTCGAGCAAGCGCCGCAGCGGCTTGGCACAGCGCGCCAGGCCCAGTTCCGCGACGCCTTCGCCCAGTTCGACCCGGGTCACACTCGAACCGGTCAGGCAATGCCAGAACAGCCCCGCCATCTCACCAAGCTTGAGCTGCCCCGCTCCAGCACGCTCGACCAAGGCGAACAGCGGACCCAGCTCCTCCTCGGCGGCGACCAGCGCCGTGAAACTGGGCCGTAGCCGGTGGACCTGTCCGGCAAAGGCCAGTTCGGCCTCGCCACGATAGTGGTTGGCGGGAGGGATCACGCTGGCACCACTGCGCCAGAACTTTCCAGAGTCAGCGAATAGTTACGTTCGCCGTTGAAATCGCCGGCATAGTCTAAGCGCTGGACCAGGAACCTGCCGCGCAACTTAGAGCCATCCTCGAAGCTCAACTCATAGTCGTCGAGGGTCCCGGCCATGGCGTTGCTGCGAACCTGGGTTTCGGCAGCGCTGGCGAGGAAAATCCCCGCAGCGCTGACCGAAACCGTGCGCACACCTGCGCCTGAGAGCAGTTCGCGCCAGCCGCCGCTGTCCTTGCTGGTGACGACCACGCTATCGCCGGTGATCGACATCTGGGTGGTCCGCAGTCCCGCAACGGTGCGGTAAACGGGCGTTGTCGCGCCGTCGGATATTTTGAGCAGGAATGCACTGCCTTTCTGGGCGGTCATGGGTGTTCTCCTTGTAGGGGTGGACTGGGCGCGAGCTGATCGGCGGCACTCACTCCGCCATCACCCGGAACCGGTATTCGAGCAGGATCGCCCGCGTGCTTTCGCTGCGCTGTTCAGCGCGCGCGCGCAGGAACTGACTGGTGACAATCGCAAATCCGGCCTGGCTGCGCGGCAAGACCTCGATCCGCGCCTCGATCGCGGCGACCAGCGCTCCTGCCGCGTCGGGCTGATCGCCGCGGCAATGCAATTCCACTGCGATCCGGACCTCGCGGCCAGGCGCGGTCTTGCAGCTCCAGTCGGTGCTGGCACTGGCGACGATCGCCAGCCAAGGCAGGCTGGTACGCGACGGCGCTTCTTCGGTAATCGCGTTGAGCTGGGCGGCCAACATCGTATCGGTTGCCAGCCAAGCCAATAGCGCGGCGCGCAGGGCGATTTCCATAGCCTATCCTTTGGTAAACACGGGCCACAGCAGCGCTGCCAGGCGCCAGCGGCGGGGATCGCCGCGACGCGTCAGAGCAATCCTCGCAGCCTCAGCTTCGCCCAGAATGCGCGCCCGGGCGGTCAAGCGAGCAGCCAGGCCAGTGAACAAATCGGACCCGCTCATGCCAGGCGCATCTGGCGCCACGGTCGCCACAGCGCGGCAACCGCAGCGGGCGGAAGCGGGCTGGCGCCGCTGCTCTCCCGTTCGCGATGCTGATGCGCGGCCAGGCGAACGATGCCATGACGCAGCGCATCGGGCAGCACGTCCCAGCTCGCTGCAAGCCCGGCAGTCAGTCGCACCGCAATCCGCTGAGCGGTGCCGGGGGTAGTGACCATCACCCGGCCCGCGCCATTCACGTCGAGCTCTAAAGCATAGGCATTGCTCGACAGGGCAAAGCGCGCGCCGGTCGGCGGGATGCCATAGACTGCGGTGATTGCCTGGACCGGCGCGGTTGCCAGCACCTGCCAGCCGCAGGCGGCTGGCAGCACTTCCTCACATTCGGCCTGCAGCGGCATGATCCCGGTGAACCCTTCGCACAGGTCCAGCGCCGCGCGCAGCAGCGCGCTGAGCAGCGGATCGTCCGAGGCGATGGTAATGCCGAGCCATTGCTTGAGTTCGGCCAGCGCCGTCGGCGGCAGGGCGGCCGGCGTGACGATTGTCCGCTTCATTGCGGTCTCCCTCTGGAGCTTGCGGGGAAAAAAATGCGCCCGCGCCGGATCGGGCGGCGCGGGCGCTGGGCAGCCGGGAAGGGGAAACCCCGGCGCCCATTCGGTCAGACAGATCAGGCGTCAGGAGGTCAGGTCGAGATCTTGACCAGCTTGATCGCATCGCTGTCGAGCACCTGGCCGCCGATCCGCTTGGTCGCGTAGAAGTGGACGAACGGCTTATTGGTGTAGGGGTCGCGCAGGATCGAGGTCGCGCTGCGCTCGGCGATCAGGTAACCCGCGCGGAAGTTTCCGAACGCGATCGGAAAGGCATTGGCCGCGATGTCCGGCATGTCCTCAGCCTCGACCACCGGATAGCCCATCAGGCGGTTGGGCTGACCCTCGAGCAGGCCCGGCTGCCACAGGAACGAGCCGTCGGCCGCCTTGAGCTTGCGGACCTGGGCAAGGGTGGCCGAATTCATCACCCAGCTCGCGCCCTGGCGGTGCCCGGACTTGAGCGAGTGGACCAGGTCGATCAGCTTCAGCTCGGGCGCTGTATCGAAGCCGGTGGCATTGCCGCTGACCAGGAACTGCAGCGTCCCGAAGGCCCGCGTCGCATCGTTAGTGGCCGCCACGGGAGCCCCGAGGAAGCCCTTGGGCTGATTAGTGCCAGTGCCGGTAATGAAGGCGGCGCCTTCGGCCCGGGCGAACTCCATCGCGATCTCGTTGGCCAGCCAGCCTTCGAGGTTGAACGCAGCATCGTCGAGCATCGCCTGGCTTGCCGCCGGATTGGCATAGAGCTCGCCCGATGGCGGAGCAACTTCGACGAAGCTGGGGGTGTTGGTCATTGGCCGGGCAGTGGTCTCGCTGACCCAGCCAGAAGCGGCGCCGCCAGTGGTGATCAGCTTGCGATAGCCTGCCGTGCCGGTCTGGACGACCTGCGCGATCGAGCGGATCGGGCTGATCTTCTTGAGCTGGGCAGCAATCAGCGCATCGATCTCGCGCGGGACGGCATAGCCGCCATCGGACGGGACCGCGCCGCTCAGCGATTTCAGTTCGCTTTCGCGGCCCTGGCGCAGATAGCCTTCGACGAAGCCCTTGAGCTCGGGGCTACGCATGCCCGCGCCGTCAAGCACCGGACGGGCTGCAGCACGCGAGACTTTGTCCAGCCGTGACTTCACCTCGGCGACGTCGCCGCGCAGGCTGGTGATCGCCTGATCGGCGGCGTCCTGGCGGGTGACCAGATTGAACGAAGCGTCGAGCACCTCGACTGGTGCGGAAACCGACACCTGGGCCGGCATAGCAGGGGTATCCATGGGCATTCACCTTTCACAAAAAAGGCCGCCCAAAGGCGGCCCAACCAGACGAGAAATTCGTCGAACGCAATAATTTCAGGCCACCAGATGCACCCGTGCTGCGTGCTGCATCGGGTGAGTGACCAGGCTGATCTCGAACAGATCAAGGTCGAGCAACTCACGGCCCTTATTGTCCCCGATGAAGCGCCGGGTGCGGTAGCCAATGCTCAGTCCAGTCACTGCGCCATTGCCCAGCGCCACCGCCGCGCCGCCTTGCGGATTATCGAGCGTGGCGACCACGCGCAGGCCGCGCTGGTCCTCGGCGATGGTGTCGACCCAGCCGATGCGCAGGTCGGCGCGGTGCTGCCAATAGAGTGGCAAGGGCCCCAATCGGCCCGACTGGCGATCGTGGAGGGTCCGCGCGAAAGCTCCCGCGCGGATCGTGTCGCCCCCGGCGTCGCGGCGGTTGAACAGCGCGGCGTAGCCCGCGAAACTGAGCATCTCCTGGCTGAACGCGAGCGGCTGATCGCGGATGAGGAGCGCGGGCTGACCCGGCGCAAGCGCGCCGCTCATGACTTGAGCAAATCGGTATAGCCCAGTCGCATGGCCAACCCGACCAGCAGCAGGGCTAGCAACCCGCGCACGAACCAGGTCACCGCCGCGCGCCAGGCGCTGGCCTTGGCATCGCGCCAAGCCTGAACCAGCTCGCGCAGATCGTTGAGATCACCTTGCGCCTTGGGATCGGAAAGGCCCATCCGCGCCAGCACCCGTTCGGTGCCCAGTTCGCTTGCCTCTTCGACGATCGCGCGCAGGGTAACCAGTTCGCTCCCCTCGCTCGTCGCCTGGGCCAGCAGTCGGGCTAGCATGTCTTCTCTCGTCATCGCTTGGTCCCTCCCGTATCTGGCGTGGCTGGCGTAGATGGCGCGGCCGGTGCGATCCCCAGCATCGCGCGCTTTTCATCGTCGGATAGAAAAGGCGCGGCGGTGACTTGCGCCCACAGCTTTTCGCGATCCTCGGCCAGAGCGGGAACCCGATCGAGGTCGATAGCCAGCGTCGTCTCGGGAAACCAGGTCGCCAGCCCCTCGCCCAGGGCTCCAAGGATCTTGCCCGCCAAGGGCAACAGGGTCAGCCGCCACAGCGCGCGGTTAGCCTCGCGGTAGTTTGCGTAAGTCGCATCGCCGGGCAGGCCGAGAAGCATCGGCGGCACTCCAAAGCCCAGCGCGATGTCCCGTGCCGCTGCCGCCTTGAGCGTGGCGAAGTCCATGTCGGCCGGCGACAGGCTGAGGTTCTGCCACTTCAGTCCACCTTCCAGCAGCATTGGTCGCCCGGCGTTGATCTGGCCGGAAAAGGCTTGCGCCAGCTCCGCTTTGAGCCGGTCGAACTGGTCTGTGCTGAGCGCCCCGGCATCGCCGCTGTCATAGACCAAAGCTCCCGAAGGCCGCGCCGCATTTTCCAGCAAGGCCCGGTTCCACACTGCCGCGGCGTTGTGCGTGGCAACGGCCTGGTCGGCGGCCGACAGGCACCCGGCACCATAGTGATCGTCGAGCGGATGGAAGTGCTTGATGTGGATCAGATTGGGCGAGGCGTCGCCATCGAGCAGCGGGATGGTCAATGCCTGCTCGCCGACCCGATAGGTAAAGCCGCTGGGCCAGCCATCGCTGCCCGCGATCACGCTCATTCGCTCGGGCCGCAGCGCAAACAGCTCGACCGGCCGACCGCCCGCGTCCTTCATGATCTGGACATAGCCATTGCCGTGCAGGAGCAACTGCGAGGCCAGCGTCTCGAGCAGCGATTGACCGGCACTGGTCGCCCCCACGAGCGCCTCGAGCGCCGGGTCGCTGGGCTTGAGCGGCGCGCCGCCAATCCCTTCGGCGACCAGCCGCACTGCGCGCTGGGCCACTGGATTTTCGCAATAGGCCCGGCGGACGGCGCCCAAGTATTCGAACGGCGCCCGCGCTCCGCCGCCATCGGCAAAGATCCACGGGGAGGTAAAGGCGCGCGCCAACGGCACCCGCCCGCCGTCACCCTTGAAGGCAGCGGCCAGCGATTGAAGGAAGGTCATGGGAGGCCTTTCGGTTGTTTATCTGTTTGGACGCAGGCTTTGCGCGGGCTTCGACATGCCAGCCCAGTTCACGTCACCCACACCCGCGGTTGGCCTCGGGAGCCAAGCATCAGGTCGGTCATTGCCCAGACGAGCGCGTCGGCCCGGTCGGGCGAACGGCCCGGGCCCTGGTAGCTGCCGCCCGAACCCAACCCGCAGAGCTCGTCCTCCAGCCTGGGAAAGTTGCCGGCGTGGCGGATCCTGCCAGCTTCGTACATCGCCGCGATAGGTTCGGCCCGCGCGGTCTTGCCACGTGAGGCATGGACCAGCCGCAGCGGCAGGCGCACGTCGATCCCGCGCAGCACGCTCTCCACCATCGCGCCGCCCTGGTTGGCTTCAACCACCACCCGGTCGGCTTGCCAGGCTCTCGCCGCCTCAGCGACAGCGCGAGCCCAGCGTTCGGGGCCCGCCTTTTCCACCGTAGCGTCGGCCAGCACGCGACCGATCCCGTCCTCGCCCCGGGCGGCGATGACAATCCCGCAGGCATCGCCATGAGCGGTGGTGCTGGGATCAACCCCTACCACGATCCGTGCCGGGGGCGAGGTTGCCGCCGGTTCGCGATCACGCTCGAGCAAACTTCTTGTCCACAAAGCGCCGGGGATATCCTCAATCAGTTCGCCGTGCAGTTCCTGACGGGCGAGAAGCGAATCTCCGTAAGCCTGTTTGACATCGCTAAGGAACCGGGTCGGCAGGTTCTCCTTGTTGTCATCAGTGGCACCCAGGCTGAGCGCCAGACCGGTGCTGGCCATCAGGCTTTTGAGCAGCGGAACTGCCCGCGGTGTGGTTGTTGCAAGGACCCGGGGCCATTCGCCCAGGCGCAAGCCCAGCAGCAAATTGTCCCAGGCCTTTTCGGCGCGCCCGCTTGCATTTTCCCATTTGGCAACTTCATCGCACCAGGC
>JAYWBP010000066.1:0-17729 GCA_043781375.1 Novosphingobium sp.
CTCGTCGCGGTGGTCTGCTCTGCCCAATCCACCGATGTCGGCGTCAACAAGGCCTGCCGCGCGTTGTTTCGCGAGGTGTTCACTCCCGCCCAGATGGTCGCGCTGGGCGTCGATGGCCTCAAAGCGCACATCAAGACCATCGGCCTGTTCAACACCAAGGCGAAGAATGTCATCGCCCTGTCCGAACAGCTGATCGCCGAACACAACGCCGAAGTGCCGATGGACCGCGATGCGCTGACCGCGCTACCCGGCGTCGGGCGCAAGACTGCCAATGTCGTGCTCAACTGCGTGCTGGGCGCCGAGACCTTTCCGGTCGACACTCACGTCTTCCGCGTCTGTAACCGCACGGGCCTCGCCAAGGCCAAGACTCCGGAAAAGGTCGAGTCACTGCTCGAAAAGCGCGTCCCCCAGCCGTTCCGCCAGGGCGCGCACCACTGGCTGATCCTCCACGGGCGTTATACCTGCAAGGCGCGCACACCCGAGTGCTGGCACTGCCCGGTGATCGACCTGTGCGGCTTCAAGGCAAAGGTGCTGGAACCCGGGGCGAAGCCCGGCGTTGCAAAGACAGCCCGGCCCAAGACGCCGCGCCAGTCCAAGGACAGCTGATA
Organism: Novosphingobium sp.; assembly: GCA_043781375.1. Classification (GTDB taxonomy): domain Bacteria; phylum Pseudomonadota; class Alphaproteobacteria; order Sphingomonadales; family Sphingomonadaceae; genus Novosphingobium. Next base: position 609 of record JAYWBP010000066.1, read on the forward strand.
TGCACGCACCGATTGCCCTGCTCATCGCCCCCCTCGCACTCGTCGGCTGCGTTCAGGAACAGCCGCGTTCAGTCACCCAGAGCCGGGTTCCCGCCGCTGAAGTGTTGGGGGTGGGGCAAAGCTGTGTGCCGATCACCTCGCTGGGCGATTCGCGCATTCGCGATAACCGCACGATCGATTTCATCCGTGGCGGCAACAAAGGCTGGCGGGTGACATTGCCGCTGGATTGCCCGGGCCTCGCCTCGGCCAACGCCTTTTCCTACGAAACCTCGCTCAGCCAGCTGTGCAGCACCGACATCATCCACGTGCTGGACAATGCCGGCGGGCTGCACCGCGGCGCCTCATGCGGGCTTGGCGAGTTCGTGCCGATCCGCTTGAGCCGCTAACTGCCGGTCACTGCTGCGGATCGAGGTGCAAGCCGCGTCGGCCATGCTCAAGGGTGTCCGAAGGCGCAGGAACCTCTGATGGGTCCATCAGCGGCTGAAGCATTCCCTCCCACTTCGTAATCACCGAAGTCGCCACCGCGTTGCCAACGATATTGGTCGCCGAGCGGCCCATATCGAGGAACACGTCGACCCCGAGCAGCAGCGCGATGCCTTCCACCGGCAAGCCGAACTGGGTCAGGGTCGCAGCGATCACCACCAGGCTGGCGCGCGGCACCCCGGCAATGCCCTTGGAACTGATCATCAGGGTCAGCAGGATCGCCACTTGCTGCGCGATCCCCAGGTGGATGCCATAGGCCTGGGCGATGAAGATCGTGGCGAAGCTCATGTACATCATCGAGCCGTCGAGGTTGAAGCTGTAGCCCAGTGGCAGGATGAAGCCGGAGATGCGCCGCGGCACGCCGAAGCGGTCGAGCTGCTCGAACAGACGGGGCAGCCCGGCCTCGGACGAGGCGGTGGCGAAAGTCAGCAGCACCGGCTCGCGGATATACCGGATCAGAGCCCAGATCCGCCCGCGCAGGAACAGCGCGCCCAGTCCCAGCAGCAGGACCCACAGCAACGCCAGCCCGAAATAGAATTCGCTGACCAGCACACCATAGGTAGCCAGGATGCCCAGGCCCTTGGTGGCGATGACATAGGCCAGCGCGCCGAACACCGCGAACGGGGCAAAGCGCATGACATAGTCGGTTATCCGCAGCATTAATTGCGCGAGCGCGTCGCACCCGCGCACGAGTACCGCGCCCCGCTCGCCCAGCGAGGTCAGGGCAACCCCGGCAAACAGCGAAAACAGCAGGATCTGGAGGATCTGGTTCTGCGCCATGGCGTCGATAATGCTGGTCGGGAACAGCTCGAGCGCAAAGTGGCGGAAAGTGAAATCGCTAATCGCCAGCGCGCCGGGATCGGTCGCGGCCTTGGCATCGACGCCCACGCCGGGCTGGAACAGATTGACCAGCAGCAGGCCCAGGCTCAGCGAAATCAAACTGGCGCTGATGAACCAGGCCAGCGCGCGGCCCCCGATCCGCCCCAGCGCCGCGCTGTCACCCATCCCCGCAATTCCGCTGACGATCGTGGCAAATACCAGCGGCGCGATGATCATCTTGATCAGGCGCAGGAAGATGTCTGGCAGCAGCTTGAGCGTGTCGGCAATCTTGGTGAGCTGGGGATCGCCCGCCGGATAAGCGCGGTTGAGGAGGTAGCCGACCAGCAGGCCCAGGACCATTCCGGCGATGATGAATAGTGTCAGCCGTCTGGCCATGCTTGCGCTCTCCGTGTGCTTGGTTGCGAGCCTAGGGTTGCAGGCGTGGTTCGACAAGGCGGTTGGGCGGGTGTTGGGGATGACTTTTCGACGCGCTCAGGGAGAGTAGAAGTCTTAGGTAATTTACCAAGCCTGCTCGGGCTGAACCCGCCGAAGTCCCCGCACGCGATTAAATCAAGTCGCTATGCCAATCCCGCCACCGCCACCCGCCGGTAAATCCGCGCCAGAACCTCAAGGTCAGCCAAGGCCACCGCCTCGTCGCGCTTGTGCATGGTGGCGTTGCACAGGCCGAATTCGATTACCGGGCACAGCGCCTTGAGGAACCGCGCATCGGACGTGCCGCCGGTGGTGGAGGTTTCAGGGGTGAGGCCGGTCTCCACCGCGACTGCTGCTGCGACCAGTTTGGAAAAGGCGCCCGGCGGGGTGAGGAAAGCCTCGCCTGAGATTACGGCCCGCGCGGTTCCGCCGTGGCGCTGGGCCACTGCGCTGACCTTGGCCGTCAGGCTCTCGCCGGTGTGCAAATCGTTGAAGCGGATCGACAGCCGCGCGCTGGCCTTGGGCGGGATTACATTGGTCGCGGGGTTACCCACCGTCAGTTCGGTGATCTCCAGGTTCGAAGCTGGGAACCAGCCGGTGCCCTCGTCGAGCACTAGCGCGTCGAGTTCTGCAAGCAGCGCGATCAGGCGGGGCAGCGGATTATCGGCCAGGTGCGGATAGGCGACGTGGCCCTCGCGGCCCGCCACCTCGATCCAGATGTTGACCGAACCGCGGCGGCCGATCTTCATCGTATCGCCCAGCCGCTGGGCCGAACTGGGCTCGCCGACCAGGCACAGGTCGGGCAGCGTGCCGACAGCGCGGATATGGTCGATCAGGGCGAGCGTGCCATATTTGGCCGGGCCTTCCTCATCGCCGGTAATGATCAGGCTGAGCGTACCGGCTGCGGCCGGGACTTGCGCCACGGCCGCGATCATCGCCGCGATGGCGCCCTTCATATCGACCGCGCCGCGCCCGTAGAGCAGGTCTCCCCGCCGCTCAGGTGCGAAAGGTGCGCTCGTCCACCCTTCGCCCGGCGGGACGACGTCGACGTGACCGGCAAAAGCGAAGTGGCGGCTGCCAGGCGGCCCCTGGCGGATCGCGTAGAGGTTTTCGACCGGGCCGTCGGGCGCTTCGCCTACAATGAAGCGGTGGACTGCGAATCCCAATGGCGCGAGCTGTCCCTCCAGACAGTCGAACACCAGCCCCGCCGCGGGAGTGACGCTGGGACAGGCGATCAGCGCTTCGGCCAGATCGGCGACTGAGGGGTGATTGCTCATGACTGGCGGCGGGCATATGGCCTATGCCAAGGCGACACAAGCGAGGAGCAAGCGCGGTGCCCAAGTTCGATTTGCAGACCCTGCCCCAGACCAACGCCACAGGCTATCCGGCGCCGCACGCCGCAGCCGTAACCGGACGCTGGTATCGCCGCATTGCTCGCGCCGCCGGGCTGACCGCGTTCGGCGCAAGCCATGTCGTGCTTAAGCCCGGCGCCTGGTCATCGCAGCGCCACTGGCACGACGGCGAGGACGAGTTGCTGATTATGCTCAGCGGCGAGGCCGTGCTGGCCGAGGACTCCGGCGAAACCACTTTGCGCGCGGGCGACGTTGCCGCCTGGGCGATGGGATCGACCGATGGCCACCATCTTCGCAACGCCAGCGCCGAGGACTGCAGCTTCGTGGTGATCAGCGGGGGGCAGCGTACCGGCGGAGGCTATTCGGATATCGACATGATCTTCACCCAGGATGCGTATTTGCACAAGGATGGTACGGCTTATTGATAAGCCGGTAGCCCCCTCCCCGTTCCGGGGGGGCACGCCCCACCTTACCCCGCTACCGGCACCTCGAATTGCTCGATCACCCAATCCTCGGATTCCGCTGCGTTGATCCAGCTTTGCAGCCACTCGTGTTCCCACACCGCCTGCATGTAAGTCGTGGCAAAGCCGGGCACCGGAATACCATAAGTGATGAAGCGACTGACGACCGGCGCATAGAAGATGTCGACCGCGCAAAAGCTGCCGAACAGGAATGGCCCGCCTTTGCCGAATCGCGCTCGCGCTTCGGCCCACAGCGTCAGGATGCGGACAACGTCTGCGCGGGCCGCGTCGCTGATCTGAACTTCCTCAACCCGGCGGCGGATATTCATCGTGCATTCGCTGCGCAGCGCGGCGAAGCCTGAATGCATTTCAGCGACCATCGAGCGGGCCATCGCCCGGGCATCGTCGGGCTTGGGCCAGAACCGGTCGCGCCCGACCTTGTCCGCGAGGTAGTCGACGATCGCCAGGCTGTCCCACACCACTGCTTCGCCGTCCCACAGGATCGGGACCTTGCCCGATGACGGCGCGAGATTGTCCTGGCGACGCTGCTCGTCCCAGCCCTCGCCATAGAGCGGCACGATAATTTCCTCGAAGTGCAGCCCGGATTGTTTGGCTGCCAGCCAGCCGCGCAGCGACCAGCTCGAATAATTCTTGTTGCCGATGATCAGCTTCATGGGGTGGCCCCTGGATTGCGCGAGGCGGGCTTTAGGTTTCGTGCGGGAATGTGTCGAGGTTGAATGCTGGAGTTAGAATTCTAGCGCCGCGTCGCCGACCACGGCAGCCCGCAACTCCGCGATACCCAGCTTGGTTTCGGCCGATGTCGCCAGAACATCGGGGTAGGCGGCAATGTGCTTGCGCGCTTCGACCTGGGTGGCGGCCAGAACCACTTCCAGTTCGCTCGGCTTGATCTTGTCGACCTTGGTCAGGACCAGGCGATAGCCCACCGCAGCCTCGTCCATCATCGTCATCATCTCGCCGTCGACCGGCTTGACCCCGTGGCGCGCGTCAATCAGCAGCAGCACCCGCTTGAGCACCACCCGCCCGCGCAAGAAATCGCGCACCAGCCGGCGCCATTGCTCAGCGACCTTGGGCGGGGCCTTGGCAAAGCCGTAGCCGGGCATGTCGACCAGTCGCATCAGGGTAGGCTCCCCCACCTCGAAGAAGTTCAGCTCTTGCGTCCGCCCCGGGGTGACCGAGGCCCGGGCCAGCGATTTGCGCCCGGTGAGCGCGTTGAGCAGCGAGCTTTTGCCCACGTTGGAGCGCCCGGCAAAGGCGATCTCGGGCAGCTCGGGATCGGGCAGAAACTGGAGCGCGGGGGCGCTCTTGAGGAAGTCGACCCGGCCAGAAAAAAGCTTGCGCGCGTATTCGGTTAAGTCTTCGGGGGGGGTCATGCGCAAGCGGTCTTCAGCACGCTACTTCGCCTGCGCCGCGGCGCGTTTGGTGTTGGCCTGGTCCTTGTCGGTCTGGGCCTTCAGCTGCGGGTGGCGCGAATACAGGTATTTCTGCTGGGCGATGGTCAGCACGTTCGAGGTGATCCAGTAGATCAGCAGCCCGGCCGCAAACGGCGCCATGACGAACATCATGATCCACGGCATGATCGAGAACATCTGCTGCTGGATCGGATCTGCCGCCGCCGGGTTGAGCTTGAACTGGAGAAACATGGTGATCCCCAGCAGGATCGCCAGCACGCCGATCGCCAGAAAGCTAGGCGGATCGAACGGCAACGCGCCGAACAGGTTGAGGATGTGCAGCGGATCGGGCGCGGACAAGTCCTTGATCCACAGCACGAACGGCTGGTGACGCATTTCGATCGACAGCATCAGCACCTTGTACAGCGCGAAGAACACCGGAATCTGCAGGAAGATCGGCAGGCACCCGGCGAGCGGATTGACCTTTTCCTCCTTGTACAGCTTCATCGTTTCTTCTTGCAGCTTGGGCTTGTCGTCCTTGTAGCGTTCCTGCAGCGCCTTCATCTTGGGTTGGATCGCGCGCATCGAGGCCATCGAGGCGAATTGGCGCTGGGCCACCGGGAACATCAGCCCGCGCACGATCAGCGTCAGCAGGATGATCGCCACGCCGAAGTTGCCGACCGCGTGGAATAGCGTGGTCAGCAACCAGAAGATCGGCTTTTCGAACCAGCGGAACCAGCCCCAGTCGATCGCCAGGCCGAAGTGGGGAATCCCCGCCTCCTCATAGCGATCGAGCACGCGGCTTTCCTTGGCCCCGGCGAACAGCCGCGAATTCAACGTCTGGGTCTGGCCCGGCGCCACGGTCACCGGCTGATACATCAGGTCGGCACGAAACAGCCCGTTGCCGAGTGCGCGGAAGTCACTGGTCGCGGCGGCCCCGGCGTCGGGGATCAGGGTCGACATCCAGTAGATGTCGGTAAAGCCGATCCAGTTGGGCTTGCCCTCGTTATTGAACGTCCCGGCCTCGGTCACGCCTTTATACTTGGGCGCAAAGCTGACCGCGCTATCGAAGGCCCCGAACGGACCCGAATGGACGTTCCAGCTATCGAGGCTGGCAGTCTTCTCGGTGCGGCTGAGCAGGGCATAGGGCTGGACGATCGCCGGAGCAGCGCCGCCGTTGGTAACGCTCTGGCTGACGCTGATCAGATAGTCGGCGTCGATCGCATAGCGAATCGCGAAAGTCTGTCCGGTGGGGTTGGTCCAGGTCAGCGTGACCGGGCTCTGCGGGGTCAGCCGTGCGCCGGCAGGAGCGGTCCACAGCGTCGCACCATTTGGCGCGACCACACCCTGGCCGAGCCAGCCGAGCTGGGCGAAATGCTGGGCGGGCGTTCCGGCGGGCGAGAAAATCCGCGCCGGGCCGCTGTCCCGCTTGACGCTGGCGGTGTGGCGGTTGGCGGTGAGGTCATCGAGCACCGCGCCGTTGAGATTGATCGTGCCAGACAGGCCGGGCGCGGCAATCGGCACGCGGGTCGGAGCCTTGAGCGCTGCCTGCAGGTCCTGCGCTTCCAGGGCCACGTCGGCGGCGCTGGTCAGCCCGCCCTCGCGCGTCGGGGTGCCCGGCTTGCCCGGAGCGGCGACGGGCGCGCTGCTGTTGGAAGCCGCTGCGGCCCTGACCGGCTTGGCCGGCAGTGGGTAAAAGTGGCGCACCACCGCGTCCCAGCCGAACAGCAGTAGCCCGGTCAGCAGGACCGCCAGGATCATATTGCGCTGGTTCTTCACGAATGCGTCCTACTTGAAAGTGTTAGCCAAAACATGGCTCAAGGCACCGGATCATGGCCGTGCCCTCCCCAGGGGTGGCAGCGCAATAGACGCTTCGCCGCCAGCCAGCCACCCTTAATCGCACCATGTTTTTCCAGCGCCTCGATCGCATATTGCGAGCAGCTTGGCATATAACGGCACGACGGCGGGAGCACCCGCGAGGGGCCCCACTGCCAGGCTTTCGCGACCCAGATCAGCGCCTGCTTCACCGTTTCGGAGCCTGCTTGGAGCCTGGCCGGGAGCCTTGGCCTCGCGCGCGGCGCGGCGAGTCGCCCTGCCCGGCCCGGGCGCGCTCCAGCGCTGCCACAAGCTCGGCGCGGAGCAGGGCGAAGTCACGCTCCACCCCGCCCTCGCGACCGATCAGGACGTGGTCGCTGTCGGGCAGGCCGTGGCTGGGAAGCAGATCGCGGATCAGCTCGCGAAACCGCCGCTTCATCCGGTTGCGGACCACGGCGTTGCCAATCCGCTTGGTCACGGTGATGCCGAAGCGATAGCCCAGGCCATGATTCGGACGCGCAAGGAGGACGAAGCCGGGCCGCGCAATCCGCAGGCCTTTGTTGGCAGCGAGAAAATCCGCGCGCCGGGTCAGCACCCGCAACGGCGGGCGCGCCGTTTCGCTCAGGCCGAGAGCTTCTTGCGACCGCGCGCACGACGGGCCCGCAGGATGTTGCGACCGCCGACCGTGGCCGAACGGGTGCGGAAGCCATGACGGCGCGCGCGGACGAGATTGCTGGGCTGGAACGTGCGCTTCATGATACCCTCGAGATACAAACGATCAATTAGCCCGTCGCCAAAGGGCGCAGGCCGTGCAGTTCGGGCGGTTACGGGAGGGTGCGGCCTGAGTCAAGGGAAGCGGCTATAAGCGGCACTCTTCCGGCGGGCTCCAGCACTACCCATTGCGCCATGTCGGCAGCATGGAGCCATTTGGCCGAGGCATTGGGCACCGAGTTGGTCATCGCATAGAACGCCGCCGACTGCGCCGGGCTCATCCCCATCTCGCGGTAATAGGCAAGGTAGGCGCGGTTTTCGGGCGCGTCGGCGGGGTAGTCCTTGGCCTCACGGCCATCCTCGTCAATCCAGCTGTGGACTGCGAACTCGGCATCGGCCGCGACCGTGCGGTGCGCGCCAGCGAGGAACAGCTCCACCGCGCCGGAGCGGACCGACCCCCCCGCGGGCACCTCGGTGGCGATCCCGCGGGAGTGGATCATGCGGCCCAGCCGCAAATTGGCGCGATCGTCGTCGGTGCCCGGGCACTCGATCATCTCGAGCGTGGCGACCGCTGGAAAAGCGATGAGCAAGGCGGCGAACTGCTCGGGCGCCGCGCTGCCGGTGACATCGACCAGCGCGGCATGGCGCGGGTCGAGGACGCGAAACGGGCCGTAGGCAGCAATGCCCCGGGGCACGGGGGCGGGCGCGATCTCGACCAGGCGATCGCTACCGGTGGTTGCAACGTCTTCCTCGGTCACCGTCTCGGTGACGATTTCCTGCGCGTGCAATGGCGCTGCGAAGAGCGCGAACAGCGGCAGGGTGAGGGCGAGGAGCTTGCGCATGACCCGGATATGGGCCCCAGGGGATTACCACGGGGCCACCAGCAAGGGTTAAGCGGGGGTTAGCGATGACGGGGATGGTTCAAAGAGCTATCCCCCTTCCGCCTGCAGAAGGGGTTAGGGAAGCGCCGGTGATCCAGCCCGGTCCAAAACCCCTCGACACCCGCGCCCCTCTCCGCCATCACCCACGCCTTGGGGAACAAACAGGGGCTTTAGCTTGGTCGCGCTGGTTTCGACGGTCGCCTATCTCGGGCTTGAGGCGCGAAGCGTCGAGGTGCAGTGCCAGGTCGCGCCAGGGATGCCGGGGTTCTTCCTGGTCGGCCTGCCCGACAAGGCGGTGGGCGAGAGCCGCCAGCGAGTTCAGGCTGCGCTCTCCTCGCTCGGGCTGTCGTTGCCGCCCAAGCGGATCACCATCAACCTCTCGCCCGCCGATCTGCCCAAGGAAGGCTCGCATTACGATCTGCCGATCGCGCTGGCGCTGCTCGCCGCAATGGGCGTGACCGATGCCGAGCAGCTGGGCGACTACGTGGCGGTGGGCGAACTGGCGCTGGACGGCCGAATCATCGGCTCGCCTGGTGTGCTCCTTGCTGCGATCCACGCCAGCACCCGCGAGCAGGGGCTTATCTGTCCGGCCAGCCAGGGTACCGAGGCGAGCTGGGCCAGCGGCATTCCGATCCTGGCCGCGCCCGACCTGATCAGCCTGCTCAACCATTTAAAGGGCACCCAGGTGCTGAGCCCGCCCGCGCCCGGCGAGGCCGAACCCGCCGTGCCCGGCCCGGACCTCGCCATGGTCAAGGGCCAGGAAGTGGCCAAGCGCGCGCTGGAGATCGCCGCAGCAGGCGGCCACAACCTGCTGATGGTCGGGCCTCCCGGAGCGGGTAAGTCGTTGCTCGCCTCATGCCTGCCGGGGATTCTGCCCGAGCTGAGCCCGTCTGAGGCCCTGGAAGTGTCGATGGTTGCCTCGGTCGCCGGTACGCTGGAAGAAGGCCGCATAAGCCGCGCGCGGCCGTTTCGCTCGCCGCACCATTCGGCCTCGATGGCGGCGCTGGTCGGCGGCGGGCTGAAAGTGCGCCCGGGCGAGGTCAGCCTGGCACATCTGGGAGTGCTGTTCCTGGATGAGCTGCCCGAATTTCAGCGCCCGGTACTCGATTCGCTGCGTCAGCCGCTCGAAACCGGCGAGGTCAGCGTGGCGCGGGCCAATGCCCATGTCACTTTCCCCGCACGGGTGCAGTTGATCGCAGCGATGAACCCGTGCCGTTGCGGCCATCTGGGCGATCCCGCGCTGGGCTGCAGCCGCGCACCCCGCTGCGCCGCCGATTATCAAAGCAAGGTCTCGGGGCCTTTGCTCGACCGCATCGATCTGCACGTCGAAGTCGACGCGGTCAGCGCCGCCGACCTCGCCTTACCCCCGCCCAGCGAAGGCTCAGCACAAGTGGCCGCGCGAGTCGCGGCGGCGCGGGCAGTTCAGGCCGCGCGGCTTGAGGGGACCGGGATGCGGAGCAATGCCCAGCTCGATGGCCCCGCGCTGGAGCTCCATGCGACCCCGGACGAGCCGGGCCGCAAGCTGCTTCACCAGGCAGCAGAAGCGATGCGGCTATCGGCGCGCGGCTATACCCGGATGTTGCGGGTGGCGCGGACGATTGCCGATCTGGCTGGGGCGGAAACAGTTGGGCGGATCCATGTGGCCGAGGCCCTGAGTTACCGGCGGCAGCCGCCGCGAGCGTAAAAGTCCTTCCCCGGCACGGGAAGGAACTTCAACCTACGTCCATCCGCTCCATCCACATCAGCTCATCACAAGACAATTCCCGGCCATCGGCGGCCGGGATGGTGATTTTCCCGATCGGCAAGTGATCGCGGCAATCGACCAGCACCGGGTTTGACGGGATGCCGGCACCGTATTTCTCGCCCCACTGGCGCAGCGCCAGCATTGCCGGGAGCAGGTCGAGGCCCTTTTCGGTCAGGCGGTATTCCACCTTGCGGCGATCATCGGGCATCTGTTCGCGCCGCATCACCCCGTTTTCGACCAGCCGCGCCAGGCGGTTGGCAAGGATGTTGCGGGCAATGCCGAGCTCGCTGAGAAACTCCTCGAAATGGTGAATGCGGTTGAACGCGGCGCGCAGGATCATGAACGACCAGCGCTCGCCCATGACCTCAAGCGCCGTAGGCAAGCCACAGCTTTGGTCGTTGAGCGGTTCGCGGAGTCCCATGTATATCCTCGTTTTGCCGCAGTCTAACCGATCGTAGTTAGCTGGTCGTGAAAAATATCAGTTTTAGGTTGCAACTCGATACCTATACCGATAAGTAGCTAATCGCAACGTAAAACCCGTTGTTCGATTAGACATCTGTCCTAACCCAAAGGGAATGACCATGACCATCGCCATTTCGCGGCTGCTTCCGCACGCCCTGCTCGCAGCCCTCGCATTCGCTGCCCCGGTCCAGGCCGCAGTCGGCAATGCTGGCTACACCGCCGCCCTGGCCAAGCCGCTTGCCGCACCCAAAAGCGTTGTGCTCGACGGCGTGGTCTGGCGCTGCGCCGCCGATCGCTGCACCGCCAGTGGCAGTGGCGGACGTTCGGCCGTGGCCTGTGAGCGGGTGGTCAAGAAGTTCGGCGCAGTCTCCGAATTCACCGCACCCGAAGGCGTCCTGCCCAGCAAGGATTTGGCGCGCTGCAACCTGCGCGCGGCGGGTTGAAAAAAACCCCTCCCATCTGCGCCGCGGATGGGAGGGTCTCGGAGCTCAGCCGATCAACCCGCGCTCTTTCAAATCCCGCGCCAGCCCGGCAGCATCGACAAAGTGATGCACCTGCCAGCCCTCGGCCCGCGCCGAAGCGATGTTGGCGGCATTGTCGTCGATAAACAGCATCTGCGCCGGATCGCGGGCAAAGCGGCTGGCCGCCAGCACATAGATCGCCGGATCGGGCTTGGCGCACTTCTCGACCCCCGAGACGACGATGTCATCGAACAGGTCGAACACTGGCTGGGTTGGGCGAAACCCAGCCCAGAAATCCGCGCCGAAATTGGTGATCGCAAACAGCGGCATGGCCCGCGCGTGGAGCGCTTCGACCAGTTCGAGACTGTCGGGAACCGGCCCCGGAATGGTCTCGTTGAAGCGCGTGGCATAGGCCCGGATCAGCGCTTCGTACTGGGGAAATTCGGCAATCCGTTCAGGCACCATTTCGACCAGCGGGCGCCCGGCGTCATGCTGAAAGTGCCAGGCCTCGGTCACGACATGGGTGACGAACCATTCCAGTTCGACCGGGTCGGCGATCAGCTTGCTGAAAAGATTACGCAAATCCCACTGGAACAGCACCCGTCCGACATCGAACACGACTGCGGTGATGGAGCGCACTACGATGCTCATGTCAGCACGCTAAGTGCGTCGATATTCGGCTCAGGCCGGAGTGAGAAGGGTGGGTTTCGCGAACCGGAGCGCAGCAACCATCAAGGTCGTGAACACCGGCAGCGCAGGAAAGACGCCGTTCGCAGCCCGGCATGCGCCGGATAGCGGCGTGCTTAACCCTGGCGCGCTTTAAAGCGGCGGTTGGTCTTGTTGATCACGTACGTGCGCCCGCGGCGACGGATCACGCGGTTATCGCGGTGGCGGCCCTTGAGGGACTTGAGGCTGTTGCGAATCTTCATGATGTCCTCTGCGGACCCGCGCCCGCCTAAAATCGAAGGTGGGCCGTTAGCCACGACCCGCTTCTAAGTCAACTAGCCGACACTAAGTCAACTAGCGCGCAGTTCGGAAAGGCGCTGTTCCCAGGCCAGGGCATGGGCGACGATGGTATCGAGATCGGCATAGCGCGGCACCCACGACAGGGTCGCCTTGATCTGGGCATTGTCGGAGATCAGCGAATCGGGGTCGCCCGCGCGCCGCGGACCCATCCGCCGGGCAATCGTGGTGCCGGCCACCCGGTCGACCGCGTCGAGCACTTCGAGAACCGAAAACCCTCGGCCATAGCCGCAATTCATCGTCAGGCAGCGCTGCGGCTGCGCGATCAGGGCCTCGAGCGCCAGGATATGTGCGGCGGCCAGATCGGAAACGTGGATGTAGTCGCGCACCCCGGTGCCGTCGGGCGTCGCATAGTCGGTGCCGAAGACGTCGACCGCGTCGCGCTTGCCCAGCGCCGCCGCGACCGCCACCTTGATCAGATGGGTTGCCCCTGCGGTCGACTGTCCGCTGCGGGCCTGCGGATCGGCCCCAGCGACGTTGAAATAGCGCAGCGCGCAGTAGTTGATGGCGTGGGCGGCGGCGGTATCGGCGAGCATATGCTCGGTCATCAGCTTGGACATGCCGTAGGGATTGATCGGCAGCTTGGGCAGGTCCTCGGTCACCGGCGAAAGTTCGGGCGCGCCATAGGTCGCCGCGGTCGAACTGAAGATGAAATGGGGCACCCCGGCCTTGACCGCAGCGGCGATCAGGGCGCGGCTGTTGGCGGTGTTGTTATGGTAGTATTTGAGCGGATCGCTGACCGATTCGGGGACGATGATCGACCCGGCGAAATGCATCACCGCGCCACTACCATTGCCCAGGCCCTGCTCCGCGAAAATCCGCGCGAGCAACGCCTCGTCGCCGACATCGCCTTCATAGAACGGCACGTTGGCAGGGACCGTCCAGCGAAAGCCGGTCGTGAGGTTGTCGATCACCGCCACCGGCCAGCCCGCGTCGCGCAGGGCCAGCACGGCATGACTGCCTATATAACCGGCGCCTCCGGTGACGAGAACAGGAATAGGCTGGGCCATCGCGGAGCGCCGCTAGCATCATTGCGCAACAAACCGATACAGAATTTGCTGATTTTGTTCATGCGCGCGAAAGCTGGCGGGTCATAGCCCGCTTGCGGCGCCCGTGCCCAAAGGATCCGCGATGGCTTTGTTTCGACTCTCCCTGGTTGCCCTGACCGGAGCACTGGTCGTCGCCGCCCCCGCCTCTGCGCAACCCGGCGGCTGGGGCGGGTCGGGCGGCTTTGGATCGGCCTGGGGCAATTCGGACTGGGGCAATTCGGACTGGGGCAATTCTGACTGGGACCAGTCACGCAGCAGGGAATCCCGTCGCTCGGCTGCCGACCGCTCGATCGAAGGCCGCATCCAGGTCAGCCACTTCCTCGCCGAGGGCAATGCCGCCCAGGCGCTGGGCCATGGCCGCATTGCCGTCGTCGGCGCGCCGGGCGATCATGTCGGCCCCGATCCGCGTCAGCTGGCGACCTATGAAGCGGCGGTGATCGATCGGCTCGCCCGCGTCGGCTACGACACTGCCAACCTCGACCCCGCCGGCGGCCAAATCACCGAGCTGACCATCTCGCACGACGAGGTCGCCCCGCCCGAAGCGCCGCACCGCCCGGTCAGCGGCGCGATGGAAGTCGGCGTCAGCAACCGTGGCTCCATGCTGGGCATGGCGATCAATGTCGATCTGACCAAACCGCTCAAGGCGCTGGTCGCCACCCGTCTCGAAGCCCGCATCCGCGACCGCGCGACCAAGGCCGTGCTGTGGGAAGGCCGCGCCGATATCATCACCCGCGAGGGCGATCCGCGCTGGTCCGACCAGGTGATTGCGACAAAGCTAGCGGGGGCGCTGTTCGGTGATTTCCCCGGGCATACGGGCGAGACGGTGGCGGTTAGGTAGGGCTAACGCCCCACACATTCCCTTGCATCCTCAACCCCATGCTCCCACCTTCCAACAACAAGGATTGCACCGGAGTAGGCCGCCATGAACCGTATTTCCCTCGCCGCATTGCTTAGCGCCCTCACCCTGTCCGGCTGCATCGCCCCGACAGGCCCGGTCGAGGTCACCCGGTTCCACCAAGTCGATCTCGCCCCGCTCGGCCACGGCGCAATCGCAGTGGAACCGGCACCCGGAACCAATGTCGGTAGCCTCGAATTCGCCAGCTATGCCGCCGCCGTCGCCCGCCAACTGGTGCGGCTTGGCTACAGCGAAGCCGCGCCCGGTACCGGAGCGCAGGTCGCGGTGGTCCGCCTCGACCGGCATCGCTTCCGCCCCGAGCGCAACCGCAGCCCGGTCAGCGTCGGTATTGGCGGGTCGACCGGCAGCTATGGCTCGGGCGTCGGCCTGGGCGTGGGGATCGACCTTTCCGGCCGTCCGCCCGCGCAGGTCGAAACCGAGCTGGCGGTCACAATCAAGCCGCGTGCCGCGAGCATGGCGCTGTGGGAAGGTCGGGCACATTTCACCGTCCGCGCTGATTCGCCCTTGGCCGACAGCCAACTGGGCGCGGCGCGGCTGGCCGAAGCGCTGTTCAGCGGCTTCCCCGGAAACTCGGGTGAGACTATCGAAGTCAAATGAGCGCCATCACAATCTCCGCCGCCTTCGATTCGGGCAATATTGAAGTCCTCTCCGTCGATGGCACCACCGCGCGCCTGACGATCCGCAAGGACCACCAGTCCGACTTCTTCCAGTGGTTCCACTTCCGCGTTGCCGGGGCTCAAGGCCGCGCGTTGGAGCTGCGGATCACCGGCCTGGCCGCATCGGCCTATCCCGGCGGCTGGCCCGGCTACCGCGCCGCAGTGTCCGAGGACCGCGCGCTGTGGGCACGGACCAACACTGCCTGGGAACCCGAGGTCGACGCCGGCACTCTGACGATCCGCCACACCCCTGCGGGCGATATCGCCTGGTTCGCCTATTTTGCGCCGTTCTCGATGGAGCGCCACCACGACCTGATCGCCGAAAGCGCGACCTGCGAAGGCGTCACCCACCGCACCCTTGGCACCAGCATCGATGGCCAGCCGATCGACTGTCTGGAGATGGGTGAAGGCGCCAAGCAAGTCTGGCTCTACGCCCGCCAGCATCCGGGCGAGTCCATGGCTGAATGGTGGATGGAAGGCGCGCTGGAATGCCTGACCGATCCGGCCGACCCGGTCGCGCGCCTGTTGCGCCAGAAATGCCGCTTGCATCTTGTGCCCAATGCCAACCCTGATGGCTCAAAACGTGGTCACTTGCGAACCAATGCGGTCGGCGCAAACCTCAACCGTGAGTGGGACAGCCCGACTCCCGAACGCGCGCCCGAAGTGCTCGCGATTCGCAATGCGATGGACGCCAGCGGCGTTCACTTTGCGATCGACGTCCATGGCGACGAGGCGATCGCAGCGGTGTTCATGGCTGGGTTCGAGGGCATCCCGTCATGGACCCAGGCCCAGGGCGACGGCTACACCCGCTATCGCGCGATCCTCGAACGCCGCACGCCCGATTTCCAGACTCGCAAGGGCTATGCCACTGCCGGACCGGGCCGCGCCAACCTGACGATGTCGACCAACCAACTGGCCGAGCGCTTCGGCAAAAGCCACGGCTGCGTCTCGATGACCCTGGAAATGCCGTTCAAGGACAACGAGGACCTGCCCGATCCAGCACAAGGCTGGAGCCCCGAACGCAGCAAGCTGCTGGCCCGCGATTGTCTGGCGGCGCTGGCGGAGTGGCTGGAAAGCACAGGTTGAAATCGCAAGTGGTAACGCTACATCCCCTGACTCCCGTCGATCTGCCTGAGTTAATCGCTGCAAACCGCGCCAGCGCGGCGCTGCATCATCCCTGGGTCAATCCTCCGGTTTCCCCCGACGCCTTCGACGCCGCCTTCGAGGACATCGCGGCCGAGCGCCAGGTGACGCTGCTTGCTCGCGAGGTCGGCACATCTGCGCTGTCGGGTGTGCTCAATCTCAGCCAGATCTTCCGCAAGGGCTTCCAGAATGCTTATCTTGGCTTTTACGGGCTGACCGGACAGACTGGGCGCGGCCTGATGACCAAAGCGGTGCGCCAGACGTTGGCCCATGCCTTCGGACCCTTGGCACTTCATCGGATCGAGGCCAACGTCCAGCCCGGCAACACGCGCTCGCGCGCACTGATCGCCCGCGCCGGTTTCCGCCAGGAAGGTTTCTCGCCGCGCTATCTGCAGATCGAAGGCGAATGGCGCGATCACGAACGCTGGGCCTGCCTCGCCGAGGACTTTGCCGCCTGAGCCAGTCGCTCGGCCTTCTTCAGCTCTCCAGCATCATCCCGTAATCGCGCAGCACATCATAGCACTTGGCGTCGATGGTCAGCAGGCGATCCTCGCGATCGAGGTTGAGCTTGCGGTGAAGCATACGGACCACGGCGGTCTGCAACGGCTGCGACATCTGGTAGAAGCTCGCCACCACATCGGGGTTATGTGACATCGAACCGTCGAGCAGCAGATCCAGGTTCTGGGGGTGGAAGCCAAAGCCCAGGAATACGATCCGCTGGCACTTGGACACCGCCCCGCGCACCGCCTGGAAGGCGCGGCTATCGCGCAGCAGTTCGCCATGGGTGCGGATCTGGCTGATCAGGTTGAGCATATTCCACGGATTCTCGGTGCCCCACTCGATGTCCGGCCCCTCACCCGTCTGCCACGGCAACCGCCCGATCGTGCCATAGGGATGGACGATATTGAGCTTGGCCGCGACGATCCGCCGCGCCTCCTTGAGCGGCATTCCATAGGCCGTTACCAGCGCGAAGGGCAGGAAATGCTCGACCGAGCGATCGTAATTGAACGAGACGATCACCAGGTTGTCAAAGCACTGCTCGACTTTTGATCGCGGCACTCCGCTGGTGATCATCCGGCCCAGCTCAACCAGCCAGTAGTCGCCGATCTGCAGCGGCAGTTCGCCCTCGGTCTTGGGGGTCAGGCGCAGGCTCGACTTGGCCTCGCCCTGGGTGATGAAGTGCGCGATCGCCAGCTTGCCGCACAGCGTGACCAGCTGATCGTCGTCGTTCTGCTCGATAATCCCGTCGATCGAGGTGCCCAGCTTGGCCGAGATTCGCAGGCGGGTAGTGGCGGTATAGAGCA
>JAYWBP010000067.1:0-17585 GCA_043781375.1 Novosphingobium sp.
CCATGCATGGTACGTGGTCGCCGCCCTGCTGACGGTGTCGATCCTGGGCTATGTCGACCGGCTGATCCTGAGTTTCCTGATCGAGCCGATCAAGCACGACCTGGCGCTGACCGATACCGAGGTCGGGCTGATCGCCGGGCTCGCCTTCGCCTTGCTCTACGTCTTCGCCGGGCTGCCGATCGGGCGCCTGATCGATACGCGGCGCCGGGTGACGGTGCTGTCGGTGTGCGTGCTGATCTGGTCGGTCGCGACCGCGGCGAGCGGGCTTGCGGCAAGTTTCCTGTCGCTGTTCATCGCCCGCGTCGGGGTAGGCGCGGGCGAGGCGGCGGTCGGCCCGGCGGCAGTGTCGCTCGTCGGCGATTATTTCCCGCCGGAAAAGGTGCAGCGGCCGCTCGGCATCTTCACCGTCGGGCTGTACGCCGGCGGCGGCGTCGCGCTGATCCTGGGGGGGCAGCTGATCGCGTTTCTGACCGGGCTGGGCACGATCAACGTGCCGTTGCTCGGGCCGACCTCGGCGTGGCGGATGACCTTTCTGCTGCTCGGCCTGCCGGGCATCCTCGTCACAATTCTGCTGATGACCACGGTGCGCGAGCCGCTGCGCCGCCACCGCGCCGAGGCCGTCGACCAGGACGGCGCGATCGCCTTCTTCAAGGCGCACCGCAAGCTGCTGCTGCTGACCATGTTCTCGGTCATCATGTGGGGGTTCAACGGCTACGGGCTGCTCAACTGGTATCCGGCGATGCTGATGCGCTCGTTCGGGCTGACCACGCACGAGGTCGCCTGGACCTACGGCCCGGCGTTCCTGCTCGGCGGGACGCTGGGCTCGCTCAGCCTCGCGCCGCTGACGCGCTGGGCGGCGAGTCGCGGGCGGACTGACGCGGTCTTCTTCGTTAGCCTGTTCAGCATGTCGCTGATGGGCGTGTCCTCGATCGTCGGGCCGATTATGCCCACTGTCGCGGCGGTGATCGTCGTGTCGTTCATGAACCTGTTCGGATCATCGATGACCGTCGCCGGGGTGTATGCGATCATCACCACCGTCGCGCCGGGACGGCTGCGCGGACTCTATACCGGCGTGTACATGTCGGTGATGAACATCACCGGCGGGGCGTTCGGCGCGGTGCTCGTGGGCCTGCTCACCGATCACATATTCGGGCCCGCCGGGGTCAACCTGGCGCTGATGATCGTGGCCGTGGTGTTCGCGCCGGCGGCGTCGCTGCTGATGTGGCTGGCAGGCCGCGAGTACCGGCGCGCGCCGCCCGTGTTCTGACACCGCGCAAGAGGAGCTGACATGCGGATCGTGCTCGAGACCAGGCGCTGTATCGGCGCCGCCGCCTGTGTAATGGCGGCCGAGGATGTGTTCACGCTGAACGAGGAGGAGGGCGTGGTGGAACTGATCCGCCAGCCCGATGCCGATGCCGAGGCGCGCGCGCGCCGGGCGGCGGCGGCGTGCCCCACGGGCGCGATCGTGGTCGTCGAGGACTGACGGGCGCCTGCCCGAACCGGATTGGAGAAAACAATGGACGTCGATCTGTTTGGTCCTGCTACGGTGCAGGACCCGTGGCCCGCGGTCGATGCGGTGATCGCCGCGGGGCCGGTGGTGAAGAACGACCGGGTGGACACCTGGATGATCACCACCGACCGGCTGTGCCGCAAGATCTTCCTCGATCCCGCGCGCTTCACGCTGGAAGGGGCGATCGGCACGACCGTGTTCGGGCCCGAGGCGTTCATCACGATCGACGACAAGAAGCGCCACGATGCGCTGCGCGGCATCTGGGCGTTGGCGTTCCAGCGCGCCTCGCTGGAGGCGATGCGCCCGGTGATCGGCGGCATCGCCGACCGCATGCTCGATGCGGTGATGGAGCGACTCCGGGACGGCGAGACGATCGACGCCGAGCATGAGCTGTGCCGCGGCCTGCCGGCCTATGTCATCGCGCACATGCTGGGCGTGCCGTCCGAGATGCGCGCCGACATCGTGCGCTGGAGCGACGACATCGGCCATGCCGTCGGCCTGCCCAACAACACGCCGCATACTGATCCCGTCTGGCTGGCGGCCAAGGAGGCCAAGCAGGCGCTGGCCGACTACATGCTCTCGCAGATCGAGGACCGCCGCCGCAATCCGGGCGACGACCTCATCAGCCAGATCGTCCATTCCGAGGTCGGCAAGACGCTCTCCGACGACGCGCTGATCGCCAACAGCCGCCAGTTGCTCTTCGCCGGCAACGAGACCACCGCCAAGTGGCTCGGCCACAGCCTGGTCGTGCTCGGCCAGCATCCCAACGCGCGCACCGAGGTGATCGCCGACCGTGCGCTGGTGCCGCAGGCGCTGGAGGAGGTGATGCGCTGGGAGCCGGTCAACATGAGCCTGCCGCGGCTGGTGCGCGGCGGCGACATCGAGGTGGAGGGCGTGACCCTGCCCGACGGCGCCGAGCTAATGGTGATGACCGGCGCGGCCTCGCACGATCCGGTGCGCTGGACCGATCCCAAGAAATTCGACATCCACCGCGAGTACAAGGCGCACATGGGCTTCGGCTTCGGGTTGCACAGCTGCCTGGGCGTGACGCTGGCGCGGCTGGAGGCGGAGGTGGTCATCAACCGCATCCTCGACCGCATCCCCGACTGGAAGATCGCCGGGCCTGTTTCGTACAGCGCCTTTGCCTTCCGCGGCCCGACTTCGATCCCGCTAAAGCTGCAATGAGCGACGATTTCCGCGCGCTCGGCGCCGAACTGAGCAACTGGGGCCGCTGGGGCAAGGCCGACCGGATCGGGACGCTGAACCACATCACGCCCGAGCGGCGTGCCGCCGCCGCGCGGCTGGCGCGGACGGGCAAACTGTTCGACCTGGCGATCGACATC
Organism: Novosphingobium sp.; assembly: GCA_043781375.1. Lineage (GTDB taxonomy): Bacteria > Pseudomonadota > Alphaproteobacteria > Sphingomonadales > Sphingomonadaceae > Novosphingobium. Next base: position 2,854 of record JAYWBP010000067.1, read on the forward strand.
TCGCGCCCGGGCATCCAGCGCGCGGCCGGCGTGCGCAGCAACCCGGTGCACCTAATGCGGCTGACCCCGCTCGACAAGATCGATCCGCTGCACAACACCTGTATCGCCGACGACCATATCTCGATGCCATTGCAATCGACGACGCAGTGGGATGGGCTCGGCCATGTCGGCTACGACGACATGCTTTACAACGATGTGCCGGCGAGCTCGATCACCACGCTCGGCGGATCGCTCGAGCTGTCGATCCACCAGGTCGCCGCCGCCGGTATCGCCGGGCTTGGCGTGCTGCTCGACATCGCCGCGCTGCTCGGGGTCGAACGGTTGGCGGCCGGCCAGGTCATCACCCCCGATCAGCTCGAGGCCGCCGAGGCGCGGCAGGGCGTGCGGGTCGGCGCTGGCGATATCCTGCTCGTGCGCACCGGCTGGCTCCGCCACTGGACGCTGGACGGCGACGCCGAAGCCTATTGGCGAGGCGCACCGGGCATCGGCCTCGACTGCGCACGCTGGCTGCACACACGCGAGGTGGCGGCGATCGCGTCCGACAATTGGGGGGTGGAGAGCAGCCCGGCCGACCGCAGCGGCGGCCTGCCGGTCCATCCGGTGCTAATCCGCGATATGGGGATGACGCTGGGCGAGATATTCTCGCTCGACGCGCTCGCCGCCGATTGCGCGGACGACGGAGTGTGGGAGTTCTTCTTCACCGCCCCGCCGCTTAAGGTCGTCGGCGGCGTCGGCACGCCGGTCACACCGCTCGCGATCAAATAGGGTGAGCGGCGCTTTCTCGCTCGGCCTCAGGCGCCAGCCGATCGGGGTAGGGGGATACCGCGATCGTGCGCGCGCGGTGCTGCCGGCGATGGCGTGGAGCTATCTCGACGGCGGCGCCGACGATCACGTAACGCTCGACGCCAACGTCGCGGCCTTCCGTCGCTGGCGGCTGCGCCAGCAGGTGTTGCGCGGGATCACCCGGCCCGATCTCTCGACCGAAATGGCCGGCACGCCGGTGGGGCTGCCGCTCGCGCTGGCGCCGGTCGGCCTCACCGGCTTTTTCCGCTGGAATGCCGACATCGCCGCCGCGCGCGCGGCCGAGCGCGCCGGGACCCGGCTGATCCTCAGCACCGGATCCTCCTGGTCGCTGGAGGAGGTGGCCGACGCGACCGAGCAGAACCACTGGTTCCAGCTCTACCCTTACGGCGACCGGGCCAAGGTCGGCGCATTGCTCGATCGCGCACGGGCGGCTGGCTATACCGCGCTGTTCGTGACGGTCGACGTCCAGACCCGCGGCAACCGCGAGGGCGAGCGCCGCACTGGCATGGGCGTGCCGCTGCGCATGACCCCGCGCGCGCTCGCCGATTTCGCCGTGCACCCGCGCTGGAGCTGGAACTTGCTGCGGCACGGCCGGGCGGCGGCGATCCATTACAAGGAGATCGGCGGCAACGGCGTGTCCGCGGCGGCCCAGTCGGTCCATGTCCAGGACCGTTACATGCAGGCCGACCTGAACTGGGAGGACCTCGCCTGGATGCGCGAACACTGGCAAGGCCGGCTGTACGTCAAGGGAGTCCTTCAGCCCGACGATGCCGTGCGCTGCGTCGATGCCATGGGGGCGGACGGTGTGGTCGTGTCCAACCACGGCGGGCGCCAGCTCGATCGCGGGGCGGCGACGCTGGAGGCGCTGCCGGCGATCGTCGCCGCGCTCGGCGGGCGCGGCGACGTCTATCTCGACGGGGGAGTGCGGCGCGGGACCGACGTCATCACTGCTCTGGCGCTGGGCGCCAAGGGCGTGATGATCGGGCGCCCCTATGCCTATGGCGCCGCCGCCGCCGGAGAGGCCGGCGTTGCCGACATCCTCGCCACCTTCACCGACGACATCCGCCGAGCGCTGATCCTCATGGGCTGCCCCAGCGTCGCGGCGCTCGACCGCAGCTGGATCATGCCGGTACCGATCACAGGAGAATAACCATGCCGCATCCCGTCTTCGCCCAGGCCGATCCTGCCAGGCCGCTGCTTGGCGGCTGGGTGACGTTCGATTCCTTTCCGGTGGTCGAGCTGCTCGCCCATGCCGGCTTCGATTATCTCGGCATCGACACCCAGCACGGGATGCTCGACGTACCCGCCGCCGCGCGCCTGCTCTATGCCGCGCCGATCGGTGGCCTGCCGGTGATCGTGCGTGTGCCGGCCAATGACGGCGCCCAAATCGGCAAAATTCTCGATTGCGGCGCCGACGGCGTGATCGTGCCGATGGTCAATACCGCCGCCGAAGCCGCCGTCGCCGTCGCCGCATGCCGCTATGCGCCGGACGGGGTGCGCAGTTTCGGGCCGGTGCGCCGCCACATCGGCCGCGACGTCAAGGCCGTCCAGGACCGCGCCGCCTGCTTCGTGATGATCGAGACCGCCGAGGCGGTGGCGAACGTCGAGGCGATCGTCCGCACCCCCGGACTGACCGGCATCTATCTCGGCCCCGCCGACCTGGCGGTGAGCATGGGGCTGGCGCCGTCCGCGGTGCCGACCGCGCCGGCGCTGCGCGAGGCGCAGCAGCGGGTGTCGGCGGCGTGCCGCGAAGCCGGGATCATCGCCGGCTGCCACGGCTTGTCGGCGGCACATGTCAGGGAGATGGCGGAGGACGGCTACGGCCTGGTCAGCCTGACGGCGGACAAGGGCTATATGCTCGCGGGTGCGGCACAATTGCTGAGCGACTGCCGCAGCTGACGGTCAGCCTCGCGGGGGCAACAGCCGTTGCTCCTGCAGTCGCGCGAACCACTTGCGCAACATCGTCTCGGTGTCGATCACGTCGTGGAAGCCGGCCTGGCGCAGCTTGATCGTCGACATGGCGGACGGTGGCTTGCCCCCGGTGCGGCCAAAGCCGGTGAGAATGTCGACATAGTGGAGCGACTGGCCGACGAAGGCGTCCAGCGCCGGCGCGACCAGCCCCGCGCGCGCGCGGATTCGGTCCCAGGTCGGGCTCTGGTCCGCCATCGCTGCCGCCAGCGAGCAGGGCGCGTCGAGGGCGGTCGGCATGCCCAGCGCGTCGGCGATCACGGGCCAGACGTTGCGCCACACGAACACGTCGCCATTGGTGACGTTGAACGCCTCGCCGGCTGCTGCCGGGCTCTCGCCGGCCCAGCCGATCGCGCGGGCGAGCAGATCGGCGTCCGTCGCCTCCGCGATCGAGGTCGCGCCGCCGGGAAAGGCGAGCGGCAGCCCCCGTTCCTTCAGCACCGCTGCCCAGGCGCCGATGGCAGGCACCGGGTTCATCGCCGCGCCGATCGCGTCACCGAAGATGATCTGCGGGCGCAGGATCGTCCACGTCCAGCCATATTGCGCCGCCGTCGCGCGCAGCATGTCTTCCTGCGTCCAGTAGAAGTTCGGCACATCGCGCCGCTCGTCGCGATCCTCGCGCGCTGGAATGGGGATCGGGTGGAGGTGCGCGCCATACGCCTTGGCGCCTTGCAGCAGGGTGACGTGCCTGAGCGGCGCGGCGGCGGACAGCGGCTCCAGGATGTTGGCGAGCATCGCGGTGTTGGTGGCGATCTGCTCCCCGTCGACCCATCCCGCCGCCAGGCCGGGCTGTTCGTACAGCGCGGCATAGACCAGGTGCGTGACGTCGCGCATCGCCCTGAACGCCGCGGCGCAGGCGGCGCGGTCGGTGAGATCGACCGAAACGAACCGCCCACCCGGGTGACCTGACGGCGCACGTCGGGCGATCCCAGTCACCGCGGTGCCGGGCTCCGCGGCGAAATCCCGGAGCGCGGCCAGCCCGACGACGCCCGACGCCCCGGCGACGAGGACGTGCTTCACCGCGGTCTGGCCTAGAACCCCTTGAACTGGGGCTTGCGCTTCTCGGCGAAGGCGTTGGCCGCCTCCTTGTGATCCTCGGTGAACAAGGTCGCGACCTCATAGCCGAGCCCGGCGTCGAGGATCAGGTCGACCTGCTGGCGCACCCATTTGTTGATCGCCAGCTTGGTCCAGCGCACCGCCCATTTCGGGCTGCGCAGCATCTTCTCGGCCATTGCGCGCGCCTGGGGAACGACCTGGTCGGCAGGACAGGTGGCGTTGGCCAAGCCCAGCTCCAGCGCTTCCGCGCCCTTGATGAGCTTGCCGGTCATCAGGAACTCCTTGGCGCGCTGCGGCCCCACCAGCAGGGGCCAGATCGCCGCGCCGCCATCACCCGCGACCAGCCCGGCCAGCACGTGCGTGTCGCCGATCCGCGCATCCTCCGCGATGATCACCGCATCGCACATCAGCGCGATGGTGGCGCCCAACCCGGTCACGTCGCCGTTGACCGCGGCGATCACCGGCTGCTGCATGTCGAGCAGCCCATGCACGATCCGCCGCGCCGCCGCCGGGATGCCCAGCGCGTGGTGCAGCCCTTCGAGTGTGCCGGCGCGCGCCTGCATCCGCTTGATGTCGCCGCCGGCCGAGAACGCCTTGCCGGCACCGGTGACGATCACCGCATCGATATCGGGGTCCGAATCGATCACCCCCCAGATCTGCTCCAGCTCGCGGTGGACCTCGACGTTGATCGCGTTCAGCGTCTCCGGCCGGTTGATCGTGACGGTGGCGATGCGATCCTCGATCTGGATCAGCAGGTGCGTGAACGCGTCGTAGCGGGACATCTCTGGGATCCTCTGCCTGTTTCTTCGGGAACTGCCGCCGATCCTTGCCAGCAATTTGACAGGATAGTCAATGCCGCGCGCGGCACATGAGGCATCGCGAACTTGACACACTTGTCAATACCATCACAAGGGCGGCAAAGAGCATGCCCGGCGCATGGCGGAGGGACCTGAGTGGACGAGGATTCTGGACGGCTGATTCTCGATGCGGCGTCGCAGCTGTTCGACGATCTGGCGCCCGTTGCTGGGTCGGACCCGGCCGCGAGCATGCACGCCGATTGGGCGAAGGTCGTCGAACTCGGCCTGCCGCTGGGGCTCGTGTCGGAGGAGGCGGGTGGCTTCGCGATCGGCGGCACTGTCGCGGCGTCGGTGCTCCGCGCCGCCGTCGCGCGCGGCATCGACCTGCCGTTGGGCGAGACGATGATCGGCAACGCCCTGCTCGCGCGGGTCGGGCTGGCTCCGGCCGACGGCATTCTCGGCTTGGCGACACTGGTCGAGGCGGAGACGGCCGACGGTCGGCTTCGCGGCCGGGCCCGGCGCGCTGCCTGGGGTGCGGAAGTCGACGAGCTGCTGATCGAGTGCACCACGCCTGATGGCCCGGCTCTGGCCCGGCTCGCCCGCGGCGACTGGTCGGTCGCGGCGGCGGGTGCCAATCTCGCCGGTTCGCCGCGGCCGACGCTGGTGATCGACGCCGCCGTCGAGCGCGTGCCGCTGCCCGGTGGCGCGGGGGCGCTGCGCCGCAGTGGTGCCGCGCTTCGGACGATCCAGATCGCCGGTGCGGCGCAGGCGGTGATAGCGCTCACGGTCGACTATGTCGGAGTGCGTCAGCAGTTCGGCCGCGCGCTGTCCAAGTTCCAGGCGATCCAGCAGGAGATGGCGCGCATGGCCGGCCAGGCCGCGGTGATCGACGGTGCCGCTGGCATCGCGGCCGAGTTCCTCGACGGCGAGCCCGGCCCGTCGCTGGCGCTGGCTGCGGCCAAGGCGAGAGCGAGCGAGGCGGCCGGGGTGCTGGCCTCGATCGCGCACCAGGCGCATGGCGCGATCGGTTTTTCGATGGAATATCGGCTCGGCGAGCTGACGCGCATGCTGTGGAGCTGGCGCGAGGAATATGGTGGCCAGGCGCATTGGCAGCAGGTCGTCGCCGATGCCGTGCTCGCCGCGCCCGCCGACGATCTCTGGCCGATTGTGACCGCCGCATGATTGCTTCCGAACCGCTCCTCGTCTTTCCGCGTCCTCCCGTCTCGCCTGCCGCCGAGGCGCTTCGCGGCGAGGTCCGCGCCTTCCTCGCGCGGGAATTGGCGGGTCGTCCTGCGGTGCGCCGCGCCGACAGCTGGAGCGGCTACGATCCGGCGTTCAGCCGCGCGATGGGCAAGCAGGGCTGGCTGGGCATGACCTGGCCCAAGGCATATGGCGGGCACGAGCGCTCGGCCGCCGAACGTTATGTGGTGATGGAGGAGATGCTTGCCGCCGGGGCCCCGGTCGGCTCGCACTGGATCGCCGACCGCCAGAGCGGCCCGCTGCTCCTCAAGTTCGGCACGGAGGCACAGCGGACCGCGGTGCTGCCGGGCATCGCCGCCGGCAAGACCTATGTCTGTATCGGCATGAGCGAGCCCGATGCCGGATCGGACCTGGCCGCGGTACGTACCCGCGCCGAGCCGGTCGACGGCGGCTGGCGGATCAACGGCACCAAATTGTGGACCACCAACGCTGCCGCGTGCCGTTACATGATCCTGTTCTGCCGCACGAGCGGCTCGCGCGAGGATCGCCAGCGCGGCACCAGCCAGCTGCTGGTGGACCTGACCACTCCCGGCATCACCATTCGCCCGATCACCGACATCAGCGGCGCGTCGCACTTCAACGAGGTGTCGTTCGAGGACGCGCTCGTTCCCGCCGACGCGCTGGTCGGCCGCGAAGGGGAGGGGTGGAGCCAGGTGATGAGCGAGCTGGCCTATGAGCGCAGCGGCCCGGAGCGGTTCCTGTCGTCGTTCACCCTCCTGGTCGAACTCGTCCGCGTGCTGCGCGAACACGACCGGCCGGCGGCCCGCGCGGCGGTCGGCCGGCTGGTGTCGCAGCTTATCGTGCTGCGCCGGCTGTCGCGCGGCGTGGCGGCGCTGCTGGAAGAAGGCGCGGATCCGCAGCTTCATGCGTCGGTGGTCAAGGACCTGGGCGCCGTCTTCGAGCAGGAGCTGCCCGAGGTGGCGCAGGCGCTGGTCGAATGCGAGCCCGACCTGAACGCGGATGGCGCCTATGCCGCGGTCATTGCGCACACCATCCTGAACGCGCCGTCGTTCTCGCTTCGCGGCGGCACGCGCGAGGTGCTGCGGGGGATCATCGCCCGTGGCATGGGGTTGAGATGAGGAGGGGCACATGACCGATCTGGTATTGCGCGAGGCCGCCGGAGGCATCGTCACGCTGACGCTGAACCAGCCCGATCTGCGCAACCCGATCTCGGATCCGGCGATGATCGACGCGATCGTCGGTGCGGTCGAGGCTGCGGATGCCGACATGGCGACGCGGGTCGTTATCCTGACCGGTGCCGGCAGTGCCTTCTCGTCGGGCGGCAACATCGCCGCGATGAAGAAGGGCGGGGGGCTTCATGCCGAGCAGACCGCCCAAACGCGGCGCAACTACCGGCTCGGCATCCAGCGAATTCCGTTGCTGTTCGAGTCGATCGAGGTGCCGGTGATCGCGGCCGTCAACGGGCCGGCGATCGGCGCCGGCTGCGACCTTGCGTGCATGTGCGACATCCGCATCGCGGGCCAGAGCGCGAAGTTCGCCGAAAGCTTCGTCAAGCTCGGTATCGTGCCCGGCGACGGCGGAGCGTGGCTGCTGCCGCGGATCATCGGATATTCGCGGGCGGCGGAGCTTTCGTTCACCGGCGACCTGTTGCGCGCCGACGAAGCGCTGGCCTGTGGGCTGGTGTCGCGGGTCGTGCCGGACGCTGAGCTGATGGATGCCGCCCGCGAGCTGGCCGGGCGGATCGCCGCCAACCCGCCGCACGCGCTGCGCATGACCAAGCGTTTACTGCGTGAGGGCCGCACCGCCTCGCTCGCCGCGCTGCTCGAGATGTCGGCCGCGTTCCAGGCGCTGGCGCACGATACCGCGGACCACGCCGAGGCGGTGGACGCGTTCCTGACCAAGCGATCCCCGCGATTCGAGGGGCGGTGAGCGACCTGTTCGATCCGCAGGCGCGCCGGTTCGGTCCGCAGGCGCGCCGGAGAGCAGCAATGCGCGACCTCCATGCCATGTTCCATCCCCGATCGGTCGCGATCGTCGGGGCGTCGCCCGATCCGCGTAAGGTGCGCGGTATGGCAGTGGCGGCGCTGATCGGATCGGGTTTTGCAGGGGCGATCTATCCGATCAACCCGAGCCATTCCGAGGTCCAGGGTCACCGCGCCTACCCTAATGTGGCGGCCGTACCCGAGCCGATCGACCTGGCCGTAGTCATGGTCGCCGCCGAGCAGGTTGTGCCCGCGCTCGAGGAGTGCGCGGCGTGCGGGGTGCGATCGGCGGTGGTACTGGCCGGTCTCCCGTCGGGCGCCGCCGGCGAGCGGATCATGGCCGGGATGACCGCGGTCGCACGGACCTCGGGCATGGTAGTGCTCGGGCCCAACGCGCTGGGCTTCTGGAACCCGGGTCACAGTGTGGTCGGCACCTTCGCTCCCCTGGTCGAGGACGCCGCGACGGCGGCCCTGTCGCCGCCGCGCACTGTCAGCGTCGTGTCGCACAGCGGCGGGATCGGCAATTCGCTCTACGACAAATGCTTCCGCGCCAGTATCGGCGTCCGCTACGTCGTGACGACCGGCAACGAGGCCGACCTCGAGATGCTGGAGGTGATCGACTGGCTGGTCGAAGAGGGCGGATCGCGCGCCATCCTGGTCTATCTGGAGGGTTTCCGCCGGCCGGAGGATTTCGCCGCGGTTGCCGCTCGGGCGGCGAACAGGGGCGTGCGGATCATCGTCGCCAAGGCCGGCCGGTCCGACGCGGGCGCGCGCGCGGCCGTGTCACACACCGCGCACATGACCGGTGCTAACACCGCCTATGATGCGATGTTCGAACGCTACGGGGTGCTCCGGGTCGACGATCTCGAACAGATGATCGCGGTCGCCAAGATCCTGTCGGGCGGGCGACCGATGGCCGGTTCCAACGTCATGATCCTGTCGACGGGCGGCGGATTCGGCGCGCTGCTCGCCGATGCGTGCGAGGCGCGTGGCGTCGGGGTGCCGGATCTCGCACCCGACTTCCGCGCCCGCATCACGACGGTCATTCCAGAATACGGCAACGCCGGCAATCCGGTCGACCTGCCCGGCGGCTATGTTCTGGAGGACAATGGCGCCTCGCTCGCCCGCATTCTAGACGGTTTCGCCGACGCGCCTGGTCTGGATGCGGTGATACTGTGCTTCGGGATCGACGCGCCAGGGCGGATCGAGCGAATGCGGGCGGCGCTGGAGCCATCGCTGCGGCGGCTTGGCAAGCCCGCGCTGTTCCTCTCGCCGACGCTGGTCGCGCCGGACAACCAGCGGCTGCTCGCCGATTGGGGCGTGCAATGCTACACGGTGCGGGAATGTGCCGACGCACTGTCCGCGCTGGTCGGACTCACCCGCTTCGAAGAGCGCTGGCGGGCAGCCGGCGCAGCCGCGCCCGGCGGTCCGGCGTCGCTCCCGGACCCGGCGGGGTGGACCTTCGACGAAACGGCGGAGACGTTCGCCCGCTTTGGCCTGTCGTTCCCGCCGCAGGCGATCGTGCAGTCGCAGGAAGCGGCGATCGACTTCGCCAACCAGGTCGGCTGGCCGGTCGCGCTCAAGATCCACTCGGCGGATCTGCCGCACAAGACCGATGTCGGAGGGGTGGCGCTCGCCATCGCCGATGCCGATGGCCTGCGCGGCGCGTACGACGCGATCGCGCGATCAGTCGCGGCGAAGCGGCCCGATGCGGCAATCGGGGGCATGCTGGTCCAGAAGATGGCCGGCAAGGGCCGCGAATATGCCATCGGCGTGCTGCGCGACGCCGATTTCGGGCCGATGCTCATGCTGTCGGCCGGGGGCATCCTGATTGAGGTGCTGGAGGACGCAGTCTTCGCGCCCCTGCCGCTGAGCGCCGGCGATGCCGCGCGGATGGTCGATCGGCTGAAGAGCGCGGTACTCCTGAAACCGCTCCGCGGCAGCCCGGCCGGGGACCGTGCCGCGCTGGAGCGGCTGCTGCTGTCGATCTCCGATCTGGTCATGGCGCTGGGCGACGGCTTTGCCGAGATCGAGTTCAACCCTGTCATCGTCCATGCCGCGGGTGAGGGCGTGTCTGTGGTGGATCACCTGATCGTGCCGGCGATGCGATGAGCGCCGCGGCCCGGACCGCGGTGGTGGCCGGGATCGGCCGCACCGCCTATTCGCGCAACTCGGGTCGCACCACACTGGCGATGGCGGTCGAGGCGTGCCGCGCCGCGCTCGACGATGCCGGCCTGCCGGCGGAGCAAGTCGACGGCATCGGCTGTTTTGGCGTCGGCGACACGCCGCGATCGATGGAGGTCGCCTATGCGATCGGCCGCGACGGTACGCGCTGCAACCTCGACCTCTATGGCGGCGGGCACAATTCGCCGCTGCTGGTGGGGCAGGCGATGATCGCGGTCGAGGCGGGGATGTGCGAGGCGATACTGCTCTACCGCTCGCTAAACGGGCGCAGCGGGGTGCGGTTCGGCACCGCCGGCGGGGCGCAGCCGGTCGGCGGCGTGTTCCAGTTCAGCGCGCCGCACGGCTACATGGTCCCTGGCCAGTGGTTCGCATTGTGGGCGCGGCGGCACATGGCGCGCTACGGCACCACGGGCGACGATCTCGGCCAGGTCGCGATCGTCTCGCGTGCGCATGCCGAGCACAATGCGCACGCCCTGCTGCGCGCGCCGGTGACGCTGGACGACTATCGTGCGAGCCGCTGGATCAACGATCCGTTCCGTCTGCTCGACTGCGCGCTGGAGGCGGACGGGGCGGTCGCGCTGCTGGTCACCACCGCCGAGCGCGCGCGCGATCTGCGCCAGCCTGCAATCCGCGCGATCGGCCGCCAGTCGTACATGGGCGCCGGCGGGTACAACGACGTCTGGGACGACATGACCGAGATGTATTCGGCCGCGCTCGCCCCGCGCTTGTGGGCGCAGGCAGGGGTCTGTCCGGCCGATGTGCAAGTCGCCTGCCTGTACGACTGCTTCACCTACACCACCTTGTGCACCGCCGAGGATTTCGGCTTCTGCGCGAAGGGCGAGGGCGGGGCGTTCTTCGCGTCGGGCCGGGCCAGCCACGGCGGCGACGTGGTCGTCAACCCGCACGGCGGACTGCTGTCGGAGGGGTATATCCACGGCTTCAACCATCATTACGAGGCGGTGCTGCAACTGCGCGGCCAGGCGGGTGCGCGGCAGGTCGCGGACGCTAGGCTTGCGCTCGTCACCGGAGGCGGACCGTCCTACGGCTCGGCGGTCGTCTATGCCCGCGACTGAGCCGGTGCGCGCGGCACCCCCGCAGCCGCTGCCCGACGCCGACAGCGCGCCGTTCTGGGCCGCGCTGGCTGAGGGCGTGATCCGGTTGCAATACAGCCCGCAGGCGGGCCGCTGGCAGTTCCCGCCGCTGGAACGCTGCCGCTTCACCGGCGGGCCGCTCGAATGGCGCGACATCGACCGGAGTGGCACGGTGCATTCTTTCATCGTCCAGCATCGTCCGGTCGCGCCGGGGTTCGCGGACGAGATGCCCTATGTCATCTTGCTGGTCGAACCCGACGACGCTCCTGGCGTGCGGCTGCCGACCCGCCTGATCGATGCCGATCCTGAGCGGGCGACGGTCGGCATGCAGGTCGCGCTGGAGGTGGTCGCGCATCCCGGCGGCGACTTCCACGTGATCGTCGCTCGCATGGACCTCCTATGAACCCCGATCGCGCGCCGGTGATCGTGGGCATCGGCGAGGTGCTGGACCGCTCTGCGGCCGATCGCGCCGGTCTGCCGGTGCTGGAGCTGATCGCCGCCGCGGTGCAGGCCGCCGGACGCGACGCCGGTGCGCAGGGTTGGGTCGAGGCGACCGACTGGCTGGGCGTGGTCGACGCGCTAAGCTGGGAACGCCGTCCCGAGCCGATCCACCCGGCGCTGTCGGCGCGGCTTGCCATCGCGCCCCGCATCGCCGCCAGCTCGCCGTCGCCGAGCGGCAACTATCCGATCCGCCTGCTGGAGGATGCCGCCAATGCGATCGCCGCTGGCGAGGCCGAGGTGGCGATCGTCGCCGGCGGCGAGGCGATGCGCAGCTTCGCGCGCAACCGCCCGCCCGACGCCGGGCGCAATGGCACTGCGGTGATCAGCGGATACCGGGCGGCGCAGGAAAGCGATCTGCTGCAACGCTACGCCATCCTCGCGCCGATCGATGTCTACCCGCTCTACGAGCAGGCGACCCGCCATGCATGGGGTCAAACCCTGGCCGAGGCGAATGCCGAAAGCGGTGCGATCTGGGCGGGCAACGCGCGGGTCGCGGCGGACAATCCGTATGCCTGGATCCGGCAGCCACGAGCGGCGGACGAGATCGTCACGCCGTCCCCGGCCAATCCGATGCTGTCCTTTCCCTATACACGGCTGATGGTGGCTAACAGCGGGGTAAACCAGGCGGCGGCGGTGATCGTCACCAGCGCCGGGCGGGCGCGGCGGATGGGCATTGCCGAGGATCGGCTGGTGCACGTCGGGCACGGCGCTGCCGCCGACGAGGCTCAAGGAAATCTGGAGCGGGCGAACTTTACGGCATCACCGGCGATGACCGCGGTGCTGCAGGCGACACTCGAGCGCAACGCCGTCACCGTCGCCGATCTCGACCATGTCGAGCTCTACAGCTGCTTTCCATGCGTGCCGAAGATGGCACGGCGGGTGATCGGCTGGCCGCTCGATCGGCCGCACAGCATCTATGGCGGCCTGACCTTCGGCGGCGGGCCGATCGGCAATTGCATGACCCACGCGGTCGCGGCGCTGGTCCGCCGGCTGCGCGAGGGAAGCCGGGCCGGGCTGGTCTTCGGCAACGGCGGTTTCGCCACCCGCAACCACGCCATCGTGCTGACCCGCAATGCACCGGCCACGCCGCGCCAGCCGCGGGACTACGACGTCCAGGCACAGGCCGATGCGCAGCGTGGGGCCATCCCGCCTCTGCTTGCCGATCATGTCGGGCCAGGATGGATCGAGAGCTACCTGGTTCCGCATCGGGGTGGCGTGCCGGCGCAGGCCACGGTCGTCGCGCGCACCGCCGCGGGCGCACGCTTCCTCGCCGGCGTGCCCGGCAGCGACGGCGCGACGCTAGCATGGCTGACCAACGGCGCGGCGGAGCCGGTCGGCACTCCCGGCGCCGGCCGGATGGGACCGGATGGGCTGGTCGAGTGGCACCGGGCATGACCCGGACCGAGCCCTTCCGGATCGACGTGCCCGACACGGTGCTGCGCGACCTCGCCGCCCGGCTCGCGCTCACCCGCTTTCCCGAGACCGAGCCCGAGGGGGCGCCGTGGCGCTACGGCGTGCCGCGGGCCTATCTGCGCGACGTCGTCGATCATTGGCGGCAGGGCTATGACTGGCGGGCGTGGGAGTCGCGGCTCAACCGGTTCGCGCATTACCGTGTCCCGATCGAAGGCGGGCGGGTGCATTTCATCCTCGAGCCGGGATCGGGCGAGGCGCCGTTCCCGCTGGTTCTCACCCACGGCTGGCCGGGATCGGTCGTCGAGTTCCTCGAGCTGATCGAGCCGCTGGCGCATCCCGAGCGGTTCGGTGGCGACGTGGCCGACGCCTTCACCGTGGTGGTGCCGAGCCTGCCCGGCTATGGCTGGTCTGACCCGCCTCCCGCCCCGATACACGCCCGCGACGTCGCCCGACGCTGGCAGGTGCTGATGGCCGAGGTGCTGGGTTTCTCGCGCTACGGTGCGCAGGGCGGCGATTGGGGCGCCGCGGTCAGCTCATGGCTGGCGCGGGCGGCACCGCGCGAACTCGCCGCCATCCACCTCAACATGATCGGCCTGCGCCCCGCCATCGGCGATGGCGCCCCGCCGTTGGACGAGGATGAGCGACGCTGGATCGCAGCGTCCAAGGCACGGCAGGCGGGCGAGCTCGCCTATCAGCAGATCCAGGGCACGAAGCCGCAGACGCTGGCCTATGGCCTGACCGACTCGCCGGCCGGGCTGGCGGCGTGGATCCTCGAGAAGTTCCACGGCTGGACGGTGCCGGGGCAGGATGGGGCCCCGCCGTTCGACCTCGGTCACCTGCTGACCAACGTCATGGTCTATTGGCTGAACGGCATCAATGCGGCGAACTGGATGTACCGGTCGACGGTCGAGGGCACGTCGGGCGCGTTGCAGCCGGGCGAGCGGGTGGAGGTGCCGACCGGCGTCATGCTGTTCCCCGACGACATCGCCTTGCCGCCGCCGAGCCGCTGGATCGAGCGGAGCTACAACCTGGTTCGCCGCAACGATGCCGCGCACGGCGGCCATTTCGCGGCCATGCAATGCGGCGCTGCGCTGGTCGAGGACATCCGCAGCTTCTTCCGCGCCTATCGCTAGGCCAGCGCCAGCTCGCGCTCGGTCAGCTCCCACAGCGCCCGCGCGTGTGCCGGATCGACGGCATACGGCACCGGTCCCTGCCGGTCGCCCGCCGCGACCACCGCACAGTCCGAGACATGGAGGCCGCCGCGCCCGGTCAGTTCGGGGGCGACCGCCGCCCACACGGTCGTGGCGGCGCCTTCCTCGGGTGTCTTGAGCGCGCCGGGCGGGCGCTTCTCCACCGGCACCACGCCCATCTTCTCGTAGAGCGCCTCGTTCATGTGCCGCAGCAGAGGGGTGGCGATGCCTCCGGGAAAGACCGCGAATGCCCTTATACCAACCGCGGCATGGCGCCGGTCGAACTCGATCGCGAACAGCGAGTCGGCGGTCTTCGATTGCCCGTAGGCGTCCAGCGGATCGTAGGCTCGGGTGCGGTAGTGAAGATCGTCGAGATGCACGTCGCTGCGCCGCTGCCCCGGCGACGACAGCACCACCAGCCGTGATGGCGCAGCGCGCTGCAATGCGGGGAGCAGCAACCGGGCGAGCAGGAAGTGGCCGTGATGGTTCACGCCGATCTGCATCTCGAACCCCTCGGCGGTCCGC
>JAYWBP010000068.1:0-42323 GCA_043781375.1 Novosphingobium sp.
CGTCTGGGATAGGCCGAGCAAGGCGCGAAAACCCCTTCCGCAGCCTTTGATTTTATGGTGACCCCTACGGGAATCGAACCCGTGTTTCAGCCGTGAGAGGGCCGCGTCCTAACCGCTAGACGAAGGGGCCAAATCGGTCGACTTCGCCATAGACGAGGCCGGGTGATTGGCAATGCCATGCCTGCGGGCAATAGCGTGGTGACCCCTACGGGAATCGAACCCGTGTTTCAGCCGTGAAAGGGCCGCGTCCTAACCGCTAGACGAAGGGGCCGCGCAGCTGTCGCCGAGGGCAAGGGCGCGCGTTTAGGCAAGGGCGGGCAAGGGGTCAAGCCCGCAAGGACCGCCGACCCTCTCAATCGGCCCAGGCCGCTCTCAATCTGCCCAGGCCGCCCTTAATCTGCCCAGGCAGCGTCGTCGACATGGAGTTCTGCCTGGACCCGGCTGCCCCAGTCGTCGATCTTGGGGCGACCGACCAGCCAGAAGCGCCGATCGCGCGCGCCGTGGAGCAATGCCTGGCCCATGTCGCTCGAACCGGCGCGGAAAGCGATCGCCTTGAAGCTGGCACCGTCCTCGCCGCGCACGATCAGCCGGACGTGATCGTTGCCGACAATATCGGCTTTGATCATGCGTAGCGGGCCGACCGCAACGCGCGGTCCGGGCCAGCCCATGCCAAACGGACCGGCGCTTTCCAGCGTCTCGATCAGCTGAGGGGTGAGCCCGCCGGGCGCAAGTGCGAGATCGAGCAACAGCGACTGCCCGGCCATCGCCGCCGTAACCTGCGCGCCCAATTGCCGATCGAGCCAGTCGCCGAGTGCTTCGTGCTGGCCCGCAGCGATGGTCAGCCCGGCGGCCATGGCATGACCTCCTCCGGCGATGAGCAGTCCTAATTCGCGCGCGGCCATGATCGCGGCGCCCAGATCGATCCCCGGAATCGAGCGGCCCGATCCTTTGCCATTGCCCGCCTCGTCGGCGTCTAGAGCGATGACCACCACGGGTTTTCCAGTCTTCTCCTTGATCCGCCCGGCGACGATACCGATCACGCCGGGATGCCAGCCCTGACCTGCCAGGACGATCACCGCGCGGTTGTGCTGGCCCGCCAGCTGCGCCTCTGCAGCTTCCTGCACCATCGCCTCGATCGCGCGGCGCTCTTCATTGAGCTGCGAGAGCTGCGCGGCAATCGTCCTGGCCTCGTCCGGATCCTGCGTGGTCAGCAAGCGCACGCCCAGCGTAGCCTCGCCGACACGGCCCCCGGCGTTGATCCGCGGGCCCAGGGCGAAGCCGAGATCGCTGCAGGTGGGCGCGCGGTTGAGGCGGCTGGCGTCGATCAACGCAGCCATGCCGATGTTCTCGCGCCGGGCCATGACCTTGAGGCCTTGGGCGACAAAAGCGCGGTTAAGGCCTTTCAGCGCGGCCACGTCGGCGACGGTGCCCAGCGCGACCAGATCGAGCAGGGAAAACAGATCGGGCTCGGTCCGGTCCGCGAAGAACCCGCGCTGGCGCAACACACGCAGGCAGGCGACCGCGAGCAGGAAGGCGACGCCGACTGCGGCGAGGTGGCCATGACTGGCGGCAAGATCGCTTTCGTCGAGCCGGTTGGGATTGACCAGCGCGGCAGCACGGGGGAGCTGGGCCGAGCATTTGTGGTGATCGACCACGATCACGTCGACCCCGGCCTCATGCGCCATTCCCAGTGCCTCATGGGCCATCGCCCCGCAGTCGACGGTGACGATCAGGCTGCTGCCCTGACCCGCGATCCGCACCAATGCCTCGCCCGACGGACCATACCCTTCGAGCAGACGATCGGGAATGTAATAGCCCGCGTCTAGACCCAGATCGCGCAACAGACGCACCAGCAACGCCGCGCTGGTTGCACCATCAACGTCATAGTCGCCGTAGATGGTGAGCGTCTCATTCGTCAGGACTGCCTGGGCGAGCCGTTCGGCGGCGGCATCCATGTCGCGGAATTCAGACGGGTCGGGCAGAAATGCGCGTAGCGAGGGCGTGCGGTGGCGTTCGAGATCGTCGCGGGCCACCCCGCGTGAGAGCAGCAGCTGGGTAACGATGTCGTCCTCCAGCCCGCTTTCCCCGCTACCTGAGGCCAGATCCATGTTGCCGCCGCGCCAGCGCCAGGCACGACCGCCCAGCGAGCGTTCGATGCCGAAGATCGCAGTACTGGGGCTTGCCATGGCTTGCCCTAGCCGATCGCACGGTTAGCGAAAAGTGCCGCGCCGCCGGTTATGGACGACCCATTGTGACGGACTGGCAAGTCGGTCTAGGCTGCGCCATGACTACCAATAGTTCTGGGAAGCTCGCCATCATCTGGCACAGCCGGACCGGCGCGGCCGAGGCGCTGGCCCATGCCGCCGCGCAAGGTGCAGGGGCAGGGGCTATCCTGGTTGGCTGCGAGGATGCGACGACAGAAGTGCTGCTCGGGGCCGGAGCCTATCTGTTCGTCTGCCCTGAAAACCTGGGCAGCATGAGCGGGGCGATGAAGGAAATGTTCGACCGCGCCTACTACCCGCTGCTTGGCCGGATCGAAGGGCGTGCTTACGCCACGATTATCGCGGCGGGCTCGGATGGTCGGGGCGCACAGGCGCAGGTCGACCGGATCGTGACCGGCTGGCGCTTGCGCCGGGTGGCCGACGGGATGATTGTAAATCTGGGAGCGCAGAGCCCCGATGCGATTCTCGCGCCCAAGAATGTTGACGATTCCGCACTCTTTTCATGCCACGAACTTGGCCAAGTCCTTGCGCAAGGGCTGGAAATGGGCATTTTCTGAACGGGCTGTCCCATTATGGACGCATCACCGGGGCCGGGACTCGACGGGCGCGACCATTTAGTGGCACAGCCATGGCTTAATCAGAGGCGGGGCGGGAAGATTTCCAAAAGAGTCAACCGGCGTGCAGGATGGGCTTCGTCAGGCCTGTCGCTGACTTTTGCAGCGGGCCACCGGCCTAGCGCGGCGGATATTGCCCGTCTGGCAACTGCACCAGGACAGCCACACCGGCCCGGACACAGTTTTACGATTAGCCATGCACCTGACGAAGCCGAGGGCTGGCTGGAGCTGTTGGTTGGCGGACTCACATTCGACCTAACCGGGCTTACCCCGGTTGCGCATGGCGGAATGCCGGCGCCGGGCCGACAGTTCGGCTTGCCCCGCGACTTCACCAGTGTGGGCGATGAAGCGATTACCCTGATGCCGGGGCCGCATCTGGCCGGAGGCGGGGCAATGCTCCCGGTGGTGCGGATTATGGTCGGGCTGGGCAGCATCCTGACCCACCTTCCGGGCGTCCGCGCGGTCAGCTGGCTGCCGGCGGCAACCTGGATGGATCCAATCCTGTTTGCGCGCATGGCCGAACAATGGCTGGGCGGCGGCGCATTCCCCGCGCTGGGGCTGACAGCGCTGGAGCGCCGCCGCGATGGCACGGTCGAAAGCAGCGGACTGGCCTTCTTCATCGGCCGGGAATGTCGCTTCGCACCCGGCCTGACTGAATCGCCAACGGCGACCGCCAAGCTGGCGGTCCGGGTTATACACGCCTTAGTCGAAGGCCCGCCGGTAACCGTGCCGACACCTTTGACCGGACCTGAGGGCGAGGAATTGATCGCCCGGCCCGGCGCGCAGGATTGCTGGATCCATATCGAGCCTGCTGGGTGAGGCCACCTTCCGGGCCGTACGCATTCCCTGCTCCGTACGAAGGAACGACAAAGTTTGGAGCGATCGAAAACCGCTCCGCCTCACCTCGCACCCGCCTGTCGTTCCGGTCAGTCAACCACCGCGACTGCCCGGGCTACGATTCCGGGCTTCAGCGCCATCATCTCCTGCCCCGTCAATTGCTCGTCAAACCTTGCTTTTCAGCCTTGTTCGAAATGATCGGGCGCGAGCGCATCGGGTTCGATGACTTTCGCAGCAACGGGCTGCTTTTGCCGGCTAGCGACGGCGCCGTAATGCGGATGGGCCTGCCACTACATCGCGGGCCGCATCGCGCCTACAATGCGATGGTGATCGAGCGGGTCGGCCAGGTCGAATCGGGCTGGTCGGAGTTGCGATGCAAGGCGCCCGAAGTCGCGCTCGACCAGGCGCTGCTGCGGCTTGGCCTGCTCCAGCGCGCATTGCGCCGCCGCCTGCTCGATCCGCTCCGCAAGCGCCTCTCGCTCAATCGCTTCGATCCTCTGGGAGCGGGAGTCGACTTTACCGAGCTGGACGCCATGGCCGAAGCGCTGTGGCCCGATACGGCCGTGACCGAAACCTAACCCGCTTTCATTCCGCTACGCGCCGCCAGTTGCAGCTTGGCTTCGTTATATTCCGCTTCAAGCCGATCGACCCGGTCGGCGACGCTTTCCACCTTCTCGACCGCGCCAATGCCTTGGCCCGAGCCCCAGATGTCTTTCCAGGCCTTGGCCGCGGTATCTCCGCCGAAATTCATTTTGCTGGGATCGCTTTGCGGGAGGTTGTCCGGGTCGAGCCCCGCCGCCACGATCGAGGGGCGCAGATAGTTGCCGCTGACCCCGGTGAACAGGTTGGTATAAATGATGTCCGCAGCGGTACCGGTGACGATTGCGTCTTTGTAGCCGGTGGTGGCGTTGGCCTCATTAGTAGCGATCCACGGGCTGCCGATATAGGCAAAGTCGGCGCCCATCGCTTGCGCCGCCAGGATCGAACGGCCGCAGGCGATCGCACCTGATAGTGCCACCGGACCATCAAACCAGGCGCGGATTTCCTGCATCAAGGCGAACGGCGACAGTGCTCCGGCGTGGCCACCCGCCCCGGCTGCAACCGGGATCAGGCCGTCGGCGCCCTTTTCGATTGCCTTGTGGGCGAACCTGTCATCAATCACATCGTGCAGCACCAGCCCGCCCCAGGAGTGTACTGCAGTGTTGAGTTCCTCGCGCGCGCCCAGCGAGGTGATCATCAGCGGCACTTTCCACTTGGCGCAGACCGCCATGTCCGCATCGAGCCGGTCGTTCGAACGATGGACGATCTGGTTGACCGCGAATGGGGCGGATGGAGCCTCGGGATGGGCGCGGTCGTGCGCGGCCAATTCCTCGGTAATCCGGTGGAGCCATTCGTCGACCATCGTCGCGGGCCGCGCGTTAAGCGATGGAAAGCTGCCGACGATCCCGGCCTTGCATTGGGCAATGACCAGCTCGGGCCCGGAAACGATGAACATCGGCGAGGCAATCACCGGCAGGCGCAAGTGGTTTAATAGGGCGGGCAGGGACAAGTGCATCTCCGGACGTAGTGTTTTGCTGCGCCGTAGCCGGGCGATGAGCTGGTGTCGAGATTAGCCCTGATCCTCCTGCTCGACCACCACATAACGCGTCGCCGCACGGTCAAAGAGCAAGAACTCGTCCTGCAAGACGTCATCGGGCAGGCGCCCGCGTTCGACCATCCCGATCAGACTTTCCAGCTTGGTCTTGTCGTCATAAATCAGCTCGGTAACCACATCGAACTGCGCTTCGCACGGCTCGTGGGTGTCAAGATGATCGAGCCAGCGGATATAGCTGCGGCGATAATCCGCCAGGCCGCTGGCGTATCGCCTGACCAGTGGCAGGTGATGATTCTCATAATAGTCGCGGAATTCGGCGACCGCCATGCCGGGGCGGCGCTTGAGAAAAATCATGACCCGATAACGAGCATCGACCAACGCATTGTCCCTCCACTATCAGCCAAGAAGGGTGGAAGGCAGTCGCGATGGGGTCAAGCCGAGTGGCACCGCTTCAGGGCTTTACCGCCGTGGCGACAGCTGGCCCGGTCCTTCCGCCCGCGGTGGCGACATAGAGCCGGGCGATATCGAGGAACTGCCGCGCCCGCGCGTCGACTAGCGCCAGTTGCACACGCTGGTTGTTGCGGCTGGCCTCGAGCACCTGCAGGATTCCGCTGTTGCCGACCTCGAAACTGCGCCGCGAGAGGTGCAGCGAGCGCGCGGCAATGCCTGACGCCTCGGTTTGGTTGGCGACCGCCTGGCTATCGTTGCCCAGTGCCGCAAGCAGGCCAGACACCTGGCCAAAGGCTTCGAGCACGGTCTGCTGGTAGGTCGCTGCCACGGCCCGAGCCTGGTCCTGCGCCCCCCGCTTTTCGGCGTTGAGTGTGCCGCCGTGGAAGATCGGGGCAGTCAGCCCGGCGAAAATGTCGAAACCGCGGGCGCCGTTGCCCAGGATGTTGAGCGGATTGCTTGCTGTCTGGGTCAGTTGCGCGCCCAGGGTGATGTCGGGGTACAGCCTGGCGGTAGCGACCCCCACCGCAGCAGTAGCGGCATGAAGCTGGGCTTCGACCTGGAGGATATCGGGACGCTTGTGGACCAGTTCGGACGGCAGGGTCACCGGCACATCGCGCGGCAGGGTAAACTGGGCAAGGCGGAAGTCGGTCGGTCCGAACTCGCCGGGACTAACGCCAGTCAGAATCGCGAGCAGGTCGCGGGCTTCGGCGCGTTGCTGTTGGAGCTGCGGGAGGGAGCCGCGGTCGCCTGCCAGTTGACCCTGCGCCGATAGCACTTCGACCAGTGTCCCCGCTCCGGCCCGCTGCCGTTTCTGGGTAAGCACGACGTTGCGCTCGCCCTCGGCCAGCAGCGCTTGTTCGGTTGCGATGCGGTCGTTCAGCCCGGCAATGACCAGGACCTGGTTGACCACGCGACCGGCTATGGTCAGGTGGGCGGCTTGGGCTTGAAAGCGCTGGGCCTCGGCCTCGGCGGAAACCTGCTCCAACGCCCGGCGATTGCCGCCGAACAGATCCAGATCATAGGTCACGCCGGCGCCGACGGAGTAAAGCCCGAAGCGCGGGTTTGAGATCTTGGTGGCGCCGAAAGTCGCCGGATCAAGGCCGAACGCGGCCAGGTTGACCTGCTGGTACTGGGTCCTGGCCGAGCCATCGACTTGCGGCAGCTGGCGCCCAGCGACGGCGGTAATTTTTTCCTGCGCGCGTTCCAAAGTAGCGTTAGCGGCTTCCAGGCTGCGATTATTGGCAATCGCATGGTCGACCAGCGCATCGAGCGCGGGGGACTGGAACGCCTCCCACCAGCGCAGCTGCGGGCCTTCGCCCAAGGCAGCGCCGCTGACATTAGCCGACCGGGGATAGCTGGCAGTGGCTGAAACCACCGGACGCGCGAAGTCAGGACCGACGGTCTTGCACCCGGACAAGGCAAGCGCCGTCAGGACCACAGCAGCCATGGCTAGCTTAGTTGGAGGGGCAATCACGTACTTCATATCAATCGGCCAATACCATGGGAGCGCCTGCGCCGCGATTTTTCGACGGTCGCATGAACAGCGCTAAGGGAATTGAAATCAGAGTCAGGATAGCCAGGAACCAATAGGAATCGAGGTAGCCGATCATCCCGGCCTGCTGCTCGATCTGGTGCTGAACTGCGGAAACCATCCCCGGCTGGTTAAAGTCGAAGTCGGGCAGGCGCATCGCCATAATCGGGTTGTCGGGGCGGATGCCTTCGACGAGTCGCGATTCGACATGGCCCGCGTTGCGGATTGTCAGCGCTTGAAGATAGGAGATGGCAACCGAAGCTCCCAGGCTGCGGGTCAGCGCGTAAAGCGCTGAACCCTCGTTGCGAAGAGCGGGGTCGAGCGTGGCGAAAACCATGGTCGAGGTTGGCACGAAGACCAGACCCGCGCCCAAGCCCTGGATGAACCCGACCGTGACAATCGACCACGGCCCCATCTCGAGTGAGAAATGCGCCATCATGAACAGGGAAATGCACGAGATGCTCAACCCGGCCATGATCAGGGCTCGCGGATCGACGCGGTTGATAACTTGGCCAACGAACATCATTGCGATGATCGTGCCGATCCCGCGCGGGGCAGTGACGATCCCGGTGGTCATCACCGGATACCCCATCAGTCGCTGCAGCATCGGGGAGACCAGAGCGAGCACACCGTAGATGATCATGCCGAGCACCAGACTGATCAAGGCCCCCATGATGAAGTTGCGGTCCCTCAAGATGGCCGGTTTCACGAAGGAATTGCGCGCGGTAAACATCTGCACGACGGTAAGATATCCGAACAGGATCATCACGATCGCCTCAAGCCGGATCTCCCACGATGAAAACCAGTCGAGCTGCTGGCCGCGATCGAGCAGCAACTGCATCGCGCCAATAAATACCGACAGGAAGGTGAAGCCCAGCAAATCGAACTTCGTCGGCTTGTCGGTCTTGGTTTCCGACATGAACAGGATCATGCCCGTGGCCGCGACGATCCCGATCGGCAGGTTGATCAGAAACACCCAGCGCCAGTTGAACGAATCGGTCAGGTAGCCGCCCAGCGTCGGGCCGATCACCGGACCCAGGATCGATCCCATGCCATACAGGGCCATCGCCTTGCCCTGGCGCTCGGGCGGATTGATATCGAGCATGACGGTCTGGCCGAGCGGGATCATGCTCGCTCCGAACGCGCCCTGCAACATCCGGAAGATAACCAGTTCCTCAAGGTTGGTCGCACCACCACACGCAACCGACGCGATCACAAAGCCGATTACCGAGGCGACCATGACCTTCTTGCGCCCGACTCGGTCGGCCAGCCAGCCGGTCAGCGGCGTGGCGATAGCGGCGGCGATCAGGTAGGACGTCAACACCCAGACGATCTGCTCGGATGAAGCCGAGACACTGCTTTGGATATGGGTCAGCGCGACGTTGGCGATCGTCCCGTCAAGCGCGACCATCATCGTGCCCAGAATCGTCGCAAGACTGATCAGCCGGCGCCGGGTGGTGTCGGGGTAGGGGGCGGTCACGGCTGCTGTGTGGATTGGGCCCGTGTCGAGGGAACCACGGTTGTTGCCTGTGTCGAGGGCGAGGTGCCCTTGCCGAACAGGCTGCGGGTGTGGCCGGTATCGACCGAAGCACTGACGCTCAGCCCGGAGTGCAGAGGCACGCCCGGCGGCAGCGCATCGAGCGCAATCTCGACCGGCAAGCGCTGGACGACCTTGACCCAGTTGCCGCTCGCGTTCTCGGCCGGGAGCAGCGAGAAATTGTTACCTGTGCCCGGGCTGAAGCTGGCGACGTGGGCCTTGATCTTGTAATCAGGGAAGGCGTCGATCTGGACGGTCGCGGGCTGGCCGACGCGCATGAAGCGCAGCTGGTTTTCCTTGAAGTTGGCGACGACCCAGAACTTCGTCCCACTCAGCACAAATAGCGGGCGCGAGGCGGTGACATAGCTACCGACCTGCAACTGATGCACCCGGGTCACGATCCCGTCCTGCGGCGCACGAATCACGGTATAGCCCAAGGCAATTCGCGACTGTGCGAGACCAGCCTCGGCCTTGCGCACGCCTGGCAGGGAGTCGACCGGACCCGCCGCACTGCCCGCCAATGCTGCCAGCACACTGCCACTCCTGGCCTGCGACGCACTCACTTCATCCTCCGCCGTGCGCACGGCCAGTACTGCCGCATCGTACTGCGCGCGGGAGGAAATGCCCTCACGGACGAGCGATGACTGGCGCGCAGCCTCGCCCCGGGCAAATGCCAGGCGGGCCTGAGCGGCCCGAATAGCAGCCTGGCTGGCCCCCAGATCGGCGCGCTTGACCGCCACATCGGCGCGGGCCGCGGCTAGCTGAGCTTCGGCTTCGGCCAGATCGGCACGTTGGTTGTCGGCCTCGATCCGGAACAGCTCCTGGCCTTGTTTGACGAACTGGTTTTCCTGCACTGCAATCGCGGTTACTCTGCCGCTGGCGCTGGCACTGACCATCAGCTGGCCGGTTTGCAGGGCAGCGTTGTCAGTGTCCTCAAAGCGCCCGCCGCTCAGATAGAAGTAGACCGAGGCCACGACCACCAGCAGCGGAACCAGCAGCATCAAGGGCTTGCGCAGCCGCGACTTGGACTCCTCAACGACCTCAGTCGCCTCGGCGCTTTCAACATCGATCGGGATGCCGCTGTCGGCCACGGATATCTCCTTGGGGGTCACTGCTAATCCCACCGTCGGCAATAGTTATAGTAAGCAGTGCTATTATCGGCAAGAGGATCTGTGTCGCATGGACGAAGAATCGCCGTTTGCGTTCCAGGAAATTTGCAGTTTTCGCGGTTCCATTCGATATGCGGTCACTCCTGCGACGTATTGTCGATCCGGCTGATCCGCGATCGGACAGCGAGGTCCGCTGACGACAAGCATTCTTGACTAAATGTCGTCGTCATAAAAACGCCCGGACGTCTGCGATGAAGCGATCGAATTGATCGTGATGGAGCCAGTGCCCGGCCTTGGCATATTCGATCACCCGGGCATCGCGAAAATGCGCGGCGCGGCCGTCGCGTTCTGGGTTCGAGGCAAAACTGTCTGAGCCGTAAAGCAACAGCAGCGGGCAAGTGATTGCCTGCCACAACGATTCAACTTGCGGCTGGGTTGAATCCGTGACGGTCCAGACATTGAGGTAGTTGTCGAACTTCCAGCTCCAGGTGCCGTCCTCGTTGCGGCTGGCGCCGTGGATGGTCAGGTGCCGGGCCTGTTCGTCGCTGAGAAAACTGTTCTCCGCCTTCATCCGCGCAAAGGCTGTCTCGAGCGAGGGATAGCGACGCGGCAGGCGACCCGAAGCGCGGCGGGCATCGTCGATCCACTTGCGCAGATTGTCCGCATAACTTTGCGCTTCGCGTTTGGCGGTAAGTTGCGGGGACAGGCCCAGGCCCTCGATATTGACGAGCTTGCGGACTTTGTCGGGATAGAGCCCGGTGAACCGCGTTGCGACATTGCCGCCCAGCGAATGCGCGACGATCGAAACCTGAGCGTAGCCGAGGTCCTGCACCAGCTGGGCGAAGTCATAGACGAACCCGTCCATCGTATAGTGCCCGTCTGGCGCCCAAGCGCTGTCACCGTGGCCACGCAGATCGGGCGCGATGACGTGCCAGTCACGCCGCAATTCCTGCGCTACCCAGTCCCAGCTACGGCAATGATCGCGCCCACCGTGCTGAAGAATCAAGGGCGGCGCCTCGGGATTGCCCCAATCGACGTAATGCATCTTCAGACGCTGCGAAATGAAGCTGTGTGAGGCGGGGCCGGCGATATTCATCCTCGGCCCCATGCGCGGCAGGGCTGGCGGGGTCAATCAGAGTTCGAATTCCAGATTGAATCGAAACTGGCCTTTGGTTTCGGCCCGGGCGGCGGCCAGCGGAAACAGGTAGCCGGCTTCCAGCCACACGCCCTGATCGCCGTCGCCGTCCCCGTCGCGGTCGCCTAGCGGGATGCGGAACTTGGCTACCGGGCCCAGGTAATGCTCGGCGTAAGGCACGAAATGGGAGACTGTGCCAAGATCGCCGAACGCGGCCACGCCCAGCCGGACATTGCGCGTCACCCCGCGATCAACCGAAGCGGCGTAGGACAGCGCCACCGGGGCTCCGGCCTGAAGAGGTTTTTCGCCGACCAGGTTGAAGCGCAAGTCCCACAGTCCCGCGCGGTGCTGGACCAGCAGCTTAGTCTCGACCGAATCGGCTTTGCCGTTGAGACCGATCTCGTATTCTCCGTAGGCCGCAATATCGATCCCTCCGATCCGGCCGAGCGGGGCGATCGCCTCGAAACCAAGATGGGTAGCGTGGCGGGTTCCGCCCGGATCCTTCTCAAATTCGGTCACCACGCCGAGTTGAAGATGCTCGCTGATCCCATAGGAAATTTCGACCCTGGAATTGTCTTCGCCTGCGGCTGGACCGCCATTGAGCGCTCCATAACGCGCTTCGATTTCGAGTTCGTGCGCTTCGACTGTGGCCGGGTAGATTTCTCCGCCAAGACCAGGGGCGGCGAGGACTGGTTGAGCGAGTGTCAGACCGAGCACGAAGAGGCAGAAACGCAATGTCATCGGAAATTCCCTTGTAGACACCACGTCCGCTAATGCGAGGCACTCGCAATAGCAAGAGGCCTTGGGTGTAACGCTTCGATCTTTCCTTCGGGCACAGCGCCGCACCGGGACTCGCTTTTGGCGACGCGACTACGTATCGCGCGCTTTCCGGGCATGGCCCGCGCGCAGGAGTTTGCATGACCGTCCATTCGACCAAGATGCTGATCATCGGCTCGGGCCCGGCGGGCCTGTCCGCTGCGATCTATGGCGCGCGTGCCGGGATGGAGCCGATCGTGGTTCAGGGCATTCAGCCCGGCGGCCAGCTTACAATCACCACCGATGTCGAGAACTACCCTGGCTTTCGCGACGTCATCCAGGGCCCATGGCTCATGCAGGAAATGCAGGCCCAGGCTGAACACGTCGGCACCCGGATGGTGTGGGACACGATCATCGAGGTCGATCTGTCCGGCTCGCCGTTCCGCGCGATCGGCGACAGCGGCGCGATTTACGAGGGCGACACTTTAGTGATCGCCACCGGTGCCCAAGCGCGCTGGTTGGGCGTTCCGGGCGAGCAGGAACTGGGCGGCAAAGGTGTCTCGGCTTGTGCAACCTGCGATGGTTTCTTCTATCGCGGCAAGTCGGTGGTCGTCATCGGCGGCGGCAACACCGCAGTCGAGGAAGCGTTGTACCTGACCAATCACAGCCAGGACGTGACGCTTATTCACCGCCGCGATTCGCTACGCGCCGAACGCATCCTCCAGGACCGCCTGTTCGCCCACCCGCATATTAAGGTGGTGTGGAATAAAAAGGTCGAGCACTTCGTCGGCGATCCCTTGGCGGGCGGGCTGACCGGGGTCGCGGTGATCGACACCGTCACCGGCGCGCAGTCCGAGATCGCCACCCAGGGCGCTTTCGTCGCAATCGGCCATTCGCCCTCGACCGAACTGTTCAAGGGCGGGCTGGCAATGGACGAGAATGGCTACCTGCTGGTCAAGTCCGGCACGCCGATGACCGCGATCCCTGGCGTCTTTGCCTGCGGCGATGTGATGGACCATGTCTATCGTCAGGCCGTGACTGCCGCTGGAACCGGCTGCATGGCCGCGCTCGACGCTGAACGGTTTCTCGCCGAGCGCGAGTTTGCCGCGCAGAAAAACATCGTGGCGGCCGGGGCTTAAGCCCCGAGCACGGCTATCACTTGCGCGAACAACCATTCGCGCGCCTCGGGTTCGACGAAGCTGTGCGAGGCTTGCGGGCAACGCCGGATGCGCGGATCGTCCTTGCGCCAGGCAGCTGTAAAAGCCTGCGCGGTGCGGTCCCGCTCGGCGATCAGGAAGCTGACGGAGCCTGCAAAACCGGCAATGCCTTCAGCCATATCCTGCGCCAATGAACTGGGCGGCTGGGCCGGACGCAGCGCCGAGCGCAAGCTTGCGACCAAGCTGCCGAGCGAAACCTTACCCGTAATCAACCGCTTGATCGCCTCGGGACTGGCCAGGCGGCTGCGGTAATGGGCGCGAAGGGCCTCGGGCGGCGGGGCCTCGTCGTTGCGTTCGATTGTCCATGGATTGGCCAGGATCAGCGTGGTGAGTCCCGATCCTTTTGTCAGCATCAACGCGCTGGCCGCGTCGCAATTCCCGAAGCCGACGATCTTAGTGAGACCGGGGCAGGCGGTCCTGAAAGCCACGAGCGCCGCTGCGATATCGGGCGCACTCGTCCGAAATCCGCCATTGCCGCCCTCGCTGTCGCCCACCCCGCGCCGGTCGAAGCGGAACACCGGGTAACCTGCTTCGGCCAGGCGCGCCGCTAGCAAGGCCTGTCCCGACCAGGCACCGCAGCGCAATTCGTTGCCGCCACTGACCAGCAGCAGGCCGACGGTGCCTTGGGAACGGTCCAGCGAGCCGATCAGCTGGTTGCCCTCGCAGGCAAAACTGAGATGTTCGCGCGTCATTGGACCAGCACCATTGCGAGATAAGCGGCCAGGGCATCGGTCTGCTGCCGATCCTCGCCCGGCTCAGCGCGCAACCACAGCCCTGCTCCACCAATTAGTTCCTGCTCGATGTCGCTCAGGTCGGGGGTATCAGCTGGTTCCAACTCACTAAAATCGGTGATAAATTCTGCTCCTAGCCGATATCCGGCCAGTTCCAGACCCGCGCGCTTGCCCTGCTCCAGCAGGGCCTCGCTGGTTTCGCTCCGACCTGCCTCGCGCGCCGCCATGATTCGCGCACGCAGCATCTGGCGTAGCAGCGACGCGCCTTTAACCGGGGCATAGCGCCAGCCGGGCAGCCCATCGGGCATCACCATCGCGCCGCCACGGATCGCCAGCACATGAGTCGCGGCAAAATGCGTCGCCGCCGCCGCCATGGCCGCGCGCCATATCGCGGGCGTCTGCGCCTCGATCGGCTGGCAACTGTCACCGCATCCCGGCAGTTCAGGGAGGAAGCTGTCGATTCCCGCGCCATCGAGCCGCCGCATCGTGTCGATCGTCAGCCGCCGCATCCGGCTGGCCTCATCGAACAGCGCCGGGACGATCAGCACCCTTGTCGCGCGACCCCGCTCGAAGCTAAGCGCGAACTCATCGACCCAGCCGCCGCCGGGGGCGGGACAGGGGTAGTCGGCGATCACGCCGGCGCGCGCTTGGCCCTGGCGAAGGCGAGCAAAGAGCCATAGGTTTCAAGCATTTCGCCGTCGATTTCGTCATCGTCTATGACGATGTGAAGGCGGTCCTCCATCTCGGTCAACAGTCCCGCCACGGCCATCGAATCGAGTTCGGGCAAATCGCCGAACAGCCCGGTATCGGCGGTGAAGTTATCGGCCTGGCCGGGCTTGAGGCCCAGCACGTCGCTGAGGATCCGGCGCAAGTGGTGGTCGGTGTCGTGATGCATGTCGCTCTCAAAGGCTCCCCGGACCGCACTTGCGCGGCATTTAACCGGGCTTCCCGGCGCGGGCAAGGCGGCGCAGCGTGGCGCGGGCGATTATCGGCCAATTACCGGGGTGCAGCGGTCGCACGATGTCGAGCCGATAGCGTGCCCGCACCACTTCCATCCAGTCGCGCTTGTAGCGATCGTCGCCAGTGCCAAAGTCGATCGTGGTGACCCGGTCCTGGTCGATGACATGGGCAAACAGCGCCGCGCTGAGCGTCGTGCCCGGCGACAGCGGCTTGGACGCTTCGGTGTGAGCCAGCTTGTGGATCCAGGCGGTGCCCGCCTCTACCGTCCACAATTGCGCAGCCACCGGAACCCCGTCGGCATAGGCGAGGCCCAGACGCAGGCGGCCAGCAGCACCTTCCGCCGCGGCAAAAGCGCGGAGGAACGCTGGTGAGCCTTCACCCGGCTTCCAGCTCTCGCGATAGATGTCCTCGTAGGCCTGCCAAGCTTCGTAATCGAACGCGGTCAGAACTAGCGTCCGCACTTTGGCTGCCTTGCGTTTCAGCGTCGTGCGCAACTGGCCGGGGCGGCTTGCCAGATATTCGCTGTAACTGCGGTTATTTACTTCAAGAATATGATTCACGCTGCAAAGCTCGCGAAGGACCAACCAGCCTGCGTCACCAAAAGCATCTTCGATCCTGCTGACGCTTCCATCCTCTGCACCGACTCCGTCGAGCGAAATGCGCCGAGTCATATGCGTGAGATCGCGTGCCAGGTCCCGCAGCAATTGCGGGGAGTCGCTGCCGATCAGAACCGGACGCAGGCGGAAGGTGTAGTAGTTGGCCAGAGCCTTGAGCTGACCATTAGCCTTTGCCAGCGGCAGCATGGCCAGCGAATCACCACGTCGCGCCACAGCAAGAAACGGCGCAATTGCACAATGTTCAGCCAGGCCCTGCCACCAGGCAAGCCGATCGAACGGGCCTTGCGCGGCGGCGTCGATCGCAGCGGCCAGCGCCACATCGTCTTGCACTCGGGCCAATTTTTCGTGATAGTCGCAACCCGTCACCACCCGCCATCAACTCCCGGACCGAAACCCCTGTCAATCGTGCGCGCCGACCCAGATATATCGATCCGGCCGCTCGATCACCTCGCGTTGCGGGGAGTCGATGCGGCGCCCGCCCTGATCCTGCGCGACCGCACGCTTAGCTACCAGGACTTAAGATCGCGTGTCGCTCTGCTTGCCGGATGGTTGCAGGCGCAAGTGCCCGAGTCCGGCGCGCGCGTGGCGAGCTGGGCAGCGAAAGCCGAGCTGACGTGCCTGATGCCGCTGGCTGCGGCGCGGGCGGGGCTGGTCCATGTGCCGATCAACCCGCTGCTTAAGCGCGCCCAGGTAGCCCATATCCTCGCAGATAGTGGCGCGCGGATGCTGATAGGCACTCCGGCGAGACTGGCGAGCCTCGAGTCCGCGGACCTGCCGTCCGGATGCGTCGTTATTAACGAGCCGCAGGCATGGCATGAGGCCGAAGCGTTCAGACGTTGTATATCTGAATCAGATGCTAATCTGGACAATCTCGCAGCGATTCTCTACACCAGTGGATCGACCGGCAAGCCCAAGGGAGTCATGCTCAGTCATGCCAACATGTGGCTTGGCGCGCAGAGTGTGGCGTCTTACCTCGGCCTTCAGCCAGACGATCGAGCGCTGGCAGTACTGCCGCTGTCGTTCGACTATGGCCAGAATCAGCTCCTGTCGCACTGGTATGCCGGGGCCAGCGCAGTCCCGCTCGACTACCTCACCGCGCGCGATGTGACCAAGGCGATCGAGCGTCATGACGTCACCACATTGGCCGCAGTTCCGCCATTGTGGGTTCAATTGACCGAACTTGACTGGCCCGACGCAGCGCGCGCCTCGCTCCGTCGCCTGACCAACAGTGGCGGTGCTCTCACACCCGATCTGGTAACCCGACTGCGAGGACTGGTCCCGCAAGCAGAGCTGTTTGCGATGTACGGCCTGACCGAGGCCTTTCGCTCGACCTATTTGAAACCTGCGCTGATCAACACGCACCCGACTTCAATGGGTACAGCAATTCCCCATGCCGAAGTCCTGGTGATCGACGATACAGGCGCGGTTGCAGCGGATGATGCGGAAGGCGAGCTTGTTCATTGCGGGCCATTGGTGGCGCAAGGGTATTGGCAGGACCAGGCACGCACTTCTAAGCGATTTCGGCCAGCGCCTGCCGCCTCGCGCTATGGCGGGATGGCGGTCTGGTCGGGCGACCGGGTGCGGCGGGCAGCCGATGGTTTGCTGTATTTCGTCGGGCGGCGCGATGCGATGATCAAGAGCGCCGGGAATCGGATCAGCCCGCAGGAGATCGAGGAAGCGGCACTGGCAACCGGGCTTGTGGCTGAGGCCGTGGCACTAGGTGTTAAGGATGATCGGCTAGGGCAGGTCGTTCATCTGATCGTCCGGGCTCATCCTGACAGTTCAGACGCGGAACACGAGTTACCCCGTATGTTAATGCAAAGTCTTCCTAATTTCATGCAGCCTCGCGCTATTCACTGGCGTGAGGCGCTGCCCGTCGGCCCTAATGGCAAGCTTGACCGCGCCGGATTGCAGGCGGAACTTTCGGCGTGAAACCGCTCGGGCCGATCCCGGCAGGTTTTGGTTGCGTTGACGGCGAGCTTGCGGTCGATAGCAGGACCGTCAGCCAATTGATCGCGGAGGCCGGGGGGACACCCCTGTTCGTATATTCGGCGGCGATGATCCGCCAGCGCGTGACCACTCTTCGCGCTGCGATGCCCGATCAGCTCGAACTACATTATGCTATTAAAGCAAATCCCTATGGGCTAGTCCTGGAATTATTCGAAGGTTTAGTCGAAGGCTTCGACATTGCCTCGGGCGGCGAACTGGCAATGATCGGAACGGCCGGTATCGATCCCGCGCGAGTCAGTTTTGCCGGGCCGGGCAAGCGCGATGATGAGCTTGAGGCGGCGATCCGCGCGGGTGTGACACTTAATCTCGAATCAGAGGCCGAGGCCGACCGCGCGCTCGCCATTAGCCAGCGGCTAGGGATAATCCCAAGGCTCGCCGTTCGGGTCAATCCCGACTTCGATCTGAAGGGATCGGGCATGAAAATGGGCGGCGGGGCCAAGCCGTTCGGGCTCGATGCCGAGCGTGTGCCCGCTCTGGTCCGGCGCCTTATTGCTGCCGAGGCGGACTGGCGGGGGTTCCATATCTTTGCGGGAAGCCAGGCGCTCGATGCGTCGGCTATTGCCGACACCCAGGGCAAAGCGCTCGATCTGGCGGCGCAATTGGCGGAGGCCAGCGGCGCTCCGTTGGCGGAGTGCAATTTGGGCGGCGGGCTGGGAATACCGTACTTCTCGGGCGATACTCCGGTCGATATTGACCTTGTCGGTCAGCGGCTCTCAGCGCGCTTTGCGCAACTGCCTGGGGTTCTCAAGGATACGCGATTTTGCCTTGAATTAGGCCGCTATCTCGTTGGCGAAGCTGGTGTTTACCTGACGCGCATCGTGGATCGCAAGATTAGCCACGGCGAAGTGTTCTTAATTACCGACGGCGGGCTGCACCACCAGCTCGCTGCCTCGGGTAATTTCGGCACCGTTGTCCGTCGCAACTATCCGGTGGCGATTGCTTCGCGCTTCGCTGCACCGATTGACGACGAATCGTCGGTGGTCGGTTGCTTGTGTACCCCGCTCGACCGGCTGGCCGACAAGGCCGGCTTTCCCCGCGCCGAAGTAGGCGACATCGTCGCTGTGTTCTGCGCTGGAGCCTATGGGGCCAGTGCCAGTCCATCGGCTTTTCTCGGCCAGGGACCGGCCCGGGAAATGCTCATTTAGACCTCGCCACTGCACTGTCCCTCTCTGGGACTGCCCGAACTAAGCTGCGGCAAAGCCCGGATTTGCGTTCAAGGCTAACGCAATATTCACCCTTTTTCCCGATATCGGACGCGCACTTGTCGTGGTTTTGAGTCCCGTACCGGTTCGGGGCGCGAAAAATACGGCACTGTTAAGGATGATCGGATGCCCAGCAATCGCCTTTCCCGCCTGCCCGTCACGAGTGCTCTGGCCAGTCTGGCGCTGACTGCCAGCCTTGCACTAACGGGGTGCGCTGGCAGTGCGAGCGGGCCGCAGTTGCCCCCGGCGTCATTCGTGGCGATGCAGGAAGGCCCGGGCGAGGAATATGTGATCGGGCCGCTCGACGAGCTGACCGTGTTCGTGTGGCGTAATCCTGAGCTTGGCGCGAGTGTTCAGGTCCGGCCAGATGGGCGGATCACCACGCCACTGATTACCGACATGCCAGCGGTCGGCAAGACCCCGTCGATGCTGGCCGAGGACATCAAACTCCAGCTTTCTCAGTACATCCAGGAGCCGCTGGTCTCGGTCATCGTCAACAAGTTTGCCGGGACTTTCAGCCAGCAGGTGCGGATTATCGGCGCGACGGGCAAGCCCGCCTCGATCCCTTACCGCGCCAATATGACGCTGCTCGATGCGATGATCGCTGTGGGAGGCCTGAGCGAATACGCGGCGGGCAACCGTGCCAAGCTGGTCCGCTTCGACAAGGAAACCGGCCATCAGCGTGAGTTCGCGCTGCGCCTGGGCGACTTGCTCAAGAAGGGCGAAAGTCGCGCCAATGTCATGCTTAAGCCGGGCGATGTGATCATCATCCCCGAAAGCACGTTCTGAGCGGCTTGGGGGGCAGGCATCAGACATGAGCACGATCTACGACGAATTTCGCGTTGCGCTCCATTCGATCTGGCACCGCCGGTGGCTGGCGCTGGGCGTCGCCTGGGGTGTGTGCCTGCTCGGCTGGCTGGCGGTGGCGCTGGTCCCCAACAGCTATGAGTCGCGAGCGCGGATATTTGTACAGTTGGACGATGCGCTGGCCGAACAGATCGGCATCGGCGCGGGCGACCGCAAGCGCGATATCGAGCGCGTTCAGCAGACGCTCACCAGCGCCGTCAATCTCGGCAAAATCGTGCGCAGCACCCGTATCGGTGAGAGTGTGACGACGCCCAAGCAGATGGAAACAGCAGTGCTGGCGCTGGCCAAGTCGGTCAAGGTCGTCAGCACGCAAGACAACCTGTTTGAAATCTCGGCGATTTCGCGCAACAGTTCCTATTCGGACACCCAGAATGCCCAGCTGGCCAAGGATATCGTCCAGAAGATCATCGACATCTTCCGCGATGAGAATCTCAAGGGCGGGCAAGGTCAGATGACCGAAACGCTCGATTTTATGAACACGCAATTGGCGGACCGGCAGAAGCAGCTCGAAGCTGCGGAGCAGGCACGGCTGGCGTTCGAATCGCGCAACCCGGAATTGGCCCAGGGCGGCACCTCGGTGCTCCAGCGGCTTGAGGGCAGCCGTGCCGAACTGCGCGGGATCGATGCCGATCTTGCCGCGGCGCAGAGCGCGCTAGCGGCCATCAACGGGCAGCTCGCCGGAACTCCAGCGACCCTTCCGGGCGTCGGCGTCTCTGGAGGCCCGCGCGGTGCGCTGTCGCAGGCGATGTCCGACCTGGCAGCAATGCACGCCCGGGGCATGACTGACAGCCATCCCGACGTGGTTTCCCAGAAAAACCAGATCGCTTCGCTGCGCGCGCAGGTCCAGGCCGAAGCGCCGGGCACCGTCAGCGGCCAGCCGAACCCGGCCTATAGCTCGCTGCAGTCGATCAAGGCGGAGCGCCAGGCCAATGTCCAGGCGTTGATTTCGCGTCATGGGTCGGTTCAAAGCGATCTGGCGCAGATCAGCGCCAAGCAGTTCGGCGATCCCACCATCGCTGCCGAAGCGCAGCGGATCAGCCGCGACTATGACGTGCTCAAGCAACAATACGACAAGCTGCTGCTGGACCGTGAAGAGCTGCGCCTGCGCGGCCAGGTCGAGACCGAGCGCAGTTCGGTCAAGTTCGAAGTGACTGATCCGCCCACAAGTCCGCGCTCGCCGATTGCGCCCAACCGGCCGCTCCTGCTGCTCGGCGTGCTGGTGGTGGGCATTGGAGCCGGCATCGGCGCGGCCTTTGGCCTGGGCCAGTTGCGCTCGACTTTTACCACTGCAGGCAAGCTTGAAGGCGCACTCGGGCTGCCGGTGCTGGGCACGATTTCGCACACTCTGACCCATGCCGGGCGCGTCATTCGGGCACGGCGGATGCGCTACTGGATCGCGGGCACGGCGGCGCTCGGCGGGTTGTTCGTCCTGCTGCTGGTGGTCGAAGTGATCCAGGTCGGCATGGTCGCGTGAGGACACAGAGATGACCGAACACACCAAAATTCCAGTTCCTGCGGCTGAAGGGGGAATGACCCAGTCGCTGATCGAGCGCGCGGTCCAGGCCTATGACCTGCGCCGCCTGGCCCCCGCGCCGGTGCCGCATAACCTTGCTCCGGCGGTGATCAAGCCGGCATTGCGTGCAGCCGCTGCGGGTGCGCCTGAGGCTGCTCCGATCGTGCCGGTAGTGACGGCGGTTGAAGCCGAAGCGGTGGCCGTACCCGCAGCGCCGATAGTAGCCGCGTCAGTGCCGGTCACGCCGCTGTCCGGGCCAGCTGAGCCGCTCGCCATCCCCGCATTACAGGGCCCGGCACCGGTGGCTTTCTCCGGCAAAAAGCATCCGATCGACCGGGCCATGCTCAGCGAACAGGGCCTGATCGTGCCCGAGGGCGGCGTCACCGGGCTGCTCGAAGAATTCCGCATCATCAAGCGGCAAGTGCTTGCAAATGCCTTTGAACAGCGCCGCGTTCAGACCGGAGCCGCTGCGCAGCGCGTGCTGATCTGCTCACCCCATCCGGGTGAGGGCAAGAGTTACTCGGCGGTCAATCTCGCGCTGGCGATCGCGGTCGAGAAAGAAAGCGAAGTCGTGCTGGTCGATGCCGATTTCGCCAAGCCGTCGGTCTTGCGGATGCTCGGTCTGCCTGATGGGCCAGGGCTGATGGATGCGCTGAGCGATCCGGCGGTCGACGTGGCCGATTGCGTGATGGCCACCGACATCCCCGGGCTGTGGGTCTTGCCCGCCGGAAACGCAACCAATTCGGACAGCGAGTTTCTGTCCTCGTCGCGGACCCGTGCGGTGCTCGACCGGCTGACTCAGGGCGCGCCGCAGCGGATCGTGATCTTCGATTCGCCGCCCGCCCTCGCGGCTTCGCCCGCTGCCGAACTGGCCAAATATGTTGGCCAGGCGCTGCTGATCGCACGTGCCGATACGACCGCGCAGGGCGCGCTCGAGGATGCGGTTTCACTGCTGTCGGGATGCCCGAACATCCAGCTGCTTCTCAATGCGGTCCACTTCAGCCCCAGCGGGCGGCGGTTCGGCTCCTACTACGGATATGGGGGATGACGATGATTTCGCACCTGTCGCGCAGGCTCGCCCTGCTTGGCGCGGGGTTAGCCCTGACGTTGCCATTGGCTGCCGGAGCCCAGACAGCCAAGTCAGGCGTCGACGTCGGCAAGTCGACCGATGCGGTTTCGGATGACGCCGCACCGGTCGCTCCGGCCCACCGTATCCACAAGGTTCGCCTAACGCCCTATATCGAGGCCGACCAAGTGGTGCAGGCGCAGCTTTCACCGACGCACGATGTGCTGACCTACACCACGCTTGCCGCCGGGGTCGAAGCTGCGGTGCAGGGGCGCAATACTGCCGCCTCGCTGTCGCTACGCTATGAGCGGCGGATCGGCTGGAGCAGCAAGATCGCCAATGGCGACGCGATCAGCGGCGTGGCGCGGATCGGGATCAACAACCCGACCAAGACGCTGCGCTTCGATGCCGGCGCGCTGGCCGAGCGCACCCGGGTCGAGGGCAATGGCGCGGCGCTGGCCAACCCGATCGGCAACCAGGACGGCGTGACCCAGATCTATGCGCTCTATGCCGGACCGTCGCTATCGACCCGCGTCGGCAATTTCACCGTGCTGGGCGGCTATCACGTTGGCTACACCAAGGTGAACCAGGTCAAGGCGTTGGCGCTGGCGCCCGGTGCTCCGGCGATTGACGTGTTCGATCACTCGGTGATGCAGAGCGCGCAGCTTCACGCCGGGAGCCGTCCAGGCGACGGGCTGCCAGTCGGCATCGGTCTGGGCGTGGGTTACGACCGTGAGGATATCTCCAATCTCGATCAGCGCGTGTCGGACTTCCATGCCCGCGCCGACGTGACTGTGCCGATCACGATGGACCTCGCGCTAGTGGGCGGGGTCGGTTATGAAAAAGTCCAGATTTCGGGTTGCGATGCTGTGCGCGACCCCGCCGGTGTCCCGCAGATCGGCAGCGACGGCCATTACCTCACCGACAAGACCGTGCCGCGCAAGCTGGCCTATGACGTATCGGGCCTGATCTGGGACGCGGGTGTGATGTGGCGGCCGAGCCGACGCACTGCGTTCGAGGCGCATTATGGTCGTCGCTATGGCACCGGCAGCTTCTACGGCTCGTTTGCTTATGCGCCCAATTCGCGCAGCAGCCTGAATGTATCGGTTTATGACACGATCTCAGGCTTTGGCGGCCAGGTCAGCCGCGCGCTGGGCGATTTGCCGACCCAGTTCGAGGCTGTCCGCAATCCGCTGACGGGCAACCTGGGCGGCTGTGTCGCATCGCTCGACAAGGGCTCGTGCTTGGGCGGAGTGCTCGGCTCGGTCCGCTCGGCGACCTTCCGCGATCGCGGGATCATGGCCAGCTATGGGGTGAACCTGGGCCGGATCCAGGCCGGGATCGGCGCGGGCTACGATCGCCGCAAGTTCATCGCGGTGCCCGGGACGGTGCTGGCTGTGGCCAATGGCGTGGTCGACCAGTCGACCTGGCTATCGGGCTATCTCAACGGACGGATCGATCAGCGCTCAACCTTTTCCACCAATATCTACGCACAATGGTTCCAGAGCGGCTTCGCCTTGGCTGGCGATGCCACCGCGGTGGGAGCAAGTGCGGCCTATTATCGTCTGCTGACCGATCACCTTACCGCCCGGGCTGCAGTTGGCCTCGACGGGATCGACCGCAAAAATACCCAGCCCGATTTGTGGAGCGCCTCGGCCCTTGTCGGCCTGCGCTACGCGTTCTGAAAATTACGGAGACCAAGCCGATGTTCGACGATTTTTACGGGCTGACGGGGCGCCCGTTCCAGTTGACGCCCGATCCGGCGTTCTATTTTGAGAGCCTGACGCACCGCAAGGCGTTGTCCTATCTGGGCTATGGCCTGGCCCAGGGCGAAGGTTTCGTCATCGTTACCGGCGAAGTCGGGGCGGGCAAGTCGACTCTGGTCGCGCATCTGATGGCAACAATCGATCCGGCGCGGCTGACTGCGGCGCAAGTTGTCACCAGCAAGCTCGATGGCGAAGAACTGGTTCATGTTGTCGCCCAATCGTTCGGTTTGCCGGTCGAGGGGCATGACAAGGCCACCGCGCTTGGCGCGATCGAAAGCTTCCTTCATGCCGAGGCGCGAGCTGGTCGCCGCTGCCTTCTGGTGGTTGATGAATCGCAGAACCTGTCGATCGAAGCGCTCGAAGAGCTGCGGATGCTGTCCAACTTCCAACTCGGCTCGCACCCGCTGCTGCAGACGCTGCTGCTCGGCCAGCCCGAGTTCCGCGATATGCTGCGCACGCATGGATCGCTCGAACAGCTGCGCCAGCGCGTGATTGCGACGCATCACCTCGAGGCGATGGAGGCCAACGAGGTTCAGCCCTATATCGAACACCGCATGCGGCTGGTCGGCTGGAAAACGAACCCCGCCTTCGATCAGCGCGTTTTTTCCGAGATCTACAATGCGACCGGCGGTGTGCCGCGGCGTATCAACATGATCGTCAATCGCCTGCTGCTGATGGGCGCGGTCGATCAGCGCACCCGGATTGATGCGGTGATGCTCCAGCAGGTTCTGGCCGAGCTGGACGGCGATGGCTCGCTGACACTGGCTAACGACATTCCGGTGCCTACCTCTAAGCCTGTGCCTTCGCAGGTTGAGCAGTTCGCCGCGCCGCTAGCGGTTGAGGCCGTGCCGGTCGACGCGGTCGGCCATGCCCAGGTCGAAGCTGCGCTGGCCGAGCGCGATCAGCAGATCGCCGAGTTGCAACAGGCGGTGATGGAACTGGCCAATGGAGCCATGGCACCCGCCGCGCTGCACAGCGGCGACAGCCCGGAAGTGCTGGCCCTGCAGGAGCGCTTTGCCGCGCTGGAGAGCAAGCTGATCGAGCAGGACCGTACGATCCGCCACACCCTGACGATGCTGATCGAAATGGTCGAAGCCGAAGACTTCTCGCGCGCTGCTGCCTGAGTGGGAGCGGGCCGTGAACGTGACGTCTTTGAACGGAAAGCCCAATGGCCGGATCGTTAACGGCCTGTCAGTCGACGTCGAGGACTGGTTCCAGGTGGGCGCGTTCGAGAATGTGATTGACCGAGCCGACTGGCCGGGTCTTGC
Source organism: Novosphingobium sp. (assembly GCA_043781375.1). Lineage (GTDB taxonomy): Bacteria > Pseudomonadota > Alphaproteobacteria > Sphingomonadales > Sphingomonadaceae > Novosphingobium. Next base: position 25,003 of record JAYWBP010000068.1, read on the forward strand.
CGATCGGGTCGAGCGGAATTGCGACGCAATCCTGGAAATGTTCGACGCGGCCGGGGTCACGGCAACCTGGTTCACCCTGGGCTGGGTGGCCGAACGCCACCCCGCGCTGCTGCGCCGCATCGCCGGGGCCGGGCACGAATTGGCCAGTCACGGCTGGGACCATTTGCGGGTTCATACACTCAACCCGCGCAGCTTTGCTCAGGACCTGTCGCGCAGCCGCAAGGCAATCGAGGATGCCAGCGGCGCGCACATCAGCGGTTACCGCGCGCCCAGCTTCTCGATCGATCAGCGCACCCCATGGGCGTACCAGGTGCTGGCCGAGCAGGGCTTTGCCTATAGCTCCAGCGTCGCCCCGATCGCGCACGATCACTACGGCTGGCGCGCCGCGCCGCGGTATGCTTTCAAGCCGCTTGCCGGCTCTGATCTGGTCGAGATTCCGGTGACCACTGCTGAGTTCGCTAGGTGGCGGCTGGCGGCCGGGGGCGGGGGGTTCTTCCGGGTGCTGCCTTATGCCTTCACCCGCTGGGCAATTGGCCAGGTCAACACTCGCGATCAGCGCCCGGCGGTGTTCTATTTCCACCCCTGGGAGATCGATCCCGGCCAACCACGCGTTGCCGGAGCCCCGCTGCGCTCTCGGCTGCGCCATTATACCAACCTGAACCAGATGGCCGACAAGTTGCGCCGCCTTCTCGGCCAGTTCGCCTGGGGGCCGATGGATGCGTTAGCGGCACGCGAGGCTTTGCTGACGCAGCCGCTCGCCGCATGAACGCACCGTTCGTCCCACCCCGCGCTCAGCTGCGCCTGGCCGATCTGGCCGATCCGAGCGAGCGTCAGCGAATTGCGCGGTTCGTTGCGGGGCACGCTCAAGCGACCCCGTTCCACCGCTTCGAATGGCTCGATGCCGTCGCCGCCGGGACCAGCAGCGTCGCGATGGTCCTAACACTTGAGTGCGAGCATGGCCTCGCAGCCATACTTCCGCTGTCGCTGGTCCACTCGCCGGTATTTGGACGGGTCCTCGCCTCAAGCGGCTTCGCCGTTGGCGGCGGCATTCTGGCCGAGCCGGGCCGCGACATCACCCCGATCCTCGCCGCCGTTGAGGAGCTGGCCCAGCGCCTGTCCTGCCCGACCATCGAACTGCGCGGCGGCATATTGCCTGCTGACCGTGAAGGCTGGATCCTGAAGGAGGATTCGCACGCCGGCTTCGTCGCTCCGCTTGCTCTGGATGACGCAGCCCAGCTTCTCTCCATTCCGCGCAAGCAGCGAGCCGAAGTCCGCAAGAGCCTCGCCAACGACTTGACGGTGCGGATCGGCACCAGTCCCGCAGATCGCTCGACGCACTATGCGGTCTATGCCGAAAGCGTGCGCAATCTTGGCACACCGGTGTTTCCGCGTGCGCTGTTTGATGCAATGTCGGAGCAATTCAGTGCAGATTCCGACATTCTGACGGTGTTTAAAGGCTCCGAACCGGTCGCGAGCGTCCTTTCGCTGTACCATGATGGCGCCGTCATGCCCTATTGGGGCGGTGGCACGCCCGCCGCCCGCCGCCTGCGCGCCAATGACCGGATGTATTACGAATTGATGCTCCACGCTCGCCAGCGCGGCTGCAGCAAATTCGATTTCGGGCGATCCAAGACCAACAGCGGCGCCTATGATTTCAAGCGCAACTGGGGCTTCGAGCCTGCCCCGCTGAGCTATGCCGTCTGGACTGCTTCCGGCGCACCGCAGCGCGATGCCAGCCCGATCAGCGGGAAGAATTCGCGCCTAGTAGCGCTTTGGCGCAAGCTGCCGCTCGCGCTTGCGAACCGCTTCGGGCCGGTCCTTGCGCAGGGGCTGGGCTGATGGACGATATCCTGTTCATCGGACATCGGATCCCGTTCCCGCCCGATCGCGGCGACAAGATCCGGTCGCACCATATCCTCAAAGGACTGGCCCGGCTTGCCCCGGTCCACGTCGCGACCTTTGCCGATGATGATGCCGACATGGCCGAGGAAGTCGAGCTGGCAACGCTGGCGCGCAGCTATCGTCTGGTCCGTCGCTCCAAGTCGGTTATTCTAGCCGGGATACAGGCGCTGGCGACTGGTCGCTCGGTCAGCAAGACCGCGTTTTGGGACCCGGAACTGGCGCGGTATGTCGCTGAAACGCTGGCGCACAATACGATCGGGACGATCTACGTGTTTTCGGGTCAGATGGGGCAATATGTTCCGGCTGACTTCAAGGGCCGGTTTGTCGCCGATTTTGTCGACGTCGATTCGGCCAAGTTCGAGGCCTATGCGGCCAAGAGCCGCGGTATTCTGAGCGCAGTCAATGCGCGCGAGTCTCGCGTTCTGCGGAATGAGGAAGCCTTGCTGGCCCGGCGCGCTGCGGTAAGCCTGCTGATCACGCCCGAGGAAGCCCAGCTGTTCAGCTCGCGGCTCACTCCGGAAGAGAGCGCCGATGCAGACGTCAAGGTATTGGGCAACGGCATCGACAGCACCTTCTTCGATCCGTTGGCGGTCGTTCCAGAACCGCAGCTGGCAGCGATGTCCGGACCCAAGCTGATCTTCACCGGCCAGATGGACTATGCCCCCAATATCGAGGCCGTGGCGCGCGTCGCGCAGCGGATCCTGCCGCTCGTCCGCCAAAGCTTGCCTGAGGCAAGCTTTCACATCGTCGGCCGCTGCCCGGTATCGATCGTGACCGACCTGGCGCGCTTGCCGGGGTGCTATGTCTGGGGCCGGGTCGACGATATTCGCAACTGGCTCAAGGGCGCCGACCTCGCGCTCGCCCCGCTAGAGATCGCCCGCGGGGTGCAGAACAAGGTTCTTGAGGCCATGGCGATGGCCTTGCCGGTCGTGGTGACCAGCGCCGGGGCGACGGGGATCAAGGCGCAGGATCGGATCCATTTCGCCGTGGCTGATACCGACGCCGATCTGGCCGACGCAGTGGTTCGTCTGCTGCAAAATCGGGTCGAGGCGCGCGCGATGGCTGCACAGGCGCGGCGCTTCGTGGTCGAAGAGCAAAGCTGGAAAAGCGCTCTTGCCGAACTCCCGCACCTAGTATGCCAGACGCGCGCGGGCCTGCGCAATGCCGGCTGAGGCGCTGGCTGGCACAGAAAGTCTTGCCGCGCCGGGACCGTCGCTGTCACCCGCCTGGCGCGGCGCGCTGCTGCGGCTGGGGCTGGTCTGGGCCGCGCTGATCCTCGTGTTTGCCAGCGACTGGGCGGCGATGGCTGGCCAGTGGCTGAATAGTTCGACTTACAATCATATCGTTCTGATCCCGCCGATCATCGCCTGGCTGGTCTGGTTGCGCCTGCCGCAACTCGTGCGGCTGGAGCCGGGCGCGTGGTGGCCGGGGCTGATCGTGTTCGGCGGTGCGATGTTGCTGTGGGTGCTGGGCAGTTTCTCCGGATTCAACCTGGCGCGTGAGCTGGGCGTCGTGGCGATGCTCGGCGCGGTAGTGCTGACCGTACTCGGGCCAAAGATCGGCGCCGGACTGGCCTTTCCGCTGGGCTATATGCTCGCACTGGTGCCATTCGGTGACGAACTGGTGCCGCCCTTGCAGCTGATCACCGCCCGGCTGACCATCGCCCTGACCCAGCTCAGCCAGATCAAGGCGACTATTGACGGGGTGTTCATCGATACGCCGGCCGGCCTGTTCGAGGTTGCCGAGGCGTGCTCCGGCGTGAAGTTCCTGATCGCCATGATCGCTTTGGGAGCGCTGGTCGCCAACGTCTGCTTTGTCAGCAATCGCCGCCGCATTCTGTTCCTGGCGCTGTGCGTGGTGATGCCGGTGCTGGCCAATGCGGTCCGGGCCTGGGGCACGATCTACGTCGCCCAGTTCAAGGGCGCGGCCTATGCGGGCGGGATCGATCATATCGTCTATGGCTGGATCTTTTTCGCGGTGGTCATAGCGCTGGTTCTGGCGCTGTCGTGGCGGACATTCGACCGGGCGGTGGACGATCCGATGATTGATGCCGCTGCGCTCGAAGCCTCGCCCTGGCTGACCGGATTGGCCGCGTTGCGGTTGCGACCGATATCGGCTTTGGCCGGACTGGCCCTGCTGGTTGGCGCTGGCAACGTCTGGACCATGGCGGTCGAGCGCTTGTCAGCCCCGGTCCCGCAGCAGATCCTGCTCCCCGAAGTGCCCGGCTGGACCCGCGTCAATTACGCGCCGCAAGTGTGGTGGGAGCCGCGGGCGAGGGGAGCCGACCATCGCCTTCTTGGCCGCTATCGCAGCCTCGATGGGGCTCGGGTCGACGTGTTCTACGCGCTCTATGCTGCGCAGGACGAAGGGTGCGAGGCTGGCGGATTCGGGCAGGGTGCGCTGACTCCCGAGAGCAAATGGCAATGGGACTCGCCAGGGCCTGCGCTGACCCAGGGGCACAGCGACCGCCTTCTGGCGTTGGGCCAGGTGCGGCGGCTAGCCGAGACATATTATCGGACTGGAACACTGCTGACGGGGAGCAACCTGCGGCTCAAGCTCGCCAACATGGCCGACCGCCTGCTGTTGCGCCGCCATACGACGGCGATGCTGATCCTCTCAGCCGAGGAGGACAGCACCCATCCTGCTGCGCAGACCACCGCCCAGTTCCGCCGCGCGACCGGTCCGGTCGATCGCTGGATGGACCGCATCGCGATCGGTGGCTAGGCGCAGCCCGATGTGCGGAATCGCTGGAATCTTTCACCTCGCCACGCCCAAGCCGGTCGATCCCGCGCGGGTCGAGGCAATGTGCGATGCGATCGCCCACCGCGGGCCCGATGGCCACGGCATCTGGACCGCGCCCGGCGTAGGCCTTGGCCATCGCCGCCTGGCGATCATCGATCTGGCCGGATCGCCTCAGCCGATGGCATCGAGCGATGGCCGGGCGATGCTGGTGTTCAACGGCGAGATCTACAATTATCGCGAACTGCGCGAGGAACTGCGGGCCACCGGGGCCATGTTCCGCACCGACGGCGACAGCGAGGTGATCCTTGCCGCGTGGCAGCGTTGGGGGGTCGCTTGTCTCCCCCGGCTGCACGGCATGTTTGCCTTCGCCATTTATGACCTGGCTGAACGCACGCTGTTCCTCGCCCGCGACCGGCTGGGGGTGAAGCCGCTGTTCACCGCCACCCTGAGCGACGGCAGCCTGATCTTCGGTTCGGAACTGAAGGCGCTGACGGCCCATCCTTTGCTGCGGCGAGAGGCCGATCCGCTGGCCGTGGAGGACTACCTGACCTGGGGCTATGTCCCCGATACGCGGTCGATCCTCAAGGGCGTGGCGAAACTTCCGGCCGGGCATTACCGCCTACTTCGCTCCGGCGCTCCCGCCACGCCGCCGGTGCAGTGGTGGGACGTTTCGTTTGCCGAGCGGCGACGGGGCAGCGCGGCCGACCTGGAGGCCGAACTGCTGCATTTGCTGCGCCAGGCGGTGACCTCGCGGATGGTCGCCGACGTGCCGCTGGGCGCGTTCCTGTCGGGCGGGGTCGATAGCTCCAGCGTGGTCGCGCTGATGGCCGAGGCGAGCCAGACGCCGGTGCAGACGTGCAGCATAGGCTTCGACGTAGCTGCACTCGACGAGAGTACTTACGCCGCGCAAGTCGCCGCCCAGTTCCACACCGATCACCGCAGCCGGACGGTCTCGCCCGATGATTTCAGGGCGGTCGATGCGCTGGCAGGGATGTTCGACGAGCCTTTCGCCGACGCCTCGGCGCTGCCAACCTGGCGCGTCTGCCAGCTGGCGCGCGAAACCGTCACTGTGGCCCTTTCGGGCGACGGAGCGGATGAGGCACTGGCTGGCTATCGCCGTCATGTGTTCCAACGCAGGGAAGACCGGATGCGCGCCCTGCTGCCCCAGGGGATTCGCGCGCCGCTGTTCGGGACGCTCGGGCGGCTCTATCCCAAGGCCGACTGGGCGCCGCGGGTGCTGCGCGCCAAATCGACTTTCCAGTCGCTCGCCGCCAGCAGCGAGCAGGGCTATGCCCGCGCCTTGTCAGTGCTTCCGCCCGAACTGCGCGAGACGCTCTACACGCCCGAGTTCCGGCGCCTGCGCGGGGATTATCGCGCCGAAGCGGTGTTGGAGGAACTGATGCGCAGCGCGCCAGCCCGGTCAGGGCTGGACCGGGCGCAATATGCCGACCTCAAGTTCTGGTTGCCGGGCGATATCCTGACCAAGGTCGACCGCACCAGCATGGCGGTGGGCCTCGAAGCGCGCGAGCCTCTGCTCGATCACCGCCTGATCGAATTTGCCACCAGCTTGCCGGAAAACCTGCGCGTTCAACATGGTGAGGGCAAATGGCTGATGAAGCGCACGATGCGCCGCTATCTGCCGCAAGACATCCTGCACCGGCCCAAGCAGGGCTTCGTCACCCCGATCGCACAATGGTTTCGCGGCCCGCTTGCCAGCACCGCGCGGGCGATCGGAGACAGCGCCGTGCTGGCGCACAGCGGCTGGTTTGACGCGCCCCGCATCCGCAGTCTGGCGGAGGCCCACATTTCGGGCCGCGCCGACCATTCTCGGCTGCTGTGGCAGCTAGTTATGCTCGACAAATCGTTGACTGGCCTCGCAATCACCGCCTGACCCGGCTTTGCCCTTGGCGCAGAACCGGCTAGAGCCTCGCGAACCACTACGAGGGGTTCGGGATGGAGGAGCAGGGGACGCGCGCTGCAGGTGGCCGCAGTTGGTGGTTTGCCGCGCTGGGTGTGGCGGTGATTGCGGCGCTGGTTCTTGCCGCCAAGGCGCTGGGCCTATGGGGCGCGGCGGCTCTCACTACCGAGTTCAAACTGTTCGGTAATGTTGAGATCCGCGAAGTCCAGCTCGGCTTTCGCGGCGGCGGGCGGATCGCCGCAATGCTGGTCGACGAGGGCGAGCGGGTGTCGCCCGGCCAGGTCCTCGCCCGGCTTGATACCCGCCCCTTACGCGATCGCATGGCCAGCGCCGAAGCGAAGTTGCAGGCTGCCTCAGCCGGGGTGGCCAAGGATGTCGCCGGCAACCGCCCGCAACAATTGCGCGAGGCGGAGGCCGGCCTCGCCGATGCCCGCTCGGTCCTGCTCGAAGCGCGTCGCCAGAACGAGCGCCGCCGCGCCCTGTTGGGCCAGGGCTTTATCAGCCGCGCCGACTACCAGACCAGCGAGGCCGCGGTCAGCGCCGCCAATGCGCGCGTCGCCTCGGCCAGCGCCGCCCTCTCGCTGATGGAGGAGGGCGCCCGCACCGAGGACCGCGCCGCTACTGCGGCCAATCGCGATGCGGTCGTCGCCGAAAAGCGCGCCGTCGAGACCGACCTGTCCGACGCCGAACTGCGCGCAGCCGAAGCCGGGCAAGTCCTGACCCGCGCCCGCGAAGCCGGGTCGATCATCCAGCCGGGCGAAACCGTGTTAACCCTTGCCCTGACCCAGCCGGTGCGGGTGCGGGCTTATGTGGCCGAACCAGACCTGCCGCGAATCCATCCCGGCATGGCCGTGACGGTGATGGCCGATGGCAGTGCCAAACGCTGGGCTGCCACGATCGGCTATATCGCGCCGGTCGCCGAATTTACCCCCAAGACCGTCCAGACCGAGCAGCTCCGCGCCGATCTGGTCTACCGCCTGCGTCTGACCGTCACCGACCCCAAGGGTGAGTTGCGTCAGGGCCAGCCGGTCACCGTGCTGGTGCCCACGTCGTCTGGCCGGAACTGAGCCGGTAGGATGGCGGAGGTACAGTCCCTCCGGCTTTCCGGTGTGACCAAACGGTTCAAGCCCGCCCGCCGCGGGGCCTCGCCGGTGCTCGCGCTGGATGGGGTTTCGGTCGAGCTTGCGCCAGGCCGGGTGCTTGGGCTGGTCGGTCCCGACGCGGCAGGCAAGACGACAATGCTGCGGATCCTGGCCGGGCTGGTGGAAGCAGATAGCGGCGAGGTTGAGGTTCTGGGGCGGACTGCGGCCAAGCTCGATCGGGCCAGCATCGGTTATATGCCGCAGGGCGGGGCGCTTTATGACGAGCTGTCGGTTGCGCAAAACCTTGAGCTTTACGCACGCCTGCGCGGTATTTCGCCCGAGGCGAACCTTGAGCGGATGGCGCACCTCTATGCGCTCAGCGGGCTCGATGCATTCAAACAGCGTCGCGCCGGGCGGCTTTCGGGGGGGATGCGCCAGAAGCTGGCGATGGCCTGTGCGGTAGTTGCCGCACCGCGCTTGATGCTGCTCGATGAGCCGTCAGTGGGCGTCGATCCGGTGTCGCGGCGCGAGATATGGCAACTGGCACGTGATCTGGCTGGCCCTGACAGCAGCATCGTGTGGGCGACCAGCATCCTCGACGATGCCGACCGCTGCGACGAATTGCTGGTGCTGCACGAGGGTCGGGTGCGCTATGCCGGGCCGGCGGGGGCATTGGCCCGCCAAGCCGAGGGCCGGGTGGTGTCGCGCGCGGTATCGCCTGACCAACGCCGCAGCGAATTGCAGCGGAGTCTCGGCCTTCCACAGGTCGTCTCGGGGGGGATCGAAGGCGATGGGGTGCGCATCGTGCTTCGCCCCGGCCAGACAGCGCCCGTCGGCGAGTGGCGCCCGGCCAGCCCGCGCGCCGACGATGGCTTTGCCCTGCTGCTCGACCAGGGCCAGCCGCTGCCCGCAAGCGCCCTGGCCGCCCAGTTCCCGGATCGGAGCGCAGATCGGAGCGGCAGCGCCATCGCCGCCGTGGGCCTGACCAAGCGCTACGGCAGCTTCACAGCCGCTCAGGATATCGGCTTTATCGTCCGCCCTGGCCAGATCTTCGGGCTGCTCGGTCCCAATGGTGCGGGCAAGTCGACTACGTTCCGGATGCTGTGCGGACTGACCACGCCAAGCTCGGGCCGGGGCACTGTGGCAGGGCGCGATCTGCAATCGGCGGCGGCACAGGCGCGCCAGGCGATGGGCTATATGCCGCAGAAATTTTCGCTCTACGGTGACCTCTCGGTGGCCGCCAACTTGCGCTTTATCGCCGGGGCCTATGGCCTGATCGGCGCCACGGCCCGAAACGCAATCGACGGCGCCCTGGCGGCTCTCGGTCTTGAAAGTTTCTGGCGTGAACCAACCGGGCTGCTCCCGCTGGGGATCAAGCAGCGTCTCGCGCTTGCCGCGGCAGTGCTGCACACCCCGCCAGTGCTGTTCCTCGACGAGCCGACCTCGGGCGTCGATCCGCTGATCCGGCGCGAGTTTTGGCACCATATCAATGCCATCGCCGCGCGCGGGGTGGCGGTGCTGGTCACTACTCATTTTATGGACGAAGCCGAGAACTGCGACCGGCTGCTGCTGATCAACCAGAGCGAGGCGATTGCGCAGGGCACACCCGACGAACTCAAGCGGCGCCCCGGCGGATTGCCGCCGCACGATACGCTCGAACAGGCGTTCATCGCGCTGATCGAAGCGCAACGTCCGGCGATAGCTGCATGAGGGCTTCAGCATGAATCGGGCTGGACTGTTACGCGCCGGAGCGATCCGGACCAAGGAATGGGCCCAGATCTGGCGCGATCCATCGACTTTCGGACTGGTCGTGATCCTGCCGCTGCTGCTGATGTTCCTGTTCGGCAGCGCGGTTTCGCTCGACGCTCGGGGTACGCGGACCGGGATCGTCGATCTCGACCGCTCCGGAGCTTCGCGCGACCTGGTGGCGACTTTCGTGCACAATCCCAACTTCGCGATGACCGAGGCCCAGGCGCTGGCACCGCTCACGCAACGGCTCGTGGCCGGAGACCTGCGCGCGGTGATCGTTATCCCCCAAGGCTTTGCGCGCCAGCTCGGCAGTGCCCAGCCGCTCGGCATTCAGCTAATTGCCGATGGATCGCAGCCCAATACCGCCAGCTTCGTCACCGGCCACGCGCGGGGAGTGCTCGCCGCGTGGGGGCAGGCGCGGGCGAAGCAGGCGGGCCTCGTCGTCACTCCGCCACTTAGCCTGCTGCCGCGGTATAGCTACAACCCTGGCCTCGCCAGCCGCTACATGCTGGTGCCCGGCGCAATCGCGATTGTCATGGCGATGATCGGCAGCCTGCTCACGGCGCTGGTCATGGCCCGCGAATATGAGCGGGGGACGATCGAAGGCCTTCTGGCCACGCCAATCTCGGTGCCCGCTTTGGTTCTGAACAAGGTGCTGCCCTATTTCATTCTGGGCCTGGGCTCGACCGGGCTGTGCGTGGCGGTGGCGGTCCTGGGCTATGGCCTGCCGTTCCGCGGCTCAGTGCTGGCGCTGTTCGCGATCGGCGCATCGTTTCTGGTGGCGGTGCTGGGGCAGGGGCTGATGATCTCGGCGGCGACCAAGAATCAATTCGTCTCGACCCAGTTCGCACTGCTGTCCGGCTTCCTGCCCTCGCTGCTGTTGTCGGGCTTTCTGTTCGAGATCGATTCGATGCCGCGCCCGATCCAGTGGCTGACCTATATCGTCCCCGCACGTTACCTGATTCCCTCGCTGCAGAGCGTTTTCCTGGTCGGCGACGTCTGGCCGCTGTTCCTGCCGAATATAGCGGTGCTAGTCAGCTTTGGGCTGTTCTTTTTCGTACGCGTCACAGCTTCGATCAAGCGGACGATCGCCTGATGCTGCGGTTATCGCGCGTCTGGGCAATGGCGCTCAAGGAGCTGGTGGTCGTTCTGCTCGACCGGCGGGCGCAGACCACGCTGATCCTGTCGCCGATCCTCCAGCTCGCACTATTCGGACTGGCGACCACGCTGGAGGTCAAGAACATCGACCTGGGCGTGGTCAACCGCGACAGCGGGATCGTCGCCGAGCGCGTGCTGGCTGCGCTCGACGGAAGCCGCAATATCCGGGTGATCCATTATTACCCGACCAGTGCAGTGCTGGGCACCGCGATCGAGCGGCGCCAGGTGATCGCCGGGCTGATCCTGCCGCCTGACCTTTCCGTCAGGGAAGCGCGCGGGCAGAGCGGGGAGATCGGCCTCGTGCTCGACGGGCGGCGGATCAATTCGGCGCAGATCGTCGCAGGCTATCTCGGCGAGATCGTCAACCGTACCGGAGCGCAGCTTCGTCCCGATACAGTTCGCGCTGCTCCGCAGATCGAGCCGGTCAACTGGTTCAACCCCAATCTCGACTACCGCTGGTTCACCATGCCCTCAATGCTGGCGGTAATCGTGGCGGTATTGGTGATGTCAGTGGCGCTGCAGTCGGTCGCGCGGGAAAAGGAACTGGGCACGTTCGACGAACTGATGGTCCTGCCGCTTACCACCGGCGAAATCGTTGCCGGAAAGGTTGCGCCGGCTTTCGTCGTCGGACTGTTCAACGCGCTGCTCTACGTGGTCCTGATCCCGTTGCTTTACGGAGTGCCGTTGACTGGATCGCTGGCCCTGTTGTTTGTGGCGATCCTGTGTTTTTCGCTGGCGATAACCGGCCTGGGTCTATCGATATCGGTCCTCGCCCAGAGTCAGCAGCAGGCATTCCTCGGCGGCTTTCTGGTTCTGGTCCCGTTGATCCTTCTGTCGGGCTATGCCAGCCCGGTCGACAACATGCCGCACTGGCTTCAGCTGGTGTCAGCGGTCGACCCGCTCTCGCACATGCTCATAATATGTCAGGGAATTTTCCTGAAAAACATCGAACTGTCTCTGGTCCTGCACCATCTCTGGCCGATCCTCGCCGTAGCGGTTGTGACTCTTGGTATGGCTAACATTCTGTTCCGCAAGGGTAGGGATTGACCCCTAACGGGACGCGATAAAGTTAACGCCGGATAAAAAACCTTTGCCAAACGACTCGTCACGCGTAAGTTTAACAAAATCGCGTAAATGGCCATAAAGCCACGTGATTGGAGGTCGCGCAGCTTTTTGCGCTCATCAGGGGGCTTTATGGATCAGCTATCGAGCGGTCTGGATCGACACGATTCCGGCATGACTGGAAAGGATGGTCCAGCGCTTTCGCTTGATGCGAATGAAGAGGCTTTGCTTGAGAACTTGGTACGCCATCTGGCTATCCCGGAGCGCCTGACCAACCTGTCCGAACTCGATGTTATGTACGATGCCGATGCCAGTGCCTTGTGGACGTTTATGCGTCCGTCGGGTCGGCCCAGCTTCACCCCGGCAATGCTCGCCGACTTCGAACTGTGGCAGCAACTGATCGGCCAGAGCTTCGGCCCGGGCCGGGTCCAGCTCAAGTATCTGATCCTGGGCAGCCGCTCGCCCGGCGTGTTCTGCTTCGGCGGCGACCTCGAACTGTTCCAGCATTTGATCCGTTCAGGCAACCGCGATGGGCTGCGCAATTACGGCTATCGCTGCGTCGAGATTCTCAAGCGCAACATCCAGGCGCTTGATCTGCCGATCCTGACCATTGGCCTGGTCCAGGGCCAGGCGTTGGGCGGCGGTTTCGAGGCGCTGCTATCGTTCGACTTCATCATTGCCGAGCGCAACTCGACTTTCGGCTTGCCCGAGGTGATGTTCGGCCTGTTTCCTGGCATGGGCGCCCACGCGATCCTCTCACGAAAGCTGGGCGTGGCCATGGCCGAGCGCCTGATCCTTTCGAACGAGATTTATACTGCCGAACAGATGTACGACATGGGTATCGTCCACAAGCTGGCTGAGCCGGGCGAGGGCGTGGCAACGGTGCGCGACTATATGGCCAAAGCCGGGCGGCGCCATTCGGGCCTGGTCGGCGCGCGACGGGCCATGCGCGAAGCGGCTCCGGTTACGCTGGAGGAACTACGCAAGATCGTCGACCATTGGGCCGATGCGGCATTGCGCCTAAGCGAAAGCGACCTGCGCCTGATGAATCGTCTGACCAGCGCCCAGTCGCGCCTGGTCAAGGTCGCCTGAGCCGATTACCGCGCGTCGACCAGCACCACCTCGGCGTCATCCAGCGCTTCGACTACCAGTTTGCTCTCACCGGTAACGGCAATCCCGTCGCGGGGGTGGGCTTCCTGGCCATTGATGCGGATCCGTCCAACCGGCGCGACCATATAAAGGTGACGTGTCGGGTCCACCGCGTAAGTCACTGACTGTCGTGCGGAAAGGGTGGCGGCAACGACTTTGGCATCGGCGCGGATGGGCAACGCAGCGTCAGCCTCGGGTGAGCCGCTGGCGAGAATTTCCCACTGTCCCGCTCGCTCTCTGCGGGGAAAATCGCGCTGGCCCCAGCTTGGCGCTTGTCCGGCAGTGTCAGGCATGATCCAGATCTGGAACAGCGTTGTGGCCTCATTCTCGGCATTGTATTCGGCATGGGTGATCCCGGACCCGGCGCTCATCACCTGAACGGCGCCCGCGCCAGTACGTCCCTTGTTGCCCAGGCTATCCTGGTGGGTGATCGCCCCACTGCGCACGAAGGTGACGATCTCCATGTTGCGATGGGGATGCGGCGGGAAGCCGCTCTGGGCGTCGATGGTGTCGTCGTTCCACACCCGGATCGCGCCCCACCCCATGCGCGCGGGATCGCGGTAGTCGGCAAAGCTGAAATGATGACGGGCATCGAGCCAGCCGTGCTGGGCATGGCCCAACCCGGCGAAGGGACGGATATCGATCATCGGCTTTTCCACCTCGGCGGGGTGTTGCCGCCGGTAAGCAAATCAGATGGGAAGCAGCCCGGGAAGCGTCAAGAGCGGCAGCGTCCGGTACGGAACACCGGCGTGCGCTTGGCGATGAAGGTATCGACCGCCTCCCTCTGATCGGAGGTGGCATGGCCAGTTTTCCTGCTGGCGGTCTGCGCATCCAGGCAGGCGAGTGGCGAGGCCAAACAGTGATGGACAAGTTCCATCTTCGGCCCCTCCCGCAGGCGGGAGGAGAGAAAGCCGCAATCCCTCCGCTTGCAGGAGGGGTTCGGGGTGGGCCAGTTGCTATGCTCCGCGCGCGGGCAACATGATCTCCGCCTTGGCCGTCGCCAGCACCGAGCCCGTCTGGTTCGCCATCCTGCAGTCCACCGCCACGATGTGCCGACCCTCCTCGTCGACATATTTGTCGAGGATCGTGCCGGTCATCACGGTGATGTCCCCGGTAAACGCCGGGCCGCGGTAGGAGCAGGCGGAGTGGACGACCATGCCGCATTCGCCCGCCCAGCCGGCGAAGTAGTCGGTGATCCAGGCCCCCATCGAGGCGCCGTAGCCATAGCCACGCGGCATGCCGATGGTCCGCGCCCACTTGGGGAACAAGTGCCCGCGCGAAGGGCCGATGTAGGCTCCGTCGGTCAGCTCGGGATTGATCCGCTCCATGTGCGCGTCGTTCTCGTGCCCAGCCATTTCCTTGGTGAAGCCAAGCGCTGCAAGGTCGAGATCGCGGCGGTCGAGCGTGCCCCAGATGGTGAACAGGAAGGCGCGCCATTCGGTAGTGAAGCTGGCAATGGTGTGCGGGCCGAACACCCGCTCGGGCAACTGGCCGCCGACCGTCACGTCATCCCAATAGCGCGGGCGGTGGCCCAGATCGTGGAGCATCTGGATCCATTCGAACTTGCGGTCCTCGAGCTTTTCCAACTCCTCCTTCGACCATTCGGGATCCTCGAAGTTCTCGGTCGAGGTTACGCTTTCGGCCCCGGCGTGGGCGTTGTAGCGGATCGCGGTCGAACGCTGCTTGGCGATCAGTTCGCCGTGCTGGTTGCGGTAAAAATTATCGCCGCGCTGGAAACAGGTCGGCCCGGCGAACTTGGTCTGCTTGACGACGTAATCGTAGGGGATGCGTTCGTTCGAGATGACATCGCCGCCATAGACCTTGGGGCCATAGAACCACCATTCGTCGCCGCCGAACAGCAGGTGCGAGTTGGGGATGCAGCCCATGCAGGCTGGGGCCGAGCCGTGGCCGTCGTCGATTACGATCGGGAAGCTCTGTGGCGCGACCAGCTTGCCGTAGTGGCTGGCTGCGGCATAGGCGGGATCGAAGTGGAGCAGGTTGGGGTAGTGCATCGCCTGGACCCAGCGGCGGATGTCGGTGTTGCCGATGGCCTCACGAATCGGTGAACTATCGATCGGCTTGCCCAGGTACTGGTCGATATCGGAACAGTCGAGCGTGGCTTCGGACATCGGATAAGGCTCCCCTTGTGCAGTGGCTCAGCCATTGGCGAGCGCCCGATAAAACGCAATCGGCCGCAGCGATGGGTGCCTTCGCCGGGGCGATGTTCGGTGCCGCGCCTAAATCCGCACCCCGCCGCGCGCCGCAATCAGGTCCTCGCGGTTGTTGTCGAAGTCCGATGCGTCGTGCCGCTCAAGCAGCTGCGTCTCTGGCGCACCAACGCTGCGGTTGACCATGCGGCCGCGTTGCACGGCCGGACGCTCGGCCACCATCGTCACCCACCGATCGAGGTGGGCGTACTCCTGGACCGAAAGGAATTCCTGAGCGCCATAGGCCTCGCGCATGATGCCCCCGTACCAGGGAAAGATCGCGATATCGGCGATCGAGTATTCGGCCCCGGCCATGAATTCGTGGCTCGCCAAATGCGTGTCGAGCACGTTCAATTGGCGCTTGGTCTCCATCGCGAAGCGGTTGATCGCGTACTCTATCTTGAACGGAGCGTAGTTATAGAAATGCCCGAGTCCGCCGCCGATATAGGGCGCGCTGCCCATCTGCCACATCAGCCAGTTCATCGTCGCAGCGCGCTCGTAGATCTCGGTAGAGAGGAACTCTCCGAATTTTTCGGCCAGATAAAACAGGATCGAGCCGCTTTCGAACAACTTGACCTCGGGGTCGACCGAGTAGTCGACCATCGCCGGGATCTTCGAGTTGGGGTTGACCGAAACGAACCCGCTGCCAAACTGATCGCCATCGTTGATCCGGATCAGCCACGCATCGTATTCGGCCCCGGCATGCCCGTTGGCCAGCAATTCCTCAAGCATGATGGTGACTTTGACCCCATTGGGGGTGCCCAGCGAATAGAGCTGCAGCGGATGCTTGCCGATCTGTAGCAGCTTGTCGTGGGTCGGGCCTGACACCGGGCGGTTGACGTTGGCAAAGACGCCGCCGCTGGGCGCGTCCCAGGACCAGACCTTGGGCGGAACATAGCCTGCGGGCTGGTTGTCGGCGGGGTTGCTGTCGGCCATGGCTAGAGACTCCGGGGGAAGGATCGAGTGCGCTCTAGATAGAAGGCCCAAGGCTAATTGCCATCCTCGGGTTTGCTCAGATGCTGTTACCGTTGCGATGTCATATAACAAAATTGAGATGCTGTCGGGGAGGCCGCGCAGGCATCATGCTCTTTTGCGACCCCGTCGCTCCTTCGCCGATGTCACCACGCTGCACTAGACCTCAGGCGCCAGCGGCCGACACGGATACGAACAGCACCATCGCTACGAGTAAGCCCATGGCCATCACCACCGAGATGGTCATCAGACCTGTCGGACCCTAAACACTAATCGTCCGGAAGTTATCCAGCGTCATGCGCGCCCCCGGTAGACCGCGTCATTTGCCAGGCGAATGTGGAAACCTAAGATGGGGCGGAGTTCGCCCATATCGTCGGCGCTCGCAGCCAGGGCATCATCTTGACCAGTATTTCCTTTGTCTTCAACGGCGACGGCAGGATCGCCCGTTTTCCGCCGATCATCCCTCGTGCACCGCCTTCGTCACCATACAGGCGAGCACCCCCTCAGGCCCGTCCTCACTGCCGTGGCCCGACCACTTGACCCCGCCGAACGGCGAATCCGAGCCGCCGATTGCGGTGGTATTGAGCCCGATCATCCCGGCTTCAAGGGCCCGGCCCAGCCGCTGCTGGCGCTTGCTGTCGGCGGTCCAGGCATAAGCGGCAAGGCCGTAAGGCAGCCGATTGGCCTCGGCTAGCATCGCCGCTTCGTCGGCATAGGGATTGATCAGCGCCACCGGGCCGAACGGCTCCTCGTTCATGATCTCGGCGGCCAATGGCACTTCGGACAGCACCGAAGGCGCGTAAAAGAACCCGGCGTTGCTGCCCTTGAGCGATTTGGGCCGCCCGCCGCCGGTGTGAAGCGTGGCGCCGAGTGAGCTCGCTTCGCCGATCATCCGGTCCATCGCCTCGGGGCGACGGGGGTTGGCCATCGGGCCCATGCGGGTGCCTTTGGCCATGCCGTCGCCCACCTGAATCGCTGCCGCACGCTCAGCAAAACCGTCGCGAAAGCGCGCAAAAATCCCGTCCTGAACGATGAACCGCGTCGGACTGACGCAGACTTGGCCGGCGTTGCGGTACTTGTGCGCTACCGCGGCATCCAGCACCCGCTCGACATCGACATCGTCGAACACCAGTACCGGGCCGTGCCCGCCCAGTTCCATGGTGGTGCGCTTCATGTCCTCGGCGGCCAGCTTGGCGAGATGCTTGCCGACCACGGTCGATCCGGTGAACGACAACTTGCGCACGATCGGGCTGGCCAGCAGGTGCCGACTGACCTCGTCGGGCACACCGAACACCGCCTGGGCGACCGACGGCGGCAGTCCGGCATCGAGCAGGCATTGCAGCACGCCCAGCGCCGAGGCCGGGGTCTCCTCGGCCGACT
>JAYWBP010000069.1:0-5783 GCA_043781375.1 Novosphingobium sp.
TCGGTGAAGCGGGCGACTGCCCCGCCCTTGCCGTCCTCGCGCAGAGTTTCGAGGGTCAGCGCGCCTTCATTGAAGCTGGAGTGACGCTTGAGTTCGGCCACGCCGTCGCCGAACAGCTTGAGCCGGACCTCGCCCGCCACCCCATGCGCGCCGGCCACCGCTGCAAGGGTAACGGGGGCGGCAAGGGTGACGGGGCGATCCTGCGACAAGGCTCAGCCTTCCGCGTTTTCCTGGGCGCTTTCGCCCGCAGGCTCGGCAGCCGCGTCGCCGGCATCGCTGTTGGGCGTGGCCTCGTTGGCTTCAGCAGCAACCGGAGCTTCCTCGGCAGACGCTTCCTCGGCGAGAGCTTCAGCGGCGGGAGCTTCCTCGGCGGGAGCTTGTTCGGCGGGAGCTTCCTCAGCGGCGGGCGCTTCCTCGGCGGGAGCTTCAGCGGCGGGAACTTCGACGACAACTTCCTCGGCGACCGGAACTTCTTCAGCAACTGGCTCAGGCGCAGGCGCAGCTGCTGCGGCAACCTTGGCTTCCTCGGCTTCGGCCAGCTTGGTGGCCTTGTCCTCGGCGCGATCCTTGGCCTTCTTGCCCGGCTCGGCCCTGTTCGGGTTGTTGGTCACGGCACGTTCCTTGACGCCCTTGGTGTCGAGGAAGCGGGCGACGCGATCGGTCGGCTGAGCGCCGACGCTCAGCCAGTAGCGGGCGCGATCCTCGATCAGCCGAATGCGGTTCTCATCGTCCTTGGGCAGCAGCGGGTTATAGGTCCCGATCTGCTCAAGATACTTGCCGTCGCGCGGGCTGCGGCTGTTGGAGACGACGATTTTGTAATAGGGGCGCTTTTTGGAACCGCCGCGCGAAAGCCGGATTGCAACTGACATAAAATAAAACCTTCCACTAGAATAATTTGTTATTACTTTTTAAGAAATTTTGAGAGATCGGGAGTGCTGCCACCCAGGCCCGGCAGGGTCGGCATTCCGCCCCCTCCGCCAAGGCCGCCGCCCGGACCACCCAACCCGCCCATGCCGCCGAAGCTGCCGCCGCCGCTGCCGCCCAGGCCGCCTTTGCCGAACAGAGCGCTCAGCCCCTTCATTCCGCCCATCTTGCGCAACTGCTTCATCGCGCGCTCCATTTCCTGATGCATCTTGAGCAGCTTGTTGACGTCCTGAACCTGCATCCCGGCGCCCTTGGCGATGCGGATCTTGCGCTTGGCATTGAGCATTTCGGGGCGGGTGCGCTCCTTGGGCGTCATCGAGCCGATGATCGCGTCCATGTGCAGCAGCACCCGGTCGTCAACGCCCGACTGGGCCATCGCGGCCTTGGCCTTCTTCATTCCCGGCAGCATCCCAGCGAGCATGCCCAGCCCGCCCATCTTCGTCATCTGCTGGAGCTGCATCCGCAGGTCGTTCATGTCGAACTGACCCTTGGCCATCCGCGCGGCAAGCCGCTCGGCATCCGCGGCCTCGATCGTTGCGGCAGCCCGCTCGACGATCGAGACGACGTCACCCATGCCCAGGATACGTCCAGCGACGCGGTCGGGGTGGAACGGCTCGATCGCGTCGAGCTTCTCGCCCATGCCGGCAAATTTGATCGGCTTGCCAGTAACCGCGCGCATCGACAGCGCCGCGCCGCCGCGGGCATCGCCGTCCATCCGGGTCAGGATCACGCCGGTCAGATCGACCTGCCCGGCAAAGCTCTGCGCAACGTTGACCGCGTCCTGCCCGGTTAGGGCATCGACCACCAGCAGGACTTCGCGCGGGTTGGCAATCGCCGCAACGGCCTTCATCTCGTCCATCAACTGCTGGTCGACATGCAGCCGCCCGGCGGTATCGAGGATCAACACGTCCACTGCCTGAAGCTTTGCAGCCTGCATCGCCCGGATGGCGATCTCGACCGGCTGCTGGCCTGCAATGATTGGCAGCGTGACGACGTCGATCTGCTCGCCCAGCACCGCCAGTTGCTCCTGCGCGGCAGGGCGGTTGACGTCGAGCGAGGCCATCATGGCCTTCTTGCCCTCTTTCTCGCGCAGCAGCTTGGCCAGCTTGGCAGTGGTGGTGGTCTTGCCCGAGCCTTGGAGCCCGACCATCAGGATCACCACCGGCGGGGTCGCCTGCAGGTCGAGCCCGACGGTCTCGTCGCCCCCCAGCATCTCGACCAGCGCGTCGTTGACGATCTTGACGACCTGCTGGCCCGGCGTGACCGAGCGCAGGACCGATTGACCGACCGCCTTCTCGGTTACCGAATCGATGAAACGGCGGACCACGGGCAGGGCAACGTCGGCCTCGAGCAGCGCGATGCGGACTTCGCGCATGGCGTCGCGAACGTCCTGCTCCTTGAGCGCACCACGACCGCGCAGCTTGTCGAATACGCCGCCGAGCCGGTCTGACAGGCTATCGAACATGGGGCTTTCAAACTCCGAAACGCGAAAAACGCCGGTGGGCGAAGGCTCGCCGACCAGCGTGAAACTCAAGTACTAAACCGTTGAATGGTGGAGCCTAGCGGGATCGAACCGCTGACCTCCTGCATGCCATGCAGGCGCTCTCCCAGCTGAGCTAAGGCCCCGTACCATTCATGTGTCACCGCCCCGGGAGGCAGCAGCACCCAGCCAATTCGCCGGAACGCGCGCCTCTAAGCACGCGGTCCGGGATTGGCAAGTCACTTAATGCTCTTCATCCTCGGCCGGACCGGCGACGCCAAGATCGTCGTCACCGCCCAGATCGACGTCGTTGTCGGGCGAATCGCCGTCCTCGTCGATGTCCAGATCCTCTTCGGCCAGGTCGCCATCGGGCTCGGCCTCGACCTTTTCCTTGACCTCTTCATAGGGAATCGGTTGCTTGGACTTGAGCACCGGATCGTAATTCCAGACATATCCGCATTCGATGCAGGTGATCGGATCGTCCTTGCCCAGATCGTAGAACCGGGTGCCGCATTTCGGGCAGCCATGCTTGGTGCCCCATTCAGCCTTGACCATGAATATTCCTCGAAAGGGGCCAGCCGATAGCGTGGCAAGCCGAAAAAACGTGATGCGCAGTTGGTGGGAACTGGCGGCGCCGAATTCAAGCGCGGGCGCGCCTTGCCATAGGCGGCGCGCGCTGTCAAAAGCCGCGGCGCCGGGCGGCAGGCCATGCCGCCGCCGTCGGACAGTTTCCTGGTGACTTCTCCCCACAACCTCGACCAGCCCCGCCCGCGCCGCTTTTTTGCCAGCGGGCCTCTCAAGGGCACCCTGCGCGTGCCCGGCGATAAGTCGATCAGCCACCGCGCCCTGATGCTGAGCGCGCTGGCGGTCGGCGAGAGCCGGGTATCCGGGCTGCTGGAGGGTGAAGACGTCCTCGCCACCGCCGCCGCCTTACGGGCAATGGGCGCGCAGATCGAACGGCTGGGCCCGGGTGAGTGGTGCATCCATGGCGTGGGCGTAGGCGGGCTGCTCCAGCCGCAGCAGGCGCTCGACATGGGCAACAGCGGCACCTCCACCCGGCTCCTCATGGGGCTTCTGGCGAGTCACCCGTTGACCACGACCTTTACCGGCGACGCCAGCCTGTCACGCCGCCCGATGAGCCGGGTGATCGATCCCCTGTCGCTGATGGGGGCGGATATCACTGCCAGCCCTGGCGGCACACTGCCCCTGATGATGCGCGGCGCGGCGCCGTCGGTGCCGATCACTTACCGGCTGCCGGTCGCCTCGGCGCAAGTCAAAAGCGCCATCCTCCTCGCGGGGCTAAACACCGCCGGGATCACCACAGTGATCGAGCCGGTGCCCACTCGCGACCATTCCGAGCGGATGCTAAAGGGTTTCGGCGCCGACCTGACTGTGGAAATCGACGCATCCGGCGTGCGAACCATCCGCATTCGCGGCGAGGCGGATTTGCGCCCGCAAGTGATCGACGTGCCGGGCGATCCGTCGTCTGCGGCCTTTTTCATGGTCGCCGCGCTGATTGTGCCGGGCAGCGAAGTGATGATCGAGAACGTCGGCCTCAACCCCACCCGCGCCGGTCTGATCGGGGTGCTGCGCGCGATGGGCGGAAGCATCGAGGAACTCAATCCGCGCGAAGTCGGCGGCGAACCGGTGGCCGATCTACGCGTCAGCCACTCGGCCTTGCGCGGGATCGAAATAGACCCCGCCCTCGCCCCGAGCATGATCGACGAATTCCCCGCACTGTTCGTCGCTGCCGCTCTGGCCAAGGGTCGCACCATCACAACCGGCCTCGACGAACTGCGCGTCAAGGAGAGCGACCGCCTTTCCGCCATGGCCGCCGCGCTCGGTGCCATCGGCGCGCGGGTCGAGGAACGCGCGGACGGCCTGGTGATCGAGGGTACGGGCAGTGAACCACTCACAGGCGGCGGGCCCATCACCACTCACCTCGATCACCGCATCGCGATGAGCCTGGCCATCGCCGGTCTCGCCAGTCGCGACGGTGTGGAAGTCGACGACACCCGCCCGATCGCGACCAGCTTTCCCATGTTCGAGACGCTGCTGGATGGGCTGGCACAGTGATCATCGCCGTCGATGGCCCCACCGCCTCGGGCAAAGGCACGATTGCCAAGGCGCTTGCCGCGCATTTCGGTCTGCCGCATCTTGATACCGGGCTGCTCTACCGCGCCGTTGGCCGCCAGTGCTTCCTCGACGGCGGCAATCCCGACGATGCATCGGACGCCCTGGCCGCCTGCTCGTTCCCCGAGGGTCTGCTGGAAGACCCGGCCCTGCGCGGCGAGGATGTCGGCGGGCTGGCCAGCCGGGTTTCGATCCATCCGGTCGTGCGCGCCGCGCTCCTGACCCGCCAGCGCGACTTCGCCCGCCAGCGCGGCGGCGCGGTGCTCGACGGGCGTGACATCGGCACCATCATTGCGCCCGAGGCTGAGGTGAAGCTGTTCGTCACCGCCAGCGTGTCGGCCCGCGCCACACGGCGATTCGCGGAATTGCAGGCGCGCGGACTGAAGGTAACCTTGGAAGCGATTGCTGCCGATCTTGCCGCACGGGACGAACGGGACACATCGCGAAAGGACGCGCCGCTCATGGCGGCGGACGATGCAGTGGTGCTGGACACGTCGAACCTAGACCGCGAAGCCGCGATTGCAGCGGCGATAAGACTGTCGTTATCCCAGGCTTGACCCGGGACCGCCGACCAAATCATCCAAATGTTGCCTCGATATGCCCTGCGGTCCCGGCCTGCGCCGGGATGACGCAATCCCTTGCCTTTCGCGCCTCCTTCACCTAACCGCGCTGGGTTCACCGAGCATCTGCCCGACGAACCTCTGCCATGGCATCCGGCCCGGCGGAGACATCGGCCCTTTGGCCCTTCCGGCGCATGGTGCACCGGGCGGAGAAAGACCGGCGGATCAACCGCCTGGCCGGCAACGTAGTTTAGGATACCCCTGCATGGCCACTATGGCATCACCTACCCGCGACGATTTCGCCGCGATGCTCGAAGAATCGCTTGGCGGCGCCAGCGGCGGCTTTGAAGGCCGCGTCGTCAAAGGCACCATTACCGCCATCGAGAATGACAAGGCCGTCATCGACGTCGGTCTCAAGAGCGAAGGCCGCGTGGCTCTGCGTGAATTCGCAATGCCCGGCCAGCCCCACGGTCTTTCCGTTGGCGATGAAGTCGAAGTCTATGTTGACCGCGTCGAGAATGCCGACGGCGAGGCGATGCTCAGCCGTGATCGCGCTCGCCGCGAAGCCGCCTGGGACAAGCTGGAAAGCGAATTCGGCGAAGGCAAGCGCGTCGAGGGCGTGATCTTCGGCCGCGTCAAGGGCGGCTTCACCGTCGATCTTGACGGCGCCGTGGCCTTCCTGCCCG
>JAYWBP010000070.1:0-5731 GCA_043781375.1 Novosphingobium sp.
GTCTGGGCGGCATTGGCGATAGCTTCGACGGTACGGTCGGCGAGGCTGTCGGGCACGACTACTTCCAGCTTCACTTTGGGCAGGAAGTCGACGACATACTCCGCGCCGCGATAGAGCTCGGTGTGGCCCTTCTGGCGGCCGAAGCCCTTGGCCTCGGTTACGGTGATGCCCGAAACGCCAACCTCGTGGAGGGCTTCCTTGACCTCGTCGAGCTTGAACGGCTTGATGATCGCCTCGATCTTCTTCACGCCACGACCCGTCCTTTTCCTTGCCGCGAGGGAATCCCGCGCATCCAACCAGCCGCGCCTGCGGCAGATCAGTGGCCTGGTCGATTCCTCACGCCTGATTCCGTCAACCTGATCTTCAAGAATCGTGCCAGAGCCCTGCCAGTGGCACTAGTCTAAGGATCGGGCGCCGAAAAGAGCCGAATCGACCGAACCAGTCGCTATTTCGCTGCGTTGCACAATTTCCTTGCGCGAAATGTAGCAAGGCCTGCCGGATTATTAATCAGGCGCTGCCTGAAAAACAGGCATCATAGCGCGAGGCCGGCCGTTTCAGGCAGACCGGCCATCAGATTGAGGTTCTGCACCGCCGCACCGCTTGCGCCTTTGCCCAGGTTGTCCAGCACGGCCACCAGCCGGGCCTGGGTCCCTTCTGCCGATCCGAAGACGTAAAGGTCGAGCCGGTCCGAGGGTGAGGCCGAGCGGCGCAGGAGGAGCTCGTCGGGGGTGTCCTCGTGGACGCAGACGACCGCACTTTCGCGGTAGAAGTCCTTGAGCAGATCGCGCAGGCCATCCACTGGCGCGGCGCGCTCCATCAAGGCCAGGTGCAGCGGCACTTCGACTACCATGCCGCGGTGCGCCGCGATCACCGCCGGGGCGAACAGCGGCGGGTGGGCCAGTTCGCACAGGCGCTGCATTTCAGGCACGTGCTTGTGGCCCTGCGTCAGCGCATAGTCGCGATAGGCGATATCGGGATCAGTCTCGAACCGCGCGATCAGCGCCTTGCCCCCGCCCGAATAGCCCGAGACGGCGTTGCAACTATAGGCCCAGTCGTCAGGCAGCAGGCCGTGGCGGACCAGCGGCGCGACGAGCGCGATGAATCCCGTCGAATAGCACCCCGGATTGCTGACCCGCGCGGCCTTGGCGACTTGCTCGCGCCCAACCACTTCAGGAAAGCCGAAAGTCCAGCCCGCCGCGACACGGTGCGCGGTGGAGGCGTCAATCACGCGGGTGCGCGGGTTGGCAATCATGGCGACAGCAGCGCGGGCGGCTTCGTCGGGCAGGCACAAGATGACGAAGTCGGCGTGGTTGAGCGCTTCGCCGCGCGCAGCATCGTCCTTACGGCGGGCCTCGTCGAGCGTGATCAGGCTGAACTCGCTCCGCCCGGCGAGCCGTTCAACGATTTCCAGCCCGGTCGTCCCGACCGCACCGTCGATGAAGACCGAGGCTGTCATTGCGCGACCAGTACGCCCAGCGGAAGATAGCCGACCAGGCCATCCGCGCCGACTTGACCCCACGCCCAGCCGCCAGATATGTCGAGGACGTCGAACAGGTTGCCTTTGGCAATTGGCGCCAGCGCTTCACCGTCGTCGCGCGCGCTTTTGCGTAACTGTGCGGCGGCGACCAGCGTGTGCGGCATCGGCACGGCATAGTGCGGCACAAAGCAGTGCCCGGCCAGCGCGATATGCGCCAGATCGCCGCGCACGGGGGTACGGAGCGGATCGCGGCCCTTGGTCGGCCCGCTCAACTGGTACTGCCCGATGTAATCTGGCTGCTCGCCGCTCAACAATGATGCCCCATTCAAGAAGCGGCGCGCTTAGCCGTGATGGGCCTGTCAGGCAAGTTTGCGGGCCGGGCTCACCCGTCAAACCGCGCCTTGAGCATATGCCACGCCGCGCGCAGACCCAGCGCCTCGCCGCCTTTTGGCCGCCCTGGCTTGGCCACCGGGCGCCAGGCGAAGGTGTCGAAGTGGGCCCAGTCGGTATGTTCAGGAACGAAGCGGTCGAGGAACAGGCCGGCCACCGAGGCTCCGGCGAAACTATTGCTGGGTGCATTGTTGAGGTCGGCGAGGTCGGACTTGAGGTATTCGCGGTAGGCTTCGGGCAGGGGCAGGCGCCAGACCGGGTCGTCGTGCGCCAGGCCGGCCTTGAGCAGCGCCTCGGCGGTAGTGTCGTGGCGAGCCATCAGCCCGGGCAGGTCGGGTCCCAGGGCAACGCGCGCGGCGCCGGTGAGCGTGGCGAAGTCGAGGATCAGGACTGGGCCTTCTTCTCCCGCACGGGTCAGGGCATCGCCTAGGACGAGGCGACCCTCGGCGTCGGTATTGCCGATCTCGACGCTGATCCCGGCGCGTGAGCGCAGGACGTCGCCGGGGCGGAAGGCGTTGCCGGCGATGGCGTTCTCCACTGCCGGGATCAGGAGGTGAAGCCGCACTTTCAGGCGGTTTTCCATGATGAGCCGGGCGAGGGCGAGGGCGTGGGCAGCGCCGCCCATGTCTTTTTTCATCAGCAACATTCCCGACGACGGCTTGATGTCGAGCCCGCCCGAATCGAAACAGACGCCCTTGCCGACTACGGCCACGCGGGGGTGCTGGGGATCGCCCCATTCCAGCTCGATCATGCGCGGGGCGTGGCTGCGGGCCGCGGCGCGTCCGACCATATATACCATCGGGAATTCGCGCTGAAGCTGATCGCCCGAGGTTACGCGCAGTTCGGCGCGGTGAGCCTGGGCAAGCTTTTCGGCTTCGGCCTCGAGTTGGGCAGGGCCCATGTCCTCAGCCGGGGTGTTGACCAGGTCGCGGACCAGCGCGGTCGCTCCGGCCTCGGTCAATGCGGGCTCGATCGCCTTGACATCCTTGGTCAGTAGGATGCGCGGGCCTTCGTTGACAGGCTTGCTGCGATAGCGATCAAAGCGGTACTGCGCCGTAGCCCAGCCAAACAGGGCCTTGCCCGGCTCGGCCTCAGCGCGGCGGTAGGTTCCGGCGGGGAGCGCCTCGGCCAGACCGGCCATGCACCAGCTCGACAGCGCCGCAGGGTCGGCCACACCACCGACCGCAAACCAGCCCTCGCCGTCGGGGACAATGCCCAGTTCATAGCCCGCGCCGGTGAACTTTTGAGCTGCGAGTGCGACGCGCTGGGCGGCGCTCAGGGGCTTCGCCCAGGCGGCGAAGTTATCCTTGTTTACAAGATGGATGGCGGTTGCTTTTTGGCCCTTGTCGGGCTGTATCACAGCATGTTTGTCGGTCATGGCAGCGCGGTCTGCCGCAAAGGCAAGCGGCTGGCGAGGAGAAAAGGCAATTTCCGGATTTGCCCATGGCGCGAGCCTGATGGTGCTGGTTCTGGTTCCGGCCGACTCAAGCGGGGCCAAGCAGGAGGAGACCGCGCTGGCCAGCGCGACCAGCATTCGGTGACGGTAAGCTCGAATGCGGGCACCACTCAGATCGCTTCGGCCACTGCAAATGCGTCGGCGGCGGCGCGCACGGAATGATTAGTCTGCAAACCTGTTGTGGGACAAGACCGCGAACCAAGTGGCATCCTACAACGCGGGGCCTTATGCCGAGGGCCATTACGAGATCGCCATGCCGGTAACCGCAGCGGTGATTGCTGCGGTGAAGCCACAATATCGGAACAGTTTCGCGCTCCGCTAAGCCTCGCAAAACGCCGCCGCTCTTGCTACATGGCGCATATGACCACTTACCAGACAATCGCCGACGACCAGACCGGACTGCGTGATGGCACGATCAAGCTTCACGGAGCTGCCGCGTTCGAGGGCATGCGCAAGGCGGGGCGGCTGGCGGCGGAAATTCTCGACGCGATGGTGCCGCTGGTCCAGCCGGGGGTCAGCACCGCGGCGCTTGATGACGTGGTCCGGCAGATGACGCTGGACGGAGGGGCAGTTCCGGCCACGCTGGGCTATCGCGGCTATGCGCATAGCTGCTGCATCTCGATCAACCACGTGGTCTGCCACGGGATTCCGTCGGAAAAGCTGCTGCGTGACGGCGATATCGTCAACATCGATGTCACTCCGTTGCTCGATGGCTGGCATGGCGATTCGAGCCGGATGTACCTGGTCGGCGACGTGCCGCTGAAGGCGCGGCGTCTGATCGATATCACCTATGAATGCCTGATGCTGGGGATCGAACAGGCCCGCCCCGGCGCGCGGCTCGGCGATATTGGCGCGGCGATCCAGCGCCATGCCGAGGGTAATCGCTTCGGCGTGGTCCGCGAATTCTGCGGCCACGGGCTGGGCCGCCTGTTCCACGACGCCCCCGAAGTGGTCCACGCCGCCCGCGCCGGGACCGGGCCCGAATTGAAGCCGGGGATGTTCTTCACGATCGAGCCGATGATCAATCAGGGCAAATCGCCGGTCAAACTGCTCGAGGACGGCTGGACGGCGGTGACGCGGGATCGCTCGCTGTCGGCGCAGTTCGAACATTCGATCGGAATTACCGATACGGGCTGCGAAATCTTTACGTTGAGTCCGACAGGTTTGGACAAGCCGCCGTATTGATAGCGCGTCATCCCGAGCGCCTCTCGGGATCGCGCGCCTGCGCGATGCCAGTTTGGGATGATGCGGCCAGTGATCCCGGGGCGAGCCCAGGACGACGTTACTCTCGCGCCGCCCTCACCCCCGCCCCCGCCGCAAACGGAGCAATCGCGCACATTACCAGGCTGACCGCCCCGGTCAGGGCGATTCCGCTCTCGCCGCCGGGAGCCAGGCTCCCCGCACCGAAGATCAACAGGGGCACCCCTAGCGGGATGACCAGCAGTCCGGCCAGCGCCGTCCCGCCGCGCAAGCCTGCCGTAAGTGCAGCGACTGTGACGCCCAACGCAGCCAGGCCAGGAGTGCCGGCCAACAGCCCAAGCTCAACCGTGCGCAACACCGCTCCATCCAATCCAAGCAGCGCTGCCGCCGGTAGTGCGGCGAGCATCAGTGGCGGGCCGAAGCTGAGCCAGTGAGCCAGGATCCGGACCGCCACGATCGCCTCCTCGGCAATTCCGCGCAGAGCCCACTGGTCGAAGAATCCGAGATCGAGGTCGGGTTCGATCAGGCGATCCAAGGGCAGGATCGCAGCAAGCAGCGCGGCGACCCAGATTACTCCGCCGCCGGTGCGGGCGAGTAGCCTGGCGTCCGGCCCGACCGCGAAGGGAAACAGCATCGCCACGGCTAGAAAAAACAGCAGCGGCAGCATCGTCCCGCCGCGCCGGGTGCCGGGCAGGAGCATCGCCAGATCGCGGCGCAGGATGGTCAGCAGCGCGCGGCTCATGGGGCGTAATCTGCGAGATTGAGCAGGCTCAGGCCGGGCAGGGCGATCGGCTGGTGCGAGACGATGATGCAGGCGCAGCCCTGGCCCAGCGCCTGGCGGATCATCGCGTCGATGCCCCCGCGCGATACTTCGTCGAGGCCGCTGTAAGGCTCGTCGAGCAGCCACAGGTCGGCGCCTTGGCCAATCAGCCGGGCCATTGCCGCGCGCTTGCGCTGGCCGGTGGAGAGGTGGCGGACGGGGACCTCGGCCAGACCTGCCAGGTTCATCGCGGCCAGAGCCGATTCCCCGTCGCTCGCGTCGAGACCCGCCCAGAAGGCGAGCGCACGGCCCAGCGGCAAGTGCGGATCGAGCGCGGGCCGTTCGTCAAGCAGGGCGACCTGGCCTTTGCGCGTCACGCTTCCCGCCAGAGGGGTCAGCAGCCCGGCCAGGATACGCAGCAGGCTTGATTTGCCCAAGCCGTTGGCTC
>JAYWBP010000071.1:0-16458 GCA_043781375.1 Novosphingobium sp.
TAGCAAGAAGGGAGCGACAATCGATCGCGGGTAGGGGCGAGAAGTTGACGCACTGGTTCGCCGCTCAGATCGTCCGTTTTTCAGATATCCACTCTTCAAAGAAGACGTTCCGGAGTGTCCGACGAAGCCGACATTCCACTGGACTTGCTGCGCACACCGAGCATTGGTCGGTTCATCAAACGCGGCTGGCATGACCGGCCGCCGCCCTGACCGACGCGATCGGCAGGGCTGTGAGTGGTGGGAGCAGCATGTTGCTGGTCCCTGACCGAAAGGACCACTCGCATGACCACCATAAAAAATCCTCGCCGCATGGCTCGCCCGCCCGAGGCAGGTACAGAATCAAATCCGGCAGAAAACGATGTACCAGCTGCAAACCTGTCGCCAGCGGCACCGAAGCGAGTGACCAAACGAGACTTGGTACTCGAACTGCTCCGCGGCGAAGGAGGAGCGCCGCTCAGTGCGATCGTCGAAGCCACCGGCTGGCTGCCGCACACCGTGCGGGCCGTGCTGACCGGCTTGCGAAAGAAGGGACATGACGTCTCCCGCAGCAAGATCGACGGTGAAACCCGCTACCTGGTAGCGGCGGCACCGACGCAATGACCAGGCTAGCTAAGGATCTGGCGGCGCTGGCGACCATGTCGCCAGCGCTGCTGCGTGAGCAGTGGGCAGCGATGGGAGCTGACAACATTCCCAATATTCCAAGCAATCTCTTGCGCCGCATGCTCGCCCAACGGCTTCAAGAGAAGCGTTATGGCAAGTTGCCGCTGCTGGTCGCGCGCGAACTGGAGCGAGCCGCAGCTTCCGCAAGTGGCGCGGTGCCAGAGCCGTTGCCTTCGAAGGTCACTCTCACCCCAGGCACCCGCCTGATCCGGGAATGGAACGGTCAGACCATCGCGGTCGAGGTCATTGAAGCAGGCTTTGCCTGGAATGACCGCACCTACCGCTCGCTGAGCGAGATTGCGCGTGAGGTCACCGGCGCGCACTGGTCGGGGCCGCGCTTCTTCGGATTGCGGCGCAATGGCTGAAAAGACGCTCCGCTGCGCGGTCTACACCCGCAAGTCGACCGAAGACGGCCTATTACAGGAATTTAACAGCCTCGATGCGCAGTACGAAGCCTGCGCCGCTTATGCGCTGAGCCAGCGCCACGAAGGCTGGACCGTGGTGCCAGATCGCTATGACGATGGCGGGTTCTCGGGTGGTAACATGCAGCGGCCCGGCATGGTGCGGCTGCTTGCCGATGTCGCTGCGGGCAAGATCGATATCATCCTGGTCTACAAGATTGACCGACTGACACGGAGCCTCGCCGACTTCGCCAAGATCGTCGATGTGTTGGACAAGGCCGAGGCAAGCTTCGTCTCGATCACCCAGTCGTTCAACACCACCACGAGCATGGGACGGCTTACGCTCAACATGCTACTCAGTTTCGCCCAGTTCGAGCGCGAGGTTACCGGCGAGCGGATCCGCGACAAGATCGCGGCCTCCAAGCGCAAGGGTATGTGGATGGGCGGGCCGGTGCCGCTGGGCTACGAAGTCGATAACCGCAAGCTGGTCATCAATGAGCAGGAAGCTGACCTCGTCCGGCAGATCTACCAGCGCTATCTCGAACTGAACTCGGTGGTTGAACTTGCCGACGAGCTCAATCGGCAAGGGCACCGAACCAAGGTGCAGAACCGCGCGAGCGGACCGCACAAGGGTGGCTGCATCTTCCGGCGCGGCACGCTCTATCACCTGCTCTCGAACCGCATCTATCTCGGGGAGATCGTCCACAAGGGCGAGTTCTTCCCCGGTGAGCATCTCCCGATCGTTCCCACCGACCTGTGGCAAGCAGTGCATGACAAGCTCAAAGGCAACGCGTCAGGCACAGCGCGCCGGCTTAGGAGCCAGCAGCCCAGCCTGCTGGTCGGCTTGGTGTTCGACGGCGAGGGCAGGGCGATGACTCCAAGCCATGCGACCAAGCCTGGTAAGCGCTACCGCTATTACGTCACCCGCACCGATCAGCTTGACGATGCTCCGGCATGGCGCGTTTCGGCGCACGATCTCGAGCGGCTGGTGTGCGATCGGCTTTCCGAGCAGCTGACCGATCAGGAGTTGCTCTGCGGCTTGGCCGAAGGAGGGTCTGCCGAATCGATCCAGCAGATGCTGTCAAAAGCCGACCTCGCCGCAGCGACCCTGCGCAGCGGTTCGGCGACGGCGAAACACAGCCTCATCGTTCCCTTGATCAACCGTATCGATCTCGGTGAGGAAGCAATTGATCTGACCGTCGACAGGATCGGGCTGGCTGCCGCGTTGGGACTTGTTCTCGACCCCGATGGGGAGGAGAAATTGATGGTCCTGACCCTGCCTGCAACCAGGGTCAGGCACGGCCACCAGATCCGGCTGGTCATTCCCTCGCAGCAACCCATCTCGATCGCTGCGGCTACGCGCGATCAGAAGCTAGTCGCGTTGATGGCCGAGGCGCATCAGGCGAAGCAGCTGATACTTTCCAACCCGGATCGATCGATTGCTGCCATCGCTGCTGATCATGGTCGGTGCCGGACCCGACTTAGCAAACTGGCGGCGCTGGCATGCCTGGCGCCGGACATTGTCACCGCCATCGTCGAGGGACGGCAGCCGTCCACATTGACCGCGCGTACTTTGCAGAACATCGATCTGCCGCTCGCCTGGACTGATCAGCGAGCATTGCTCGGCTTCGCCTGAGACCAAACTCCCGCATATCAACTGCAGTCAGGATTTCGGCGCCGGAGACGGGGCCAATTTTTCATCCAATTGAAGTAGTTAAATCGGGAGTCTCTGACTGCACTTGAAAATGCTCGTCGCGCCACGGCCCGCGGAACTGCGCCATTCAAGGCGTCTGGTCCGGCTCCGGTCCCATTCGGGGAAGTGATTTTGGACTGTTTGGTGCGGTCGAGAAGACTCGAACTTCCACGGGCTTTCGCCCACAACGACCTCAACGTTGCGCGTCTACCAATTCCGCCACGACCGCTAAATCGACAAGGCTGCAAGGGCCGCCTTTGGGGGTAGGAGCGGGCCCTTAGCAAAGGGCAGGGGGGGCTGCAAGCGGCGTGGGAAAAGTCTTGTGCCCAGCACCCGTCACGAGGCACGAAACCGGCCCTTTTATCCCGGCTTCCAGCCGATTTCGGCGAATTTGGCGGACTTGGGGACGTCGGTTACCGCCTGATTGATCGTCTGGCTTTCGCCCGGGGCGAGCTGGCGTTTGGGTGGGGCGACTTCCCAGCTATAGACAATCCGCTCGCGCGCATCGCGCAGCACGATCAGGATCGAAGGGACGTTACGCTTGACCTGGCCGACGTTGCGCACGGTGCCGCTCGCCCCGAAATATTCGGTGCCGTTGGGCAGCGTCCGGCGATCCTGGTGACTGGCGGGGAAATCGAGCACAAGGTCGGGCTGGGCGGCGTCGAACGTCGGGCGCGCCAGCGGCACCCAGTCGGGCAGACCGTACCAGGCAACCGCGCCGACCGCGGCTAGCGACAGCACCGCAAAGCCGACCGCGCCTGCCATCCACAGCCGCGCCGGATTGCGGCGCGGGCGGAACGGCGGCTCGTGAGCAAAGCTCGACGGGCTTTCGTCGAAGCTGCTGACCTGGGCCAGCGGCGGCTGCACCGGCGGTGCCCGGACTGCCCACTGCGGTTCTGCGACAGAAGGTGGCGGCGGAGAAGGCGAAGGAACTGGCGGCGCCGACTCGCCAGAAGGTGCTTGCGGGTCGGGTTCACGAGTGACGCGCGACGGTTCGGGTTGGGCGGAAGATGCGGGCTTGCTGAGCGGGACAGGCGCTTCCAATTCAGGCCCATCCTGGAACCAGGCATGGCGGCACTTGGCACAGCGCACGGTGCGCCCATCGACGCCGATCGCGGTGTCGGGAACGACATAGCGGGTTGAGCAGGCAGGACAGGCAATGATCATCGCGGCCCCGGTTAAGCATGATGTTCGCCCACCCGACAAGGGCCGGGCCTCGATGGACCGGCAAAAGCATCGCTTGTGGGCCTTTTTTCCACATCGATTGACAGCTATAGCCGGTGCGCGCGTCTAACCCGGTGCGTCACGACAGAACGAAGCGAGAGAATGAGCCAGACCGCCGAGGGGGAAATCGTTCAGTTCGACAACGTCGGGCTGCGCTATGGCTCTGGCAAGGAAATCCTCACCGACATCTCGTTTACCCTGTTTCCCGGCAGCTTTTACTTCCTCACCGGAGCCAGCGGGGCGGGTAAGTCGTCCTTGCTGCGGCTGCTGTTCCTGGCCCAGCGACCCTCGCGCGGGATGATCCGGATGTTCGGCAGCGACGCGATCACCCTGCCGCGCGGTCGGCTGCCCGGCTTCCGACGGCGTTTGGGCGTGGTCTTTCAGGACTTCCGGCTGGTCGCGCACCTGTCGGCCTTCGACAACATCGCGCTGCCGTTGCGGGTTGCCGGGGTGAGCGAGCGCGATCTGGTCAAGCCGGTCACCGACATGCTCGAATGGGTCGGCCTGACCGAGCGCATGGCGGCTCGCCCGGCAACGCTCTCGGGCGGCGAGCAGCAGCGTGTGGCGATTGCCCGCGCAGTGATCGGTCGCCCCGATATTTTGGTCGCGGACGAGCCCACCGGCAACGTCGACCCTGAAATGGCGGTCAAGCTGTTGCGGCTGTTCGAGGCGCTCAACCGTCTGGGCACGACCGTGGTGGTCGCCACCCACGATATCCATCTGCTCAAGAAAGTGCCCGAATCGCTGATCATGCGGCTCGATCGGGGGCGGCTGAGCGATCCGACCGGCGCGCTGCGCTATCCTCCGCGGCGTCCGGCGATGGCTTCCGGCGGGCCGGGCCTGCAGTGAGCGACAAGACCGCAGTGAACGACAGGATGGACAAGGCCGCAGTCGCCCGTCCCCGCACGATGCGCCAAGCGCTGGTGCGCGGGTGGCAGCAGATTTCCGGGCTGGGCGAGGCCGAACTGGTCCCCCAGGCGCGGCTATCAGGGCCGATGCCGTGGGTGTTGGCGATCATGGTCGCACTGACTGTAATCGCCGCCGCTGCCGGGTTGGCGTTGCGCAATGTCGCGGCTGCCGCTTCGGCTGACCTGGCGGGTGGAATCACCGTCCAGATCATCGAGGCCGGACCCGAGGCGCGCGCGGCCCAGGCGATAGCCGCGCTCGATGCGCTCAAGGCGATGCCCGGAGTCACTGGGTTGCGGCTGGTGCCGACAGACGAGGTCGATGCCCTGATCGAGCCTTGGCTCGGCAATTCGGATTTGACTGGCAACGCGGCCGAGGATGCCGCAGCCGTGCCAATCCCCGCGCTGATCGACGCGCGGCTTTCGGGGCCGGTCACCGCCGCGCGGGTCGCTGCGATCCAGGCGGCGCTGCGCCGCGCCGCGCCGTCGGCGCAGGTCGATGCGCAGTCGGGCTGGCTCCAGCCGGTGTTCGGCGCGATTCGTTCGCTGCAGTGGCTGGTCCTGGCGCTGGTCGTACTGCTGGCCGGGGCGAGCGCGGCGGCGGTGCTGCTGGCGGCGCGCACCGCGCTGGGCACGAACCGCGACACGATCGAGATCGTCCATTTGCTGGGCGGGACCGACCGCCAGATTGCGCGGGTGTTCCAGCGCTCGATCGGGCTCGACGCTGCGGGCGGGGGAGCGGTCGGGCTGGCGCTGGCGCTGGTCGCGGTGGTCTTGCTTGGGCGCCAGTTTGCCGGACTGGGCGCGGGGCTGGTCGCGGGCGGAGCACTCGGCCTCCTCGACTGGCTGATCCTCGCCCTGATTCCGGTTCTGGCGGTGGGGCTGGCGATGGTGACCGCTCGGATTTCGGTCCTCAACGCACTGCGCCGGATGCTCTGATGGTGCGTCGGCTTGCCTCGCTGCTGCTGATAAGCTGGGCGCTGGGCTTCATCCTGTTCGCAGTGTTCCTGCCCAAGCCACTACCGCCCGGGCCGAGTGACGGGATCGTTGTGCTGACCGGAGGCGAGGGGCGGATCGCCCGGGGGCTCGATCTGCTGCGCGTCGGGAAGAGCCATAAATTGCTCGTCGCCGGGGTCGATACAGCGGTGCGCAAGCGCGAATTCGCCGCCGAATACGGCGCCAGTCCAGCGCTGATGGATTGCTGCGTGACGCTGGGCTACCAGTCGGTCGATACCACCAGCAATGCCCAAGAGGCCGAGCGCTGGATTTCCGCCAACCGCCTGCGCAGCGTCCGCCTCGTCACCAGCGACTGGCACATGCGCCGGGCCGCCCACGATCTGCGAGCGCAGTTGCCCACCTCGGTGACCGTGCTGCAGGATGCGGTATCCTCGCACCCATCACTGCGGATGCTGTTCCTTGAATACCATAAGCTGCTCGCGCGGCGCATCGCCGCGCTGTGGGGCGACTGATGCGGGCGAGCCCGGCGCAGATCGCGCGCACGATCGCGTTCACCCTGGCCTTTTATCTCGGCAGCATCGGCTATGTTCTGGCTGCGCTGCTCGCCTGGATCGTGCGGAGTAACCGGTTCATTCCGGCGGTGGAGGCATGGTCGGCCTATCATGCGGCCTGCGCGCGGGTTCTACTGGGTATCCACGTGCAGTTCGAAGGCACGCCGCCCGCCGGTTCGGTGATCGTCGCGCTCAAGCACGAGAGCTTCTACGACGCGATCGACCTGCCGAACCTGCTCGCTCATCCGGTGGTCATGGCCAAGGCCGAGCTGCTGCGGATTCCGCTGTGGGGCACGGTCGGGCGAAACTTCGGCCTCGTCGGGGTGGAACGCGAGCAGGGCGCGCGCGCCTTGCGCACGATGATTGCCGAGGCGCGGCGGCAGATGGACGGAACGCGTCCGCTGGCGATCTTTCCCGAAGGCACCCGGGTTACCCACGGCACCCGCCCGCCGCTGCAGGCTGGGTTTGCCGGCCTCTACAAGCTGCTGGCGCTGCCGGTGGTGCCGGTCGCGATCGACAGCGGGGTGCTTTATAACCGCCTGTGGAAGCGACCGGGCACGATCACGATCCGCTTTGGCGAAGTGATCCCCGCCGGACTGCCGCGCGACGTGGTGGAGGCGCGGGTGTGGGAGGCGATCAACGCGCTGAACCCGGTGGATACAATTCCCGCTTTACCGGTTCCGGATCGGGCCTAAGGCTCGGCCAATGGGGCTGGAAAGCAAGATCATCGACAAGCCGGAAGTTGGCACCGCGCCGCGCCTGGCGGTGGTCATCCCCAGCTTTCGCGCGGCGTCGACGATCGCTCAGGTGCTGGCCGCGATCGGAAATGCGGTCGAGCGGATCTATGTGGTCGACGATGCCTGTCCCGAAAGTAGCGGGGCCGTCGCCCTCGCGCTGGGCGATCCGCGGGTGGAAGTGCTGATCAACCTGGCGAATCTTGGCGTGGGCGGCGCGGTCAAGCGCGGCTATCGCGCGGCGTTGGCGCAAGGCATGGAGATTGTGGTCAAGCTCGATGCCGATTTCCAGATGGACCCGGCGCAGATCGGTCGCCTGATCGCGCCGATCGTGGCGGGCCAGGCCGACTATGCCAAGGGCAACCGCTTCGCCCCGCCGCACCTGATGCCGCCTGAAACCAGCGACAACAGCGGCGCGAGCCGCGCGATGCCTGGCCGACGGCGGCTGGGCAACAACCTCGCCTCGTTCCTGCACAAGGCGGTGACCGGGCACTGGCACGTGCTCGATCCGGCCAACGGCTTCACCGCGATCGACAGCCGGGCGCTGCGCCTGATCGACCTCGATGCGGTGGCGGACTGTTATTTCTTCGAAACCGACATGCTGTTCCAGCTCAACCTGATCGACGCGGTGGTGGCCGACGTGGCAATTCCGGCGCGCTACAACGGCGAGGTCAGCAGCCTGCGCCTGCGCCACGTGATCGCCCGCTATCCGCTGCTTGGTCTGAAGCGCTGCGTCCGGCGACTGTGGACGCGCTATTTTATCGAGGATTTCAACGTGGCCTCGCTTGAGATTGCGATCGGCCTGCCGTTGCTGCTGTTCGGCACTGTGCTCGGCCTGGTCGAGTGGGCGCTGGCGCTCGATCAACGGACCCCGGCCACGGCGGGGACGGTGATGCTGGCTGCGCTGCCGATCATCCTGGGCTTCCAGATGCTGCTCGCCGCGATCGGCTTCGATATCGCGCGACGCCCGACAGTGCCGATTTCGCGGCGAGTGGACGAGGCGTGTTAGCCAAAGTTGTCGGCCCAAAAGTGCCGTTTGTCTTCAGCGTCGATGTCGAGGACCCGAACAGCGGCAGCGACGGTCAGGGCGCCCCGGCGCGCGTTGCGGCCATGACCGATCGCTACCTGGCGTTCCTGGCCGAGCGCAAGTTTAGCGGAACGTTTTTTGTTGTTGGCCAAATCGCCCTCGCACTGCCCGACCTTGTCCGGCGGATTGCCGGTGCCGGGCACGAACTTGCCTGTCACTCGCATTGCCATCGACCGCTCGAGCACATGGGAGAGGACGGCTTTCGCGACGATCTGAGCCGCGCGCTTGACGCGCTTGCCGGTGCTGGCGCGCAAACGATCGAGGGCTATCGCGCGCCGATGTTTTCCCTGACGCGGCGCACGCCGTGGGCGCATCGCATCCTGGCCGAGATGGGCTTTACCTATTCGAGTTCGGTCCTGGCCGCGCCTAATCCACTGTTCAGCTGGCGTGAGTTCGGTTCTGCCCCGCGCCTCGTCGGGCAGGTCCTGGAACTACCGATAACCATGCTCTCGCCCTGTATTCTGCCGTTTCCGGCTGGTGGGGTCTATCTACGCGCTCTGCCGCGCCAGGTTGTTCGCAAGGCCCTGGACCGCCATCACAGCCGCGGCCAGGCAGTGCGCAGTTACCTTCATCCTTATGATATCGACGATACGCCTGGCGCCCCGCGCGCGTTCGAGCATGCCTCTGGCCCGCTTTACCGCTGGCTGCTGTCGCGCAATCGCTCTGACGTGTTCGCCCGGCTCGAAAGCGTCGCCGACCGGGGTTTTGACTTTTCCAGCTATGGCCAGCACGCCCTTGCCGTTCGCGGCGGACTGGCGCAGGACATGGTTGGTGGATAGCCCGTATCGCTTCGAACTGACCCGTCTTGATCCGCTAGAATTGGCTCAGACTGCGGCGTTGCTGCAAGTGGTCTTTCCGCGTGCCCGCCATCTGACCGCGGACTATCTGCAATGGATGTATGTCGACAATCCCGAGGGTCGGGCGGTAGGCTGCAACGCCTGGCTTGGCGATGATCTGGTCGGGCACATGGTCGCAACTCCGATGCGCGCGCGGACCGACCGCGGGGAGCAGCGCGGAATCGGTATTCAAAATGGCGCCATTCATCCCGACCATCGCGGTCGCCGCCTGCAAAGCGGGATCAGCGATGCGATTTTCGCCGACGGCATTCGCCAGGGCTATGCGTTTTCGTTCGCCACCGGCAACCGGGCCAGCACCGGTCCTCTGCTGACGCGGTACAAGCTCATCCGTACGGTTGACGTCCACGTCGGGCTTGGTGCACCGCGGCGGCGTAGCGGCAGGTTCGTACCCAGTTTTG
The DNA here is from genome assembly GCA_043781375.1 of Novosphingobium sp. GTDB lineage: Bacteria > Pseudomonadota > Alphaproteobacteria > Sphingomonadales > Sphingomonadaceae > Novosphingobium. The sequence goes on from JAYWBP010000071.1 coordinate 9,468, forward strand.
AGCGACTGTGGACTGCGGATATACTGAGCTGGCGGCTGGCCAATCCCCAGCGCCGTTATGCCGTTCGCGGCGGGCGGATCCTGGCTGCAACCGGGATTCCGGGAATCGCCGCGGTGCTGGGCGAGGGGTTCGATCTGTCCGATTCCGGGGTCGCGCCGCCCGGCCCGCTGCGCGTCTATCTCGGGCTCGATCCGGGCGCCGCCTGGGCCGCTTCGGGCTTCATTCCGATCCCTCAGCGCCTGCGCCCCTCTCCGCTCAATCTGGTGTGGCGCGATCTGGCCGGCGAGGCACCGATGCCCGACGTCACGCGGATGATCTATCGTCCGCTAGATTCCGATCTTTATTAGTGTGATCGTGGTGGGCGTTGATGGCCAGGGCGCGCGACACAAGCTGGCCTGGCAATTGCTCCGCTATGTGATGGTTGGCGGGGTTCTCGCCGGACTGACCGCCATGACTTACCTGATTCCCGCAATCCTATTCGGGGTGCCGCCGCTCGTCGCCAATTTCATGGCCTATCTGGTTGCGGTCTGCGTCGGCTTTGTGCTGCATTCGCGGCTCAGCTTTGGTGGCTACGGCACGCGTGACCGGCCCGGGCTGCGGGTTGGCAGGTTTTTCGCAGTATCGCTGGTCAGCCTCGTGCTCAACAGCCTGTTCGTCGAAGGGCTCACTGGGCTGGCCGGGCTCTCGCCATGGTGGCCGATTGTGCCGATGCTGCTGGTTACGCCGCTAGTCAGCTTCGCGCTCAATCGCCAGTGGGTGTTCCAGTGAACGCCCGCCAGACTTTGTGGGTGTTCCAGTGAACGCCCGCCAGACTTTGCGCGGATTGCGCCCCGAGCGTGCGGCGTTTGTGGCCCTGCTTGCGATCATGGGTCTCAACTTGCTGTGGTTCGGGCCGGGCATGGGCGGCGATACGCCGACATACCTGCTTTGGGCGGATCGCCTGCGCGCCAGCCACTTCGATCTGATTGGCGAGATCCGGGCCTTCAACCAGCCCGCAGCGATCACTTACAGCCTTTTTGTCACGCTGCTTGCCCTGCTGCGCATGCTTGGCCCCGCTTGGCTGGCAGGGCTTCTCGTGCTCAATCTGGTCGCCATGGCTGCCGTCGGCGCCCTGGTTGTGCGCCTTGTGGTCAGGATCACCGGCGACCGGCGCTGTGGCTGGATCGCCCTGGTGCTCCTTCTCGCCTGCCATGACCTGTGGCAGTGGAGCCGCTATCTGCTTTCGGACCCGATCTTCCTGTTGCTCGCCTATGGCGTTTTCCTGATGGAAGCGCGCCGTTTGTTAGGCGTGCGCAAACGCTGGCTGACGGTCTTTGCCGCTTCGGCCGTGGCCTCGCTGTTCCGTCCGACCGGCATCGTCATGTTCCCGATCACCGCCTGGTCGTTCCTGCTCGCCAACACTGCGAACACAAGGTTGAGCCGTCGGCGTATTCTGGCGGGGCTCGTCGTCATCGGGGCCCTGGGGCTGGGGCTATTCGGCGCAATCGTTCAGGCGCCGGGACACTGGCCGCTGGGCCCGACCCGGCCACTGTTTGACCTGATCGCCAGCGATTACGCCAAAGGCCAGGTTGTCTGGGACCGGCTGGAAACCTTTCACGCCTCGCCGCAAGGGCTGACTGACGTCTGGCTGATCAGCCTTGACCGACTGTGGCACTACTTCGCAATAGGAGCAGCCGGGTTCAGCCACGGGCACTGGCTCGTCAACCTGGTGTTCTTCGTGCCGACTTACGCGCTGGCCGGCTATTTCGTGGTGCGGCTCGTCGGCGGGCGCAGCCGATTGGGGCGGGGCGAGCAGAACGTCTGCTACGCCGCGCTTGGCGCGATCGTGTTCTACGCCTTGTTTCACGGCGCAATCCAGGTCGATTACGACTGGCGCTATCGCGTGCCGATCCTGCCCCACCTGATCCTGCTGGCGGCGTGCGGGGCGGGTGAGTTGTTTGCGGGGCGGCGCGAGGTTCAAACCGGGTAATCCGGATCCCGACGTTGCCTTGCTTCGGTTAAACCGTGTCGCTGCCACGATGATCGCTGCGCCCAAAGTCGGGGCGCGCGTCGTCCTGGCCTTCGGCGATGATTGAGCGGCGGACGGCGCGGGTGCGGGTGAAGTGGTCGAACAGGGCATCGCCGTCGCCGACCCGGATCGCGCGTTGCAGCGCGGTCAGGTCTTCGGAAAAACGCTGGAGCATTTCCAGCACCGCGTCCTTGTTGGCCAGGAACACGTCGCGCCACATCGTCGGATCGGAAGCGGCGATGCGGGTAAAGTCGCGGAAGCCACCAGCCGAATATTTGATGACTTCACTGCGGGTTACAGTCTCCAAATCAGAAGCTGTGCCAACGATGGTATAGGCGATCAGGTGGGGCAGGTGGCTGGTCACGGCCAGGACCAGGTCGTGGTGCGCTGCGTCCATGATCTCGACATTGGCGCCCAGTTCTTCCCAGAATTGGACCAGCCGGGTCAGCAGCAACTTGTCGACGGAGGCGGGCGGAGTGAGGATGCACCAGCGGTTGCGGAACAGGCTGGCAAAGCCTGCGTCGGGCCCTGAGTCTTCGGTGCCCGCGACAGGGTGCGCCGGGATGATCTGGTGGTGAGGCAAAGTCTCTGCGAGGGCGCGGGCGATGCCCTCCTTGGACGAGCCGACATCGCTGATTAGGGCATGGGCGGGCAGGGCTTGCGCGATTTCTGCCGCTGCGGAGCCGATAACGCCCACCGGTACGCAGAAGATCACCAGGTCGGCCTCAGCCACAGCCTCGGCCGCGCTGGTGCAGACCTTGTTGACCAGGCTGCGCTCGGTTGCGCGTGCGCGGCTGGCGGGATCGGTATCGTAGCCGGTGGTGAAAGTGCCGGGCAGGTAATCGCACACCGCCAGCCCGATCGATCCGCCGAGCAGGCCCAAGCCGATGATCGCGACGTTGGTGAAGGGAGCCAAGGCGGGAGAAGGCGAGGCGCCACTCATCGCGCCGCCTCGGCAAGGCTGCGCAAGATCCGGGCGATATCGTCCATCTGCGCGCCCGTGCCGATGGTGATCCGCAGCCCATGCGGCAGGCCCTGATTGGGCAGCCAGCGCGTCATATAACCATTATCGGCCAGACTGTTATAGGCCATTTCTGCGGTCAATTCTCCGGAAAACAGGATCAGCACGAAGTTGGCCTCGCTCGGCAACGGCCGCAGTCCGTGGTTGCCCAGCGCCTTTAGCTTGGCCACGAACCGCTTGCGCTCCGTCTGGTTGTGCTCGCGCGAATGTGTGACGAACGCCGCGTCGCCGAGCGCCGCGAGGGCCATCGCCTGACCTGAGTTCGACACGTTGAACGGCCCGCGGATGCGGTTGAGCGTCGCGATGATCGCGGGCGCCGCGGTGCCCCAGCCGATCCGCTCTCCGGCCAGGCCATAAATCTTGGAAAAGGTCCGCGTCACCAACACGTTGGCATGGGCTTCGGCTAGCGCTATGCCACCATCATCCTGCGTATATTCGGCATAGGCCTGGTCAATTACAAGCAGGACTTCAGACGGAAGCTGAGCATGAAGCCGCGCGAGTTCGCGCGCCGTAATGTAACTGCCCGTGGGATTGTTGGGATTGGCCACGAACACCACCCGCGTCCGCGCGGTTACACAAGCCAGTAACGCATCGACATCGGTGCCGTAGTCCGCGTCGGGCGCAACCACTGGCGTGGCGCCGCAGCGCCGGGTGGCAATGTCGTAGACCGAAAAGCCGAAGCGGACATAGACCACCTCGTCGCCCACTCCGGCATAGGCCTGCGCCGCCAGGTTCAGGAGCTCGTCCGACCCCGTCCCCATCACGATCCGCGCCGGGTCGATCGCGTGCAACGTGCCGATCGCCTGGCGCAGATCGGCGCTCTCGGGATCGGGATAGCGTGAGGGCGCGGTAGCCATGTCGCGCGCCGCCAGCGCCGCTTTGCTCGTCCCCAAGGGGTTCTCGTTAGCCGACAGCTTTATCAGCGCGCGCCCGTCGCTCCCGACTGCTTTGCCCGGGACATAGGCGTGGATCGCTCTGATCCAAGGCTTGGGGGTGGGAGCGTCGGCCATTGCGGCGCAGCCTTTAGCAGCCCAGCGCCTAATTGACAGCCCACCCAATTGCCGAACCGCCCAATTGCCGAACCGCCCAATTGCCAACCCGGCCAATTGCCGAACCGCCCAATTGACAGCCCGCGCAGCGTCCCCCACTTCCGCGTGACATGGCCGATGCCCCGCTCCCCTTCACCAGCCAGGTGCTGGACCTGACCGCGCCGCTGCTGCTCGACGGCGGGCAGAGCCTCGACGAGGTACGGATCGCTTATGAGACTTATGGCACGCTTAACGTCGCCCGCGACAACGCCGTGCTTGTCTGCCACGCCACCACAGGAGACCAGCACCTGGCCAGCCCACACCCGATCACCGGCAAGCCCGGCTGGTGGGAGCGGATGGTCGGCCCGGGCAAGCCGATCGACACTGACCGGCTTTTCGTGATTTGCACCAATGTCCTGGGTAGCTGCATGGGCTCGACCGGGCCCTCCAGCCTCGCCCCCGACGGCCAGCCGTGGGGCATGCGCTTTCCGGTCATCACCATCCGCGACATGGTCCGCGCCCAGATCGCGCTGCTCGATGCACTGGGGATCGCGCAATTGCACAGCGTCATCGGCGGATCGATGGGCGGGATGCAGGCGTTGAGCCTGGCCGCCAACTGGCCCGAGCGCGCCGCCCGCGTCCTCGCCATTGCCGCCACCGCGACGATGCCTGCGCAGAACATTGCCTTCCAGGAAGTCGGGCGTCAGGCGATCATGGCCGATCCGGCGTGGCAGGGCGGTAGTTACCAAGGAACCGGTAGCGCACCCGACGCCGGACTGGCCGTCGCGCGGATGTCGGCGCACATCACCTACCTGTCGGAGGCGAGCCTGGCCGAGAAGTTTGGTCGCCGTTTGCAGGACCGCACGGCCAAGAGCTTCGGCTTCGATGCCGACTTTCAAGTGGAGAGCTATCTACGCCATCAGGGGATCAGCTTCACTGGCAGGTTCGATGCCAATTCCTACCTTTATATCACTCGGGCAATGAGCTATTTTGATCTGGCAGAGGACCACGGCGGGCGCCTGTCCGAAGTTTTCGCGGGTAACCATGCGCGGTTCTGCCTGATCAGTTTCGATACCGACTGGCTTTATCCCACTGCCGAATCCCACCGCATCGTTCACGCCCTTAACGCGGCTGGGGCTCCGGTCAGCTTCGTCGAACTGGCCGCGCCGTTCGGCCACGATAGCTTTCTCCTCGAAGTCCCCGCGCTTGATCGGGTGATCGCCGGGTTTCTCTCGCGATGACCGCGCTGCGCCCCGATCTGGCGGTGATCGCCAGCCATGTGACGCCGGGCAGCCGGGTGCTCGACGTCGGCTGCGGGGACGGTGATTTGCTCGCCGCTTTGCGCGATGACAGCGGGTGCGACGCGCGCGGAATGGAACTCGACCCCAAAGGCGTCGAGGAATGCGTCGGGCGCGGTCTATCGGTGATCCAGGGCGACGCCGACCGGGACCTGGCGTTCTACCCCGACGCCAGCTTCGATTATGCGATCCTGAGCCAGACGCTGCAGACCACCATGCGCCCGGACAAGGTGCTGGAGGAACTTCTCCGCGTCGGGCGCAAGGCCTTCGTCAGCTTCCCCAATTTCGCCCACTGGCGCGTGCGGCTGAGCCTGTTGTGGGGCGGACGAATGCCGGTAACCCGCCTGCTACCGGTGGCCTGGTATGCTACCGAAAACGTCCACCACGTCACTGTCGACGATTTCCGCGCGCTGGTGGCAGAACGCGGGATCAAGGTCGAGCAAGCCTGGTTCCTCACCGGCGACAAACAGACCAGCGCGGCGGCAGCCAACTTCCGCGCAGAACACGCGGTATTTTTGCTGTCGCGTTAGGGGAACTGCTTAGATGGCGGCGGTGGAGGGATACCCTCTCCCCTGACAGCCGATCACCGATGCAGCCCGCACAGCTTGTTCCCGGCGGGATCCCGCAAATAGGCTAGGTACAACCGCCCCGCGCCTTCGCCGCGCCAGCCCGGCGGATCTTCGATCGCGGTGCCGCCCGCAGCCGCCCCGGCCTTGTGCCAGGCGTCGGTCATCTCGGTGCTGTCCATCTTGAGGCCGATAGTGCCGCCGTTGGCTGCGCTGGCAGGCTCGCCGTCGATCGGTGTGGAGATCATGAATATGCCGCCGTTGTGGGCATAGATCAGGCGGCCCTTGGCATCGAAGAACCCCGGTTTGCCCCCCATCGCCCCGAACGCGGCGTCGTAGAAGGTTTTGGATTTCTCCAGATCGTCGCTGCCGACGAAGACGTGACTGTACATGAAGGTTCTCCTGATTTTGTACGAAGTAAGGTATCTCGAATGGGCGGCGCGTCAATCGCCCTAGATTACCCGATTGGCAGGATCGGCAATTCGCTTGCCGTACACGAGAAGCCTATATTTGGTCATCTATTTGGTCAGAAGCATCATTTTGGACCCCATCAGCATTGACGCAAATTGCCGTCCCGTTATCCGCCTTCGATCTCGCCGCTCACTATCGCGAGAATCACGACCTAGTGGTTCTCGCCTGACGGTTGAGTCCGATTATGGATTCCCAGCGGACTGTAACCGTGCGAGTCATTGGGGATGCGCAGTGGTATAGTCATCGACCTCACGTCAGCGGACCGAGAGCGTCTCGAGCGGATCTCCAAGGATCGCAACACCCCTCAGAAGCACGTTTGGCGTTCAGAGATCGTGCTGCTGAGCGCCGATGAGGTTGGCACCCGCGAGATCATGCGGCGGACGGGCACGTCCAAGACATGCGTGTGGCGCTGGCAAGAGCGTTTCATGCAGGAAGGGGCGGAAGGCCTGCTGCGTGATAAAACCCGTCCGTCGCGCATCCGGGCTCTGACCCTGGAGACCATCGCGTTGGTAGTGGCGCGGACGCATGAGGCACCGCCGGGTGAGACGACCCATTGGACGGCTTCGCTTATGGCCCGGGAAGCGGGCATCAGCGCCAGT
>JAYWBP010000072.1:0-5683 GCA_043781375.1 Novosphingobium sp.
GTCTATCCGATCAACCGGCTGGGCTACATGACTTCCAAGGTCGCGCTCAGCGCGGTCACGCTGGCCTTTTCGCGCGAGCTGGAAGCCCTTGGCATCAAGGTCAACGCCGCCGATCCCGGCTTCGTCAAAAGCGACTTCAACGGTCATCGCGGCACCAAAAGCCCGGTCGACGCGGCAGCCTTCATCGCCACCTTAACCGACCTTCCCGCCGATGGCCCGACCGGCGGATTCTTCTCCGCCACCGGCCCCGTGCCCTGGTAACAGGTCTGGCTCGACACTTTGGTGTTTGACGACCGGCCCGGTACGAGGACCAACGGCGGCGATTTATAGCGGAGTTAACCTGGGCTGGGGAACTGGCGCGGGGATAGCGCCGATTCTCTTACCAGCGCCTCTTCATTGCGAGGAGCTTAGCAAAGCAGCAGTTCTTCCCGAACCTGCCGAAGGACTCGCGATGACGATCTTGGCTCGAATATCTTACAGTGCCGTCTCTATCTGCCGACCGCCCTCATCGCGCACGTCCATGCCCAGCAACATCTTGATCGTGCCCGTCACGCCCAGCTCGGACAGCCAGATTGAGGCTGAACCCAGATCCATCCGCAGGAACAGGATGTTGGGCGAGGTCTTGCCCGCTGGGTACCAGGCCTCGACGGGCTTGCTCCAGTGTTTGTCGAACACTGCCCGATCGGTCTCTTCAGTCAGGGTCCCGGAGAAGCGGGCGAACAGGTCGTGGCCCTTGGCGGAGAATTTGGCGGTCGCCGTGCCGCCGGGCGCAAAACGGCCGTCGCGGGTGGTGAAGAACCAGATCGCGTGATCGGCATGCTTATCGAGCTGCGCGGTCATCGGCGCGGCGCTTTCGGGATCGGCATCGAGTTCGAGCATGACGATCGGCGAGTGCGTCAGCTTTTCCCAGAAGGCATGCTTGAGCTGCGCCGCATCGGTGGATTGCTTATACATCGATTGATCTCCATCCCGCGCGCCGATTGGAATGGGACCCACGCGGTTTGGGAGATCAACGGGCCGCAGCGATGAAAGTTCCGCGCCCCGCGGGCACTTCGCCGCATCCCGATCAGCGCGCCTGGCGCCGCTTGATGGCCGCCACCAGATCGCCCTTGGTGAAGGGCTTGGCAATGATTTCCGCGTCCGCAAACGAAGCTACGACCGGAGATAACTCACCATAGCCGGTCGCGAACACGAAGGGGATACCCTGGTCCTGAAGTGCTGCGGCGATCTCTTCGCTGGTTTCATGCCCCAGGTTCACGTCGAGCAGCGCAAAGCCGATTTTGTGCTCGTTGATCACGCCCAGCGCCTTGCTGACCGTGCCGACGAGATGGCATTCGCTGGCACCGAGCGACTGGAGCAGGTCCTCCGCCTCCAGTGCGATCAGCATATTGTCCTCGACGATGAGGACTTCGCCGGACAGCAGCTGCCGGTCATCAGCCGGTGCCGCTGGCGAAGCCGAAGCCGGCGTTTCGATCGGCGCAGAATCGGTGAAATAGGCGATCTGAGCTGCGGGCAGGACAAACCGCGCCTGCATCCCGGCAACCGCGAATTCCACTTTCACTTCGCCGCCCAGCTCGTGCGGAATGGTCCGCTCGATGATGGTCGAGCCGAACCCGCGCCGGGTCGGGGCAACCACCGGTGGGCCGCCACTTTCACTCCAGTTCAGGATCAGCGCCTTGTCGTCGCGCCGCTCGCTGGTCAGAGTCACTCGCCCGTCAGCGTTCGACAGTGCGCCATACTTGCAGCTGTTGGTCATCAGTTCATGGATCACCAGCGCCAGGGTGCTGAACGCGGCGGGCTGGATCATCGCATCGGTGCCGCGCAGTTCAAGCCGGTCGACCCGGTCGTTGAGATAAGCGGCGCCTTCGGTCCGGATCAGTTCGTGCAATGAGGCCGGTTCCCAGTTGGTCTGGGTAATCTGATCGTGAGCCCGAACCAGCGCGAAAATCCGACTACCGACGATCCCGGCGAAGTCCTCGATTGTCCCCGCGTCGGCCTGGCTCTGCGAGATCAGGCTGCGGATCAGGTTGAGGATGTTGCGCACCCGGTGATTGAGTTCGGCGATCAGCAGGTCCTGACGCTGGCTCGACGCTTCGCGCTCGCGGATCGCTGAATCGGTCAGCCGCAGCACCACTTCGATAAGGGTGATGCGCAAGGTTTCAGCGCTCTTGCTCTCATCTGCGGTCCACGGCGCGCTTTGGCCGCAGATGTCCTGCTGCCAGCCTTCGAAGCTTTTCCGCGGGGTCAAGCGCAGGCCGTTGGGTCCGGGCTCGACTGCCTTGTCCGGGTTACCCGCCCAAGTCACCGAATGGAGGAATTCCTTGCGGCACAGCACGATATAGTCACGCGGAATGCGCGACACCGGCAGCGCGAGCAATCCAGCGACGCGCGGCAGCAGCTGTGTTGCCGCTGGATAGACTTTCGCCAGATGATCGGTCGCCCAGATGCGGCCGGCCCCGGTAGTGTTGAGGAAACGCAGCAGGGGTCCGAATTCGGCCCGAGTCGGCGTCGAACCGCGGCTGACGAATTCGCCGTCGATCCATCCGGCGACACCGTCGCAAGGGATGACCTGGGCAATGGCATCGCCGAAATCATCGAAATTGGCGAGCAGTGTCCCTCCGCCGGCCAGCCGGGCCATGATCTGATCGTGGAGCCGACTGGCCTCCCGCTGCAGCGCTTGGGTAGCGTCGGTTTCAGCACGGTCGAGCAGAAACCCGAACATCTCGCCGAACAGCTCGGCGGCCGTGCGTGTGCTGTAGGACAAGACGACGGGTTCGGAGTGATGACAGACGATCAGCCCCCAGAACGTGTCGCGCCGCATGATCGATATCGACATCGAGGCCTTGACCCCCATGTTCCTGAGGTACTCGATATGGATCGGCGAAACCGCCCGCAGCGTGCTCATGGAAAGGTCGAGCGGCTGGCCGTCGGGATTGGTCGCGGGGACTACCGCCACGGTCGGATCGCCAACGTCGCTGATGATCCGCAGCATGTTGCGAATATACATCGCGCGCGCCTGCGCCGGAATGTCACTGGCGGGGAAATGCAGCCCCTGGAAGCTGTCGGTCGCTCCGACCAGGCTTTCAGAGATGACCGAACCCGAGCCATCGGCGCCGAAGCGATAGACCATTACCCGATCAAAGCCAGTCAGGGCGCGGACCTGGCGCGCAGCGATGTCGCACAGGTGTTCGATCGATGGGCTATTGCGCATCCGGTCGATCATCGAGCGGACTTGACCCAGGGTGTCGCGGTCATCGACCGATCCGCTGCGCTCAAGTTCGATCACGATCGAGCTGCCGCTTCGGTGAACCGCCGCGTCGAACAGCGTTCCGTTACCGAAGATATCGAGCCGGAACAGCCGTTCGACGGCATCGGGACCGGTAAGCAGCTGCAGCCGCGTCCGCAGTTCCTGGGCCATGCCGGGCCCGAACCACAGTTCGGCGCGAGTCCCGATCATGTCCTCCACCGGCTTGTCGGTCAGGTCCAGCCAGTTGGCCGAAGCATGATTGACGATCCAGTCGTTCGAAACTGAGAGGAGGTATCCAAAGCTCTGGATCCGGCCAAGAATGTGGATCGGTTCGCGATCGCAGTTGGTAAGGTCGCTCATGGTGTCGCTGTCGGTCGCTTTCATGCAGCGCGTCGAGTGAATGGGGCGGTGGCAGCAAAGGCCAGACGAAACAGATCGAAGCTCGCTTCGGCCGATGCGCAGGCAGCTTCGATCCGGGCATCTGCGATCGGACGGTAACGCAGCCAGGCGACCAGACCCCGCCACAGCGCCAGGCCGCTGTCGTCGCTCATATAGGCGCTCGCCCGGGCACCCCAGAAGCCGCGCTGGCGCAGGACGGTAAGGCCCAGGCGCGAGCCCAGGATAACATAGGCCACGCCAATGGGATCGGTAGCAGGAGCCAGGGCGAGCCTCGGCAAGATTTCAGCAGGGGTACCCAAGGCCGCCCGATCCAGCCGCAACAGAGCCGAGAAAGCAGGCAGCGGTAACCGGAGCTGCTCGACGACGAATGGATCGAGGATCGGCTGACATGCCGCAAGGGCAATCGCATGACTGGCCAGAAAGCGGGCGTAATCCGCGCGGTCATTAAGATCGAGCGCGCCGAACATCGCATCAACCTCGTCATGGCGCGGCGCGGTCTCAATCCGGAGGATGTGGCGAAGGTCGCGTCTGGAAAGGTCGGCTTGGACCACTTCGTGTCAGCCTGGACCCGCAGCTAGGCTCTGCCCATATTCCATAGTTTGCCCGTTCCGCATGCAGCGCATTCCCCCAGATGCCCGCGCCAGAGGACTTCAACTCTGGATCATGACTAATCGGCAAAATACCTGAACCGGCAAAGCGTTCCACGTTAGTTCAAATTTCCCGGAAGCTCCGTTCAAATTGCGCTTAGATTTGCCGATGCAGCCGAAAAACACACGGGAACCTCATTAGCCCCTACCGGTTGAACAGAGGAGGAGCACGGCTATGAGCGCGCTGGGTTTTGCACTATTGCTGTTCGGCTGCTCGGATGACGGGACGGCATGCCAGCAGCTGGCGACCTCCGATCATGCCTATGTTTCCCGTGCCAGCTGCGAAATTGATCAGGAGCGCCTACTCAACGGCGAAATCGCGCGCAAGGCAGACTATCCCGAAGTCATGGTGCAGTGCGTGTCCAGTCGTGTTGCCAATGCAATTGGTGGCGAAACCATCGATCCCGCCAGACTTGAACGCGAGACGCTGGCGCTTAACCGGTAATCATCACGCCTATAAAGTAGGGACGGTTATAGCTGGGTCACGATTTCGTGAGCTTGCGCATTTCTTGTTCAAGAGCGTTCACCACTTCTTTGGCACTGGTAGGCTTGCGGCAGACCGGCACTGATGCGAACATCTGAACCAGTTCCGCCGGAGCGTTCATGCCGGTGTTGAAGACGATCGGTTTGGCCTGCTGGGCCAGACGGTCGGCAATCGGATAGACGTCACCGTCGGCCAAATTGATGTCGAGCACCGCAGCACACGGCTGGTTGTTTTCGAGCGCCTTGAGGCAGTCGCGAACCCGCGAAAACGGCCCCAGGACTTGTGCTCCGCGAGCGTGCAGTTCGTCCTCGATATCCATCGCGATGAGGAATTCATCCTCCATCAGCATCACAATGCGGCCTGATAATCCTGAAAACATGACAAAGCTTCGATTTCTGAAAGTTGACTTTTGCAACGCGGCAAACTCTTGAAGGTTGCCTGGATTCTAATCTGGATTTACCAAGCTGCTATTCGAACTGCAAATAATCGACGGGCGTGGCAAGCCTGCCACAGATGCCGTGCTAGCCCCGGCCGCGGTAGGACGCGACGCCCTGATCGGGCACCCACAGCGCCTCGGGGACTGGCCCGGACTGCCAGAATACGTCGATGGGAATGCCCCCGCGCGGATACCAGTAGCCGCCGATCCGCAGCCACAAAGGCCGCATTTCCGTGACCAGCCGCTGGCCGATGCCGACCGTCAAATCCTCATGGAAGCCCGCATGGTTGCGGAACGCGCCGAGGAACAGCTTGAGCGACTTGGACTCGACGATTGTCTCATCCGGCGCATAATCGATTACCAGATGGGCAAAATCGGGCTGTCCGGTGACCGGGCACAACGACGTGAACTCAGGCGCGGCAAGGCGCACCAGATAGGTCGTGCCCCGGCGGGGATTTGGCACATAGTCC
>JAYWBP010000073.1:0-41687 GCA_043781375.1 Novosphingobium sp.
CTGGAGCATCAAGTGGCGCGTCGCCCGGTTTGATCCGCTGTTGTTCACCGGGGTGCCAATGCTGCAAACGCAAAATTCGCCAAGCCGCGAGGCGCGTTGCTTTAAATCAATTTCGCCGCAAGAAGTTTCGACAGCAACAAAATTACCAAAGCACTCTTGCAGCGTCGAATTGACGCGGTTCAGCTGGGTATTGGCCGGTGTTGCGGATTAGTTACAGCTTCGAGACATATGGCGACCAACCTCAATCAAACGCTTTGATGAAGCTCGGCCTTGCGTCACTTAAGGCCACCTTTCGCCTCTTGTTGTGCGCTTCATGTCCGTGGGGGACTGGTTTGCATTTACAACAATGGGGGGAAAAAGTTTTCGGGCTCGTCGAGGCCCGGGGGAATAAAGGACCGTTATTTTGCAAAAGAACACTCTGATCGCCCTTCGGGTGAGCGCCGCTCCGTTTGTGCTGGGCCTGGCTTCGCTGAGTACGCCGTCGTTCGCTCAGGCGTCCACCAATGCTGTTGCAGCGGCACCTGCCGCCGCCCCGGCTAGTGCAGCTGATGAGGGCAATACGATCATCGTCACCGGTTCGCGCATTGCCCGGCCGGAGCTGAAAGCGTCGATCCCGATTGCAGTCGTGAGCGCACAGGCCATCGCCGATAAGGGCCAGACTAATCTGCTCGATGCCCTCAAGGACATTCCCGTTTCTGGCCAGTCGCTCGACAAGTCGGCTTCGAACTTCCTGAACTTCGATACGGGTGTTGCCACCGTCAATTTGCGCAACCTCGGTTCGTCGCGCACGCTGGTGCTGATCAACGGACGGCGCAGTATCGGAGTTCCCGGCAGCACCGCAGTCGACCTTAACAACATTCCCGCCGACCTGATTGATCGCGTTGAAATTGCCACCGGCGGCACTTCGGCGGTCTATGGATCGGATGCGGTCGCAGGCGTCGTAAACATTATTTTGAAGAACCACTTCGAGGGTTTGCAGCTGCACCTTCAGAATGGAATTTCGGACAAGGGCGATGCAGCCAGCAAGTTTGCTTCGATCACCGGTGGAATCGCTTTCGCTGGGGGTGCCGGTCACATCGTCGTCAACGGCAGTTATGAAGACGACGATTCCCTGCCGTCGATCAATCGCAGTTTTTCTGCAAACGACACGCCACAGAAGAGTTCGTATGCAGCGCAGGGTCTGTTCGACACCAGCGGCGATGGAGTTTTCTCGGTTGGCGATGGCCAAACCTACACATTTAGCACCGAGAACAACCTCAAGAAGTATCAGGGCGCCAAGACCGACGGCTATCTGCGCGCGGCGAAACGGTTGCTCGTGGTTCCCGTCAAGCGCTATTCCGGTACGGTCCTTGCCGATTACGAACTGAGCCCTGCCGCGAAGGTCTATGTCGAGGGCAGCTACACCAAGACCAAGGCGATCGCTTCGATCGAAGCACTCGCCGTCGATGACTCGGGCAATCCGGGCCAGTCAGTCCAGAACCTGGACGGCTCCTTCTTCCTGGGCATTCCGGTCACCAACCCCTACCTGCCAGCGCAGATCGCGGCATCCGCTATCGCCAACGGTCAAAACTTTATCAACTTCCGACGGCGGTCGGTGGAGATCTTCGACCGAAGTGCGAGTGAAGATCGCGAGTACTGGCGCGGCGTTATCGGAGTGAAGGGCGATATTTCCGCAAACTGGAACTATGACCTATCTTACGAACACAGCCAGACCAAGTCTCACACCACGTCCGGTGCGATCCTGCTGAACAACTACGGTGCCGCGTTACAGGCAGTCCGGCTGAACGGCCAGATCGTCTGCGCCGATCCGGCAGCGCGCGCGGCGGGCTGCGTACCGATCAATATCTTCGGCTTTAATACCGCTTCCGCAGCAGCGGTGAAGTGGCTGTCGACGTACTCGGGTCTCGGTCCCCAGGCTTTGGGTGCTAAGGCGGGCCAACCGGTTAGCTTCGACTATCTGCGCAAGAGCTATCAGGATGTGGCTGCGCTCAACATCGGAGGTTCGCTGTTCAAGCTGCCCGCCGGCGATGTTGGCGTCGCGGTCGGTGTCGAATATCACCGCGAGAAGGCTGCCGAAAACTATGATCCGTTTACGGTTGCGGGGATCAGTTCAAATCAGCAGGCGACCAATACCAACGGCGGCTATAACTCGAAGGAAGCCTATGCTGAGATCAGCATTCCGATCCTGAAGGATGTTCCCTTCTTCAACGAACTCACCGTCGAGGGTGCCGCCCGTTATGCTAACTATTCGACGGTCGGCGGCGTGTGGTCGTACAAGGTCGGCGGCACCTGGGCCCCAACCCACGATCTGCGGTTCCGGGCGATGTATGCCCGCGCAGTGCGTGCGCCCAACATCAACGAACTCTATTCGCAACAGAGCCTGACCGCGATTCAGGTTATCGATCCGTGCGACCAGAACGCAGGGATCGGTGACATCCCGCCGGGCGGCAAGCCAGCGCTGGCGACGCAACCCGCCGTGTGCGCATCTGTCCCGGGAATCTCCAACTACCTAAAGACACACCCGAATTTCTCCTACACGCTGTCTCAGGTCCAGAGCGCGTTCGGATATCTGGGTGGCAATCCCAACCTCAAGGCCGAAGCGACTAATACCTTGACGGCGGGTGGGACACTGCAGCCCTCGTTCTTACGTGGTTTCGACCTCTCGGTCGATTACTACAACATCAAGGTCAAGAACGCGGTCGCCTCGGTTGATCAGCAGACTTCGGTTGACCAGTGCCTGGCGACCAATAATCCGCAGTTTTGCAGCGTGATTTTCCGCGATGCGAACGGGTTTATCAAGCGGGTGGACTCAATCTCGCTCAACGCCTCATCCTATCAGGTCGCGGGTCTTGACGTGCAGGCACACTATTTGCTGCACCCGAAAATTTTCTCGCCTCGGGATAAAGTGCTGTTCAGCTTGTTCTACAACCACAAGTTTAAGCAGCAGCAGACACCGTTTGTCGGTGGCCCGGTCTCGAATGAATTGGGTACGGCCGATCAGTATGCTGGCAGTCAGCTGGGAACTGGCTTCAAGGATCAGTTCACGCTCAATGCGAACTATTCGACTGGGCCCTTCTCGCTCGCGTACACTCTGAAGTACATGAGCCCGGTTACCGCCAGCAGCGGCGCGTTCAAGATCCCGGCCTTTACCTACCACGACATCCAGGCCAAGTGGACCGTCGATGAGGCCCGGAAGTTCGAGTTCTACTTTGGCGTCAACAACCTGCTCGACAAGCAGCCCCCATTGATCACTAGCGGCAACAGCCAGTGGCCTGGGACGAACACGGTGGCGGATACATACGACCTCTATGGCCGGATGTTTTATGCTGGCGTTACAGCTAAGTTCTGATCGACTAATCGAAAATCGTAACAACGGAGGCGGGACAGCAATGTCCCGCCTCTCTGCGTTTGGGGCTCACGGTCAAGATCGGATGACGAATGCGAGAGAGCGGCCATGTGCTGTGGGTAGTAGCTCCGCCGTCGTTCGAGGCGCGCATGGCTTACGTGCCCGCCAGAGGCACGAAAGCCGACACACTGCCGAACAGCGTGCCGGTCAAAGGTTTCAGCAGCGTGACACCCGGCACGTAGCCGGGTGGGAAAGCCCTAGGCGGCGAGCTTCTTGGCCAGGTCGCGCTTTACTTTGAGGGCGCGGGCCGAGAGTTTGGCGTCGCCGGTCTTGACCAGCCAGTTGTCCAGCCCGCCGACATGTTCGACCGAGCGTAGCCCGTGCGTCGAGACGCGGAACTTGAAGCTGCGGTCCAGTCTTTCGGACATCAGCGTTACGTTCTGCAGGTTGGGCAGGAACACGCGCTTGGTCTTGTTGTTGGCGTGGCTGACGTTGTGACCGACTTGGCGGCCTTTGCCGGTCAGTTCGCAGATGCGGGACATAGCTTAACTCGCTTCAAAAAATGGAATGCCGTTTCCGGGGAAGGCGCGCGCATAGCGATTCACCCTTGCGAGGTCAAGGATTGAGGGGCACGCACTCCTCCCATGACCCGCTGGCCGCTCCCTTTACCGATGCAGCAGGCACTTGAACAGGCCCGCGCGGCGCAGGCGGCGGGCGAAGTGCCGGTGGGCGCGGTTGTGGTCAGGCAGGGCGTGGTCATCGCCGCCGCCCACAACGCGCCGCGCGGCCTGGCCGATCCCACTGCCCATGCCGAACTGCTGGCGATCCGCGCAGCCGCTCAGGCTTTGGGACGCGCGCGGCTGGAGGACTGCGAGCTGTGGGTCACGCTGGAGCCTTGCGCGATGTGTGCCGGTGCGATCGGCCACGCGCGGATTGCTCGGCTGTACTATGCTGCACCCGATCCTAAGGGCGGTGCGGTGGAACACGGCGTGCGGCTGTTCGAGCAGGCGGGGTGCCTGCACCGGCCTGAAGTCTATTCGGGGATGGGCGAGGTAGAGGCTGCCGATTTGCTGCGGGGGTTTTTCAAGGAGCGGCGTTGAGGATCATCCTGGCTTAAACTCTTGCGAGCCTAATTTAATCCTGATGCCTACATCCCGCGCCAGATTTTCAGTGGCTTGCCATCCGCCGGGCCATAGCTCCCGCGCGGGCAGGCGCTAGGTCGATAGCGCCGGTCGTAACATAGCCGCAGTTCGCGCAGCCAGCCGTTATCGGCCACCAGCACGCCCACCGCTGCGCGCAGCCAGCCGGAGTTGGCGAGAAGGAATTCGCTGCGCAGGTCACCCACGGTCAGGTCCCTGCGGCGTGAGAGGCGGTCGGCGTCGGGCCACTGGAGCGCCTGAAACAGGCTTGCCCCGTTCTGCCAATACACCTCGGGCGTGCTCGCCATGCAACTGCCGTGCTTGGCCCATTCGTGCTCGATCAGCCACGGCACCGGCGTGGTGCACAGGTTGCGCCGGATCAGCGCCTCGGTCGGGCGGGGTAGTGTCGCGCACCATTGCGGTGACGGCCCGGTTTTTGCCTCGGGCCACAGACCGTGGAGGATAAATCCGAACCGGCCACTGGCGCCGCCGCACTGGATCCGGCTGCCCGGATCCTTGCCGCGCTGACCGTGGCAGTATTCGGGCGACCAACTCACCGCCAGGGTATAGCCCGAGATTGGCACGCGCACCGTCGGCCCATCGGGCGTCACTGGCGGCAATGGATCGATCCGAGCGGGGACGGTGCACTGATAGGCCTGAGCAAATGCTGGTGCGGGCAGCGCCAGCGCGGCGAGGATAGTCCAGGCGGCTCTCATAGCACGCTGAAGTCCAGGCCGATATCGGCGGCGGGCGCGCTCTGGGTCAGGCGGCCGACCGAGACGTAGTCCACGCCCGAAGCGGCGATCGCGGCGATGGTATCGAGCCGCACGCCGCCCGAGGCTTCGCACGGCACCCGGCCCGCGATCAGGGCCACGGCTTCGCGCAAGAGCGCTGGGGTCATGTTGTCGAGCAACAGGTGGCTCGCCCCGGCTGCCAGCGCGGGTTCGATCTGGGCGATGTGGTCGACCTCGCAGATAATCCGCGTGACCCCTGCGGCTTTCGCGCGGCGCACGGCCTCGCCGACATCGCCGGCGACCGCGACGTGGTTGTCCTTGATCATCGCCGCGTCCCACAGCCCCATCCGGTGGTTCTGCGCGCCGCCCATCCGGGTCGCGTATTTCTCAAGGTGGCGCAGGCCGGGGATGGTCTTGCGGGTGTCGAGCAGCACCGTGTTGGCCTCGCCCATCGCCTCGATATAGGCGCGCGTCAGGGTGGCGATGCCCGACAGGTGCTGGATGGTGTTCAGCGCGCTGCGCTCGGCGGTGAGCATGGCGCGGGCATCGCCGGTCAGGCGCATCAGGTCAGAACCGGCGGCAACCTGCGCGCCTTCCTCGGCGAGGATCGCGATCTTCATCGCCGGGTCGAGCGCGCGGAAGAATTCGGCGGCGATCGGCAACCCGGCCACGGTAATTGCCTCGCGCGTATCCATGACGCCGGAAAAGCGCGCGTCGGCTGGGATTACGCTCTCCGAAGTGACATCATGCCCGCCGCCGGGCAGGCCCTTGCCCAGGTCCTCGGCAAGGGTAGCGGAGACGAATTGGGCGAGATCGAAGCCGGAGAGGGTGAAGGTCATGCGCTAACTTTCGTCGTCCTGGGCTTGACCCGGGACCGCAGGCGGCCAGACCAGAGCTAACGGCCAGCGATCCCGGGTCAAGCCCGGGATGACATTTATTCAATGCACAAACCGCGCCACCACATCCCGATACGACCGGCTGACTTTCACCTGCGCGCCCGAATCCAAAACCAGGAAGCATTCGCCGTTGGTGTGCGGCTTGACCTGGCGGACCTGGTTGAGGTTGACGATGGTCGAGCGGTGGACGCGCTGAAACACCCGCGGGTCGAGGCGGCGTTCGAGGTCCTTCATGGTCTCGCGCAGGATCAGCGAATTATCGGCGGTGCGGATGCACATATAGTCGCCAGCGGCTTCGATGTGTTCGATCGAATCGACGTCGACCCGGAAGATCTGGCCACGGTCCTTGATATTGATCAGCCGTTCAAAGCGCGAGCCGCCCGCCGCGGCATTGGGCTCGCCATCATCGGGCATCGCCTCGATCGCGTCGGGGGCAACTTCGGCGAGGACGATCTTGAGCTTCTCCGCTTCTTCGGCCGAACGCTTCTCCGCGATGCGCGTGCGGACCCGGTCAAGCGTGTCTGCCAGCTTGTCTTCATCGACCGGCTTCATCAGGTAATTGACCGCATTGGCCTCAAAGGCGCGGACCGCGTGTTCCTGATAGGCGGTGACGAAGACGAACAGTGGCGGTTCGATTTCCATCACGCCCTTGACCACGCTGAAGCCGTCGAAGCCGGGCATCTGGATATCGAGGAACACCAGGTCGGGCTTCTCGGTCTTGATCTTGCGGATCGCCTCGCGCCCATTGGAGCAGGTGTCGATGATCTCGACGTCGGGAAACTTCTCGAGGCGCAGGGCCAGACCCTGGATCGCCAGCTTCTCGTCGTCGACCAGGATTGTGCGAATGGTCATGGTTGATTGCTCTGCAGTGCTCGCGGCGGCGCGGGCGGGGAATAGATCTAGATAGGCACGTTGCTCATCAATTGCGAAACCGGCCCTTGGGAGGTTGGGCCTTGGGACAGCGGTGTTCCGGGTTGGCCGGAGGACATTCCAGGCGCCACCACCTCGCGGCGCTCAAGCGGGATTTCGATCATCACTGCAAACCCGCCTTCGGGCGGATCGACGATTTCGAAACGGTGCTGAGGGCCATAGGCCTGGGCCAGTCGGTCACGGATATTGGCCAGTCCTACTCCGGTCGAAACCTGTTCGCCGCCATCGAAAGTCACGCCCGACAACCTGTTGTCAGTTGCCCCGCTTTGCAATCCCGGACCGGTGTCGGAGACGATGATGCGAAGGTTGGAGCCGACGAGTTGCGTGGTGATGGTGATTTCGGCGCCTGCTTCCTGTTGGCTGACCGCGTATTTGATCGCGTTCTCGACCAAGGGCTGGAGCAGCAGCGAGGGCAGCAGCCCCGCCTGCGTGGCGGGATCGATCACGAATTTGGTCCGCAACCGCTCCTCGAACCGCATCCGCTCGATATCGAGGTAGAGCTTGAGCGTCTCGATCTCCTGAGCGACCGTGACGCGGCCGGTGGGCTCATTGATCAGGGTATAGCGCAAGAACGAGCTCAACCGGCTGAGCATGGCGTTGGCCGGGCCAGTCTGCTTGAGCAGCACCAGGGTCGAGATCGAATTGAGCGTGTTGAACAGGAAATGCGGGTTGAGCTGATACCGCAGCATGGCCAGCTGGGCGCTGGTCGCCTGGTTTTCCAGCTGCACCAGTTGGTCGTTCTGCTCTTCGATCTGGAGAAAGAAGTTGATCGCGTAATATAGCGCCGACCACGCCCCAAGCAGGGTCGCGTCATAGTAGAACACCCCGATCAGCAACTGGGCGAAGCTGGAATCGGAGGCGGGCCGGTAAAGTCCGATGACCCAGGCATCGATGAACGCATAGAGCCCGACCGCGAACGGCAGGATCAGCGCGGTCACACTCCAGGTGATCAGCGGGCGCCGGGCGATCAGCTGACGATATATCACCGACAGCAGGAGCGAGATCGAAAAGCCGGTGATCGTGGCGATCAGCACCAGCACCAGGAATGACAGCGGCTGGGCATTGGCCAGGCTGGACATCGCGCGCAGCAACATCGCTCCGCCCCAGCCGATCACCTGCAGGCGCCAGAAGGCCTGGTTCTTGTTGGCGAAGAAGGGAGTGGGGCGGAAGGGCAGAACAGCCATCGCGGTCTTGTAGCCGAAATGGCGCCCGCGCGAAACTTTTGCTTGGACGGCGGGCTTGGGCTAGGTTGCCACCTTGTTGAGAGGATCACCATGGACAGCACCAGGCTGAGGGCGAAATTCGCTGCGATGACTCAGGGCACTGCCGAGGACTGGGGGATTATCGTCCCGCAGGTCATGGCTCATGCGCGCCGCCTGCCCGACCGAATCCTCGATCACTTGCGCCTCCTGGACGGCGACTTCGGCGGGTTTCCGATCGACCGGATGCAGCACTCACTGCAATGTGCCACTCGTGCCCACCGGGACGGGCGCGACGAGGGCTATGTCGTGATGGCGCTGCTCCATGACATCGGCGACACCCTGGCCACGCTCAACCATCCCGAGTTGGGCGCGGCGATGATAAAGCCTTACGTTTCCGAAGAAGTGCACTGGATCTGCGCCCACCACGGCGCGTTCCAGGGCTATTACTATTTCGAATTCCTCGGCGGGGACAAGCATGCCCGCGAGGCCTATCGCGGCAATCCACATTTCGAGGCGACGGCGGAATTCTGTGCAAAGTACGACCAGTCGGCCTTCGATCCGGCCTACGACACCGCCCCGCTCGCCTTCTTTGAGCCGATGCTGCGCCGGGCCGTGGCCCAGCCGCTCGTGCCGCTGTTTCCTGCGGCTGCAGCGATGGCCGAGTAGTCGCCACATGGCCGATAGCGTTGCAATTCCGCCCCCCCACGCTGCGCCAGACTGGACCATCGACCAGGACTGGGCGCACTACTCGGCCAACGAGCATGCGATGTGGGATCGCCTGTTCGCGCGGCAGACTGCAATGTTGCACGATCGCGCTGTGCCCGAATTTCTCGCTGGGCTCGACGTGCTGCGGATGGAGCGCCCCGGAATTCCTGATTTTGCCGAACTGTCCGCGCGGCTGATGGATGCGACCGGGTGGCAGGTGGTCGCCGTGCCCGGGCTGGTCCCGGACGCGGTGTTCTTCGATCACCTGGCAAACCGGCGGTTCGTCGCAGGCCGCTTTATCCGCACGCCCGACCAGCTCGACTATCTCGAAGAACCCGACATATTCCACGATGTCTTCGGCCACGTGCCACTGCTCGCCAATCCGGTCTTCGCCGACTACCTCCAGCTCTATGGCCAGGGCGGTTTGCGCGCGCTGGAACTGGGCGCGCTTGAGCGGCTGGCCCGGCTCTATTGGTACACGGTGGAGTTTGGGCTCATTCATACCCCGCAGGGTTTGCGGCTCTATGGTTCGGGAATCGTCTCGTCTTTTGGCGAATCGATCTTCGCGCTTGACGATGCTTCACCCAACCGGATCGCCTTCGATCTCGCCCGGGTAATGCGCACGCGTTACCGGATCGACGATTATCAGCAGAGCTACTTCGTCATCGACAGCTTCGAGGACCTGCTGCGCCAGACCATCGAGACCGATTTCGAACCGCTTTATCGTGCGCTCGATGATCGGGAAGATCTTGCGACCGATGCGATATTGCCGGGTGAGCGACTGTTCACCCGCGGCACCCAGGTCTATGCTCACGCGCGGGCGGCAATTGCGCGTTAGTATCCGGACTTCGGATAACCCGCATTTTCGCTTGGAAATCGGACTCTTTCTGGCCATGCTCAGCATCGGTTCAGGCGCGCAGGCCGATTCTGTTGCGCGGTAGGATACGATCGTACGAAGCGATATCGTTCGGCAAAACAGGGATTGAGCAGCGGGAACATGAGCGACCTCGGCACCAACACAGGCAGCAACGGCAGGCGGCGCAGCAGCACTGCGGCCGGTTTGCTGCTGACTGGTGCGGTCGGCGTGCTTGCCTTGCCCAGCGCGGTCCTGGGCTTTTCCAGCGGGTTAAGCGCCACGCCCGCGCCGACCCGCAATCAGGATCTGAAGGATTTCGCACCCTCGGCCGTGGATGGCCACCTGGCCCGCTCGATCGGCATCAACGGTTTGCCCAAAGGCCAATTCTACCGTTTCACGCCCGCCGGAACCTCGATGCGTCCTGATCGCTCGATTACCGTTGCGGTCCGGGTCGATGCCGATACCGCCCGCGCGATTACCGTCCGTGCGCAACTGCCGCAGGTCGAGACGGTCGCTCCGGCGGCACCGGCTGTCGCGGTTCGAATTGCGCCTAACGCCTATAACCTTGGCGTTTCGCGCGGCTATCACGGCTTTGCCCAGCCGATCGTGCCGACCGATACGCTCCGCTCAGAACAGCCCGACCTGGCCAGCTTCAAACTCAATACGGCCACCACCAGCTCGGCCCCCAGCTTCAAGCCAAGGATTTTGCTCGATCAGCGTGAGAACACCGGCCGCGCTCCTCGGACATTTGCTGGCAACGGCGCCGAATCGGTTGATGTTGGCGGCAGTTACCGCGTGATCGGCAACCTCAATGTCACCGCCGGGGTCCGCTATTCGCAAGAGCACGAGCGGCTCGCCCCGCTGACCGACGGCAAGAAGGACAGTCAGGCGGTCTACGTCGGAACCCAGTTCCGCTTCTGAGCGCCGCATAAACTGGCCCATATAAACCGGGAATGCGCCTTGCCGGTCTACCAAGCCTGCTCTAACCAACCTTAACAAATGTTTTGGGAGTGGCAGACATGGCGCGTGTTGCAATCGTAACCGGCGGAACCCGCGGGATCGGCGCGGCGATCAGCAAGGCGCTGCAAAAGTCGGGCTTCACCGTCGTTGCCAACTATGCCGGCAATGAGGCCAAGGCCAAGGCGTTTACCGACGAGACCGGGATCAAGACCTACAAGTGGGACGTGGGCAATCATCAGGCCTGCATGGACGGCTGCGCTCAGGTCGCTGAGGAAGTCGGCGAGATTGACGTGCTGGTCAACAATGCCGGGGTCACCCGCGACGGCACGCTCCACAAGATGAGCTTCGATGACTGGAACGAGGTCATGCGCATCAACCTGGGCGGTTGCTTCAATATGGCCAAGGCGACATTTCCCGGAATGCGCGACCGGGGCTGGGGCCGGATCGTCAATATTGGTTCGATCAATGGTCAAGCCGGGCAGTACGGCCAGGTCAACTATGCGGCCGCCAAGTCGGGCATCCACGGCTTCACCAAGGCCCTGGCCCAGGAAGGCGCCAAGTTCGGGGTGACCGTCAACGCCATCGCTCCTGGATATATCGACACCGATATGGTCGCTGCCGTGCCCGCAGCGGTGCTGGAAAAGATCGTTGCGAAAATTCCCGTTGGCCGCCTGGGCCAAGCGCGTGAGATCGCGCGGGGGGTTCGCTTCCTGGTCTCTGATAATGGCGGATTTGTTACCGGATCGACGCTGTCGATCAATGGCGGGCAGCACATGTATTGAGCGACGATTGCTCTGTACCCTATCACCCGCCGGTCAAGCATTCGGTCGAGATTGCCGGGCACAAAACCTCGATCAGTCTCGAGCCGCTATTCTGGGATCTTCTGCGCCAGGCGGCAATGGCCGAGGACCTTCCGCTCAACGCCCTGGTCGCCCGCATCGACAGCGAACGGATCATGGCCAGCCCACCGCCGGGGCTAGCCAGTGCTATCAGACTCTGGCTAGCCTCGCGGTTTATAACTCAATAAGTGGCGCTCAATACGTTGCGGGCGGATCGCTGGCGGGGAAGCTCTCGTCCACTGCCTGATCGAGCTTGTCCCATTCGGCCGGATCGCTGCGCATGCCGTCCGGTCCGGCGTTGCGGACCTTGGCAAAGTTGGGACCCGAAGTTTCGCCGGCGGCGAATGCGACCCGGCCTTCATGTTCACGCTCCTTTTTGAGGTAGCGGTAAGCGACGTATCCGACCGCGCCGACGGCGGCCATTTGCAGCAAACCCATGATTACGACTCCTTTTAGTTGATCGTCTTGTCAAACCGCTAACGCAGGAGCGCCGATTCGGGTTCACGCCACGACGCCAAATTTTTGAGGACCTGGATCTGCCAAAAAACCACGTCACGGCCGATGCTCACGTCAGACAAACGTCGTGATTTGCCGGAATTGAAAAATTAATCCGATAGCTGTCGCTAGGCCGGATCCAGGTAGATTAGCCAAGGATATCACGCACTAAATCATCAAATGGGAGTAAACTGTCGATTGTTGCCCTCCGATGATTGTGCTGTTCATCTTGCGATCAGCGAAACTATCCCATCATTTGCGCGTTATCCAGACCGATAGTTACAGGAGATTATCCATGCGCCAGCTTTTGCTCGCCCTTACTGCCTTTTCCGTTGCCCTCCCCGTTTCCGTCGCCCTGCCGGGTGGCTCAACTGCGGCTGAGGCTCGCACGCATCATCGCCATTATTACGCACGTTCGACTTATCGCAGCTGCCGCTATTCGAGCGGCACGACCGGACTTGTCGCCGGCGGCATCGGTGGCGCGGTGATCGGCAGCAAGGTCATCGGCGGCGGCATTGTCGGCCCGGTGGTCGGTGCCGCAGCGGGCGCGCTGGGTGGCCGCGCGATCGATCGCAGCCTGACCGCACACAAGCGCTGCTACAACCAGTAAGCGCTAAAGCTCTTTGGGCGGCGGCGGGGTGCAGACCGGATCGGCCTGCGCACGTCGCCGCTTTAGGAGGTCAAGATCATGCGGGTGAAACTGGATTCCCCGCGGATCGTCTCAGCCCTGATCGCTGG
Source organism: Novosphingobium sp. (assembly GCA_043781375.1). Taxonomy (GTDB): domain Bacteria; phylum Pseudomonadota; class Alphaproteobacteria; order Sphingomonadales; family Sphingomonadaceae; genus Novosphingobium. Next base: position 12,841 of record JAYWBP010000073.1, read on the forward strand.
TGCGATCGAGTTGGCTGCAATTCTCGCCCTGATTGCAGGGCTGAGTCCAGATATGCGACGCCAGGTTACAGAGACACTGACCGCGGTCAGCCTGATCGATCACAAACCAACGCCTAGCCCCACACCGCCGCCAGAGCGCTCGGTAAGCCATGCCGCTTCAGGCAAGGCCGCGCCTGCCAATATCCGCTCCAAGGCTGCACCGGTCCTGGCCGCGCCGGTGGTCATTCCCTTGCCGCGGCTCATTCCCGCCGCGACCATCCCCAACCAGGGCAGCCAGAACCAGAGCGGCGCCTCGACCCTGCCCGGCAGCGGCACCGGTGCGGGCGGGCAAGGCAATGGCACCGGCTCGGGCGACTCAGGCAATGGCGAAGGTGACGGCGGCAGCGGCATCGAATGGACCGGCGGGCGGATCAAGAATTCGGACTATCCCCGCGCCGCCCGCGAAGCCCATGCCCAGGGCACCACCTCGACCGAGATCACCGTGGGCACCGATGGCCGCCCGCGCGCCTGTCACGTCACCGGCTCAAGCGGCAATGGCGAACTGGATGCAACGACCTGTCGGCTGATCATGCAACGCTTCCACTATCGCCCCGCAACCGATCGCAGCGGGCATCCGGTCATCGATTCGGTGGAGTACGACGAGGAGTGGGTGCTGCAGCACGATCAGCTGAATTAAGGATTGCAGATCGGATTCAAACCAGGAATCCGCACGGATGCAGGGAGGCTGGGAAAGGGGGGTTTAAAGTGGGCAGATCGAGTTGATCGGCCTTCCTACTCCTCGCCCACCCGCTCGATCTCCGCCCCGACCAGCGCCAGCTTCTCCTCCAGCCGCTCATAGCCGCGGTCGAGGTGATAGAGCCGGTGGACCTGGGTTTCCCCCTCGGCCGCCAGCCCGGCGATGACCAGGCTCATCGAGGCGCGCAGGTCGGTGGCCATGACTTCGGCGCCGGTCAGTTTCGGCACGCCATGGATAACTGCGGTACGGCCCTTGGTTTCGATATGCGCGCCCATCCGATTAAGCTCGGGGACGTGCATATAGCGGTTCTCGAAGATCGTTTCGGTCAGCACGCTAGCTCCCTCGGCGCGGCACAGCATCGTCATCAGCTGCGCCTGCATGTCGGTGGCTAGCCCCGGATAGGGCGCGGTTGACAGAGTCACCGCCTTAAGCGGGCCGTCGGCAGCGACGCGAATGCCGCCCGCGACGGGCTCGACCGTCACCCCGGCATCGCGCAGCGCCTGGACGGTCGCTTCCATCTCCTCGATCTTCGCGCCCTTGAGCGTGACCTCGCCGCCGGTGATCGCCGCGGCGCAGGCATAGCTGCCCGCCTCGATCCGGTCGGCCATGACCCGGTAGGTCGCGCCATGCAGCCTGGGGACGCCGTGGATGGTCAGGTCAGAGGTGCCGATACCCTCGATTTCCGCCCCCATTGCCACCAGCAACTGGCATAGATCAACGATCTCGGGCTCGCGCGCGGCGTTGTGCAACGTGCTTTTGCCCGTAGCCAGCACCGCCGCCATCAGCGCGTTCTCGGTCGCCCCGACCGACACCACCGGAAAGCTGTAGCGCCCGCCCGGCAGCCCGCCGTCGGGCGCCACCGCGCGGACATAGCCCGCAGCCAGTTCGATCCGCGCGCCCAGGGCTTCCAGCGATTTGAGATGGAGGTCGATCGGGCGATTGCCGATCGCACAGCCACCCGGCATCGAGACCTTGGCTTCGCCCATCCTGGCCAGCATCGGGCCCAGCACGAGGATCGAGGCGCGCATCTTGCGGACCAGTTCATAGGGCGCGACGCTGCTGGTGATCCGGGTCGCCGCCAAGGTCATCACCCGACCGAAATCCTCGGGCCGTGTTCCGGCGATGGTGGTGGAGACCCCGAACTGGTTGAGCAGGTGCTGGAACCCGTCGATATCGGCAAGCCGCGGCAGGTTGCGCAGGGTCAGTGGCTCGTCGGTCAGCAGCGCGCAGGGCAGCAAGGTCAGCGCCGCATTCTTCGCGCCGGAGATGGGAATGGTGCCGGAAAGCCGATGGCCACCGCGAATGATGATCTTGTCCATCGCGCCGGTTTAGCCGGAATCGGCTGGCGGGCAAGCAGGCCAGACCACATTGCCCCCCCGTTTCTGATGTTGCACCGCAGCGCCGAACGGGCTTTAACCCGCCCGCAACAATCACAGGGCAAACGTCGCCGATGAACTCTGCAACGCCGTCTTTCACCGCGCGCAAACCGATCCGCAAAGCGGTCTTTCCCGTAGCCGGCCTCGGCACTCGGTTCCTGCCGGCGACCAAGGCAATCCCCAAGGAAATGCTGCCGATCATCGATCGCCCGCTGATCCAGTACGCGGTCGATGAGGCGCGCGAGGCCGGGATCGAGCAGATGATTTTCGTTACTGGGCGCGGCAAGGTTTCGATCGTCGAGCATTTCGACGTCGCCTACGAGCTTGAAGCGACCATGCGCGATCGGGCCAAAACGCTCGAAGTGCTTGAACCGACCCGGCTGACTCCGGGTAATCTGGTCACCGTGCGCCAGCAGGTCCCGCTGGGCCTAGGCCATGCGATCTGGTGTGCTCGCGGCATCGTCGGTGACGAGCCTTTCGCGATTTTCCTGCCCGACGAACTGATGGTCGGCACGCCGGGCTGCATGAAGCAGATGGTCGAGGCCTATAACGAAGTCGGCGGAAATCTGATCAGCGTCCTCGAAGTCCCGCATGAGGAAGTGTCGAGCTACGGCGTGATCGCCCCGGGCAAGCGCTCCGGAGCATTGACCGAAGTGCTCGGTCTGGTCGAAAAGCCCAAGGTCGAAGATGCTCCGTCGAACCTGATCATTTCGGGTCGCTACATCCTCCAGCCTGAAGTGATGCGCATTCTGGAAGGTCAGGAAAAGGGCGCGGGCGAGGAAATCCAGTTGACCGATGCCATGGCCAGGATGATCGGGACCCAGCCGTTTCACGCAGTGACTTTTGCCGGCCGCCGGTTCGATTGCGGCTCAAAGACCGGTTTCGTCGAGGCGACCCTCGCGATGGCACTTGAACGCCCTGACATGGCGGACGACGTGCGCGCGATGATGCAGCGAATGCTGGCGAACTGAGCGTTCTGCCTCCCGCGCCGCCTGCAGGAGGGGTTGCCGCTATTACCCCCTCCCACTTGCGGGAAGACCTGTTTCAAATCACGATCAAGCCGACCAGCGCCCCCAGGCTGACGATGCCCGCACTGGTCGCCATCTAGGTGGGGACATGATCCGCGAGCAGGATCTTGGCCGCGATCCCGCTGGCCAGCGCAGCCAAAGCGGCGCGCATCCACGCGGCATAGGTCCGCGCGGCGGCATGGACGGTGCGGTCCGCCGCCAGTTCGGTGCGCCGCCCTGCGTTATCGGTCTGCTTGCTGGCACTCGCGGCGAGCTTGGTCTGCGCCGGGATGGCGGCCGGTGTTTGCAGAGCAGGACTGATCATACAAAGGCCAATGCCTGACGCACCATCGGTTGCCGGGCTCTTTGCGCAAAGAAAAAGGCGGCGTTGACGCCACCTTTTTCCACATCCTCTCCAGAATGCCATCGGGTCTTGCTGCCCGGTTCGAAACGAAAAGTTCGCGCGGCCTTCAAGCTGGCTTGGCCAGGGTTACTCGGCTTCGTCGCTGGCCCCAGCGGTGATCGCAGTCAGCGCGACGCGCTGAAGCACCCCGCCCTGCATATAGGGCATCGGGTTGACCGCTTCGCCGGCGATGCGGACTTCGTAATGGAGGTGCGGGCCGGTCGAGCGGCCGGTGGTGCCGATATAGCCGATCACGTCGCCCTTGTAGACATGCTCGCCCGCGGCAACATTGAGCCGTGACATGTGGCCATAGCGGGTTTCGATATCGCCGCCGTGCTCGATCGCAACATAAAGCCCATAGCTGCTGAACCATTCGGCCTTTTCGACGATGCCATCGGCCGAGGCATGGACTGGCGTTCCGACCGGACCAGCCAGGTCGACACCCTTGTGAACGTGGCGCCCGCCGGTCACCGGGTGCCAGCGCATGCCGTAGGCGCTGGTCAGGTGGACGCCTTCGACCGGGATCATCGAGGGGATCGACACGCCGGTGGTCGGCCGCCGCAGCGGCAGCGCGGTCATGGATGAGGCGGCAAACGCGGCAGTGGCGACCTGCGGCCTGTCGAGCGATTGCCAGCTGGAAAAGAGCTGGCGGAATTCTTCGTCACCCGATCCCAGTGCGGTCTGGCGCGAGGCCTGTGCGGCGCGGAGCGGGGCGGCGATATCGGCGGAGGCGGCGCTGCTGTTGGCCATTGCAGGCGCGGCGACGAAGAAGGAAGCAGCGGCGGCGGTGGCGATTGCCAGAGCCCGGACCCGTGCGACGATGTTCAAAACGACCACTCAAATACCCTTGTACTCGCGCAGGACGTAAGCCGTCCGGCGTGGTGCGACCCAGAGTTACAGCCGCGCGGCGAACCGCCCGGAAATTATTTTGGAGATGGTCGGAACCCCCCGCCGTCTCGTGAGTTTGGCTTACCCGGCGAAGGATTTACAAAGCAAGAGCGTGGTAACTCTCTCGCGACAAACCGGCTGAAGCGCGCGCTGAGTCGTTGAACGGGGGCTTAAGCTTGCCGCGAAAGTGGCGGCGAACCATAGTTTTCCACAGCTCGTCGGGATCGATTGACCGATTCCGGCACAGCGCGGCGAAATGCTTTGCACCAATCCCGACATGGCGGATTTCATCGTCAAGGATTCGTTTGAGGATTTGCGCGCCGCGCGTATCGCCCGCCGCTTCGAGCCGGGCGATCGCGGCCGGTGTCACATCCAGCCCGCGCGCTTCGAGCACCATCGGCACCACAGCCAGCCGCGCCGCAACATCGTGGCGCGTTTCGCGCGCGGCATCCCACAGCCCGTCATGCGCGGGTAGCGCGCCGTAGTAACTGCCCACCTCACGCAGACGCCGGTTGAGCAGGACGAAGTGGAGCGATTCGTCGGCGGCGATATTCAGGAAGTCGTCGGCGAAGTCCGCGCCCATCTCGCCACCAAACCGCCCGGCCATATCCAGCGCCAGGTCGATCGCGACGAATTCGATATGGGCCAGCGCATGCCACAGCGCGATCCGCCCCTGGTCCGAGCCGCTGCCGCGCTTGGGCATCTGTTTGGGCGCGAGCAAAACCGGCGCGGTGGGGCGGGCCGGTTCGTCGGGCATGGTCACGTCGAACTGCGCTGACAGGCGCCCGCTGCGCCAGTCGCGAAACAGCCGCCGCGTCGCCATGACCTTGGTCTTGGGATCGCTCGTCAGTAATGCCGCGCGGATCGCCCCGGCAACGTCGGTCTCACTCACAGCAGGTAACTCACAGGGCCCTGGCCGCCTCCAGCACCTGCGCCGCGTGGCCCTTGACCTTGACCTTGGCCCAGACCCGGGCGATCCGGCCATCGCTGCCGACCAGATAGGTGCTGCGGACCATACCCATGTAGGTTCGCCCGTAATTGATTTTCTCGGTCCAGATTCCCAGCGCGTCGGATAGGCCGTTCTCAGCCGCATCGCTGGCGAGGGGGTGAACGAGGTCGTATTTGGCGGCGAACTTTGCGTGGCGCGCTGCCGGGTCCTTGCTGACGCCTAACACAGCGATTCCGGCAGCGGCGAAGTCCGGGGCCAGGGCGGTAAAATCCTGGTTTTCCGTGGTGCAGCCCGGGGTGTCGTCCTTTGGATAGAAGAACACCACCAGCTTGCGGCCGGCGTAGGTTGACGCGCTTATCGGGCTGCCGTCGGCCAGGGTCATTGCCATTTCGGGCATCGGGTCGCCCACTTGGGGAAAGTCGCTCATCAGATCAACTCCAGGGATTCACCGAAAGTATCGGCCCAGGTCTGTGCCACGAGCGCGCGGGCTGCGTCCACCGCTTCGCGCAAACTTGCCCAATCAGCACAGCGGCAAGCCTGCGCCAGAATCGCGCGCGCAGCGAGGGGAGGCACCTGGGCGTCGGGGGCCAACAGCCTCGCGCTTACCAGCAGCCGGGTCAGGCATTCGCGGGCGGCGATCAGCCCGGGCGGAAGCAGTCCCGCCTCGACCAGTGCTGCCACTGCCCCGCTCAGGTGTGGAACGAGGCCCACGCCATCGCGCAGTTGCAGGAACTGGACGAGGAATTCGAGGTCGACCAGCCCGCCGCGCATGAGTTTGATATCGAGCGCGCCGCGGGGATGTTTGTGCCGCGCCATCTCGGCCCGCATCTCCAGCACATCGGCGCGCAATTGGGCGGGATCGCGGGGGCGGGCAAGCACCTCGGCGACGATCGCGCGCAAGGTCGCCTGCTCCACTTCGGGACCAAACAAGGGTCGGGCGCGGGTCAGGGCCATGTGCTCCCAGGTCCAGGCCTGCTCGCGCTGATAGCGGGCGAAGCTGTCGAGACTGACCGCGAGCGGCCCCTGGGTGCCCGAGGGCCGCAGCCGGGTATCGACCTCGTACAATGCACCCTCGGCAGTAGGTACGCTCAGCGCAGCGCTGATCCGCTGGGCGAGGCGGTTGAAATACAGCGTCGCACCAAGTGGGCGCGGACCATCGGATTCAGCCGCAAATGTTCCACTGAACAGATAGATCAGGTCGAGGTCCGACGCATGGGTCAGCGCCCCGCCGCCCAACCGCCCAAGGCCTAACACGAGCAATTTTGAGCCGACAATCACTCCGTGCGCGCGCTCGAACTCGGCTTGGGTTGCGGCGGCGAGGGTCGCCAGTGCCGCCTCGGCGGTGCGTGACAGAGCGGCGGAGATCAACAGCGGGTCGGTGCTGCCTTCGAGCAGCTGGACCCCCAGGGCAAAGCGCAGTTCGCCCACCTTGCGGCGGACCCGGCCGAGCAGCAGCTGGTAATCGTCGCCCGCTTCTCCAGCAGCGAATTGCGCGCTTAGTTCGGCCACGCTGCCGGGCAGATCAAAGGCGCTGGCGTCGATCAGCGGATCGAGCAGGTCGGCGCGGCGAGCCAGTTCGTCCGCCAGCGGCGGGGTCAGGCTCAGCACCCGCGCGAGGAGGTCAAGCAGTCCGGGGCGCGCCTCAAGCAAGCGGAACAAGTTGACTGCGCTGGGCAGGTTGGCGAGCAATTGCTCCCACCGCACCAGCGCCCGCTCGGGCTCCGGCGCGGCGGCCAGCGCGGCGAGCAGCGCCGGCCGGATCGCCTCGAACGCCGCACGCCCGGCATCGCTGCGCAGCGCCCGCAGCTTGCCCGAATGCCACCCGGCAATGCGCTCGGCCAAGGCCTGGGGATCGGCAAAGCCAAGTCCGGCCACCTCGCTCGCCAGCGCTGTGCCAGTCGGCGCAGCGGAGGCAACAGGACCTTGTCCAATCAGCCGGTCGTAGTGCTCAGCCACCCCGTGGGTGATAAAAGCCAGCTCGGTGACCAACGCCGCGCCGTCAGGTAATCCTTCGAGCCGGGCAACATTGTCCAGCGCCGCCGGATCGCTCGGCAACTCATGCGTCTGCCGGTCGCTGACCATCTGTAGCCGATGCTCGATCACGCGCAGCCGGTCGTAACTTTCACCCAGAACCAGCGCATCGTCGCCAGCGATGATCCCGGCCCCGGCCAGGGCATCGAGCGCCTGGCGGGTGCCACGCTGGCGCAGCGCCGGATTGCGTCCGCCGTGGATCATCTGGTGGGTCTGGGCAAAGAATTCCACCTCGCGGATGCCCCCTCGCCCGCGTTTGACATTGTAGCCCGGCCCGGGTTCGCTCGGCCCATGCTGGCTGGCTCGGATCCGCGCGGTCAGCCGCGCGATCTCGTCGATCGCGCCAAAATCGAGGCTGCGGCGCCACACGAACGGACGGATCGCGGCGAGGAAGGCTTCGCCCGCCGCGATATCTCCGGCACAGGCGCGGGCGCGGATGAAGGCCGCGCGTTCCCACGCCAGGGCCGAGCTTTCGTAATGGGTCAGCGCTGCTTCGAGCGGGATCGCCAACGGGCTGATCTCGGACGCCGGGCGCAGCCGCAGGTCGACGCGGAAGACATAGCCCTCGGCATCGACCCGCGACAGCGTCTCGACCACGGTCCGCGCCACGCGTTGCGCTGCTTCGCCCGGATCGTCGCGCGGGCGGCGGGGCAGTCGGGCGGGATCGTAGAGCAGGATCGGATCGATGTCCGAGCTGTAGTTGAGCTCGCCCGCGCCATGCTTGCCCAGAGCCAGAGCGATGAACCCGGCCGACTCCGCATCGGGCACGCGGCGGCGGATCGCGTGGCCGATCGCGCGATCCACCGCGCGGTCGGCAAACTGGCTGAGCGCGCTCATCACCCGAACCAGCGGGAAAGCGCCCGCCAGATCGCCGATGCCGAGCGCCACAGCCAAGGCCAAGCGCTCGCGGCGCAGCGCCAGGGGCACGTCCGCAATGCCTTCGCCCGCCGCCCGCGCCATGGCCAGTGCCGCCTCGCCATCGCCCGCCGCCAGCAGCGTTTCCAGCGCGGGCAGCCGGTCGAGCCCGCGCGCCAGAAAGGGGGCATGGGCCCGCGCGCGGGCAATCGCTCCGGTCCAGTCGTGGCTCATTGCTGGTGGATGCCCGCTTGGGGCAGATCGATCAAGCGGGGCCAGCCTTGCGAGGCGGTGACGCCTCTGCCAGACGGGACGCAATCCGCTTTCGAAAGGTCGCTCGCTCGATGGTTTTTGCACGTTACATCGCCTTGGTCGGGCTTACCCTGTCCGCACCACTTGCCGCCCAGACCGCCGCGCCAGGGGCTCTTGTTTATTCGCTCGAACGGATGAAGACTGTCGAGCAAGCCCTGGCCTCTGACGACTTCGCCGGCCGCGCTCCGGCGTCTCCCTCCGAAGCCAAGGTTGTCGCCTTGCTGACCGCGCAATTCAAGGCGGTCGGGCTCAAGCCGGGCAATCATGGCAGTTGGGTGCAGAACGTGCCGACCGTCTCGATCGAGGCGCAGAACCGCTCGCCATTAACGATCGGCGGCGGCTTGAAACCGCTGCAATTCGCCTTTGGCACGCAGATGGTCGCGGCCAGCTTTCGCGCGGTGCCGCATACCGACTTCCGCAACAGCCCGCTGGTCTTTGTCGGCTATGGCATCAATGCTCCTGAATTGGGCTGGAACGACTATGCCGGGCTCGACATGCACGGCAAGACTGCGGTGATCCTGATCAACGATCCCGACTATGCCGAAGCCACCACCCAAGGCCTCTTCAAAGGCCGACGGATGACGTATTACGGGCGCTGGACCTACAAGTTCGAGGAAGCCGCGCGCCAGGGGGCGACGGCCGCGCTGATCATCCACGATACCTTCCCCGCCGCCTATGGCTGGAATGTAGTCCGATCGAGCTGGAGCGGGCCGCAGCATTACGTCGCTTCGATCGGCAATGGCATGGACCAGACCCAGGCCAACGGCTGGATCGATCAGGACGCGGCCAAGGCGATCTTTGCTGCCGCCGGACGCGATTTTGTCGGGCTGACAGCGGCGGCCAAGCAGAAGGGCTTCCGCGCCGTGCCGCTCGACCTGACCGCCAGCCTCAGCTTCGACAATGCGATCACCCGCTCAAACTCGCGCAATGTGATCGGCGTGCTGCCGGGCAAGAGCCGCCCGAACGAGTACGTGCTCTATTCGGCGCACTGGGATCATCTGGGCCATTGCACGCCAGTCAAGGGCGACGGGATCTGCAACGGCGCGGTCGATAACGGCACGGGGGTGAGTGTGCTGATCGCGCTGGCCGAGGCTCATGCCAAAGCTGGCCGCGCGGCGCGCAGCCTGGTGTTCTTCTCGCCGACGCTTGAGGAATCGGGCCTGCTCGGATCGGAATATTACGCCCAACACCCGGTGTTCCCGCTCGCGCAGACGGTCGGCGGGGTCAACATGGACGCACTCTATCCCACCGGGCGCACCCATGACGAAATGGCCTATGGCGGCGACAAGTCCGAGCTGAACGCGGTGTTCGATCGCGCCCTGACCCAGATGGGCATGCACCAGTCGCCCGAGGACCATCCCGAGCGCGGGCACTACTACCGCTCCGATCATTTCCCCTTGGCCAAGCGCGGCGTGCCGATGCTCCACCTCAAACGCGCCAACGACATGATGGTGGGCGGGGTTGCCGCGGGCGAGGCGGCCGACGCCGACTATGTCCAGAACCACTACCACGCGCCCAGCGACGAATATTCGTCCAACTGGGACTGGTCAGGCATCCGCCAGGACGTTGAACTGTTCTACCGCATCGGCCGCGACCTCGCCATGAGCAACGCGTGGCCCAACTTCCACAAGGGCGACGAATTCCGCCAGGTCGAGGACCGCAGCCGGGCGGCGAAGTGACCCCTCCGGTGATGCTTCCCGAATGGTCCCCGCAGGCGTGGCTGTGGATCGGCTTTCCGCATGATGCCGACGAATGGCCAGGGATCCTCCCGCGCGCGCAAGAGCAAATTGCAGCTTTTGCCAATGCCGTGGCTGAAAGCGGGCAGGCGGTGCGGCTGGTGGCGCGCGATGCGGCCAATGCGATGCGGGCGCGCAGTCTGGTCAGTGGTGCGGTGACGATCGAGGAGCGCGCCTATGGCGACATCTGGCTCCGCGATACCGGGCCACTGGTGATGATCGACGGCACTGCACGGCGGTTCGGATTCAACGGCTGGGGGGGCAAATACGAGATGGCCGGAGACCAGGCCATTGGTGCGGAACTGGCGGAAAGTGCTGGGCTGGAGGTGCGGACCGGCGATTGGATCCTGGAGGGCGGGGCGATCGATGGCGACGGCACCGGGCTCGGCGTGACCACCGAGCAATGCCTGCTCAACCCCAACCGCAATCCCGGTCTGTCGCGCGGCGAGATCGAGCTTCGGCTGGCGCGGGACCTCGGCTTCAATCGGATGCTGTGGCTGGGCGAGGGCCTGATCAACGATCACACCGATGGTCATATCGACAACCTGGCGCGGTTCGTGGCGCCAGGCGTGCTGGCCATGCCCGAAGCGACCGGTCCCGACGATCCGAATGCCGCAGTCTATGCCGATGCGCGGGTGCGGGCGGCGGCATTCGGCCTGAAGGTGCGCCTGGTCCCCTCGCCAGGACGGATCACTGCGGGCGACCGGATCGAACCGGCCAGCTACATGAATTTCACGATCACCAGCTATCTGGTTGTCGTTCCAACCTTCGGCAGCCAGCACGATGCAGCCGGGGTCGCGGCAATTGCCGCGCTGTTTCCCGGTCGAGCCACGGTGGGCCTTCCTGCCGACGCGGTGCTGGCGGGCGGCGGCGGGTTTCACTGCGCCAGCCAGCAGATGCCGCAAATGCAAAACTCGCTTTAACGTCCTGCTAACCCGGCTGGTCGCATAAGCGCGAGATGGCCCATGTTCTCACCTTTGTCGCCGCCCCTTTGCGGCTTGCTCCTGAGGATCTGCTGCGCGCCGCAATTGTCTGCAGTTGCGCGCTGGCGCTGATAGCCGCCGGGCACCCGCTTCCGCTGCTAGGCCTGTAGCAGCTTTAGCAGCGCGGCCAGCGCCGCTGCGCCAAGCACTGCACCTGTAAAGATTCGCCAAGCGTCTGCGCCGACTCGTCCGAAAGCCAACGTGCCCAGCCAGTTGCCCAGCAGCACCGGCGGAAAGAGCAGTGCTGCGAGAATCGGCTCACGCGGAGTGGCTACGCCCAGCGCCAGCGCCGAGAGACAGCCCGCCAGCGAGGTCGCTAAAAAAATTGTCATCATTGATGCGCGCGCCACGCGCGGCTCTAGGGCGCGGCGCAGATAATAGGGCACTACGGGCGGTCCGGGCATCCCGGCAAATCCGGTCAGCATCCCGGATGCCGCTCCGGTCAGAGCGGTTTCGAGCATTGCCGGGCGATGCTCGGGTGGTCGCTTGGGCAGCAGCACGGCCAGGAATGCTGCCAGCGCAACCAGTGCAATCATCAGCCGCGCGAGCGCTGGCGGAGTCTGCGCCAAGACCCAGACACCCAGCGGAGTCGCCAACGTCGCCAGCCCCGCGATGACCACTGCGGAGCGTTCGGCATGGCCCACGATCCGCCTCAACCCGACCAGTCCGATGAACAGCCCAAGCAGATTGGCTACCACCACCGCCTCGCGCGGGGCGATCGCTAATGCCAGCACCGGCACCAGCAAGATCGCCATGCCGAACCCTGCCAGTCCGCGCACGAGAGCTGCCGCAAGCGCAGCCACAACGGCGAGCGTCAGAGCTTCGGGAGTGAGACCTGCGATCAAGCGGTGCGCAAATCGGGCGGGGTCGCCTCGGCCTTCAGCATGGCAATTGCCTCGGCCAGGGGCATGACCCGCTGATGTTGTTGGCCCAGGGTGCGGATCGCCACGGTCGCCTCATCGGCCTCGCGCTTGCCGACGACAAATAGATGCGGGACTTTTGCCAGCGAGTGCTCGCGCACCTTGTAGTTGATCTTCTCGTTCCGCAGGTCGCTCTCCACCCGGATCCCGGCCTTGCGCAATTGCGCGGTGACGTCCGCCGCATAGCTATCCGCGTCCGAGACGATCGTCGCCACCACCGTCTGGACCGGGGCCAGCCATACCGGCAGCTTGCCCGCGTAATGCTCGATCAGAATGCCGATGAAGCGCTCAAACGAACCGAGAATGGCGCGGTGGAGCATCACCGGACGATGCTTTTCGCCATCTTCGCCGATATAGCTGGCATCGAGCCGCTCGGGTAACACGGTGTCGGTCTGGATCGTCCCGACCTGCCAGGTCCGCCCGATCGCATCGGTCAGGTGGAACTCCAGCTTGGGCGCATAAAACGCGCCTTCGCCGGGCAGCTCTTCCCAGCCCCATTCGGGCGTATTGCGGCCTGTGGCGGCGACGGCATCGCGCATTGACTGTTCGGACCAGTCCCACATCGCATCTGAGCCAAAGCGCTTGTCCGGGCGCAGCGCCAGCTTGATTGCATAGTCGCTGAACCCCAGGTCCTTGTAGACCACGTCGAGCAGGTCGCAGAAATCTGCGATCTCGCTGACCAGCTGGTCCTCGCGGGCAAAGATATGCGCGTCGTCCTGGGTAAACTGGCGCACCCGCATGATCCCGTGCAGCGCGCCGTGCGGCTCGTTGCGGTGGCAGCAGCCGAACTCGGCCATGCGCAGCGGCAGCTCGCGATAGGAGGTGATCCCCTGACGGAAGATCAGGACATGCGCCGGGCAGTTCATCGGCTTGATCGCCATCAGATCAGCCGTGCCGGACAAAATGGGCGCGTCATCCTCGCCGGCCCCATCTTCACTTACATGCGGAATCTCGTCCGGCACCACGAACATATTCTCGCGATACTTGCCCCAGTGGCCCGATTGCTCCCACTGGCGCGCGTCCATGATCTGCGGAGTCTTGACCTCGACATAGCCCGCCGCGTCCAGCCGCCGGCGCATATAGGCCTCCAGCACGCGCCAGATCATGTAGCCCTTGGGGTGCCAGAACACGCTGCCGTGGGCTTCGGCCTGAAGGTGGAACAGGTCCATCTCCTGGCCCAGCTTGCGGTGATCGCGCTTGGCCGCCTCCGCCAGCTGCAGCATATGCGCGTCGAGCTGCTTCTTGGTGAGCCAGCCGGTGCCGTAGATGCGGCTCAGCATGGCATTGGCCTGATCGCCGCGCCAGTAGGCGCCCGAGACGCGCGTCAGCTTGAACGCCGCGGGATCGAGCTTGCCCGTCGACGGCAGATGCGGCCCGCGGCACATATCCAGCCAGGCGTGTTCGCCCCGACCGGCGCGATAGACCGTCAAAGCCTCGCCATCCGGCAGCTCGGCGGCCCATTCCGCCTTGAAGCTCTCGCCCGCTGCCAGCCATCGCGCGATCAGGGCGGCGCGGCTCCATTCCTCACGCACCAGCGGCTCGTCGCGGGCGATGATCCTGCGCATTTCCGCCTCGATCGGGGGCAAATCCTCGTCGGTGAACGGGCGGTCCTTTGGAGCGAAGTCGTAGTAGAAACCGTCATCGGTCGAAGGCCCGAAGGTGATCTGCGTACCCGGAAACAAGTGCTGCACTGCCTCGGCCAGAACGTGCGCGAAGTCGTGCCGCGCCAGCTCGAGGGCATCGGCCTCATCGCGCGACGTGACCAGCGTCAGCACCGCATCGCCGTCGAACGGGCGATTCAGATCGCGTAGTTCGCCATCGACCCGCGCTGCCAGTGCGGCTTTCGCCAGCCCTGGCCCGATCGCCGCAGCTATGTCCGCCGGAGTGGTCCCGCGCGCCACTTCGCGCACCGAGCCATCGGGCAGGCTGATCTTCAGAAGCTCGCTCATCGTCCCACTCACAATCTAAAGTCTTCGCATGGCGGGGGGCTTTGACAGAAATGCCCGCGCGCCGGAAGGGGCGGCGTCAGGAGGAGGAGCCAAGTTCGGGAAGCGACGCCGTCCGCCCGAACCCAGGCGGCGCGCCAGTCGCGTCAGCGCGCGCCAGTTCGCCCCAGGGTGGTCCGCCCCAGGGTGACCCGGGCGGTGGTAGTAGTGAGGGCGCGGTGCGGGATCATCCGTTTGATCTAGCGGAAAGGAATGACCAAGTCATCATCGATCCGGCAAATCCCGAATGGCTTAGAGCGGTTTTCGATCATTCTGGATCATATCCGCAGGAGCTGAAGTAGTTGGCGCAGTGCTTGCCGTTCGAAGCGTCAGGCGTCTTATTTGTCGACGGGGTAATTGCATCGGGTGGCCAATCCAGCATCAATACCATCGATGTCGAACGCGTCGAAATACTGCAGGGACCTCAAACCGCCTTTTTGGCCGAAGCACATTTGGCGGCGCGTGGCTAACTGCTGGGCTTTGGCCTGGGCGCTCAGGAAGCTGGGCATCGGCACGCGCTGGCCATCCGCGTGGACGCTGCCGTCAGTTCCGACGGCGAGCGCTGACGGCGCTGGCGCAGCCGCCAAAAAAAGCCGCGCTGCCCAGCACCATCAGGACCCCAAGGCGGCACAGGCCAAGACGAAGCATATCCGGTTCCCTCAGTTTTTGTAGGTCGCCTCGTCGCGGTCGAACACGCCCATCGGATTGGCGGCCATATTCGGGTCGTATCTGGCGACCATTGCCCGCCAGTCCGCCGACATGGCCTTGTAGGTGTGGACCTTGGCGCCGATGCTGCGCAGGGTCTGCGTGCCGGTATTCGGCGGCATCTTCAGCCAGCGGGCATAATCGGTGACGTCGGTACCCTGCATCCACGCCGACGCGCTTTCAACCCTGGGGTCGAGCGCTTGCTTGAGCGGGCCGTAAATCAGTCCCAGGTCATTGATACCCGGTTCGCCTGGCCCGGTGTTTCGACCACCGAACGCGAATGATACTGCATGAAGACCGTGTCGCCCGCCCGCCAGAACTCCTCGGGAAAGTGAGTGTAGGTAAACTTCGATCCGCCTACCGTCGCGGGAACTACCGGCACGTTAGCGGGCGAATAGCATAGCCTGGTCGGACCGACCGGCGCGAACGGAATGTCGATCATGTCGCCGGTAATCGGATTGCGCAACCGCTCCAGCGTTTCGCCGGTGACCAGGTCGGTGCGGAAGCCGACTTCGTACTGGCGCACATCGAAACCGCCATCATCGCGGGGTTGGAGCTTGATCATCGAACCGAACAACAATCCGCACACCGGGGTCAATGTCGCGCCCTGTTGCGCATAGGTCCGTCCGCGAACCCACCACATCACCGTGCCGGCATCGCTGCGATAGCGCAGCCGTCGCACGATCGCCACGCGGCTCGCCGCGTCGTCGGGCAGACCCTCGGCACCTGGATCGAACGCCATCGCGGGCGCGAAGGGCAAGGCGGCGATCGCTCCGGCGGCGACTCCGCCGATCATCAGGCCCCGGCGGCTGAGCATCAGCTGTTCGTCGTTATGGTCGATCATGCGTTGTCCTATGCCATGTGGGAACTTAGCTCACCAACCGCGCGAATTTAGGCTTCGTCATCATTGTGCCGCGCTCATTGTCACCGGGGTTGTCAGGCTTTGGTTTATCCACCTGTCGGATGCTGCGCGGCGCGCGATGATGCGCTGATCTGCGCGGCGCGATCACCACGATGCTGGACCCCGATTTCGCCCGGCTCGATGGTCACTGAGCATCGCCGCCAGTGCCACGCGACGGCGTGCTTTTTGGCGGGCAGCGTTCGGGTGTGGTGCTGACACCGGAAGGCGCGCTGCTGGGCCTCGACATAGCCCCGCGCCCCGCCCTCATCCTGGCGGTGTCCAGCGGATTTGCGCTGGGTTGGGCGAAGGGCTGGCTGATGGTTCCTGATGAGACGGGGGTCGGGCTCTGGCTGGCCAGTTGGGCTGGCTGAGCCTGGCCTGGGCCGTCCACCTTATGCACGGATTGGCAGGCGCTAGCCTCAAGCGGAGCGATCTTGTGATCCGCTACGGTCCATCTGCTGCAAGCTGCTGTGTTTGCGGGGTGCATCGCGCCGGGCTTGCTGGGCATCGCGACCCCGACCTGACTTGGTCGGCCCGACCAGACGCCGACTTAACCGCCCTTCGGATAGCACAAGCCAACTCCCTCCCGCTTCATCGGGCGAGAACCTAACTGTTTCGAAGCTCGCATAGGAGAGAGACCATCATGTCCGCGCGGAAGTTACGCGATCTGCTCTTGTTGCTGCCGTTCGGCTCGCTGGTGCCCGGTTTGGTGATGGCCAATCCAGTTTCTGCAAAGCCAGGTCCGGCCGCCCGGCAATTTTCGGACTGTAACTCCGGTTGTCCCCGGATGGTGGTTATTTCTCCAGGATCGTTCAGCATGGGCGCGGCCGGCGGAGAAGAAGGACGGCCGGAATATCCGGTGCACACCGTCACGATCGGTAAGTCTTTTGCCGTCGGCGCGCGCGAGATCAGCAACGCCGAATATGCCCGGTTCATTGTCGCTAGCGGACGTATGCCGTCCAAAGGCTGTCACTCGTTCAATCCCGCAACGAAAACCATCGATGCCTTTCCTCAGGCCGATTTCCGCAACCCTGGCCCTGGCGCCGGAGACGGGAAGCCGGACATGCCGGCGGTGTGCATTTCGTGGTCGGACGCGCGGGCCTATGTCGGATGGCTGTCGCAAAAAACGGGTAAACCCTATCGCCTGCTGAGCGAGTCTGAGTGGGAATATGCGGCTCGCGCGGGATCGCAAGCCCAATACCCTTGGGGCGACGTCGCGGCTCAGGGTTGCGATCAGGCCAATCTTTACGACCTGGATGGCGTCACCAAGGGCGTGACTGCGGCATTCACGACAAGCGGCGCGGCGGGGTCCAATGCCCCGGCCAGTGTCGCTTGTCACGATGGCTTCGCGGGCGCTGCACCGGTGGGCAGTCTCAAGCCCAATGCCTTCGGGCTTTACGACATGATCGGCAATGTCTGGGAATGGGTCGAAGACTGCTATGTCGCGCCCTATCCCGCCAATGCGCCGACCGATGGCAGCCCGCTGGAAGTGACCGGTGCCTGTCCGCGGCGCGCGGTGCGTGGGGGAAGCTGGGTGTCTTCGCCCTTTCGTGACCGCGCAGCATGGCGCGGGCGCGATCCCGAGACACAAGTGAGCTGGATTTTCGGATTTCGCGTAGCCCGCGATCTGGCACCGGTTCAGCGCAATGCCAAGCCCAAAGCAAAGAAGCGGCATTCTTGATGCGAACGAATATGGATGTCCCGATCGCTTTCAACCTGAGCCGCCGCGGTTTTGTTGCTGCGCTCGGTCTGGGGGGGCTGGTGATCGCAACTGGGACCGCATCGGCGCTCGAAGTGCCGACCAAGGCGGCAGGGTTTGGAGCGATGCTGGGTATTGCCGCAGATGGCAGCGTCAGCATAATATGTCCTTCCTCCGAAATGGGGCAGGGCACCCAGGAAGCCTTGGCGCGGATGATCGCTGAGGAACTGGACTGCGGCTGGGATAAGGTAATGGTGCGCCAACCTTGGGCCGATCCGGCTTTCATCAATCCCGCCGCCCACCATCAAGTCACGTCTAACAGCATGACCGTGATGGGGTATTTCATTCCGCTCAGGACCCTGGGTGCATCGGCCCGGGCCATGCTGGTGCAGGTAGCCGCGGTACGGCTGGGCGTGGGTTTGGAAACGCTGACGACGGCGGACGGGATGGTCCGCCATCTCGCCAGCGGACGTACGCTAGGATATGGCGTCCTGGCCGACGAAGCTGCAAAACTGCCTGTGCCAGCGAAGGTTTCCCTGAAAGATGCCAAGGACTTTCGCCTGATCGGCAAGTCCAGCCCGCGCAAGGACCTGGTGGCGAAAGTGACCGGGGCCGCCGAATTTGGCATGGACGTTCATGAAGATGGAATCCTCTCCGCAGCCCTGGTGCTCGCGCCGCATCCAGCGGATACTTTTACGGTCGCAGGGGCCGCCGCCGCCAAGGCGATGCCGGGCGTTGTCGCCGTCACGCCCGTGACGGGCGGCGTTGCGATTGTGGCGGAACGGTTCTGGCTGGCCAAAGTTGCCGCCGAGAAAGTGACGCTTACTATCACGCACTCGCCGATCGCAGGATTGAGCGATGCGGTGATAGCCGAACGGCTTGAGGCGGGATTTACCACGGCTCCTGCGGCACCCTTTCCCAACCTCGATCTTTCGTCTTACCCGCCAAAGTCCAATCACTCCGATCCTGCCGAGGTTGCTGCGGCGCTTGCAGCAGCGCCCAGCCGGATCGAAACCCGGTATGAGGTTCCGTATCTGGCGCATGCGGCAATGGAGCCGCTGTGTTGCGCGGCGCGGTTCAGGGACGGCGAATTGCTGGTGCGCGGTCCGTTTCAGGACCCGGAAACTTCGCGCAGTGTCGCTGCAGCCGCAGCCGGGCTGCCGCTCGACAAGGTGCAGTTAGAAGTCACGTTTATCGGCGGCGGGTTTGGCCGCAAGTGGTCGTCTGATTTCGTTGGGCCGGCGGTTCAGGCTGCCCTGGCCGCGCCTGGCCACATGGTAAAGATGATTTGGACCCGCGAACAGGACTTCGCAGTTGACCAGTACCGCCCCGCCTTTGTCGCCAAATCGACCGCCGGGATCGGCAAGCAGGGCGAAATTCTCGCCATGCACAGCCGGATTGCCGGACAATCGGTCTTGAAGTATCAACACCGTACGGGTCCGGCCGCCCTGAAAGGGGCAGGCGATGGGATCGCGGCCGGATTGCTGATCTACGGCGCCTATGACTTCCCGCAAAAGCTGATCGAATACCATGAGGTCGACATTGGCTTGCCGGTCGGCTTCTGGCGCAGCGTGAACATGTCTCAAAATGCCTTCTTCGCCGAATCCATGATCGACGAGATCGCGCGCGCAACCCATCAGGATGGCTACAAGATGCGGCGCAAGTTGCTCACCGCGCAGCCGCGCATCACGGCAGTGCTCGATCGCGCGGCGGCGATGATCGGCTGGGACAAACCCAAGGCAAAAGGCATCGGACGCGGCATTGCGATCTCTTATGCACCTGCCAATTTCTGCGCCCAGGCTGTGGAAGTGCAGGTAAAAGCCAAAAAGTTGACTATCCGTAGCATCGTCTGCGCCTTCGATTGTGGACTGATGGTCGACCCGGTGAGTGTCGAGGCGCAGATTTCAGGCGGTATCGTCTTTGGCTTGCAGGCTGCTCTGTGGGGCGAGATGGGCTTTTCCCAGGGTAAGACCACGACCAGCAATTTCGGGGATTATCGCATGCCGCTTCTGGCGGATATCCCGCCGATCGAAGTTGCCCTGATCTCAGGCTCAGACCGACCAGGTAACGCGGGCGAGGCCGGAACGCCGGCGATCGCCCCGGCGCTCGCCAATGCGATTGCCGATGCCGGGGGCCCCCGCATTCGCCGTCTGCCCATCGTCCGCACGCTTGATATTTGAGGATGAGTTCCGTGATTGCACTCACCGTGAACGGCCAGAAGCGCACTGTCGATGCGGCCCCGGACACGCCGTTGTTGTGGGTCTTGCGTGAAGACCTGAATTATCGCGGCGTCAAATTCGGCTGCGGCGTAGGACTGTGCGGGGCATGCACAATCCACCTTGATGCAGAGGCGGTGCGCAGCTGCCAAGTGCCCTTGAGCGAGGTGGGAACGCGCGCGGTCACCACGATCGAGGGCTTGGCCCATTCCGCCGCGCCGGGCGATGCCGTAAATGCCGCGCTTCACCCGGTGCAGGCAGCCTGGATCGCCGAGCAAGTCCCGCAATGCGGCTATTGTCAGCCTGGAATGATCATGGCCGCTGCGGCTCTGCTGCGACAGAATCCGCATCCCGATGAAGCGACTATTCGGTCCACGATCACCAACATCTGTCGATGCGGCACCTATCCGCGGATCGTCAAGGCGATCGCCCGGGTGGGTGGCCGTGCCTGAACTGCGGACGATTGGGATGACTTCACCCTGGAGGCCTTTGCCGAATGGGGCGAAACGCCCGCGATGGAAAACCCCTCGGCATCATCAACCGCCTGCTCAGCCCGGCTTGACGCCCGAGGCGACGTACCATGACCGGAATACGCCCTTGTTCTCGCTGCCGAAGCCCGCGTTACCCCGCACGCCTGACCGGGCCGCGTCTTGGAACCCTGTCGCCACATCGTCGAATCCGGTCACGGTCAGCAAGGCGCTGTAGTCGGCGCTGATCGCGGTTTTCCAGTTGGGCTCGTTGTTATATTCATGCTCGATTTCGCCTTGGATCATCGTCCAGAGTGACAGGTCATCGTATCGCTGCGGCACCTCGAGATGCGCCACGACACCGCCGGGGCGCAGCAGGCGGAAGCTTTCTTCCATGATTCGGCCAAGACTGCGCTCGCTGGTCTCGTGCATGAGTGCGCAGCTGAATACGCAATCGAAGCTCGCGTCTGGATAAGGCGCGCGTTCCGCATCGCCCTGGCGGAAATGCACGGCGACACCAAGATGTTCGGCGCGCGCGTGGGCATAGCGAAGCATCGAGGCGCCGACGTCGATCCCGTGAACTTCGGCGTCGGGAAAGGCGCCAGCCACGGGGACGATCGAGGACCCGATGCCGCAGCCCAGCTCGACAATCCGGTCGGGAGACAGTTCGGGCCAGCGCGCCAAAAGGTGCGACAACAGCGCCCACCCCCGCCCGTCGTTCAGGAAGCCGCCATTGCGGCCGAGCATATAGACCGCCCCGCCGCGGTCCATCAACGCGCCCTGCTCCACGCCGCCGGGATCGTTGGCGTAGCCGCCCGGCATCAAGTGGACGTCGCGATCCTCCAGATACTTGGGCTGGTCCATCTCGGGATCGAGCGCGAGCGAACCGCTCGGCGTGCCGCACTCGCCCGCGAGTTGGTTAAGTTCGGCACTCTGGCGTTCGACATTGTTGCCGACGACCGTCCACAACAAATCTTGCGAGGCGCGGCGAAGGCTAAGGTAGTGCGCGAAGCCAGGCAGCGCCTTCAAACGGTCATAGGTCTTTTCGGCGCGGGCGTTGTCGGCAACGCCGGGGTCGCACGTTTCCATCGTCCGCCGAACCTGCGGTTCGACAGTGCTGACGATGTAGCTCTTCAGATCGCGAACGAACAGTTGCTCGGCCATTTCGTCGCGATTGGCCTTGGCCAGCATGGGATGCGTATCGTTCACCGCAGGCCTCCCTCAAGCATCGCCTCGCGCTCCACCGCATCGAGGATTGGCTGCATCACCTTGGCAATCAGGCGAGTGCGCAATTCATTTTGCCGCGCGTCGTCATCCGGTGTCAACGATGCCGCTTCGACAGCGTCTTTCGTCAGCACTCCCGATCCGGCGAGCACGGTTTCGAGCGTATCGATCCGCTCGCGCATCGCCGCCGTTTGCGAAGCGAGTGCTAGAATCATTCCCAGCAGGCGGTCTTCGCTTTCGGTCATGATAGCGATCGGCATGCGACGTTTGTAAGAATGCTCCATCGGGCTCCATTTCGGATTGCAGGTATTCACTGGTCGGCCTGCAGTGCCATCCGCAGCCCGGTCGACGCTTGGCGGGCCCATGATCGGAGCGGCAAGTTTCGGCTACGTTTTTGCCTGGCCAGCCTTCTTCGCGGTGCGCAACGCGGCAAGGATGCGCGGATAAGTTCCGCAACGGCAGATGTTGGTCATCGCCGCATCGATATCGTCATCGGTCGGATTGGGCACGCGCGCGAGCAACTCGGCGGCGGCCATGATCATGCCTGTCTGGCAGTATCCGCACTGCGGAACCGAGTTTTCGATCCACAGGTTCTGTGCCGGATGATTGACACCGTTGCGGGCGAGGCCCTCGATCGTCGTGATGCGCTGTTTCTTCCTGATGCTGTCGATCGGCACCTGGCACGAGCGCACGACTTCCCCATCGAGGTGCACCGAGCAGGCGCCGCACACGCCGATCCCGCATCCGTACTTGGCGCCGGTCAGGCCAAGCTCGTCGCGCAGCACCCACAGCAGCGGCATGTCGTCGGGAACATCGACGTACACGCTCTTCCCGTTCACATTCAGGCTGCGCTTGCTCATGCCAGGGTCCAGTCTTTCACCAACGGCAGCCGCTTCGGCGGCGCATGGCCAGCGGCAGCGATCGCGTTGCAAATGGCGGGAGCGACGCCCGGGGTGCCCAATTCCCCGGCGCCGCCCGGCGCGGCCTCGCTTTTGATCAGCGCGGTTTCGATCTCCGGAATCTCGGCGAGCGTCGGCATCCGGTAGGTGTCGTAGTTCGCCTGTATCGGCATCCCGTCGGCAAATCCGATCTCGCCCCACAGCGCGGCCTGCAGCCCAAACACCACCCCACCCTCGATTTGCGCCGCGACGGTGACGGGATCGACAATCAGGCCGCAGTCGAAAGCGCTGACGATGCGCTTAATCGAAAGCTTGCCGCCGGTCGTATCGACTTCGGCGGCCTGCGCGCAGAAGGCGTTGCCCGTATAGCTCAGCGCGATGCCGAGACCTGTGCCCGCCGCACGCGGGCGGTCCCAGCCGATCATCTCGGCGGCTCGGTCGAGCACGGCCAAAAGGCGCTCATCGCCCTCAAGCAGTTCGCGCCGGAAACGATAGGGATCGACGCCGGCGTGCCGTGCCGCAGCGTCGATCGCGCATTCACCAAAGAAGCTGTTCTGCGAGAAAGTGACGCTGCGCCAGTAGCCGACCGGAATGCCGAACTCGGTCTCGGCAAATTCGATCTGCTTGTTGGGAAAGCGATACCGGTCGTAGATCAGCAAGCCTGCGACCGAGGGATCGGCGACCCCGGGAATGCCCGGACGTTTCTGATAACGCCAGATCGATTGCCCGGCGATGCGGCTGTACATCGCCGCGATCCGCTTGTCGGCGCCATAGGCGATGCGGGTGCGGGCCTTGAATGCTGGGCGGAACTGATCGACCGCGAAATCCTGCTCGCGCGTCCAGATCGTCTTGACCGGCCGGCCCTTGCCGGCCTTGGCCGCCTCGACCGCGACCGCGACGAAATCGACCGGCCATTTACGACCGAACCCTCCGCCGATGAAGGTTACATCGACGTGTACCTTCTCGATCGGCATGCCGGTCAGATCGGCGGCGACCTTGCGCGACCGCTCGGGGTCCTGCAGCGGCCCGACCACGCGTACCTGGTCCGGCTGAATGTGGACGGTGCAGCACAACGGCTCGAGCGCCGCGTGCGCGAGATAGGGAACCTCGTATTCAAGCGTTTCAACGTGTGCGGCTGATTTGAACGCCTCGGCCACTGCGGCTGGGTTGGCGGGGATCATCTTGGGCGGAACGCTCTTCGTGTCGAAGTCTGGAAACGGCAAGACCTTGCCCGTATCCAGCGCTGCGGAAAGGCGCGCCGCGATTCCGGCATCGTTGAGCCCGCGCGAGGGCGAGGGCGAATGCTTCAGCGTCACCATTTCCGCGGCCTGTCGCGCCCGCCAGAACCCGCTGGCAAGCACTGCCACGCCGCCGGGGACTTTGGTGGCCGCAACCACCCCCGGCTGCGCCAGCGCCGCCTCTGCATCGAACCCGGTAACTTCGCAATCCGGGTGCGGCGCCAGCTTCAACGCCGCGACCAGCATCCCGGGCAGCTTGACGTCGATGCCGTAGATCGCGCTGCCGTCGACCTTTGCCTGAAGATCTTTGCGCGGCAACACCTTACCGATCAGTTTGAATTCGCTTGTCGGCTTGAGCGGAGGATCCTTGGGCACTGCGTGGCGCGAAGCGGCGGCGACCAGCTCGCCATACGAAGCCTTGCGGTCTCCGTGGGAAATCACGCCCGCCGCCGTGCTGAGCGCGGCGACATCGACGTTCCATTGCTCGGCCGCAGCGAGAAGCAGCATTTGCCGAGCCGCTGCCCCGGCCTTGCGTAGCGGCAGGAAGTACCCGGCGATAGATTCGCTGTTCGCCGTGCGCTGTTTGCCGGCGCGGGGATTGATGAAGGCTGGATCGGCCCACGCTTGCCGAACGCTCACCAGCGCCCAATCGCAATCGAGCTCTTCGGCCACGAGCCGTGGCAGGCTGTTGTAAACGCCTTGCCCCATCTCCGAGCCGGGGCAGACGATCGTCACCGCGCCGTCTGGCGCGATAGAGATGAACGAGCCGAGCGCACCCGGCGCGCCCGAGACGGTGGCGCCCCGCGCGATATCCACCCCGATCACCAACGAGCCCGCGACTACGCCCATCCCGACAAGCGCCTGTCGGCGCGAAAGCGACAGCGTGGTCAAGCGTCTTCTCCTATACGCACTTGCGCTATGGCCAGCGCGGCGAGCACCGCGAACAACGACGGCAGTACCGAAACCGACCAACGAATTGCGGTCAGTGCGCTCGCGGGTTGCACGATGCCAAAGGTGGCGCCTGGGACATAGCCGAACGCGCCCAGGAAAGCCCCGACGATTGCGATTCCCAGAGCATACGACAGTTTTTCGATCGTTGCGTAGAAGCCTGCCAATACACCCTCTCGCGCAAGGCCGTTGTTGGCCCGATCCCACGCCATAACGTCGGGCAACAGCGATTGTCCGATCAGAAGCATAGCGGCGGACCCGATGCCGATGGTCACGGAACGCATCGCCAACACGGCAACGCCTTCCGCGGGGGTGGCGACCAGCCAGCTAAGGTTGGCGATGGCATAGATCACGGCGCCGAGGAAGTAAGTCTGCCGCTTGCCGAGGCGCCGCGAAATCCGGGTCCACACCGGCGCTGCGGCGATAATCCCCAGTGTCATGGCGGCAAAGACTACTCCCAGGTAGGTATCGGGCTTCTGCAGCACGCGCATCGTGAAGAAGGCGAGCGTCGCCGAGCCGCACGCCACGCCGACGAGTTGCAGCAGCTTGCCAAGAAGGAGCCAGGCAAAGGGGCGATTGGCGAGCAGCGAACGAGCCTGCGTCCGAAAGGGGACGACCTCCGCGTTGCGCGGCAGATACCGCGCGCGACCGGTCAGGGCATAGCAACCGAGCGTGGCCCCGAGCACGAGAATACCCATCACCCAAGCCATCGACGCATGGCCCGCCCTGCCGCCGCCAAAAAACGCGACCAGCGCCGGCCCGACGGTTCCGGCCAAGAGCTGTCCGATCGCAATCGCTTTGACCCGCCACGACATGATGAACGAGCGGGTGTGAGGATCGTCGGTCATTTCCGAAGGCATCGCCATGTAAGGCACGGTGAAAATGGCGTAGGCACTGGAGTAGAACAGCAGCGCGAACAGCAGCCAGGCGACGAGCGCCGGGCCTTGTAAATGCGGCGTGGTGAACAACAGCGGCAATGCCGCGGTGCACATTAACCCGCCCCACAGCAACCACGGACGGCGGCGGCTGCCGGTTCCTCCGCGCCGGTCACTGATTGCGCCTATGATCGGATCGGTGATCGCGTCATAAATCTTCGAGAACGCGACCAGCCCCGCCGCAAGTGCGGCCGCCACCCCCACTTCGTCGACCAGGTACCGCAGCAGCAAGATGTTGGTGACGTTGTAGAGTATCGCGACGCCCAACGAACCGAGACCCCAGCCGAAGGCCAGCCGCATCGACACGTCGTGGGCACTGCGCAGCGGCTCGGCGCCAACGCTAGCCTGGCCAGCGGCAGTCATCGTTGCCCCCCAGCCGACGCCATCGGCACCTGAGCGTGAACGGCGCTGGTTACGCTTGAACAAACCGCCGCGGTCGCCCGATGCGACCGCGCGATACAACGACCATGCTGCAAGGGCATTATCCTTTTCCCTTCATCGGCTTTGGTTTATTATCGGCCTTGAGGTCACGGGCAATGCGAAAACCGAAAATCCATGACCGCAAATCTTCGGGATCGCGCCCTCGCCAGGTCGGCCGGTTGCGGAAGGTGGTCGTGATCCAGCTGCCGCCACGCACCGCGCGCTTGTCGCACTTGCCCCCGACCTGAAAGGCCCGGCCATTGACCGGGGCGTTCGCCGGATAGGGCGCGGCGTAACAATCTTCGACCCATTCCCAGACGTTGCCGGTCATGTCGTGCAGGCCGAAGGCGTTCGGCCGGAACGAGCCGACCTGGGCCACCCCTGCGAAACCATCGGCGCAGTCGGAATAAGGCCAGGAAATCGAAGCGTCGCGACCCGTCCGATCGTATGTATTGGCGTCGTCGCAGCCGTTCTCAGATCCGCCGCGCCAATAGTATTCGCCGGAGCCCCCGGCAAAAGCGGCGTACTCCCACTCCGCCTCGGTCGGCAAGCGATAGGACTGGCCGGTTTTTGCCGATAACCAAACGGCGAATGAGGCGGCATCCGTCCAGCTAACGCAGACGACCGGATGCTGCGCCGCAGGAGCCCCCTTGCCGTCCGGGTTGCGCCAGCCGGTCCCCGACCGAGCAGCAATATGGCCGGTCTGCACGCTCCAGGAACGGCAATCGCCTGGAGTTTCCAAATGGGTTTCTGCGACGAATTGTGCAAAAAGCCTTACGGTCGTTTCGTATCGAGCCAAGGCAAAAGTCGGCATGGTCACCTTGCGCACAGGCCCTTCAGGCCGGTCTTGTTCGCCGCCCGATGAACCCATTTTGAAGTTGCCCGCCGGGATAACCACCATCTCAGGGCATTCTGGGCAGTCGCGAAAGACTTCCCATTCCGCGCCTCCTGCGGCTGTTCCCGACCCAAGTAGCAAGAGAGAGACGAGGAAAGACATCAGCCGCGCTCCAGGATCTGGATTGCCGCAGCTTCCCCCGATTCCATCGCCGCTTCCATGCCAATGGCCAGGCGGCGGACATGCTCGCCGGCGAAATGCATGCGCTGGTATGGGCGTTCGATCGCGTCCCGAAAGGCTTTCACTTCCCCCGGTTGGAGCCAGTGGCGGCAGCCGTAGATAAACGGCTGTTCCGCCCAGCTTTGGACGGCAATGACCTTAAGGTGACCTTTCATCGCGGGGCGTAACTGTCCGAGGAAATCGACCACGTGTTGCGCGCGTTGCTTTTTGGGCATCTGGTCCAGGGCGGTACCCTTGTCGCCATTGGCGATCGCGGTCAAAAGCCGACGCTCGCCATTGCCTCCGATTTGCTGACGAATGAGCGAGACGGGGCCGGTGTCGGTCCAGATCGATGCGTCGAGCCCGTCTTCTTCCCAATAGGGCGCATCCGTTTGCATGAAGATCTGGCTTTGCCGTTGCGCGCCTATTCCCTTCACCGCCGCTCCGATGGCGCCTGGCAGACCTGGTCGAATATCGATTTTCCGAAGGGCCGTGAATGGAACAGCGCTGACGACGTAACTTCCCTTGTAGCTCGTGCCGTCGGTGCAGCGCACTTCGACGCCGCGGGCCGACAAATCGATCGTGGCGACCTGCTTGTTGAGATGCACGGAGTCGCCGAGGTGCGCGGCCATCGCCTCAGGAATGCGCGAGGTCCCATCGACTACCCGGCTCGAGATTTTCGAAAAGGCTTCGAACCGATCGAGCGTAGGGTCGGCGAAAGATTCGATTTCCATTAAGGTGTAGATGTACTCGTGCAGGATCGAAAGCGCCGAGACATCTGCCACATTGGGATCGACCAGGCCGCTGTTCATCAGCCGGATCGCTTCCGCGGAGGCACCCAGCGAAATCAGCCATTTCCCCAATGGAATATCATAGGCTCGAGCCGCTTCTGTGCGCCATCCGTCGATTTCGGTCCAAGGCAATTTTTTGCGGAGATAATAGTCTGTCAGCGCCTGCGGAGTAACGTGCCGCTCGTCGCCCACCGTGCGGTTCAGCGGTGAGCTTGCCCAATCTTGGCGAGACACCAGCTTTCCGCCGATGCCGAAGCACAGCGGCGCATTGACGTTCGCACCTGGCGCCAAGGCAATGTTGAAGCGATTGGCGACATCACGCACGCGCGCATAACTCGCGCCAATCTGCGATGCTCCGTATTCGGGCCTCCCCTCCACGCCATCGGCCGTGAAGCAGCGGCCGCCAACCCGTGATGCGGCTTCCAGCACGATTGGCCGCGCGCCATAGTCCGATAAGTTGAGCGCGGCATTGAGCCCCGCCAGGCCCCCGCCGATGACAATAACGTCGGTTTGTTTCGCGGCGAAAGCCGACCGCGGCAGCGACGCGATCGCCACGCCTGCGGCACTGCCGGCAAGAACATGGCGACGACTCAGCGTCGTCACTTGGGCGACGATTTGGAGTTGGCAAAGATGTAGTCGATCAGTGCCCTGCGCTTGGCCGAATCGCTGATGCCGACAAATATCATCTTGTGACCTCTGAGCACTGCGGTGGGCTTTTCGATCCAGCGATCCAGCATCGCGCGGTCCCAGACAATGCCCGAGTTGGCGAGTGCTTTGGAATAAGCGTAACCGGATCGCGTTCCCGCCTTCGCGTTCGCGACGCCTGACAGGTTGGGCCCAATCTTGTGCGGCTCGCCTTTGATGATGGTGTGGCAGGCGTGGCATTTGATCCACTCACGCGCTCCCGCTGCCTCCTGTCCGAAGGCGACTGTCGTTGAAAGCGACAGCAGCGCCGCCCCAACGATCGGCACGATCGATACTTTTCGCAGCATTCACGGCCCTTCCTAATCAGCCTTCTGGATCGCGCTCGAATCGTTGTGCTATCGTCGCGCCTGCGGCTGGTGAAGGCGGATTAGCTTTGCCCGACATTTGCGCTTGGTAATGGCTGACGACGTGACTCCGATCAGTGAATCGCGTGGTTTATCGACAGGCGAACAACACGTGGGCGC
>JAYWBP010000074.1:0-16183 GCA_043781375.1 Novosphingobium sp.
GAGAAGGAAAGCTCGGTGAACGAGGCGATCGACCGGATGCGCCATTCGGCCACCCGCTCGCTGCTCGAACGCGACGACGTGATCATCGTCGCCTCGGTCTCGTGCATCTATGGCATCGGCTCGGTCGAAACCTATTCGGCGATGATCTTCGACCTCACAAAGGGCGACACGGTCGACCAGCGCGAGATCATCCGCAAGCTGGTCGCGCTGCAATACAAGCGCAACGACACCGCCTTTCAGCGCGGCAACTTTCGCGTGCGCGGCGACAGCCTGGAAATTTTCCCCAGCCATTACGAGGACATGGCCTGGCGCGTCTCGTTTTTCGGCGACGAGATCGAGGACATTGCCGAGTTCGATCCGCTGACCGGCAAGAAGGGCGCGAGCCTGGCCACGGTGCGGGTCTATGCCAATTCGCACTATGTCACGCCGGGCCCGACGATGCAGCAGGCGACCCAGGCGATACGCTTCGAGCTGACCGAGCGGCTCAAGGAGCTGGAAGCCGAGGGGAAGCTGCTGGAGCACCAGCGGCTTGAGCAGCGGACCAATTTCGATCTCGAGATGATCGCAGCAACCGGTTCCTGCGCGGGGATCGAGAACTACAGCCGGTTCCTGACCGGGCGCCTGCCGGGCGAACCGCCGCCAACCTTGTTCGAATATCTGCCCGACAATGCGTTGCTGTTCGTCGATGAAAGTCACCAGACCGTGCCGCAGATCGGAGCGATGGCCAAGGGCGATCACCGGCGCAAGATTACCCTGGCCGAATACGGCTTTCGCCTGCCCAGTTGCATCGACAACCGCCCGCTGCGCTTCAACGAATGGGATGCAATGCGGCCACAAACCGTGGCGGTTTCGGCCACCCCGGGCCACTGGGAGATGGAGCAATCGGGCGGGGTCTTTGCCGAACAGGTGATCCGGCCCACGGGGCTGATCGATCCGCCGGTGACAATTCGCCCGGTCGAGGATCAGGTCCAGGACTGCATCGACCAGTGCCGCCAGACCGCGGCCAAGGGCTTTCGGACGCTGGTCACCACGCTGACCAAGCGCATGGCCGAGGATCTGACCGAGTTTATGCACGAAGCCGACTTGCGCGTGCGCTACATGCATTCGGACGTCGAGACGCTCGAACGGATCGAGCTGATCCGCGACTTGCGACTGGGGGTCTATGACGTGCTGGTGGGCATCAACCTGCTGCGCGAGGGCCTGGATATTCCCGAATGCGGATTGGTCTGCATCCTCGACGCCGACAAAGAAGGCTTCTTGCGCAGCGAAACTTCGCTGATCCAGACCATCGGCCGCGCCGCGCGCAATGTGGAGGGCCGGGTGATTCTTTACGCCGACCGGATCACCGGCAGCATGGAACGCGCGATGGCCGAAACCGACCGCCGCCGCGAGAAGCAGCACGCCTATAATATCGAGCACGGGATCACCCCCGAAACGATCAAGCGCGGCATCCAGGACATCGTCGCGCATACCGCATCAAGGGATAGCGTGCTGGTCGAACTGGGCGATCCTGAGCGCAACAATCTGGTGGGCCACAACCTGCGCGGCTATATCGAAGACCTGGAAAAGAGAATGCGCGCGTCGGCGGCCGACCTGGAGTTCGAGGAGGCTGGACGGCTGCGCGACGAAATCCGGCGGCTAGAGGCGGACGAACTCGGCCTGCCCCCCGCACACCCGCAGGCGCCCAAGGTGGGGCGGAGCAATGAGGGGAAGCCGGGGACCAGGAAGGGGCGGTTCGGGAAGGAGAGCAAGAAGCGGAACAGATAGGCATTGATATTTCTTTTGCATAACCATCCGTATCTGATATCCATATTGCCAAGGAGCGATTCGCCATGGCAGATGGACGTACCCGTGCAGACCTTCTCACGTTCTTGGATTTCCTTGGTCAGAGGGGCCTGATTCCGCCGAATACCGCATCAGCGCGAAAGGCCAGCGCCAACAAGGTGCTTGCCATCCTATCGGAAGAGGAGGCGTCAGATGTCACTCTGCTTGATTTGGAGAGGCTATTCACAAGGTTTGGACACCTCCACAAAGGGGATTATTCTCCCGAAAGCCTCCTAACTTATGTGAGCAGAACGCGCACTTCTCTTGACGATTTTAAGCGTTATTGCGACGAACCGCTAAATTTTCGGCCCAAAGGCTCAGGCGCAGCCAGAGGGAGGGTTGCAAACGGGAAGCCAAAACCAGTTGCAAATACTGTTGCAGAAACAGAGATGGGAAATCGACCGAGCGACCCCATTCCTACACACGCTGTTCAGGTTCTTCCAATTTCCATCCGATCCGATTTGATCGTCAAGATCGCGGGGCTTCCTCATGACCTCACACAATCCGAGGCTCGGAAAATTGCAAACATTGTTATGGCGCACGCAATGCCAGAAGCATGACGGGTGAATTGTGAAACCGCCAATTGACAATTCTCGCAATGTCCTATATACAGGACTTCGCTTCTCGCTGGAGGAGACGCTCGAGTTTGCCAAGTGGCTTTCAGGCCTTCGCGATCGCAAGGCGAAGGCCAAGATCACCGACCGGATCAAGCGGGCGTCGAACGGAAATTTCGGGGACTATCGCTCGGTCCAGGGCGGGGTTTTCGAAATGCGGGTCGACTATGGGCCTGGCTATCGGGTCTATTTCTTCCAGCGCGGCAAGGAGCTTGTCATACTCCTCTGCGGGGGCGACAAGCGGAGGCAGGATTTCGACGTTGTCCATGCAAAGCGGCAGAAGGAAGAGATTGAGCGCCGCGATGGAAACAAGGCCATTTGATGCAGCCAACTACCTCCAGTCCGAGGAGGATGTTCTCTATTATCTTGAAGCGGCGATGGAAGGGAACGATCCCAAGCACTTCGCCAGTGCACTTGGCGACGTGGCACGTTCCAAGGGGATGACCGAGCTGGCCAAGAAATCCGGACTAGGGCGACAAGCGTTGTACAGCGCGCTTTCTGAAAACGGGAACCCAACGCTGGAGACGCTCGTGGCAGTTCTAGGCGCTTTGGGTCTTGAATTGACAGTCCAAAAACGCGCTGCCTGATCGTCTGTTACCGGAGGACCGATGGGCCCACATTATCATATCAACCTGTTTTGGTCGGACGAGGATACGTGCTGGATCGCTGACGTGCCGGAACTGAAGCCATGCTCAGCCCACACAGGCTGTGAGCCGCTTGACTGATAACCCCTCAAACCTTCCCGAACTTCCCCTCGAACCCAGCCACATCGCCCGCCGCCAGCAATCCCGCTTGTTCGACGAAGCTGTCGCGGCGGATGCGGCCTGCGAAAGTACCGAGTTGCGCGTCGATGCGATCGATGTCGGCTTCGCTCCATTGGGCGATCTGAGCGTAGCGGGTCACGCCGAGTTGGCCGAGCAGGGTGACCAGCTTGGGGCCCAGGCCCTTGATCCGGGTGAGGTCGTCTGCCTCGACAGGCGGAACCGGGACGCTGGCCGCCTCGGCTTCGACCTGCGCGGCGGTGGCGATCACTTCGCCGATCCCAGCCATGCCCACCGAGAAAGACGGCGGGATGATCGTGGCGGCGGGCGGGGCGTCGATCAGGGACTGGTTGCGCTGAGCCGGGGCGGCACCTTCGTCGAGCACGTCGGGCCCGCGGGTTCGTTCGACCGTCCGGTTCGAGCGGCGCGCCAACCACCCCACCAGGATCAACACCGCCAGCGCGATCAGCGCAAAAACCGGCCAATTGTCACGCACCAGTTCAACCATCACCTTCTCCTAACCCTCATCCGCCGATATTGCGCCGGAACAGCACCCGGTCGTCGGGGCCAAAGCCCTTGTTCCAGATGATCCAGCAATAGATCGCCAGGATCGCCGGGATCCCTAGCGCCAGTTCGAGCCAGACCGGCAGGAACCGCGTCGCTGCCCAACCCATGATGATGGCAGGCACCCCGGCCCAAACCAGCGGCCAGCGCCAGTTGTTGACCCGTTCCTTGAGCACGCGCGAGAGCAGCTGCGACTTGAGCACCGAGGCGGTGCCCAGCGAGAGCATCAGCGCGGCGGCAACCGCCGCAGCCTGATAGTACGGCACACGCTCGGCCGGGACCTGCAGCCCCCACGGCAGATGCCATGAAGGCGCGGCGCGCACCGCCATGACGAAACCGATGGTCAGCGCCGCCTGCAGTGCGATTGTGCCCAGCGAAATCACCAGGTTGGCGAAACGGGCGACGTAGATCAGCGCCGCCTCGCTGACGACAGCCGTGGCAGCCACCACTTCGGCGGCGAGCAGGAAGGCCAGCGCACCAGTGCCCCCGGTGAAGTGCGGTCCGACCATGCCCATCACCGCCTTGCCCGGGATGCCCAGCGCCAGCGCGATCCCGGCCTGGGCGGAGACGATCCAGAACCCGACCTGGCAGACCTGGTGGGCGATCGCCTTGTAGTTGTGTTCCTTGAGGTTGCGGGTGATCACCGGGCCGAGTACCGGCTCGAAGCTGGTCTTGAGCTTTTGCGGCAGCGAGGCGACCTGCTGGGCGACGTAATAGACCCCGACCCCGGCCGGCGTAGCAAACATGCCGAGGATAAAAATATCGAGCTTGCGCGTGCCCCATTCGACCGCGTCGGCGGCAGCGAGCGGCAGGTTGGCCCAGGCCAGTTTCGCCAGCCGCACAGGATGCGGACGCCACTCCCGTACCATGCCGTAGGACCGCGCGAGTGGAACCAGCGCAACCGCCGCTGAGGTAAACATCGAGGCAATATAGGCTATCGCCAGTCCGCCTTCCGGCACCACGAAATACATTGCTCCGGCCATGATCGACAGCGTCCACGGCTCGACCACAGCGCGCGAACGGACCGTGGTCTTGACATCGAACTTATAGGCCAGCGCCGACAGGGCGATGTCGGTCTGGGTGGTCGGGATCAGCACCAGCGGCAGGAACAGATCGTATCGGCTGCAGATTCCGCTGGGAAACATCGGCGCGGGAAACAGGAACAGCAGCGTCATCGCCGCCGCCGCGATGGCGCTGCTCAACAGTAACGCATCGGCGACGATATTTGCGGGGTGGCGGTCCTCCACGCTGAGGCGCTGGGCGAGGCCACGCTTTTGCCCCAGGGTGCAGAACTGCCCGGCCAGCTCGATCACCACCATCGCCGAGGCGAACCGCCCGAGAGCGTCCGCGCCGTACAGCCGCCCGGCGATGAACAGGAACGGCACCCGCGCCATCAAGCGGAGGAGGAAGCCGAGGAAATTGGTCCGCCCGCCTTTGGCCAGGGCAGCAATATCGCTCTGCGCGGTTTCCTGCGCGGTTTCCTGCGGTGTTTCGATCGGCGGGGCGGCGGAAGCAGCGGTCATGCCCCCGTTCCGAGCGGTTGTTCCGGCTTGAGCGGGCGAGCCAGCAGCGCGGACACCACCACGTGCGCCGGAGCCTCGCCTGCAAGCAAGCGGCAGACCGCATCGACGATCGGCATATCGATGCCGTGCTGTGCAGCGAGCCCGGCGAGAACCGGTGCGGTATGCGCGCCTTCGGCCACACTGTTGCGCCCGGCCAGCGCCTCGGCAGCACTCAGTCCTTCGCCCAATGCCTTGCCCAGCGAGAAGTTGCGGCTGGCCACGGAGGTGCAGGTCAGCACCAGATCGCCCAGCCCGCACAGCCCCGACAGCGTCTCGGCCCGCGCGCCCAGGGCGAGCCCAAAGCGCAGCATTTCGGCATAACCGCGCGCGATCAGCGCGGCGCGCGCGTTTTGCCCCAGCCCCAGCCCCTCGACCACCCCGCAGGCGATGGCGAGCACGTTCTTGACCGCGCCGCCGATCTCCGCGCCGATCAGGTCATCCGAATAATAAGGCCGCAGCGCCGGGCGGGCGATAGCCGGGCTCAGCCGTTGCCACTGCGCCTCGCCGCCGCTGCAGGCGAGCGTCACCGCAGTGGGCAGGCCCTGGGCGACTTCATGGGCAAAGGTTGGCCCGGACAGCACCGCCAGCCTTGCCGAGGGCGCGGCGAGGCGGGCGACATCGGCCATCAGGCGACCGCTGACGGCCTCGATTCCCTTGGCGCAAAGCACCAGGTCGCGCGGGGCATCGGGCAAACCGGAGAGGACCTGCGCGAGGTGTTGCGCGGGCGTGACCACCAGCAGCGTGTTGAGCGCCGCCAGCTCGGCCAGCGCGCCGGTAGCGCGGATGGTCGATGCGAGGCGCAGCCCGGGGAGGAACTGGCTGTTGGCGGCCGAGGCGTTGATTTCGGCCACCAGCTCCGGCTCGCGCGCCCAAATCAGCACGGTGCTGCCATCGCTGGCCAGCGCCTGCGCCAAGGCGGTACCCCAGGCCCCGGCGCCGATCACGCCGATGGTCATGCCTTTACGCCTGCGCCGCGCACGGATTGCGCTGCGGGATCAAGCGGCCAGCGCGGGCGGGGGGCGAAGTCGAGCGGGTCGGCCACGAACGATTTCAGCCCCAGCCGCTCAATCCCGGCCCAGGCGATCATGGCGGCATTGTCGGTGCACAGCGCCAGCGGCGGGGCGACGAAGCGCAAGGCCTGTTCTGCGGCGAGGTGTTCGAGGGCTGAGCGCAAGGGTTGATTGGCAGCGACTCCGCCGGCGACGACCAGCGCGGTGACCTGACCTGCATTCACCAGCGCGCGGCGGGTGCGATCAATCACGCAGTCGGTAGCGGCGCGCTGAAACGAAGCAGCGATGTCGGCGTCGGAATAGGGGGTGGTTGTGTTGGCGCCGTTACCGACACCAACCTTCGCCCGCAGCACCGCGCTCTTGAGCCCGGCGAACGAGAAATGCGGCTCGGCGCTTCCCAGCAAGGGCCTTGGCAGCGGCACCGCGCGCGGATCGCCGCTCAGGGCCAGCCGCTCCACCGCCGGGCCGCCGGGATAGCCCAGGCCGAGGATCTTGGCGGTTTTGTCAAAAGCCTCGCCCAGCGCATCGTCGATGGTTGTTGCCAGCCGCCGATAGTGCCCGACGCCTTCGACCACCAGCAACTGGCAGTGTCCGCCCGAAGCCAGCAGCAGCAGATAGGGAAATTCCAGCGTCGGATCGACCAGTCGCGGCGACAAGGCATGGCCTTCCAAATGGTTGATAGCGATCAGCGGCTTATCGCTCGCCATCGCCAGCGCCTTGGCGGTGACCAGCCCGACCATTACTCCGCCGATCAGTCCGGGCCCGGCCGTCGCCGCCACCGCATCGACATCGGCCAAAGTCAGCCCGGCATCGGCCAGAGTTCCGGCGATCAGCGGGGCCAGGCGCTCGACATGGGCGCGTGCGGCGATCTCGGGAACGACCCCGCCATAGGGCCGGTGATCCTCATCCTGCGAGGCGATCCGCTGGGCAAGGATCACCCGTCGATCGCTGACCAGCGCCGCCGCGGTTTCGTCGCAGGACGATTCAATGCCGAGGACTAGGCTCATCTTCGACTTTTCCTGAACGACATTGCCGGGTAGCACAAGCCGCGATGCCCGATCTTTCCGCCCAGCTTCCGCCCGCACCTCGCCCAAAGGCACCGTTGCGCCTCGGCACCCGTCGCTCGCCGCTGGCCATGGCCCAGGCTTTGGAAACCCGCGCGCGGCTGTGCGCGGCGCATGGCTGGGACGAAGATGCGGTGGTGCTGGTCCCGGTTACCGCCAGCGGTGACAAGGTGCAGGACCGGCCCTTGGCGGAGATCGGCGGCAAGGCGCTGTGGACCAGGGAACTCGACGCCTGGCTGATCGAGGGCGCAATCGACCTGGCGGTCCATTCAGCCAAGGACGTCGAGACTGCGCGACCCGAGGCGATCCACCTGACCGCCGTGCTGCCGCGCGCGGACGTGCGCGATGTTCTCGTCGGCGCGGCCAGCATCGCCGCTCTGCCACAGGGTGCCCGGGTCGGCACCAGCGCGCCGCGGCGTGCCGCGCTGTTGCTCCATGCCCGGCCCGATTGCCTGGTCGTGCCATTCCGCGGCAATGTCGAGACCCGGCTGGCCAAGCTGGCCGCTGGCGAGGCCGACGCGACCGTGCTGGCCGCCGCCGGCCTTGCGCGATTGGGCAAGACCGGCACCGGTCATCCGCTCGACGCCCAGGACTGGCTTCCCGCCCCCGGCCAGGGCGCCATCGCGATCGAGTGCCGTGCGGGCGACACGCGCGTCCAGGCGCTGCTCGCGGCAATCGACCATGCCCCCAGCCACCGCGCGCTGCTGGCCGAGCGGGCCTTGCTCGCGGGGCTGGGCGGCAATTGCCACAGCGCCATCGCGGTCCTGACCACCCTGCGTGGGGCCGACCTGCATATGCGCGCCGCCTTGCTCAGCCCCGATGGCAGCGAGCGGATCGAGGGCGAGGCGCTGCTTGCGCCCGGGTCCGAAGATCGCGACGCACGGGCACTGGCCGAGGACCTGCTGAGCCGCGCCGTTCCGGCCATCGCCGATCATTTCGCTGGCCCATGATCCCGGCGCTGATCCCGGCGCTGGTCATCCGCCCCGAACCCGGCTGCAGCACGACTGTCGCGGCTCTGCAAACCATGCGAGTTGCGGCACGCGGCGCACCCTTGTTCGCGGTTACCCCCGTCGACTGGACCCTACCCGAGCCCGCCAGCTACGACGCGCTGCTGATCGGCAGCGCCAATGCTTTGCGCCACGGCGGAGCGGAACTGGCGGCGCTTAAGGGCCGACCCACTTATGCGGTGGGCGCAACCTCTGCCGATGCCGCCCGCGCTGCCGGGCTGGAAGTGATCGCGACCGGCGAGGGCGGGTTGCAGGCGCTGCTCGCCCACCTCGCTCCCGCACACCGCCGCCTGCTGCGCCTGTCGGGCCGCGAGCGGATCGAGCTCGAACCCCCGCCGGGGATCACGATCGGCCAGGTCGTGGTCTATGCCAGCGATCCCCTGCCAATGCCCCCAGAGGCCGCCCACGCGCTATGCCAGCCCACCGTAATTGTGCTCCACTCCGGCGAAGCCGCGCGCCATTTTGCCAGACAGTGCGACGCTCTCGCCATCGACCGGAGCCAGCTCCACCTCGCCGCGATCGGCCCGCGGGTTCTGGCGGCAGCGGGTCCGGGCTGGGCCAGCGGCCGCGCCGCGCCGCGCCCTGAGGAACAGGCACTGCTGGCGCTGGCCTATGACATGTGCCAGACGATCCACCAACCCGACTAGGGCAATTCGGGGCCATAGGGTCAAGGCCCGGGGAGACCCATGCAGGACGATTATTTCAGCAAGCCGATGGCCGCCGCTCCGGCGCCGCGCAGTGCCAAGCCGGTAGTGGGTGCAGTGCTGCTCGCTTTCCTGCTCGGCTGCGCGGTGGTCGGCTGGCTGGCCTGGCGCTCGGGCGCTGATTTCGGGCAGCTCCTGCGCGGTCGGCATCGCCCGGCAGTGACCGCCCAGGTCACCACCGATCCCAAGCCCCTGCCTGCTCCGAACCAGGCTGCCCCGAACCAGGCTGCCCCGAACCAGTCGGCTCCATCCCTTAACGCCCCGGCACTGGCCGGCCCGACCGACGCCCGCCTCGCCTCGCTTGAACAGCGTTTTACCCGGCTCGATCTGCTGGCCCAGGCCGCTGCCGGCAATGCCGGACGCGCCGAGGGCGTGCTGGTTGCCTATGCCGCGCGTCGGGCGATCGAGCGCGGTGCGCCGCTTGGCTACCTCGCCGACCAGCTGCGCCTGCGCTTTGCCGACGCCCAGCCCAATGCGGTCGAGACGGTGATTGCCGCCGCCCAGCAGCCGGTCACTCTCGCGGACCTTTCGGCCGAACTCGACAGCCTCACGCCGCAGTTGACTCAGCACGTCGCCACGGCCAGCGGATGGGCTGCTGTCCGCCGCGAGGTGTCGCAGCTATTTGTGATCCGCCACGAAGACCACCCCTCGCCCGCACCCGAAAGCCGGATCGAGCGCGCGCATCTCCTGCTCACCGGTGGCCGGATCGACCGGGCCATTGCCGAAGTGTCGAACCTGCCTGGTGCCACGTCGGCCCAAAGCTGGATCGCCGCCGCGCGGCGCTATGATGGCGCGATGCGCGCGCTCGACCTGCTTGAGACCACCGCGATTCTCGACCCCCGCCGCCTGCGCGACAGCAGCGGAACAGCGGTGCAGCAGCCCAGCCCGATGGCGGGTCCGGGAGACGTGGCTTACTGAAGCGCGATCCTATCCCTTGGGGGAGGATGGTTTCAAACCCGACATCGCCCCATAAATCTCTCCCCGCAAAAATATTTTCATTCTGCACTTTGACTCTTGCGCGATTCAACAGCGCCGAATTTCCCGCGCGTCGCTGCATCGCAACAACTTGCAATCGGGCCGATCACACCGCTCGGGATGGTAAGCAAATGATTTACCCTCTTGCGCCCAAGGCCAGATAAGGCACTATCCATAGTGGTGCAGCATCGGGGGCACCTCAAGACCTAGTTTTATCGTCTTAAAGGCGCGCCACGTGCCGTTCGGGCGGATTCGCGGTCGGAGAGGAAACCGGAGCGTCGGGGCACATAGAACAAAGCGGGGATAAGGCTCTCCCCTGGCAGCGAAATATGCTAGGGATACGCTCTGCCCGCCGATTCGAACGAATGCGGAACACGTCAGCGTGTTGCGCTTGAATTTAATGACGATTGCGGGGGCGGCGAACAATGGATTTCAGGCAAGCAGATGAGCAAGCGATGAGTGGTGCCGAAAGTGGACTGTTTCTGGCCGAGGCCCCGTCGGCAAGCGTTGTGGCTGCGCAGGCTGCGCCCGTACGAGAGGAACCGGCGATGACGATGACCGAGAAGAGCGATGCGGGTTCGGCTGCGCTGGTAGCCGAGATGGCTTCCACCGCGCTGGCCGGAGCGCTGCAGGCGGTCGCCCAGGTCCAGGTCAAGAATGCGCCGGTCGAGGATTCCAAGTCGATCAGCGCGCGGCGTTTCACGATCGTCACCGATCCTTCGCGCGATGCGCTGCTGACCGATTTCGGCCGGGAAACCCTCGACGACCGCTACCTGCTCCCCGACGAAACCTATCAAGACCTGTTCGCTCGCGTCGCCGACGCCTATGCCGACGATCAGGGCCATGCCCAGCGGCTCTATGACTATATCTCAAAACTGTGGTTCATGCCCGCCACACCGGTGCTGTCGAACGGCGGCACGGGTCGGGGCTTGCCGATCTCGTGCTATCTCAATTCAGTCGATGACAGTCTTGAGGGCATCGTCGGCACCTGGAACGAGAACGTCTGGCTGGCCAGCCGCGGCGGCGGTATCGGCACCTATTGGGGCAAGGTCCGCGGGATCGGCGAGCCGGTCGGCCTCAACGGCAAGACCAGCGGGATCATTCCGTTCGTCCGCGTGATGGATTCGCTGACTCTCGCCATCAGTCAGGGCTCGTTGCGGCGCGGTTCGGCGGCGGTCTATCTTGACGTCGCCCACCCTGAGATCGAGGAGTTCCTCGAGATCCGCAAGCCGTCGGGCGATTTCAACCGCAAGGCGCTCAACCTCCACCACGGCGTTTTGCTGACCGACGACTTCATGGAAGCCGTGCGCGATGGCGCTTCGTTCGACCTCAAAAGCCCCAAGACCGGCGAAGTGCGCAGCACTGTCGATGCGCGCTCGTTGTTCCAGAAGCTGGTCGAAACCCGGCTGGCGACGGGCGAACCCTATATTGTCTTCTCTGATACGGTGAACCGGATGATGCCCAAGCATCACCGCGAGCTGGGGCTGAAGGTCTCGACCTCCAACCTGTGCTCGGAAATCACCCTTCCCACGGGCCGCGATCATCTCGGTAACGATCGCACCGCGGTGTGCTGCCTGTCCTCGCTCAATCTGGAAACCTGGGAGCAGTGGCACGACGACAAGGGCTTCATCGAGGACGTCATGCGCTTCCTCGACAATGTTCTGCAGGATTATATCGACCGCGCGCCCCCGGAAATGGCCCGCGCCAAGTATTCCGCCATGCGTGAGCGTTCGGTCGGCATGGGGGTGATGGGCTTCCATTCCTTCCTGCAGATGAAGAGCATCGGCTTTGAAAGCGCGATGGCCAAGGCGTGGAACCTCAAGATGTTCCGCCACATCAGCGCCAAGGCCGACGAGGCCTCGATGCTGCTCGCCCAGGAACGCGGCGCCTGCCCCGATGCCGAGGAGCGCGGGGTGATGCAGCGCTTTTCATGCAAGATGGCCGTCGCGCCGACCGCCTCGATCTCGATCATCTGCGGTGGGACCAGCGCCTGTATCGAGCCGATCCCGGCCAATATCTATACCCACAAGACGCTGTCGGGCAGCTTCGTGGTCAAGAACCCGTACCTGGAAAAACTGCTCGCCACGAAAAGCAAGGATTCCACCAACGTGTGGAATTCGATCCTTGAACACGGCGGTTCGGTCCAGCATCTCGATTTCCTCAGCCCCGA
Source organism: Novosphingobium sp. (assembly GCA_043781375.1). Taxonomy (GTDB): domain Bacteria; phylum Pseudomonadota; class Alphaproteobacteria; order Sphingomonadales; family Sphingomonadaceae; genus Novosphingobium. Next base: position 12,256 of record JAYWBP010000074.1, read on the forward strand.
GGAAAAGGCAGTCTACAAGACCAGCTTCGAGATCGACCAGCGCTGGTTGCTGGAGTTTGCGGCGGATCGCACCCCGTACATCGACCAGGCACAAAGCCTGAACCTTTACATCCCAGCCGATGTCGACAAGTGGGACCTGGCGATGCTTCACTTCCAGGCATGGGAAAAGGGCATCAAGTCGCTCTATTACCTACGCTCAAAATCGGTTCAGCGCGCTGGTTTCGCGGGCGGAGTGGAAGCGGACAACACCGCCGAAGCGCCGATCATGGAGCTTGCCGCGCAGACCGATTATGAAGAATGCTTGGCCTGCCAATAGGAGGTGAGCGTGAGCGGCGGGCGTTACAATTGGCGACACGGACAGGACTTGCCATCTGGCCATCGCCACCCTCTTGTTCCGATTGATTCGCAACAAGCAAGGAGTATGATTTAAATGCGTAAATGGCACCGCTGGCTTTCGGTAACGTTCGGCGTTTTCCTGTTGTGGATTTCGGTTACCGGCGTGCTCAGCCAGATCCCGCTGTGGGGTGAAATGCTGGAAGGTGGCGAAAAGGCACGGCCTACTGCAGCTTTGGTTGCGCCCGCCGGGTTCGTTTGCCCAGAAACTATGAATTGCCGCCCAAAGCAGCCGAAGGGCGCGCTTAATGTTGGCCTGCTGCATCACTTGCACTCGGGCGAAACTTTCGGCCCGTTCGGCACGATAATCGCCACGCTTTCGGGGCTTTCGCTGATCTTTTTCAGCGTCTCGGGGCTGTGGATGTATATCCGGATGTGGAGCCATCGCCGCGAACGTCATCACAAGCCAAGCTGGTTTTGGAAATAATATGCACCCCCTCGCCTACGGCCTATCAAACTTTACGAAACTAAGCAGCGCCCCTCCCGGGGGAAGAGGAGCGCTGCTATTTCATCGCCTTAGGGCGTTGAGCCTCTGGAATTCTGACGAGTTCCGGGTCAGCGCTGGCGAATTCTTACTGCTCTTCCTCGAACTGCACGGCATTGGCCCCACTGGCCGAAAGGCGAACCTTGTCCCCCTCGATACCGGCGATAAGCCCGGTCGAGATGTAGTGATGGTGGCCCTGGTGGCCGCCCATCCCGCTGTCGGCCTTGGTCAGCTTGATCCGGCCGCCGTCGATATGATCGACTGTGCCGACATGGACGCCGTCCGCACCGATCACTTCCATGTGTTCACGCACCTGACCGGCGAACTGGCTGGTATCTTGGCCACCGGCGCCTTGCTGATCCGAAGCCGTTGCAGCGAACTGCTGCTGCTGGGCGGTATCGGGATTGCCACCGCCCTGCTGACCGTGCGAGCCATAGTCGCCGCCCTGGCGTTGTTGCCCGGAATCCTGCTGCTGCTGCCCCGGAGTGGTACCGGCCGTGCTGCCCATATCCTGGGCTCCATTGTCACCGCTCATCAGACATCTCCTGCGTTGCATCGGGCCGCCAGGCGAAGCGGCCTTCCGAAAGCTCAATCGCTCATCCGCCGCATTGGTTCCGCCCGTCCCCATCGCCGCACGCCAATCTGCCCCAATCGGGCGACCAGCCGCACAACCAACCGCCGCCGGGCGAGCTTACCGACCTTGTCCCCAGCTTCCCGTCCTGCCCGCCCTTCGCCCCGCCGCACACAATCCCTATATTGACCTGCTGATCCCCGGAGTCGTCTGCCATGTCCCTTCTCGAAGCCCGCAAGACCTACAAGCCGTTCGAATATCCGTGGGCTTATGAGTTCTGGAAGCGCCAGCAGCAGATCCACTGGATGCCCGAAGAGGTGCCTCTGGGTGAGGATTGCCGCGACTGGGCGCAGAAGATCAGCGAGCATGAGCGCAATCTGCTGACCCAGATCTTCCGCTTCTTCACCCAGGCCGATATCGAGGTGCAGGATTGCTACCACGACAAATACGGCCGAGTGTTCAAGCCGACCGAGGTCAAGATGATGCTCGCCGCCTTCTCCAACATGGAGACGGTTCACATCGCCGCGTACTCGCACCTGCTCGACACCATCGGTATGCCCGAAAGCGAATACGGGATGTTCCTGGAATACCAGGAAATGCGCGACAAGCACGATTACCTCAAGAACTTCACCGTCGACAGCGACGAGGATATCGCCCGCACTCTGGCGATGTTTGGCGGCTTTACCGAAGGGCTGCAGCTGTTCGCCAGCTTTGCCATGCTGATGAACTTTCCGCGCTTCAACAAGATGAAGGGCATGGGCCAGATCGTCAGCTGGTCGGTGCGCGACGAAAGCCTCCACTGCGAAGGCATCATCCGCCTGTTCCACACCTTCGTTCAGGAGCGCCAGTGTCTGACCAAGGCGGTCAAGGAAGATATCATCGACTGCTGCCAGAAAACCGTCCGCCTGGAGGACGCCTTCGTCGATCTGGCGTTCGAGATGGGCCCGGTTCCCGGCATGGCGCCCAAGGAGATCAAGCGCTACATCCGCTACATCGCCGACTGGCGCCTGGGCCAACTCGGCCTGCCCGCGATCTACATGATCGAAGACCACCCCCTGCCGTGGCTGACCCCGATCCTCAACGGCGTCGAACACGCCAACTTCTTTGAAACCCGCGCGACCGAATATTCGAAAGCCGCAACGCGCGGCGACTGGAACTCGGTATGGTCGAACTTCGACCAGCGGAGGAACGCGCGGGCGAATGATGGGGCGGAGGATCTGATCGGGATCGAGGCGGATCCGGATATGTTCAAGGCAGCGGGAATCGCGGCGGAGTAGGGTTACTTGACGAGAACATAATTAGAACATACTCTGCCGGAAAGTCGGAGCGAACAGATGCAGTCAATCGAATTTTGTGCCGTGAAATTCCGGGGACAGTGAAATTCCGGGGACAGCATACCTCTTTAAGTTGCAAAATCGGTCACCTCAGAACTGGTGAACCTCCCGGTGCCAAGCCAAATATTGCGGATGTGGTCGGAGATATTCGTACTTTGGGAACCGCGCTCTGCGGTCCGCATAGATCAACTTCTCCACTCCTTTGACATCGTTGATCTTAATGGAAAGCAGGATGTCTCCGGCATCGCTCAGCGAGATTAGCCCACGATCAAACATCCAGTGAACCGTGCCTGACAAGGCGATGCCGTTGCTCACCCGATCCGGTCCGCCAGCTTCGACGCTCATGATGTGCGCTGCCTGCGCTTCCGCCCTGCCGCCTCCGTTAATTAGTTGCATCCCCGTAAGCGCACAGCGGCGGTCATAGACGTCGAGCACGCGCTTGCGAAACTGCCGGTTTCGCACGGTGCGGTTGACCAGCATGGTGGCGCGATCCTCTGGGCCAAGCCACTGCTGACGTTCTTCCCGCACCAGTTCGGCGAAAGGCTCGTCGACATCCCCACGCGGCAGAAACTCACTTTCCTCGACCAGGCCAAGACTCAGAATTCGGTTGAAATCCTCGTTCGAGATGGATCGGATGGATTGGATCGCACGACCATTGTTGAGCCGGCCGTCAGGTCTGAGCAGACCACGCTCGACGGCCTGACCGTCGCGCTGAAACGCCACATCGCGCCCGAATTCAAGAAAACTTCCGGGCTCGATTATCGCGAGAAACATGGTCGCATCTTCGGGGTCGCGCACGATCCGGCTGACCTTGGCCGCACCGTAGTAGCCCCGCGGCCCTGAACGACGCGGCTCCTGATAGACAATCCAATTACCTACGACACGGGTTGCCGCCGGGAGCCACTGCTTGCCGAAGCGATACAGCCGTTCCGCAATATCTCCGTAGATCGAGTGCGACCCGATCACAAATACGCCTTTGTTGAGACCAGGCGCGGTAATGGACAGTGGCAAGTCTTGCAGTAGATACGTGCCTGGTGAAACAAATTGAAGGGCACATCGAAAAATAGGCCTTCCCTGACCGGGTGAAATCGGATTCAGATGGTTGGCGCGATCGGCGCGCGAACCCGGGGATTTCGAGATGGGCCA
>JAYWBP010000075.1:0-5552 GCA_043781375.1 Novosphingobium sp.
GCCAGGCTTTTGTGCCCGCTCGCGATAACAAAGGCCTCCGACACTGGCCGCCCGATCGCGAACGCGCCGTCGGCAAAGGCGATGGCGGTGGCCGCGCGCAGGCTGAGCCGCGCCTCGGTGACTTTCATCGCGCGCAAGTCCCAGCCGATGGTCTGCTGCACCCCCAGATCGGCGCGGTTGGTCAGCAGCCCGGCGTTGGCGTTAAGCGAGGCGTTGTCCGAATCGCGGCTGATATCGGCCGAGGCCAGCCAGGCGCCGGTGCCGCGCCCGCCCGAATTGGTGTAGCTCGCCCGCGCCCGGCCTTTGCTGTCAGCATCGAACTGCGCGGTCGCCCGCTCGCCCAGCCGCACCCGCAGGCCAGCGCGGACATAGGCCTCGTTGCGCGGGACCAGGTGATTGTAGCCCGCTTCCCCGGTTAGTGCGATGCGGTCGCCCAGGTCGAGGCCCCCACTCAGCCGCGCGCCATAGGCAAGCCCGCGCCCGTCGCGGTTACGCGAAACTTGTCCGTCGAAGGCCACGAAGCGGTTGCGCCCGAGCGAGCGGACGTAGCCCAGACTGGCCCGGAACTCCGTCGCATCCGGCCCGAATGCGACCTCGGGAAAGACGTAAGCCTTGCTGCGCCATTCGGCCGAGGCGCGGATCGACTGGGTGCGGTCGCCGCCATTGAAGCTGAGCAGGTGTTCATAGGTCATGGCAGCGGCCAGCCCCATGCCCAGCGTGCGGTCATGGCTGGCCGAGAGGTTAAGGCCGGTCAGCCCCAGCTTGCCGCCCCACAGCAGCTCGGCCCCGGCCTGCTGGGTGCGCTTGTTGGCCTGCATATTGAGCCCGGCGGTGACCTGCTCGCTCAGCCCCTTGCGGATGAACCCGGCCATGTTCCAGTCGCGCGAATAGACAAATCCGGTGCGGGTGGGCGCGGCATAGACCCCGGCGAAGGCCGAGAACTCGGTCACGCCCTTGCCCACCAGCGACTGGTTAGCATAGACCGAAAAGTCGATCGTGCGGACTTTGCCGGTGTCGTCCTGGATCGACAGCTTGACCGCGTTGGAGCCCTGCGCGAGCGGAAAGTCCTGCAGCGTATAGTTGCCCGGCTGAAAGCTGCGCCGCTCCACACTGCGCCCGTTGACGAAGGTTTCGATTGTGCTCGGCGCCAGGACGCTGAACGATTGCGCGCCGCTCGCGCGGATTTCGCGTTGCGGGTCGATCAGGTTGTAGAGCCTTGAGACGCTCAGGCCGAACACCGTGGGGCTAGCCTGGAACTGGCGCGCGAAGATCTGGGTGTCGCCCAGGGTCAACCGCAGTTGCGCCCGTTCGCTCTCATAGATCAGCCGCGTTCCGGTGCGGCGCAGCACCGGTTCGCCCTGGCGGACCGACATATAGCCCTCACCTTCGATCACTAGACCGTGGATGCGAAGTGCACCATCGAGCGAGGCGCTGGGCGGGATCACGCCCTTGTTCGGCCCGGCCATGGCCAGCTCGGCGGCGGCGTGGATGTTGAGATAGCCGCTGAACTTGGCCGCTTCGAGTGATGGCTGCTCGTTGCCCCGCCCGGCGCGAAAGCTCTGCGCCAGGCGCTGGCGGTGGATAAGGTCGATCCCGAGCGACAGCGCCAGGGCCGTCGCGTCATAGGCCAAAGTTACCCCTTCGGCCGTCAGCTCCACATCGGTCAGGCGCCCATCGGTGCCGGCCGTGGCAAGCCGATCATAAGCTGCGCGGGTCAACAGCGGCTTGACCAGTTCGAGCATCCGCGGCGCGTCGACCGACATCTCGTCCTTGGGCGAGACTGCCAGTTCCAGATCGCCGAGGTACGTCGGGCCGTCGGCCAGCGGCACGATGAAGCGCAGTTCGCGGTTGGTCGGGTTGATCTTCGGGGTCGGCGGGATAGGCGGCGCAGCAAAGCCCACTTCGGGTATGGCCCCGCCCCCACCGCCGCTGGGCGCCTGGGCCTCGGGCCGATCGGTATCGGGCAACGCCAGCAGGACGCCGTCCATCGGGGCATGGGACCAGACCGGCATCGGCTGGCGCCGGAGGGCTAGCTCATTCCCCACGCTCGTCGAGCAGTGTGGCACTCACCGTCCCGGTGCGCGAGGGCAGGTCGATCGGCAGAACCATCGTCCGGGTCTGGCCGGTGGCGACGATGCCATAGCCGACCAGCTGCTGAAACTCGTTGCCGCTGATGGTCTTGTCGAACAGCGCCTTGCCGGCGGCGTCCCTTTCCACCACGCGCAGCTTGTGCTGGCTCATGTAGCCATAGGTCGAACCCGAATTGGCGACGGTGACCGAAGGCGCGGGCTTGCCCTTGTTGTCGGCAATCCCGGCGGCGGTGATCGTCAACACGGCCACGCCCTTGCTCGCCCCGACGCTGACCAGCACCTGGAAATTATAGACGATCTGCACTGCCGACTGGCCCTCGGGCAGCTTGACCGGCAACTGGTTGACCCCGACGAAGTAGTGGTGGCTCGTCGCCGGGACCGGATCACCGACCCACTGCACCCGAAACGTCTGCGTCTTGCCCGGCGCGATCAGCGCGGTCGGCGGCACCACCAGCAGATCGTCGGTCGAGCCCTTGCCCGGCACCAGCCCCGCAGGCGTCGCATCGAGCGCCTTGACTTCGATCTCCATCGTCAGCGGCTTGTCCGCCGTGTTGGCAACGGAGATGGACGAAACCACCCCGCGCCCGGCGGACTGCAGGTCGATGACCATCGGCGATACGGTGGTGGCGTGGGCCGGGAAGGCTGCGGCGAGGGCTGCAGTAACCACTCCAGAAAACAGCTGCAATAGGATATGATTCTTCATGGTCGACCTACTGTATCGTTACTGTTGTCGAGAAAGTTCCGACATCAATACTGTTCGCTGGTGCGGGAATTCCAATTTGGATCGTGTAGGCTGTGCCTGTCGTTAAGATCGGCGTCAACGGTGCCGTTCCGGGGTTGCCAGAACTCGACACTGGTCCGACGGTATTTCCAGTACGAGTAGCCATAACCGTATAATCATAGGGAGCAGGTGTCAAAAACCTATTGGCGGTGAGAGTTAAATTACTCGTCGCATTACAAACCAGAGTGTAGTTCACAGACACACTTCCAGCATTGTTATTAACCGTACTGCTCGTAGTACCATCAAAAGTGATCACCACCGATCGATTACTTCCATTTCCTGAAACAACAACTTGAATTGGAAAGCTATTTTTACCCGTAAACTTGCAACTGTTTGTGACACTTCCGGCCATACCAGCAGTCTTTGAGGTTGCGGCCAAGCCCGGCGCCGTGATCAAGACGTTTGCACAACAGACCACTGCGACGGAATACAACCACATATTTTTGGCGATCGCCATCATGTTCACGCGCACCCGATCAACTAGTCGGCGTCAGGGTAATGGTCACCGTACCGGCATAGGCGGTCGCGCCGCTGCCTGCGACAAGTCTGTCGCCGTTAACCGCCGCACCGGCCAGGGCACTAACGGTAAGAGTGTTGAATGCCCCAAGCGTGCCGCTAGCTCCAGCAGATGTCCCGGCACCCGCAAGCGCCGTGCTATCAGTGATTCCCGTTGCGTTCTGCGGCGAAACCACTTTTGCATTGGTGATCAGGAGAGTGTTGGTAAAACCGGTTGAGGTTGCCGCGCTGGAAGCGAGGTTCGTCCGCTTGACGTTGACGGTCGTGCTTGCCTGATTGCAGAACGCACTTGAATCGAGTGAAGTGGGGTTGCTTGTCTGCACCAAGGTCGCGCCGTTAACGTCAGTCAGCGTTCCAAACGTCAGCGTCCCGGTCCCTGTCACCGTGCAGATCGCCGTCACCGATCCGGACATGGCATATGTCGAAACCGTGGCCGCCATCGCGGGACTTGCCAGCGCAACCCCAGCCAATGCCGCGACAGTAAAAAGTTGCTTCATCATCGGTTGCATCCTCATCACAGAAATCCGTTCAATCGGTAAGGCCAGCCCGGTCATTGCGCTGCCGTCAGCGTCAGGGTGATCGAGCCGGTGTTCGCCACATTATAGCTACCGGCAATCGGTCGGGCGCTGCCAGCGGTAGTCAAAGCAATCGCCGCCACGGTCATGCCCGAGAAAGCGCCGACCACGGTTCCGGTCTGGTTGCTGGCATAGTTGGTGCCATTGAGCGTGACCCGCGGCGTGAAATCGATAGTGTTGACAAAGCCCGAGGCAGTGGTCGTCCCCGCCGTCTGCATCGCGACGTGGGCAATGGTCAGCGTGGTGTTGACCCCGTTGCACAGCGCGGTCGCGTCGACCGATGACTGGGTCGAGGTAGTCAGCACCCCGGTTGTCGCATTGGCCAGCCCGCCGACGCCGAAATCGAGCGTGCCGGTCGAGGCGGCGCTGCAGATCGGGCTGACCGAGCCGGTGACGCCGTATGTGGCCGTAGTCGCGGCGAGAGCCGGGGGTGCCGCCAGGAGCGGGACCATCGCGGCTGCAATCGCAAGAATCTTTTTCATCGTGGTTTCCATTCCTTGAATGCCAGACGGTTGAAGGTCAGGCTTATTCGCAGATACGTCTCATACGCAGAGCAGTCGTATTTAAACTCTCAAGCCCTTCCGCGAATTTTCCCGGGTCTGGCACAAGCCGCGTCCGAGGAAAATGTCGCAGGGAACTGTCTGGCGGAAAAGTCCGGCCGGAGTGGAGCGAACCCACGCTCCGGCCGGAAACTGTCACCGTCAAACGTAAGTCGAGTTCAGGTCGCCGGGGTCAGTGTCACGGTGATGCTGCCCGCGTAATTGCCAGCGAACGGGCGCGCCGATGACGTAGGCGTCTTGGCGCTGACCGTCAGCGAGCTGAAGGCACCAATAGTGACGCCAGAAGGATCGCCAGAGATCGGAGTGTTCAAACCATTGCTGGTGAGCACGGGCGTGAAGTTGATGCTTGTGCTGAAGTTTGACGGCAAAGTCGCGGGAGGACTAAGCAGCGCCATCGCCGTGTGTGTAACAGTAACGGTCGAGTTAAAGCCGTTGCAATATGCAGTGGAATCGGCGGTACCCGGCGCAGTGGCACTTGCTGCAATGTCGCCGCTTGCGTTGGTGACCGAAGTCCCAAACGTGATCGTCCCGCCGGCTACGGCGCCGCAAACGGGATTTACCGTCGCAGTGACGTCATACTGGGCAGCAGCAGCAGCCATCGCAGGCGTGGCGACAATCGAGGCGACCGCAACGGCGGCCATAAGCAGTTTCTTCATGGTGTTATCCTTCTTGGGTGACAGTCATTTGAAAACAATCCGGGTCCGTAACCGGAAAACAGCGTGCCTTGGACCCCCGCGGGCACGGACTGTGGCGTGTGATTGCGGCGGCTCATGGCGTGGTCGCTCATGGCTGGGCCGCGATCGAAATGGTGAGCGTATCCTGATACGCGCCCGCCAGCAGACGGGCGGCGCCGAGCACCCATTGGGCGGTCAGCGTTGCCGTCTTGGCAGTGGCCGAGCTGGTCCCCGAGGCCAGGCCGGCGGCGGCAGGCGACAGCGAGCATGAGGCCTGCCCCGCCACCAGGCTCGCCGCCGGGCAGGTCGCCGAGGCGCTGCCCCCGGCGTTGAGCGGGACGGTGAAGGTCAGGCTG
>JAYWBP010000076.1:0-5489 GCA_043781375.1 Novosphingobium sp.
CCCCCGGCGTCATTGACGTAGTATTCGCGGATAACCTTGTGGCCGCTCGCTTCAAGCAAAGTCGCCAGCGCATCGCCCACCACCGCGCCCCGGCAATGGCCCATGTGCATCGGCCCGGTCGGGTTGGCCGAGACATATTCGATGTTGACCGTGGTGCCGTGGCCCAGGTCGGAACGACCGTAGTCAGCGCCTGCTGCGGCGATGGCGCGCAGTTCGGCCAGCCAGGCGGCATCGCCGACGCGCAGGTTGATGAAGCCTGGCCCCGCTACTTCGGTGCCGGTCACTTGATCCAGCTTGCCCAGTTCGGCAGCCAATGCCTCGGCCAGCGCGCGCGGATTGGTGCCGGCAGACTTAGCCAGGACCATTGCCGCATTGGTCGCCAGATCGCCATGCGCGGGATCGCGCGGCGGCTCGATCGTGACGGCGGCACGATTAAGGCCGGGGGGTAGCGTTCCTGCCGCTTCAAGCGCATCGAGCGCGGCGGAGATGTGGCCGGCGAAAGCGGCGTAGAGGGTGGGTGTATCGACCATGGCGCGCGGTTAGCCGGTTTAAAGGCATGTGCAAAGTGCGAGCGGGTGGTCCCGGTATCGGCACTGGCCTTCAAGCCCAAACCCGTTCGTGTCATTGGAAATTAGGATGGTGGCCAAATCACCATCGGATAGCGCCTAACTTACCGCGTCGCGTTATAGCCCAGCTGCTTCTCATCAAGCTGGAAGCCCAGCAGCAGCTCGAAATTCGCCCGCGCCACCGCAGCCCGTACATCGGGCTCGGACAGCGGATCAACCGCAGCGTCGGCCTGGCCGGACTTCCGCTTGCGGGTGATGCGCTCGCGGATGTCCGCCGGAAGGGTCGCTTCGGAGCGATCGATGTAAGCGCCGCCCTGGGCCGTGGCGCGGGCGCGCTCCTGGCCGTCGGCGAAGTCAATGTTAACGGTTGCCACGCGCTTGGATACCACCGCGCTGCCACCGCGCAGGACGGTAACAAAATAGGGCAAGGTCACCCGCCGCGCGCCGCGCACGTCGGTACGGCGGGCAAGCACGTCGAAGCTGGCCATCGAATAGACCTTGGCGCCGGTGTCGTTGCATTGGCTGCGGACATTGGTCATCGCCGCGACCACGTCGATCGAGTTAGCATCGGTTGCGCCAGGTGTGCGGAACAAGGTGACGTCGCCGGTATAGTCGGGGATGCCCACCGCCGGGCAGGCGCTGCGCAGCGCGGTGATACCAACGCCCTCATCGACGACGATATCGCCGTTGGTCTTGCACCCGGCCAGGGCTGCGGCAAGGGCAAAAGCGCTGATCAGGCGAAAGCGAGCGGTCATCGAGACAGTTCCTTGGCAATGCTCTGCGGGCCTGTGGCCCAATGCTTGCGCCTCCCCTAGCGGCGCACGACGCGAAGCGCTAGAGGCTCACGGATGAACGCGCCCTTTCAACCCGCTGTACCTGCCGGAACACGCCCCGCCCTGCACCTGCTGATCGCCGCACCGCGCGGCTTCTGCGCCGGGGTCGACCGGGCAATCGAGATCGTCGAGCGGGCAATCGCGCGCTTTGGTGCCCCCGTCTATGTCCGCCACGAGATCGTCCACAACCGCTTCGTCGTGGATGGCCTCAAGGCCAAGGGCGCGGTGTTCGTCGAAGAGCTGGACGAGGTGCCCGACGGCTCCCCGGTAATCTTCAGCGCGCATGGCGTGCCCAAGGCGATTCCGGCCGAGGCGACCCAGCGCGGGCTCGACTGGCTGGACGCAACCTGTCCGCTGGTAAGCAAGGTCCACCGCCAGGCCGAACGCCAGATTGAGGCCGGGCGGCACATCCTGTTTATTGGTCACAGGGGCCATCCCGAAGTCATCGGCACGATCGGGCAGGTGCCGCCTGGCAAGATCACCCTGGTCGAAACGCTTGAAGACGTTGCCACGCTGGACTTCGGGCTGGACGAACCGCTCGCCTACCTGACCCAGACCACGCTGTCGGTCGACGATACGTCGGCCATCGTTGCGGCACTGCACGCGCGCTATCCGGCGATCGTCGGGCCCAAGGCGGAGGATATCTGCTACGCCACATCCAATCGCCAGGCTGCGGTCAAGGCGATTGCCTCGCGGTGCCAGATGGTGCTGGTGATCGGCGCGCCGAACTCATCCAACTCGTTGCGCCTGGTCGAAGTGGCTGAGCGCTGCGGGGCGCGGTCGCTGCTGATCCAGCGCGCGGCCGAAATCGATCCGGTCTGGCTCGAGGGGGTCGAGACGCTGGGGCTGACCGCCGGTGCTTCCGCGCCCGAAGCGCTGGTGCGCGAAGTGATCGAGCTGCTTGCCACCTGGCGCGAAGTCCACGAGGAAACGGTGGTTTCGGCCGAGGAGCACATCATCTTCAAGCTCCCCCGCCAGCTCATGGACTAGGCCCGACGATGGCCGTCTACACCCAGCTTGGTGCCGAGACTTTGGCCGCGCTGATCGGCGAATTCGACGTCGGCGACTTGCGCTCGGTCAAGGGCATTGCCGAGGGGGTGTCCAACAGCAACTGGCTGATCGAGACATCGGGCAGCGCGCCCGGCGGCGCTACCCGCTTCATCCTGACGATGTACGAAAAGCGGGTCGAGCTGGACGACCTGCCGTTCTTCCTGGGCTTGCTCGATCACCTCGCCGAGCGCCACTGCCCGGTCCCGCGAACGATCCACGACCGCGCGGGGCAAGCCTTCCGTCTGCTCGACGGCAAGGCGGTCGCGCTCATCGAATTCCTGCCCGGCGTCTCGGTCAGTCAACCGACCGCAGCGCAGACTGCGGCCGTGGGAGGGGCGCTGGCTCAATTGCACCTGGCCGCCGCCGATTTCCCCACCGAGCGTTCAAACGGGATGGGCCTGGGCGAGTGGGAGCGGCTGGCGGATGCCTGCACGCCTGCCGGGCTTGCGGGAATTGAGCCTGGACTCGACCGACTGGTGGCAGACGAATTGGCGCTGCTCAAAGCCCGGTGGCCGCGCGACCTGCCGCGCTCGGTGATCCATGCCGATCTGTTTCCCGACAACGTCCTGATGCTGGGCGCGCACGTTTCCGGCCTGATCGACTTCTACTTCGCCTGCACCGACATCACCGCTTACGACCTGGCGGTAACCCATGCCGCCTGGTGCTTCGATGCCTCGGGCCATAAGTTCGACCCGGTGCTGTCGAACGCGCTGCTGGCGGGTTACGCTGCCGTCCGCCCGATCGCGCCCGAGGAGCGCGCGGCCTTTCCGTTGTTGACGCGCGGGGCGGCGCTGCGCTTCCTGCTGACCCGCGCCTATGACTGGATGAACACGCCGGGCGATGCTCTGGTTACCCGCAAGGACCCTCTGGCTTTTGCACGGCGCTTGCGCTTCTATGCCGATCCGGCCCAGGCCGCGCTCTTTGCCCAGTGGCCGCTTACGGTTTGACGAGCCATTCCATAACGGCCATGAAAAAGATCGAGATTTTCACCGACGGCGCCTGCAAAGGCAATCCCGGACCGGGCGGCTGGGGCGCCGTAATGCGGATGGGCAAGCACGAGAAGGAGCTCAGCGGCTCTGAAGCCCAGACCACCAACAACCGCATGGAAATGACTGCTGTGATCCGCGCGCTGACGGCGCTGATCGAGCCGTGCCATGTCGCGCTGCACACCGACAGCCGCTATGTCATCGACGGCATGACCAAATGGATCGCCGGGTGGAAGCGCAACGGCTGGATCAATGCCAGCAAGCAGCCGGTGCGCAATTCCGACCTGTGGCACGAACTGATCGCCGCAGTCGTACCCCACCGCGTCGACTGGATCTGGGTGCGCGGGCATTCGGGCCACGTCGAAAACGAACGCGCCGACAAGCTGGCGAGCGATGCGGCGCTGGCGGCGCGGGGGTAGGTTTTGGTCGAGGTTAGCGCGGAGCCTTCGATACGCTTAGGCAAAACGGAGTTTAGATATTCCAGTCAGCAACCGAAGAATCCTCAAATCCGATCTAGGATTGCGGGAGGCCAACGCTAGCCAAATCGTGCGGGATCAAAGGCCTTGGAATCGATCGTAGACGCGGTGGCGGAACCGGTCAGTAAGGCAGCGGCCAGCGCCGCGCCCGCCGGGGCAGTCTGGATGCCGAAGCCGCCTTGCCCGGCAAACCAGAAAAACCCCGGCTCGCGCGAATCGAACCCATATGCCGGAAGGCGATCGGGCGTGAAGCTGCGCAGTCCTGCCCAGCGATGCTCGACCCGCTCGACCGACCAGTCGACCACCTCGCCGAGCCGCGCGATCGCCGTGGCCACGTCGATATCCTCGGCTGCGGCGTCGCAGGGCGCGCTGGCAGTCTCGTCATGGGGACTGAGCCACAGCCGGGGGCCTTCGGGTTTAAAATAGAATTGCTCGTTAAAGTCGAGCACCAACGGCAAATCCGGCGCGACCTCGGGCGAGACCCGCACTTGGGCTACGGTCCGCCGCATCGGCGCGATGCCGAGCGGACGGACGCCACAGGCAAGCGCAACTTCGTCAGCCCAGGCGCCGGCAGCATTGACTACCACGGAAGCCTGCAGGCTCCGCTTATCGCCTAGTTCAAGGTGCCACAGTTCGCCTTCCCGCGTCGCATTGTCGAGTCGCGCGCGAGTCCAAAGCTGTGCCCCTGAACCCCGCGCCGTGGCCAGATAATGCTGGTGCAGAGCGGCGACATCGATGTCCGAACAGTCCGGCTCCCATGCCCCACAAGTCCACTCGGCCTTCAACCCGGAGATTCTTGCCGCGACCGCCTCGCGCCCGAGCAGCTCGATCGCCACCCCGCGAGCAGCAAACCCCCCAGCCCATTCTGCCAGCGCTGCCTCCTGGCCGGTCCGCGCAATCGTCAGCGCGCCGCGCGGGGAGAGGAAGCCATGCCCGGCCAGCCACGGTCCCGAGGCGCTGGTTAGTGGCTGGACTGACGCTCCGCCGTAACTCTCAGTCCAGAACGCCGCCGAACGCCCGGTGGCATGGTAGCCGGGCTGATCCTCAGCCTCGAGCAACACTACCCGCGTCGCGCCACCAAGCGCCGCAGCTAGCGACGCGCCGGCAATCCCCGCGCCGATGATCGCGATGTCGTAGCTTGCGTCCACTCTCGCCCGGTTCAGTCTTGCTGCGGCACGACGCGGTCGAGGAAATCGTCGATCGCGGCCAGCACTTTGTCGCGCTGCACATCGTTTTCTCTCAGAATCTCATGGCGAGTATCCTTGCCGAAGCGCAGCAATTGTCCCCGCGTCAGCCGCGCTGCGGCGCGCGCGATGGCCTTGAAGTCGACCAGACGATCGGCATCGGTAGCCACGATCATCACTGGCTGGCGGATCGCTTCGAGCACGCCGGGTGCTTCGAGACCGCGCATCGAGGCGTAGGCCCGTTCGACCCAGCCCCAACTGCCCGGTCCCATAACGAGTTCGGGGCGATGCGCGCGCCACCACAGTTCGTCGGCATAGCGATCGGCATCATGCGTCAGCAACGCGATTCGCGAGGCAGGCACTTCGCCCGGCTTCTCGCTCCACTTCCACGCCG
>JAYWBP010000077.1:0-5456 GCA_043781375.1 Novosphingobium sp.
GTCGCAGCCACAGCAATGATCGAGCAGCCGCCCGAATGCGCGCTGATTGTCGTTGTTCTCGTAAATATCGGGAATGCGCAGCTTGGGCTTCCACAGAAAGGCATGGTCTGCGCCTTTGAAGATCTGGCGCTGTTCGGCGATCGAATGCACCACAGTTTCAAGCGACGAGCCGCGATAGGTGACCCCAAACGCCCCGGCTTCGATTTCGGCCACAACTTGCTCGATCCCGCGCCGGATCGAGCGAAAATTCTTGATCCGCTCTTCCCACAGGAACCAGCTTTTATACGTTGCCCCGGCGTCCTCCCGCCATCGACCGATCAATTGTCGGATCAATTCGGGACGTTCGGTCAAGCCTCTTTCCTCTTTGACGTCGGTTCGGTGCTGCCAGCCCGATCTCACTCCCCGGATAGCGCCATTTGTTCAAAAGAGCCAGAGGGCCGAAGAACTCATCATCGCCGATCCACCCCCCCACTGGGATCACTAACGCCCATACTGCTGGCTAACCCGGACCACGGCGCGATCCCGCAATAACGTGTCAGGACCGCGCCGTACAGTTCAGTGACGTCCGTGGTGCGACCCGTGATGGCCGTTCCCGCCGCCGATCCTGATTCCCAAGAATCCGCCCGAATGTCGGCGAG
The DNA here is from genome assembly GCA_043781375.1 of Novosphingobium sp. GTDB lineage: Bacteria > Pseudomonadota > Alphaproteobacteria > Sphingomonadales > Sphingomonadaceae > Novosphingobium. The sequence continues at coordinate 639 of JAYWBP010000077.1, forward strand.
GGTATGAATTGTAACCGCCATAGTAGGAGTCATAATAGGGATCGTACCCGTTGTAGTAGATCTGATCGCGATGGCGGCTCCTGTGACTGCGGCGGGGCTGGACATAATATTGCCCATGACTGTCTTGATAATAACCGCCGCCACGATGACCATCGTGTCCACCATTATAGTTTCCACCGTATGACCCTTGATGATCTCCACCGCTTCCATATCGGTCACCGTGATTATCATCATAGTTGCCGCCGTGATTACCGCCGCGTCCATCATGCGAATCTTGGGCATTGGCTGTCGAGAATGAGAGTGTGGTCGCTCCTGCCAGCAGTAGCAGTTTTAAGGCTTTCGGTAACATCGTCTGTCTCCTTTGTGACGTTCGATTTCCCTGCTTGGTTGCCCCGCACTCAAAATCTCAGTGGCTGTGTGGTGCGGCCTCCTTAGCTGCCGCAGTGGGTTCTGGCGTACCGCTCGCTGCCCCCATCGGCATGCCTGTCATGCCGGGCATGTCCTTCATCATGGCATCATGATCCTCGGGCGCGCTGGCGATTGCCGCTTGGTACTGTTCCGCAGTCATACCCGGCAAGCCGCGCACGAAGGCGACCATATCCCAGATCAGGTCGTCGCTATGTGTTTTGCCCCAAGCGGGCATTGCTGTCAGCTTGACTCCGTGTTTGATGATCCAGAACTGTTCTTTTGCCGACCTTTGGCGCTCCCGGAATAGTTCGGGTGCACGTGGATACAGGCCCTGGCTGATTTCGCTCTTCTCCATACCGGGCGCGAGGTGGCAACTGCTACACATTTCCGTATACAGACCAGCTCCCAACGCGACCCGCTTAGGGTCCGTCAGATTGGCCGGAACCACGATGTCGCGCGAATGATGCGATATCGAAGCATCACGCAATTTTTCGACCATCCAGTATACGGGCCTGGTATGCGGGTCATCGGCACCGATGTTGTACACTCCAAGATAAACGAAAACACCGGCAAAACCGGCGACAATCAAACCGACTACGGCAACAAACGCGGTGCTCGGCGCGTGCCTTCTGAGATCAAGAAATTGCAAAGCCATATCCACCTCCAATGGGCCCGACGCGAGGAAACCATGCGGTCTGAAGACCCTTTACAGTCCACTTCGTGCAACTCGCTGCTTAGGATACGCACGCCGAACCCGTTTCCCTCATCGCCACGGCAAATAATATGTCGGTCCTGTTCCGATGCGGGATCGGACAGTGCCGATAGTCCCAGCGACAATCCAACATTCGCACTCAAGGATCGAATTCTGCGACCGCGGCAATCAATGGCAGATGCAATTTGGGCTATTTCACCGCTTCACGCTCTCGCAGACGATTATGGATTGCAGTCGCCGCGATCGCCGCCTGGCCGGACGCGACAGCAATCTGATCGAGCCCTTCGACGACATCACCGGCGGCATAGATTCCGGGCAAGGTCGTCATTTGATGCTCGTCAGTCACTAGGCAACCCAATTCAGAAACACCGGCACCAATCGAACGGACCAGACCTGAGTTGGCCGTCGACCCAAGCGCTGGGTAGAGCGTGTCGAACTCATAGCCGCGTGGGGGACCGTCTACCTTTATAACGATCTTGCGCTTGGAAATCGCGAATGAAGACGCCGGTTCATCTACGACAGATATTCCCGCAGCAACAAGTTGGCGGCGGTTCGCCGCATCGAGATCCGTTCGCTGCGCCGGCAACAGGGTGACATTACCGCTATAGTTTCGGAGAAACAGCGCTTCCGAAACGCCATGTCCGTTCGCACCCAAAACCGCGATTGCTTGATCCCTTACCTCGAAGCCATCGCACACCGGACAGTAGCGAAGCAGGCCGCTAGCCAAGGCTTCGCAATGAAGTTTCCGATCCATTTTCGGTCGGCGATTCTCGACGCCGGTCGCCAATAGGACGGTCTTTGCGATGGAACGCTTTCCTTCAAACAAAACTTCGAAGCCTGCCATTGATGGCCGCAATTCATCAACTGTTGCGGAGAAGGATTGTACCCCATGGTCGCGGGCTTGCCTCCTCATGCGCCGCAACAATTCCTTTCCGGAGATTCCCCCAGGGAAAGCGGCTTGATTGTGCGTGCGCGGAATCCAACGGGCCCTGCTTTGACCGGCGTCCAGGACCAAAATCTCCCGTCGAAACCGAGCGAGATAGAGCGCCGCAGTAAGACCAGCTGGTCCTCCGCCAATGATGACACAGTCCAGGATCGCGTCTCCTGATGGAGATCGTAAGACCCCCTTTTTCATCGCAGCTCGGCCCTGTTGAGGCGCAGTGCGTTCATCACGACAGTGAACGAAGACAGCGCCATCGCCATTCCAGCGAACATAGGCGACATCAAGATTCCCGATAACGGATAGAGCACGCCTGCCGCGACTGGGACGCCGATACCGTTGAACAGAAACGAGAAGAACAGGTTCTGGCGGATGTTGCGCATCGTTGCCTTGGCCAGCGCGCGGGCGCGGACCACGGCGGCGAGATCGCCTTTGGTGAGTGTGATGCCCGCACTTTCAATCGCAACATCGGTGCCGGTCCCCATTGCGAGTCCAACGTCGGCGGCAGCCAATGCGGGGGCATCGTTGATCCCGTCACCCGCCATTGCAACCTTCGCACCCGCTGTTTTGAGTTCACCGATGATCCGAGCCTTGTCTTCGGGTTTCAGCTCGGCATGAACGCCATCAAGCCCGCCCACGGCGTCGGCGACGACCTGCGCAGTGGTTGGATTATCGCCGGTCAACATGATGACGCGCAGCCCCTGCTTGCGCAGTGCCTCTATCGATGTGCGAGCGTTCACGCGGATAGGATCAGCGACCGCAACCAGTCCAGCGAGTTTGCCATCGAGCGCGACCAGCATCACGCCAGCACCCTCACGGCGTCGCGCTTCGGCAGCGTCCTGAAGCGGCGCGGGATCGACGCCTATACGCATCATTTGCGCGGCGTTACCGATCACGACGGCGCGGCCGACAACGACAGCACTGATCCCGGCTCCAACCTGCACATCGAAGTCTGCCGGTTCTGCGAGAGTTAGCTTCCGTTCTCCAGCCGCGCTGACAATGGCATGGGCAAGCGGATGTTCAGAACGCGCCTCAACGGCTGCGACTAGGGCGAGAAATTCGTTTTCGTCGATCCCGCCAATGGTTTCGATGCCAACGAGCTTGGGCTTTCCTTCGGTCAATGTCCCGGTTTTGTCGATCACCAGCGTATCGACTTTCTCGAAGGCTTGGAGGGCTTCGGCGTGTTTAACCAGCACGCCCGCGTGTGCGCCGCGCCCGGTCGCCACCATGATCGACATGGGCGTCGCCAGCCCAAGCGCGCAGGGGCAGGCGATGATCAGGACGGCAATGGCATTGAGCAGGGCATGGCCCATGCGGGGTTCGGGCCCGACAAGGCTCCACACCGCAAAGGAGGCCAGCGCGATCCCGATTACCAGCGGCACGAACCAACCGGAAATGCGATCCGCTACCGCCTGAATCGGCGCGCGGCTGCGCTGGGCTTCGGCGACCATCCGGACAATACGGGCGAGCATTGTATCGGCGCCCACCGCCTGCGCCTCCATCACCAGACTGCCAGTGCCGTTGACGGTGCCGCCAGTCATGGCGCTGGCTGGCTTCTTGGCAATTGGCAAGGGTTCGCCGGTGAGCATGGATTCATCGACCGACGATCGCCCCTCGATCACTATGCCATCCACCGGCACCGCCTCGCCAGGGCGGACCCGCAGGCGGTCACCTGCCTGCACTTCGGAGAGCGGAATATCGGTTTCGGTGCCATCGACAGCGATCCGTCGCGCGGTTTTGGGCGCGAGATTGAGCAGCGCTCGGATCGCTTTGCCGGTTGCCGCTCGCGCCCGCAGTTCAAGCACCTGGCCGAGCAGGACAAGGGCAACGACCACACCCGCCGCCTCGTAATAGACCGGCACCATCCCGTGCATCCGGAATGCCTGCGGGAATAGCCCTGGCACGAGCGTCGCCACGAGACTGTAGAGGAATGCCGCACCCACGCCGATGGCGATCAGCGTGAACATATTGAGCTTGCGGGTGACGAGCGAAGTCCACCCGCGTGCGAAGAACGGCCATCCCGCCCACAGCACGATCGGCGCGGTCAATGCGAGCTGGAGCCAGGGAGAAATAGCCGTGCTGACGAGATGCACACCCAACAGATCGCTTCCCATCGTCAGGATGAGCAGCGGCACCGCCAGAACGGCAGATACCAAGAAGCGCCGTGTAAAGTCGATCAATTCGGGGTTGGGCGCATCGTCCAGCGATGGTTCTTCGGGTTCGAGTGCCATGCCGCAGATTGGACAGGTTCCCGGACCTTCTCGCCTGATTTCGGGGTGCATCGGGCAGGTCCACATCGCGCCGGGGGCAGCAATGGGATCCGCGCGCGGGGCGTCAGAAAGATATTTGGCCGGATCAGCAGTGAACTTTGCCAGGCATCCCGCGCTGCAAAAGTGAAAATGGGTGCCGTCGTGCGCGGCGTGGTGCGCCGTTTTTGCAGGATCAACCGTCATTCCACAGACGGGATCGATCGCCGTTGCCAGAGCATCCGCGTTGACAGTCTGACAGCACCCGCCCTCGTGCTTTGAATGGGCTGCACCTTGGGGTCCGTTCACGATTTTCTCCTTGGGCGCATCACATCCACATCGGCGGTTCGAGGGTGCCAAGCCAGGCGACAAGGCCAAAGGTCAATAGCACGGCGTACCCTATAGCTTTCCCCCGGTCTCCGGATGCGACGGGGCGCGCCGCACCCGGAGTGTCGGTGCGACCCGAACCTATCTGACCTGAAATGCGAATTTTCCGCTCACGGCTTCCTTGT
>JAYWBP010000078.1:0-40096 GCA_043781375.1 Novosphingobium sp.
CACGATTCCGCTGGCGATGATTACCGCATTCCTGATGGCGCTGGGCCAACTGGGCGACCGCCGTATCCTGGCCGTGCTGGTCCAGAGCATCGCGATTACTCTGGCGGTATTTGTAGTGCTGGGTTGGGGCGGCTATTTCGCGCTCGGTGGGGCGCTGGATTCCTATGGCGTCAGCGATGCGGGCTTGCAGGGTGTGCTGGCCCTGCTGGCGACAGTGCTGGGCGGCTGGCTGCTGTTCCGGCTGGTAGCTCTGGCGGTACTCGAACAGTTCGCGGATCAGGTTATCGCGGCGGTCGAGGAGCGCCACTATCCTGCTGCCGCCGCTTTGGCCCAGCCGCTCGGCTGGAGCGGACAGGCGCGGGTCGGGTTTGCCGCGTTGCTGCGGACCTTGTTGTACAACATCATCGCGCTGCCGGTCGCGCTGGTGCTGTCATTCACTGTGATCGGCGCACCGCTGGTTTTTGCTGCGGTCAACGCCATCACCCTGGGACGCGAGTTAAGCGACATGGTCGCGCTGCGCCATCGCGGTGCCGACGGCAGCGTACCCCGCCCGGCGGCGGCAACGCGGTTCGTGCTGGGCATGATCGTTGTCGCGCTGTTGATCGTACCCTTTGTGAACCTGTTCGCCCCGGTGATCGGCGCGGCCATGGCAACCCATCTGGTCCATCGTCGGAGGATGTTTTGATGCGGGTTATGGCCCTCGCCCTGGCAGCACTGCTGCCTCTGCTTTCAGCCTGCGGCGAGGCGGGATCGACCGCGCAGATCAAAAGCGCCAATCGGCCCCTGGCGACGCCGGCCCCGCCGCGCCAGGCCTATCGCCCGCCGGTGCGCCATCTGCCGCCCGTCGCGGCAATGCAGATCGCGCCCGGGCTCGAAGGGGTGATCGGGGCCAGCCCCGCCGACCTCGCCCGCCAGTTCGGCCCGGCCCGGCTCGACGTGCGCGAAGGCGACGCGCGGAAATTGCAATTCAGCGGCGAGCCTTGCGTGCTTGATGTCTATCTCTACCCCGCCGCCCCGGGCCGCGAGCCGCAAGCGACCTATGTCGACGCCCGCCGCCCGAGCGATGGTCGCGACACCGACCGCGCGGCCTGCGTGGCCGCGCTAAAGGCGCGGTAGGGCTCACGCCATCCAAAGAAAGCTGGCACCGCTGGAACGGCTCCGACCTGGCATCGACGCCGGGCCAGCGGTCCCGGGTCGAGCCCGGGATGTCGGCGCATCAAACCGTAAAGCTCTCCCCGCACCCGCAGCTGCCCTTGGCATTGGGATTGGCGAAGCTGAAGCCAGCGGCGAAATCGTCCTCGACCCAGTCCATCGTCGAGCCGATCAGATACAGCACCGAGCCGCCGTCGATGAAGAAGGTCCCGTCCGGGGTCTCGATCCGCTCGTCGAAAGGCGCGGCTTCAGTCACATAGTCGACCGAATAGGCCAGCCCCGAACACCCCCGCCGCGGGGTCGAGAGCTTGACTCCGATAGCACCCTGGGGCGCCTGTGCCATCAAGTCGGCAATCCGCGCTTCGGCAGCAGGCGTGAGCAGGACCGCAGCAGGGCGGACGCGCCGCTTGGTTTCGGTCATCACAACATCCCCAGTTCGAGCCGCGCTTCATCGCTCATCTTGGCCGGATCCCAGGCGGGATCCCAAACCAGATTGACCTCGGCATCGCGCACGCCAGGCACTGCGGCAACGCGCATCTCGACCTCGGCGGGCATCGATTCGGCGACCGGGCAGTGCGGCGTCGTCAGCGTCATGTTGACCACCACACCGCCATCATCATCGACGTCAACGCCGTAGATGAGGCCCAAATCGTAAATATTGACAGGAATTTCCGGATCGAAAATCTCGCGCAGCGCGCCAACAACGGCTTCATAAAGCTCCCCACCGGGAGCGCCCGGCGCAAGTTCGGCAGGCTTTTCAGACAGAAAACCTTCGAGGTAATCGCGCTTACGCCCCAGCTTGTCCGCCGGAGTTTCCGGCGTTTCCGGCGTTTTCTCGATCCGCGCGCGGGGCGGAGGTGCGATCCCCTCGACTTCCTCGACTTCGAAACTGCTCATCGGAATATCCTCATCGTCCGTTCGATCCCGCGCAGCAGTGCGGCCACATCGCTTTCGTCGCTATAAAGCCCAAAGCTGGCTCGAGCTGTGGCGGACACGCCCAGATGCTCCATCAAAGGCTGGGCGCAGTGGTGCCCGGCGCGGATGGCCACGCCCTCTTCGTCCAGGATTGTGCCGAGATCGTGCGGATGCACCCCCTCCAGCGCGAAACTGACGATCCCGGCGGCGTCTTCCGGGCCAAACAAGGTGACAGCATTGAGCTGGCGCAACTCGGCGCGGGTCTGGGCGACAAGCGCATCCTCGTGCCGCCCGATCGCCTCCAGCCCAATGGCCGAGACATAGTCGATCGCCGCGGCCAGCCCGATCGCCTCGATGATCGCCGGGGTGCCGGCCTCGAAGCGTTGCGGTGGGGGCGCGTAAGTGGTGTGCTCGAAGCGCACCCGGTCGATCATTGCGCCGCCGCCCTGCCATGGCGGCATCGCTTCAAGCAGTTCGCTGCGCGCCCACAGCGCGCCGATCCCGGTCGGGCCGTAAAGCTTGTGCGCTGAAAAGACGTAGAAATCGCAATCAAGCGTGGCGACGTCGAGCGCCAGCCGCGGCACCGCCTGGCAGCCGTCGAGAAGCAGCTGCGCGCCGACAGAATGCGCCAGATCAGCAGCCCGGCGCGCGTCGAGCACCGAACCCAGGACGTTGGAAACGTGCGCGAAAGCGACCAGCTTGTGCGCCGGGGTCAACATCTGCCCGGCGGCCTCAAGATCGATCTGGCCATCCGCAGTCAGCGGGCAGACATCGATCTCCACCCCGGTGCGATCGCGCAGCATCTGCCAGGGCACGATATTGGAATGGTGTTCGAGCGTCGAGAGCAGGATGCGGTCGCCCGCCTTGAGGTTCGCCACGCCCCATGTCTGCGCAACCAGGTTGATTGCCTCGGTCGCGCCGCGGGTGAAGACAACCTCGTCCTCGCGACCACCGATGAACTGCGCGACCTTGCGCCGCGCCGCCTCGTAAGCAAGCGTCATCTCGGCCGAGCGGGCATAGACTCCGCGATGAACCGTGGCGTAGTCCGCGCCCATCGCGCGCACGGTCGCATCGATCACAGCCTGCGGCTTCTGCGCAGTGGCGGCGGTATCGAGGTAATGCCAATTGGCGAGGCCGGGGAACTGGGCGCGTTCCTCCCCCAGCCGGGGAAGGGGACCATCCGCAGGATGGTGGGGGCGGCTCGCCTTGCCGCGTGACGTTGCAAAAAGAGGCGAACCTCCTCCACCGCCAGCGGCGGTCCCCCTCCCCGTTTCGGGGAGGAATGAAAGATCGTCACTCACAACATTGCCTCCAGCCGGGCCAGCGCCAGCCCGCTCAGCCGCTCCTCGTCCACCCCGCCGGCAAAGGCCTCGGCGATGAACGCCTGCAACATCAGCCGCTTGGCCTGGGCGGGCGGAATGCCGCGCGATTCGAGGTAGAACAGCCCTTGCGCATCCAGTTCGCCGATCGCGCAGCCGTGGGCGCATTTGACGTCATCGGCGTAGATTTCCAGCTCGGGCTTGGCATTGGCGGTGGCCGTGCGGTCGAGCAGCATCGCGCGCACGCTTTGTCCGCTGTCGGTACCATCGGCCCCGCGCGCGACGGCGACCTTGCCGAGATAGGTCCCGGTCGCGCCCTGGCCGAGGACCGAGCGGACGATCTGGCGGCTGGTGGCAGAGGGCTCGGCATGGGTCACTTCAGTGACGATCTCCAGCGTCTGGCCCGAGGCGCCAAGCTGCGCTGCGCCAAGCGTAAAGTCAGCGTTTTCGCCCAGCCGCACGTCGATCGCGATGCGGCCGAAGGCGTCCACGGCGTTGAGAATGCGCAAGTCATAAGTCGCGCCTGGGGCCAGGGTAATGATCAGGTGGCGCGCGATCGGCGTGCTGCCGTCGAGGACGATGGCCAACTGGTCCGACGCGCCCGCTGCGACTTGGATAGGCTCGGGCACGACCGGCCAGACCTGCGCCAACGACGCAAGATCGGCGTAGCGGTAGGCTTCCTCGCGGCGGGTGGGGAGGGCCAGGGTCAAGCCACCGCCTCGTAGCCGTGTTCTTCCAGCTCCAGCGCCAGCTCCGCCCCGCCAGTCCGCACAATCCGCCCGTCGGCCAGCACGTGCACGAAGTCCGGCCGCACGTAATCGAGCAGGCGCTGGTAATGCGTGATCAGCAGCACGGCTTTATCCGGCTTGCGCATGATCGCATTGATCCCCTCGCCAACGATCCGCAGCGCATCGATGTCGAGGCCGCTGTCGGTCTCGTCGAGCACCGCGAACGACGGGTCGAGAATGCCCATCTGGACCATCTCGGCGCGCTTCTTTTCGCCGCCCGAAAAGCCCATGTTCACCGGGCGCTTGAGCATCTCCATGTCCATCCGCAGCAGCGCGGCTTTCTCCCGTGCCAGCTTGAGGAACTCGCCGCCGGACAGCGGCGGCTGGCCGCGATGCTTGCGCTGGGCATTGGCCGCCTCGCGCAGGAACTGGACGAACGACACGCCGGGAATCTCGACCGGATACTGGAAGCCGAGGAACAGCCCGGCGGCGGCGCGTTCATGCGGGGCGAGCGCCAACAAATCCTGGCCCTCAAGTGTGACCTCGCCCCCCGTCACTTGATACCCAGGCCGCCCGCCCAGCACATAGGCAAGCGTCGACTTCCCCGCCCCGTTCGGGCCCATGATCGCATGAATCTCGCCCGGATTGACCGTCAGGCTGAGCCCCTTGAGGATCGGCTTGTCCGCGACCGTGGCGGAGAGATTATCGATTTTGAGCATTGTCAGAATTCCTATTGTCCGTACGCGGGCTTTGCGAAGCTTTATCAGCCCGGCTCAACTGCTCGGCCAAATCCGCTAACTCGCTCAAACGCTGGTTGGACAACTTTGTCGGCTTAAATGTCTGGTTAGCTTCATCTGTGGCGAGCAAGAGTAAGGTCTTTCCGACCTCAAGTGCGGACCTAGCAAGCATGAGAAATTCGCGATCAGGCTTCGCCCCCAACAACGGCTTTTTAAATTCTAAGTACTCTGAAAGTGCCTGCTCAATCGTGTTCAAATGCGTATATGCATCCCCTAACTGCCCAAATCTCGGGTGCAGTAGGGATAACTGCACATAGCGGTCTCGGACCTCGGCTAACGGCAACGCAATCTTGCTGACTGAATGCCAAAGCACTTGCAGTTCGTCCTCCGCGTTCACCCCACGCTCCCCTCAAGCGAAATCCCCAGCAGCTTCTGCGCTTCCACCGCAAACTCCATCGGCAGTTGCTGGAGCACTTCCTTGGCGAAGCCGTTGACGATCAGCGTCACCGCTTCCTCCGCGCCCAGCCCGCGCTGCATGGCGTAGAACAACTGGTCGTCAGAGATTTTCGACGTCGTCGCCTCGTGCTCGATCTGCGCCGAGGGATTGCGCACTTCTATGTACGGCACCGTGTGCGCCCCGCACTCCGCCCCCAGCAGCAGCGAATCGCACTGGGTGAAGTTGCGCACGCCTTCCGCGCCGGGCGCGACGCGGACCAGGCCGCGATAGGTGTTGTTGCTCCGCCCCGCGCTGATCCCCTTGCTGACGATGGTCGAGCGGGTGCGCTTGCCGTTGTGGATCATCTTGGTGCCGGTGTCGGCCTGCTGGTAGTTGTTGGTGACCGCGACCGAGTAGAATTCGCCGACCGAGTCCTCGCCGTTCAAAACGCAACTGGGATATTTCCACGTCACCGCGCTGCCAGTCTCGACCTGGGTCCAGCTGACCTTGCTGCGCTTGCCCTGGCACAGCGCGCGCTTGGTGACGAAGTTGTAGATCCCGCCCTTGCCTTGGGCATCGCCAGGGTACCAGTTCTGCACCGTCGAATACTTGATCTCGGCATCGTCGAGCGCGACCAGTTCGACCACCGCGGCGTGGAGCTGGTTTTCGTCGCGCATCGGCGCGGTGCAGCCTTCGAGGTAGCTGACGTAGCTGCCTTTTTCGGCGATGATCAGCGTGCGCTCAAACTGCCCGGTGTTCTCGGCATTGATCCGGAAATAGGTGCTTAGCTCCATCGGGCAGCGGGTGCCTTCGGGGATGTAGACGAAGGTGCCATCGGAAAAGACCGCGCAGTTGAGCGCGGCGAAATAGTTGTCGTGCATCGGCACGACCTTGCCCAGCCATTTGCGCACCAGATCGGGATATTCGCGGATCGCCTCGGAGATCGAGCGGAAGATGACGCCGGCCTTTTCCAGCTCAGCGCGGAAGGTGGTGGCGACGCTGACGCTGTCGAACACCGCATCCACCGCGACTTTCCGCGCGCCTTCGACCCCGGCGAGGACCTTCTGCTCCTCGAGCGGGATACCGAGCTTTTCGTAGACGCGCAGGATTTCGGGATCGACCTCGTCGAGGCTGCCGAGCTTCGGCTTGGCTTTGGGCGCGGCGTAGTAATAGGCGTCCTGGTAATCGATTGGCGGGACGTTGAGCTTGGCCCAGTCGGGCGGGGTCATCGTTAGCCAATGGCGGAACGCCTTGAGCCGCTGGTCGAGCATCCATGCGGGCTCGTTCTTCTTGCCGCTGATAAAGCGGACGGTGTCTTCGGTCAGGCCCTTGGGGGCGAATTCGGTTTCGATGTCGGCGGACCAGCCGTGCTCGTAATCGGCCACGCCCTGAGCCGCTGCCCAGGCGGCGGAATTATCTGGGGCAGCCGCATCGCGGGCGGCGTGGTCGTTGAGGACGGCTTGTTCGGTCATGATACTTCCTCCGCCAGCCGGGTCAGGCTGACCCCGGCCAGCGCGCCACGCATGGCTTGATTGATCAGCGGCCAGTGAGGGCGGACGGTGCAGGCGCTTTCGAGGGCGCAGTCGTGGCGCGTAGTCTCGACGCAGGCGGTGAGCGCGATCGGGCCTTCCATGGCCTCGACGATGTCGGCCAGGCTGATCGCTGCTGCGGGGCGCCCGAGCTTGAGCCCGCCGCCCGCGCCGCGCGAGGACCGTAAGAGCCCCGCCGCAGTCAGTCGACTGACGAGCTTCTGGACGGTCGGCGCGGGGAGCCCGGTTTCCTCAGCCAGTTGCGCGGCGCTGACCCGCACGCCGCCACAGTGCCGCGCGGCTGCGGCCATGGTAACGATGGCATAGTCGGCCATGCTGGAAAGGCGCATTCGAGAGGTTCCGATAAATCGGAGTGAATCGTTCCGGTTTGATTTAGGCGCGCTTTCAAAGGATTTCAATGGCCCTGCGTCGACACGTGCATTTCACTGCGGCATAGACACGGGTGATGCTCTATCCGCTGATCCGCCCGGCGCTGTTCGCCCTCGATGCCGAGCGTGCGCATGGACTGACCGTGCTGGCGCTGAAACTGGGCCCGGTGGGCAAGCCCGCGCGTGCCGGGTCGCTGGCGAGCGAGGTCGCGGGGATCGCGTTTCCCAATCCGCTGGGCATGGCGGCGGGGTTCGACAAAGACGGCGAGGTGGCTGACGCCTTGCTCGGGCTGGGCTTCGGTTTTGCCGAGATCGGCTCGATCACACCCCTGCCTCAGCCGGGCAATCCCCGGCCTCGGCTGTTCCGGCTGGCGCAGGACCGCGCTGTGATCAACCGCATGGGCTTCAACAATCGCGGGGCGGCGGCAGCGGTGCAATTGCTGAGCCAGAGGCAGCCAAACGGCGTGCTGGGGATCAATCTGGGCGCCAACAAGGATTCGCCAGACCGGGTCGCCGACTATGCCCTGATGGCGCGGGCGATGGCGCCCTATGCCAGCTATCTGGCGGTCAACGTCAGCAGCCCGAATACCCCGGGCCTGCGGTCGTTGCAGGACGAGAGCGCGCTGGGCGAACTGCTCGATGCGGTGCTGGAGGCGCGAGGAAAAGACGGTCCGCCCGTGTTCCTCAAAGTCGCGCCCGATCTGGAGAGTCCCGAAATCGATGCGATCGCGCGGATCGCGCTGGAGCGGAATTTGGGCGCATTGATCGTCTCCAATACGACCATTTCTCGGCCCGGGCTGGCCTCACCACAGGCTGGCGAGGCAGGCGGGCTGTCGGGGGCACCGTTGCGCGATCTGGCTCAACAGCGGCTGCGCGATTTCCGCCAGGCCACTGGCGGCGCGATCCCCCTGATCGGCGTCGGCGGGATCGCCAGCGCGGATGACGCCTGGGCAAGGATCCGCGCCGGGGCGAGCCTGGTCCAGCTCTATTCGGCGATGGTCTATGCAGGGCCGGGGCTCGCGCGGCGAATCGTGCGCGGACTGGAGGGCTTGATGCGCCGCGACGGATTTTCCTCGATTGCCGAGGCGGTGGGAAGTGCCTAGTTTCAGTGCGATGCTCACCCGCTTGATCCAATTCCTCGCCGCGCCCTTGCTCCTCGCCGGGTGCGCCACAGTTTCTCGCCCAGCCCCTGCGCCCGCGCGCTACGACCGCGGCATGGTCAGCGCCGCCGATCCGCGTGCGGCGGCGGCAGGCGTAGCAATGCTGCGCGCCGGAGGCACCGCGACCGACGCGGCGCTGGCGGTGATGCTCGCGCTGACGGTCGTGGAACCGCAAAGTTCGGGGATCGGTGGCGGCGGGTTCTATGTAAGTAGCGACCCGATGGGACGAGTCGATACCATCGACGGGCGCGAGCGCGCGCCGTATGCGGCCAGGCCTGACTGGTTTTTGGTCGATGGCAAGCCGCGCAGCTTCGGCGATGCGCAGCCGGGCGGGCTCAGCACCGGGGTGCCGGGGACGATCGCCTTGGCCGACCACGCGCATAAGCTGCATGGACGGCTGGCGTGGAAAGCGCTGTTCGCGCCCGCGATCCGCCTGGCCGAGCAGGGCTTCTCGATCACGCCGCGAATGTTCGGGATGCTTAAGGCGGCGCCCGCCACCGGAGCCTACGGCGCGGGTCGGGCGCTGTTCTACGATGCTGTCGGAGCGCCGTTGCCGGTCGGAACCACAGTGCACAACCCGGCGCTGGCCGCGTTTTTCAAGCGCCTTGCCAGCGAAGGTCCGGACGCGTTCTACATGGGCAGCAATGCCGCCGCGATTGTCCAGCAAGTCAGCCACGCGGCGCATAATCCAGCGCCGATGGCGGCGACCGATCTCGCCGCGATGACTGCGCCCGAGCGGCCTGCGGTGTGCGGAACCTATCGCCTGTACCGGATCTGCGGGATGGGCCCGCCGAGCTCGGGGGCGACGACATTGCTGGCGATGCTCGGTCAGCTCGAACGGTTCGACCTGGCCGCCACGGGCAAGGATTCGCCCACATCTTGGCACCTGATCGCCGAATCGATGCGCCTCGCCTATGCCGATCGCGGGCGCTACCTGGCCGACAGCGATTTCGTGAAAGTCCCGGTCGCGGGCCTGATCGACCCAGGCTATCTGGCCACGCGCTCGGCGCTGATCGATCCGGCGACAAGTCTGGCCAAGCCCGAACCCGGCCTCCCGCCCGGCGCGCCGCTGACCCTCGCCTCACCCCCACCCGCGCTTGAGCATGGCACCAGCCACTTCGTTGCGGTCGACCGGGCGGGCAACGCTGTCAGCTATACCTCGACCATCGAAAGCCCGTTCGGATCGGGGATCGTGGTCAATGGCTATTACCTCAACAACGAGCTGACCGATTTCGACATGATGCCTGCGGTGGAGGGCAAGGCCGTCGCCAACCGGGTCGAGGGCGGCAAGCGCCCGCGCAGTTCGATGGCGCCGACCATGGTCTACGATCCGCAAGGGCATTTGCGGCTGGTGGTCGGTGCCGCTGGAGGCGCGACGATCCCGCCGCAGGTGCTGCGCGTGATTATTGGCGTGATCGACTGGCATCTGAGCGCCCAGCAGGCCATCGCCCTGCCGGTGCTGTTTGCGCCAGGCGGCGACCTGCTATTCGTCGAACCAGGGAGTGCGCTGGAGGCGATGATCCCGGCGCTCACCGCCCTGGGCCATACTGGGGCGGTGGCGCGCACCCTTCCGCTCAAGGCCAACGCCATCGAGGTCATCGACGGGCATCTGGTGGGCGCCGCCGATCCGCGCAGCGAAGGCGTCGCGCTGGGGGAATAGTTGCCGGTGCCGCCGCGTGTTACTTTTGTGCTTGCTTGAAGCAGGGGCGGAACCAGCCCACTCCTCTACTCGGCCACCCGCAAAAGACCCTGAATGTGCGGCCGGAAGGGGGAGTAGGCTGGTGCCGCTTCCACGGCAGTAGAAAAGACTCTAAGCCTGCGACAGAGCCAAACGGCCAGTGCGAGAGGTAACGCGTGCAGCTTTCCGATTTCGAAACAGTCCCCAATCTGGTCGCGCTGTTCCTGTCGCGCGCCGATGCCCAGCGCGACAAGCCGTTCCTGTGGGCCAAGGGCGATGCTGCGTGGCAATCGATCAGCTGGAACGAGGCGGCACAGCGCGTCTGTCTCATCGCGCAAGGCCTGCTCGCGCTCGGCCTGACCAAGGGCGATCGGGTGATGCTGGTTTCCGAAAACCGCCCCGAATGGTGTCTGGCCGACCTGGCGATCATGGCTGCGGGCTGCGTTACGGTGCCCGCCTATTCGACCAATACCGAGCGCGACCATACCCATATCCTCGAGAATTCCGGCGCGCGGGCAGTGATCGTCTCGGGCGCCAAGCTGGCTCGGCCACTGCTCCCGGCGGTTTTGCGTGCCGACGGGATCGACCACCTGATCGCGATCGACCCGATCCGCGCAGGCCAGGCCGGCAATGTCGCGTTTCACGAGTGGGGTGCGCTGTTGAAGGGCGATGCAGTTGCGGCGCGCGCCGCAGTCGACGCGCGGATCGCCGGGATCGGGCGGGACGACCTCGCCTGCATAATCTATACCAGCGGCACTGGCGGCGCTCCGCGCGGGGTGATGCAGCACCACGGCGCGATCCTGTGCAATGTCGATGGCGCCGCGCACATCCTGGTCGAGGATTTTGGCTGGGGCGACGAGGTGTTCCTTTCATTCCTGCCGCTCAGTCACGCTTATGAGCACAGCGGTGGCCAGTTCCTGCCGATCGGAATGGGCGCCCAGATCTACTACTCGGAAGGGCTCGACAAGCTGGCCAGCAATATCGAGCAGGTCCGCCCGACGATAATGGTGGTGGTGCCCCGATTGTTCGAAGTGCTGCGCGCGCGGATCATCAAGCAGATCGAAAAGCAGGGCAAGATCGCCAGCTACATGATGGGCCGCGCGATCGCCATTGGGGATCATGCCGCGCAAGGCCGTCAGCGGCTGCGCGACCGCCCGATGAGCTTGATCCTCGACCGGGCGCTGCGTCCCAAGATCCGCGCCAAATTTGGCGGGCGGATGAAGGCAATGGTCTCGGGCGGAGCGCCGCTCAATCCCGAGATCGGGGTGTTCTTCGATTCGATGGGGCTGACCTTGTTGCAGGGCTATGGCCAGACCGAGGCCGGCCCGGTGATCAGCTGCAACCGCCCCGCCGCCGGGATCAAGATGGACACCGTCGGCCCGCCGATGAAGGGCGTCGAGGTCAAGATTGCCGAGGACGGCGAAATCCTGGTGCGCGGCGAACTGGTGATGCACGGCTACTGGCGCAACAAGGCCGAAAGCGCGCGGGTGCTGCAGGCTGAGCCGGGCTCCAAACCTTGGCTCCACACTGGCGACATCGGGCACTTCGATAGCAAAGGCCGGATCGCGATTACCGACCGTAAAAAGGACATGATCGTCAACGATAAGGGTGAAAACATTTCGCCCCAGAAGATCGAAGGCATGCTCACCCTCCAGCCCGAGATCGCCCAGGCCATGGTCGTGGGGGACCGCAGACCCTATGTGGTCGGGCTGGTTGTGCCCGACGCCGAATGGGCACTCGATTGGGCCCGCGCTCAGGGCGAGAAGTTCGAGTTCGGGGGCCTGCAAGACCTCCCCGCCTTCCGCACCGCGATCCGCACCGCAATCGACCGGGTCAACGCCGTTGTCTCAGTGACTGAGAAAATCCGCCAGTTTGCCTTCGCCGACGAGGCCTTCACCGTCGACAACGAGGAAATGACCCCAAGTCTGAAGATCCGTCGGCACAAGTTGAAGGAGCGCTATGGGGCGCGGCTGGATGGTCTCTACAAGGGGTGAGGGAAGGCCTGAAGATTTCAGGCCGCTTCCTTCTCCACCCACTCCGGATAGAAACTCGGCGCGCGGTTGGACCAGCCCGGGGCAGTCGCTGCGGCTTCGCTGATCGACTGGAGCAGGCCTTTGCGCCGGTCGGGGCGGATCTGCGGCAAGGCCGAGGCGGCGCAGAAGGCCGACGGCAGCCACGGGCGGACCCCGGCGCCGAGCAGGCGCTCGTACAGGAAGCGATAGGCCGAAAAGCTGGCGAGGCGGTCCTGGGCCATGTCGAAGGCCGTGACCCGCAGCAGCTTGCCCATGAAACTGTCGAGCCCGTCGAGCGCGCTTGCGGCGGGGATGGCGCTGCGCAGCGACTTGAGTTCCTGATAGACCACGTACTGGCTGCGGATCGATGCAGTTTCTTCCGCATCGCGCGCCCACAAGCGGAAGGCGTCCTGACGGCCCAGGCCAATATCGAGACTGCGCTTGATATAGCGCTGTTCACTAGCCGAGAAACCGGCGAATTCGCGCAGCTCGGCAATGGTCAGCGATGCGGTTCCGGTCTGCGACATTGTGGTTACCCCCTGTGACAACGCAACCTTCGCGCAATATGGTTAACGTTCGGTAAGCGACGCTTCAGGAAGCGAGAGAGTAAGGGTCCACCGTTAGCTCAGATCAACCCTGCCAGCGGGCTCGACGGATCGGCATACTTCCTCGTTGCCATGCGGCCCGAGAGGTAGGCGTGGCGGCCGGCTTCGACCGCCAGTTTCATCGCCAGGGCCATGCGCAAGGGGTCTTTGGCTTCGGCGATGGCAGTGTTCATGAGAACCCCGTCGCAGCCCAACTCCATCGCTACTGCCGCGTCGCTGGCGGTACCGACCCCAGCGTCGACCAGCACCGGCACGCTCGCGCCCTCTACGATCAGGCGGATGGTGACCCGGTTCTGGATACCCAGGCCCGAGCCGATCGGCGCGCCCAGCGGCATTACCGCGACCGCACCGGCCTGTTCCAGTTGCTTGGCCGCGATCGGGTCGTCGACGCAGTAGACCATTGGCAGGAAGCCCTCGTTCGCAAGGATCTCGGTAGCTTTCAACGTCTCGCGCATGTCGGGATAGAGCGTGCGCGCTTCGCCAAGGACTTCAAGCTTGACCAGGTCCCAGCCGCCCGCCTCACGCGCCAGCCGGAGCGTCCGGATCGCGTCGTCGGCGGTGAAGCAGCCGGCAGTATTGGGCAGGTAGGTGATCTTTCTGGGGTCGATGAAGTCAGTCAGCATCGGCGCCGTGGGATCCGAGACATTGACCCGGCGCACCGCCACGGTGACGATCTGCGCGCCCGATGCTGCAACCGCTGCGGCGTTCTGGGCAAAGTCCTTGTATTTGCCGGTGCCGACGATGAGCCGCGAAGTGAACGTCCGCCCGGCGACGGTCCAGGTATCGCCATTCTGTTCGGCGCCACGATCGCCGCCGCCGACGAAGTGGACGATTTCGAGCACGTCACCGTCCGCCAGCAGGACCTTGGCGAGAGTCGAGCGCGGGACGATCACCGCGTTGCGCTCGACCGCGACCTTGAGCGGGTCGAGCGTCAAGCTGGCAATTAGGTCGGCGATGTTGGCGCCTGTTACCATGCGACGAGATTCACCGTTAACGGTGAGGCGGAGTTCGGTGGTCGTCTGAGTCATGCCGCGCAGATAGCGTTCAGGCGGCGTGGCGCAAGTTCCGGATGTGGGCGAGCGCAACCAGCGCCACCCCGGCAATGGTCAACATGGCTTCGGTCAAGCCCTCGGGCGCAATCAGGCCGCCTGCCATCAGGCCGAGCCCCAGCGCACCGACGGCCAGCGGGCCGACGCGGCCATGACGCCAGGCGTTGAGGCCCAGTGTAATCGCACCCACGCCAATCGCCAGCGCCAGCCCGGTCTCGTGAATCTCTGGTCGCAGCAGCACGCCGCCGCCCACGCCCAGGACGGTGACCAGAACCAACCCAAGCACGCAATGCACGGCGCAAAGCCCGGACAGGATCACGCCCGCGCGATCGAGGCGGAAACGAATCGGAAGAGGGACCTGGGGCATCACGCGCATATAATATGTAATGTTGTATCATCTTGCAAGATGTATCATCTTTCAAGTTGGGCGTTTTTCGCAAGAACGCTTTACATTTCCTGACTTGCGCTTTGAAGGCGGTCGGCGCAGGTGTCCGGTCATGGGTCCGGGGTCCAATGTAATGGCTTTCTCTCATGCGCCTGCGGCAACGGCGCAGCCAGGAGTTATCGCGCGCTGGCTGCTGGCTGTGGCCGCGCTTGTCATCGCTATCGTCGTGATCGGTGGGATCACCCGGCTGACCGAATCCGGCCTGTCGATCGTCGAATGGAAAGTGGTCAGCGGCACCTTGCCGCCGATCGGTTCGGCGCAGTGGCAGGCGGCATTCGATGCCTATCGCCAGACCCCGCAGTTTACTCAGGTCAACGGCCCGCAGGGCATGACCCTGGCGGACTTCAAGTTCATCTTCTTGTGGGAGTGGGCCCACCGCCTGCTCGGGCGAGTAATCGGCCTGGCCATGGCGCTGCCGATGGCATGGTTCTGGCTGCGCGGCAAGCTGCCCCCCGGCTATGCCCCGCGCCTGCTGGCGCTGCTCGCGCTGATCGGGCTGCAGGGGACGTTCGGCTGGCTGATGGTCCGTTCGGGGTTGTCGGGGCGCACAATGGTCGAGCCGCACTGGCTGGCGACGCATCTGCTGACTGCGCTGTTCACGCTGGGCGGACTGGTCTGGACCGCCCTCGACCTGCTCGCGCTAACCCGCGGCGAGCCGCGTTCGCGCCTGCCCGGGCTGGCTGCCCTTGCGCTGGCGATGCTCGCGGTTCAGCTGCTCTATGGCGCGTTGATGGCGGGGATGCGCGCCGGGGTCATCGCCAGCGACTGGCCGTTGATGCAGGGCGCCCTGGTGCCCGCCGGAATTGACTGGTCGCAGGGGCCAGGTACGGCACTTCTGGGCGACCCGTATCTGGTGCATTTCATCCATCGCTGGTGGGCCTGGGCCGTGGTCGTGGTTCTAATTATACTGGGCCGGGCGCTGCGTCGTTCTGGCCAACGAGCACCCTCGCTTGTGCTGCACAGCACTTTTGGCCTGCAGATCGTGCTGGGCATCGCCACGGTGATGAGCGGCGTTGCGCTGTGGCTGGCGGTCCTGCACCAACTGGTCGGGGCGCTACTTGTCGGCGCCACCGCCTGGAGCGCGCATGCACTGGGTCGCAAACAGTGAGCCAGGCGCCCCGCGACGACGGCGCTCTGGCCCGTTTTCCGTTCCGCGATAGGGCCACTGCTGAGGCCGGTGCCGAACCATTGCTTGACGAAGGGACGATCGCCGGTGCCAATCTGCTACCGGCAATGCACTCTCTCTATTGCTGGAGCGGCGAGCGCGGCAAGGCGCAGCAGGTAGGCGTACCGTTCAAGACAGCGACAAGTCTGCTGGAGCCTGCGGTGGCGCGAATCATCGCGGTGCATCCTTATAAATTACCGGCAGTGCTGGGCTGGCACTGCGGCAGTGTCGCGTCGGCAACCCAAGCCTGGATGGGCGGTCTGGTGAGATGAGCACGCGCCGCCCCCGGCATTGGACGCTGACGGCGGGAATGGCTGCGGCGCTGCCGATCGCCGCCCTGGCCTGGCCTGCCGCGCCGGGTCTGGCCGCCAGCCAAGCCTATGCTCCCAGCGAATCGCCGCTGTTGCTGACCCGGGTGCTGCGTCGCGCGCTGGCAGGTGGCCTGGAGATTGTCACCCGCCGCAATTACGAAATCTGGATTGTGGCCGAAGACGAGGGCTACCGGGTCGAGGGCCGTCAGATCGATTGCGCGGTGGAAGTTCCGCCAGGACTCGAGGCGCTCGCGGCGCTGGAGCGGGGGCGGGTTGATACCAGCCTGTTTCCGATCCGGCTCGATCAAGGAGGGATGATGCGCGAACGAGGCGCGGCAACGGCCCTGGCCGATCGCAGCGCAGCGGCCCAGCTCGCCGGCGGACTGGTCGCACGCGCCAAACTGAGCGCCTCGGAGCAGTCCCAGGCTCAGGTTTTCGTGAATCAGTTCCGCCAGGGCGGTCCGGGGCTTACGATCTGGCCGCGCGACCTGTTCAATCCCGCGCAAGGCCAGCGTAACGAAAGCCGCAGCGTAGCCCTGGCGGATGGCAGCCTGGGTTATGTGACCGTAACTATCGAGGCACACCCTGACGCGATTCCCGACCAAGGCTCCAGGTTCGAACGCACCGTGATCACCGACCTGGGCGGGACCCAGCGCACGACCCGCGAGGAATTCCGGATCAGCCCGCTAAAGCGTTAGACTGCCCGCATGGCGGTGGGGAGCGGGTGATCTTTTTCCGCCTCACGGCGGGGAGTGGGCTGGCGGCGCGCGGAGGGCAAGCACAGCTTGTCCGACCCATCGCACTCTAAGGTATCATTTTACCTCTCCGCAAAGCCGCCGTTTGCTTGACTTTGCGAGGGGCTTACACCAAAGGGCTGCCTTCCCGCTGATGCCCGAGGCGTCTGGCGGTGACCAGTCCAAGGGAATTGTCCAGCCATGAAGGCTCTCAGCAAGATCACCCGGTCGATTAAACCGGCCGAGGTGGAAAAGAAATGGCATCTGATTGATGCCGACGGTCTGGTGGTCGGTCGCCTCGCGGTGATCATCGCCAATCGTCTGCGCGGCAAGCACAAGGCCAGCTACACCCCCCACGTCGATTGCGGCGATCACGTTGTCGTGATCAACGCCGGCAAGGTGCGGCTGACCGGCAACAAGCTCAAGCAGAAGATCTATTACAAGCACACCGGTTATGCCGGCGGGATCAAGGAAGTTACCGCGGGCAAGGTGCTTGACGGTCGTTTCCCCGAGCGGGTGCTGGAAAAAGCCGTTGAGCGGATGGTTCCGCGCGGACCGCTGGGCCGGGCCCAGATGCGTGCGCTGCACCTTTATGCCGCCGCCGAACATCCCCATGCCGGTAACCAGCCCCAAGCGCTGGACGTCGCGGCCATGAACCGCAAGAACAAGGTGGGTGCATAATGTCCGATAACACTGTCACCGATCTCGCCGATCTCGGCGTGCTTGCGGGTACTGCGGCTCCGGCTGCAACCGCTCCGGCAGCTTCGAGCGCTGCGGTTGAGGTTAGCGAACTCCCGATCGCGCCGCCCGCTCGCACCGGACCGTTGGCGCCGATTCGCGCCAAGGAAGTCGATGCCCAGGGTCGCGCTTATGCCACTGGCCGCCGCAAGGATGCCGTGGCCCGCGTCTGGCTGAAGCCGGGCAACGGCAAGATCACCGTCAACGGTCGCGATCAGGACGTCTACTTCGCCCGGCCCACGCTGCGCCTGGTAATCAACCAGCCGTTCCAGGTCGCCGGTCGCGAAGGCCAGTACGACATCGTCTGCACCGTCAAAGGCGGCGGGCTTTCGGGCCAGGCTGGCGCGGTCAAGCACGGTATCGCCCAGGCCCTGAGCAAGTTCGAGCCCGACCTGCGGCTCGCGGTCAAGACCGCCGGCTTCCTCACCCGCGATAGCCGCGTAGTCGAGCGCAAGAAGTACGGCCGGGCCAAGGCACGCAAGAGCTTCCAGTTCAGCAAGCGTTGATCCTGGGGCGCTAAGCTCACAATTCCAGTTTTCCGCGACGGCGGGAAAAGGGGGGCGGTCCGGAAACGGGCCGCCCTTTTCTTTGCCCCCTCACCGCGAGAGCGGCTCAGTGCGAGGGGTAAGCATCGGCTTGCACCGGTCACGCGCTTCGAGCGGGCTGACCGCTCTAATACACCGGTGGGTCCTTGTACGGCACTGCGCCCACCGGGGCGACCGGGTCCTCCGGCCGGCGTGGCGGCAGGGCGTTGGCCGGGACGGTGCCGATCTGCATCGCCTGGGTCGAGACATGCTCAAGGTTAAGGACTTTTACGGTGATCTTGCCGTCCGCAATCGTCAGCTGGTTGAAGCTGGGCGGGGTCGAGCGGACGCGTTTGGACAGCGTGCCCGCGCCGATCATCCGCAGCGGCCCCGCTGGGGTATGCTGCTCCAGATCAAAGGCATCGTGGACGTGGCCCGTCAGAATGGCCATAATCTTGCGGCTTGCCAGGGCCTCCATTGCCCGAGTGCCGTTGATTGTCAGGCGTCTGCCATGGGGATCGTGTTCGGACAGCGGGTGATGCGCAGTGACGATCACCTGCGTGCCCAGCGGCACCGCGTCGATCGCGGCGAGGGTCTCGGCCAAGGCTGCTTTTGTTACCCAGCCGTTCGACCAGGGAAACCGCCATTGGGCGCGGGTTACGGTCTTGAGCGGGATGATCGCCAGGCTGGGTAACGCAAGCTGCTTTTCCAGCACGGCCTGGATCGACCGAAACCGGCGGTAAGGATCGACGAACCGCTCGATCAGGTTGGCATAGGGCATGTCGTGGTTGCCAACCTCGACCGTCACCGGCGGGCCCAAAGCAGCGATCCAGCGGCATGCGGCGGTGAATTCGCGGTGGCGCGCGCGCATAGTCAGATCGCCGGTGATGCAGATCGCCGCGGGCCGCTCACGCTCGATATTGTCGATCACCCAGGCAAGTGCGCGAGTATCCTCCAGCCCGAAGTGGATGTCGCTGAGATGATAAAGGACGAGCGGTTCAGCCATGGCCCAGAGCAAGCAGATCAAGCGCCAGGGGCGCAAGCGAAAACCGCTCGCACGCGCTTCCGGTGCGCCGCTCGCCGTCGATCATCAGTTCGATCGGGCTGTTGTCGACCGACGTGCAGACGACTTCGCGGGCCGTGCCCAGATCATCGTGCGGACCTTCGCGGAAATCGTGCCGCAGCACCGCCAGGCCCTGGCGCAGGGTATCGGCAATGCCATCGGCGCCATAGCCGGCGAGCGCGATGCCGTCCGCCTGCACGGTGAGCAGCAGTCCTGAATAGCCTTCCGCCTTGCCCGTCTCCGGCTGAGTGAGCCGCACCATCGGCCCGCCGGTGCTCTGGCGGACCGCTTCCATCGTCTTGCTGGCGAGTTTCGGAACGTCGCGATTGCGGATTTCCTCGCGCACGTCGCTCCAGCTTGCACCCGGGCCCGCGAGCACTTCGCACAGCGCCGTCCCCTGATCGGAGTGAATGCAGTGACGGCGCAGGATCTCCAGCCGCCCCTTACCCAGCGCGGCAAGGATGGCATCCGGCCGGGCTTCGCCGTGAAGCGACTTGGCAAGAAGGTTAGTTGTCCCGCCGGGCAGGACCAGCACCTGGCCGCCCCAGCCCTCGATCCCGCTCAGCGCGGCGTTGACGGTGCCGTCCCCGGCAAAGACTGACAACAGCTGCACGCCGGCCTGCTCCAGCATGGCGCGATCGGGAAGGTCTTCGTTCTGACAATCGATGGTCCGCTCGGACGGGTGACCGGCCTGGCCCAAAGCCTTGGCCAATTGCGCAACTGCCGCTGCCGAAAAGCTGCCGCTGGCCCCATTGATCACTAGCCATGAACCGCGCGCATTCGCCATGGCGCAACAGCGCGGCCTGGGCCGATTGGTTCCCGCCACGAGTAGCATCGCAGAACTGAGCCTTTGTCCTGATGCATTACACCTTTCTGGTTCTGCGCAGTCGCTGTCACGCCTTCGACTGGTTTTTTATTTGCGTGTCAGCGTATTTTCCAAACGAGTTGCGGCGATTGCACGAGCTCAGTTAAAACCCGCTTGATAAATTCAGCAAATTCCGTAACGGCAAGCCCGCACAGCGATGTCCCCCACGGACCAACTTGTGCCGGACAAGCTTGACTTCGGTTATGCAGACTCCAGGCTCGATCCGGTTTTGTAACGGTCTCCGGATCGGGCCTTTGCTGTCCGTTGTACAATACGGGCAACCCTCCTTCTCACACGAGCACACCTCACCGGGCGCCGATTCCGTAGCCGGAAGCGCTGACCTCGCCGTTCAACGGCTACGGTTGGCGGTTCGTCGTCTGGGCGTAAGACTGGTCGAAATGGGGGGCGCTTCGGTCGACTTGGCCGCGCCTTGGCCATTGGGCGATCCTAGATCGGATTGGCACGGCAACCCCCACGGAACCCGAGCGAACGGTAACAACAAGGATGCCCCATCATGTCCCAGTTCCTGACTTCCGCAGCCCGCTTCAGCACCCTCGCCGCCACCGCGCTGGCCCTGGCTACCCCCGCCCTGGCCGAAACCGCGCAGCTGCGCTTCGACGATCTCGACATGACCTCCCTGGCAGGCAAGGCCGCCTTCGAACGCCGCGCCAACCTGGTGGTAATCCAGGCCTGCGGTGACGGCGCGATCACCGGCACGCGCATCCCCGACAGCAACTTCACCGCCTGCGCTCGCGACGTCCGCCGCCAGATTGATCAGCACATGGCCCGCCTGACCAGCCGCTTGCATCTGGGCGGCTGATCGGCGCACTCCGACCTTTCCAGCCCGGTTCGGACCAGTCCCCCGAGCCGGGCTTTTTTTGCGGGAAGCGGCACCAGCCCTTCCGTCAACCGCTAGGCAGCTGCCGCCTCCCCCTTTGCGCGCCGCAAAAACGGTTTCGCCGTAAGCACAAATGGGGAGTTGGCAGTTCCTTGAGAAACAGATGGAGGGGAAATGCCTTACCGCCCTGCCATCGCCTTCGCGCGCCCGAGATAGGTCCGCCCGATCCGCACCGCGCTGCCGTTGGCAAGTTCGGCGGACCACACGCCCAGGCCATCATGTCGCAGCCCGCGAATGCGGTCGCGGCGCAGGATGATCGAGCGGTGGAGGCGGATGAACATTTCGGGGTCCAGCCGCGCTTCGAGGCCGGAAACAGTCTGGAGCAGCAGGTAACTGCGCTCCCCGACGTGAAGCCGCACGTAATCGCGCTCGGCATCAATCCGATCGACGGCGCTGGCGGCGATGCGCAGCAGTTCGGAGCGGTAAGGGACCCAGAATTCGGCGAGCCATTCGCTGGCCGGGGCATTTTGCTCGCCGCGTCGGGCCAGTGCCCGGGCGACCGCACGCTCAAGCCGCTCGGGCGCCACCGGCTTGAGCACATAATCGACCGCATCGAGATCGAACGCCTCGACCGCAAAGCGATCGTGGGCGGTGACGAAGACCACGGCGGGCGGTGCCTTGCGGGCCCCCAGGGCGCGGGCAACCGACAGCCCGTCGATCTCAGGCATGGTCATGTCGAGCAGCAGCAGGTCGGGTTCGAGCGCATCGACCAGGCGCAGCGCGGCAGCGCCGTCGCTGGCCGTTCCAACGACGCTGAGTCCCGGCGTCTGGGCACAGATCATCTGCAGTCGCTCGACCGCGAGCGGTTCATCGTCGACAATCAGGGTGCGGAGTACGTCACTCATCGCCGGGCACGATCGGCAGTCGAATTACGGTGCGATAGCCGCCTTCGGCCAGCGCGCCGCAAACCAGGCTGGCCTGCGCCCCGAAACGAGCTGCCAGGCGGTCGCGGACATTGGCCAAGCCGATGCCATGACCCTGGCCCTTGCGCCCCGAAGCGACCTTTGGCGCTCCGGGGCCATCGTCGGCCACGGTCAGCACCAGGCTCTCTGCCTCCTCGCGCGCGCTGATCGTGATCGTGACCGGATGGCTGGTCGCGGCGACCGCATATTTGACCGAGTTCTCGACCAGCGGCTGGAGCAGCATACCGGGCACGCGGACCCTGCCGAGCGCGCCGGGAATATCGAACCGGGTGCGCAGCCGCTCGGGAAAGCGGACCGCCTCGATCTCCAGGTAATCCTGCTGCAGCGCGAGTTCTTCGGCCAGGGTGTGATCGGCGGATGGCTCGGCCGACAGGCTGCGGCGATAGAACGCTGACAGCGTCTGGATCATCTTTTCCGCCGGGCCCGCCTTGCCGGTCATGACCAGGGCCGACAGCGAATTGAGCGTGTTGAACAGAAAGTGCGGATTGACCTGATAGCGCAGGCTGCGCAGCTCTGCCGCCTTGGCCGCACGGCGATATTCGCCCTCGCGGCGTTCCGCAGCGCGCGCGGTCTCGGCATAGCCCAGTGCGAAATAGAGCGCGGCCCAGGCGATCAGGAGGAAATAACGGCCCACAGCAACATCGGTCAGCTGCTTCCACAGGCCCTCGTCGTGGAGCTTCTGCTCGATCGTATTGAACTTGTCCTGGACCACGCTAGGCGGATCGGGCAGGTCGATCAGGACATTGCCCGACATATCGTGCCGCACGGTGACCCCGTGTGTGACGGTCGTGACCAGGATCTTGCGTTCAAGGCTGTCAAACGCGCGCTGGTTGATCGCAGCAAGAAGAATCGCGGCGGGGATCATCACCAGCAGTGCGGTCGCCACCCGAATCGCCAGGCGCCGGTCATCGGCCTGACGGATGAAGGCCCAGGCGGCGAGAGTCACGGCGATTCCGGCGAGCGTGACCACGCCGCGGCGCAGAAACATTTCGGCCAGATAGCTGTCATCAAGGATCAGACTGCGTAAGGTGATCAGGGCATAGTAGAACAGCCAGACGCCAGCGGCCGAGCCCAGCACGACGCGAAATGGGATGCGCCGGGGCTCGGCGGTGGGGGTCGGCTCCATTGGAGCGGTGTAGCGCGGAGGTGGCGGAAAGCGCCAGCCGCTTGGTCGAGGTGGGTTAGCGGTTGGTAGAATGGCTGGATCGGAAACAAAGAACCCCTCCGTCAGCGCTGACGCGACTGACGGAGAAGTTCTGTCACTAACCTAATCCGCCAGCAACTGCTCGCGCGCAATCCGCTCTTTCCACTCCGCCGGAGCGAGCTGGTGGACATTGTTACCAGCACTATCCACCGCGACCGTCACCGGCATATCCTGCACGGTAAATTCATAAATCGCCTCCATCCCGAGGTCCTCGAATGCCACCACCCTGGCCTCACGAATCGCGCGGGCGACCAGGTATGCTGCGCCGCCGACAGCCATGAGATAGGCGACCTTGTGTTCGGCGATGACTGAGACCGCGCCCTGCCCGCGCTCGGCCTTGCCGATCATCACCAGCAGGCCGAGGTCGAGCATCATGTCGGTAAACTTGTCCATCCGCGTTGCGGTAGTCGGCCCGGCGGGTCCGACGACCTCGCCCAGCACCGGATCGACCGGCCCGACGTAGTAGATCGCGCGGCCCTTGAAATCGACCGGCAGCGGCTCGCCCCTGGCGAGCATGTCCTGAATCCGCTTGTGCGCCGCATCGCGCCCGGTCAGCATCTTGCCGTTGAGCAACAAGCGGTCGCCGTGGTTCCAGCTCGCCACCTCCTCGACAGTCAGATTATCCAGATCGACGCGTTTGGCGGCTTTGTCCGGGGCCCAGCCGATATCAGGCCAGTCGTCGAGCTTGGGCCGCTCGAGGAAACTGGGGCCCGAGCCGTCAAGCGTGAAATGGGCGTGGCGCGTCGCCGAGCAGTTGGGGATCAAGGCCACCGGCTTGCCTGCAGCGTGGCACGGCCATTCCTTGATCTTGACGTCGAGCACGGTGGTCAGCCCGCCCAGCCCCTGCGCGCCGATGCCCAGGGCATTGACCTTGTCGAACAGCTCGATCCGCAAGGTCTCGGTGTCGGTCTGCGGCCCGCGCGCCTTGAGTTCATGGATGTCGATCTCTTCCATCAACGATTCTTTGGCCAGCAGCATCGCCTTTTCCGCGGTGCCGCCGATGCCGATGCCCAGCTGTCCGGGCGGGCACCAGCCGGCGCCCATCTGGGGGAGCATCTCAAGCACCCAGTCGACGATCGAATCGCTGGGGTTCATCATCTTGAACTTGCTTTTGTTTTCCGAGCCGCCACCTTTGGCCGCGACATCGACCGACACCGTGTTGCCCGTTACGAATTCGACATTGAGCACACAGGGCGTGTTGTCGCGGGTGTTGCGGCGGGTAAAGGCCGGGTCGGCAACGATCGAGGCGCGCAGCTTGTTTTCCGGATTCATGTAGGCCCGGCGCACGCCCTCATCGACCACGTCCTGAAGCGAGCGGCCCGATTCCAGGCGGCAGTCCTGACCCCATTTGAGGAAGACGTTGACGATCCCGGTGTCCTGGCAGATCGGGCGGTGGCCCTCGGCGCACATCCGGCTGTTGGCCAGAACCTGCGCCATGGCATCCTTGGCTGCCGGGCTTAATTCACGCCGCCAGGCCTCGGCCAGCGCGCGGATATAATCCATCGGGTGGAAATAGCTGATATATTGAAGCGCGTCAGCGACGCTTTCGATCAGGTCGTCCTCACGGATCGTCACCATCCCGGTCATTGCGCGCTCCTCATGCTGTCGATAACAGCCCCATTAAGCGCGAACACCGTGTCGCGTCAAAGCGCTTGGCGGGTCTTGGCGCTTGTCCTAGAAGCAATGGCAACGGCGTTGCTGTGTTGGGAGTGTAATACAGCGCCGCGTGAGGGAATGATTTCGCCGATGACCATGACTCAAGACCGGCCTGCAGATGCGGCACCCGGCGACAGTTCCGCAGCCCGAAAGGCCATGATCGACAGCCAGCTGCGCACCAGTGGAGTGAACGAGCCGTGGCTGCTGGCGGCAATGATCGCCCTGCCGCGTGAGCAGTATGTACCCGCAGCGATGCGCGCCGCCGCCTATATCGACCGCGCGGTGCCACTGAGCGGGGGCCGCTTTTTGGCCGCGCCGCTGGTCCATGGGCGAATGCTGTCCGAAGCCGCGCCGACGCTGGCTGACAAGGCCCTGCTGATCACCAGCGGGAGTGGCTATCTTGAGGCACTGCTGCGGCCCTTGGTCGGCTCGCTCGAGACCATCGATGCAGCGGAAGCCGGTAAACCCGGATCGAGCGGCTATACCCTGATCCTGATCGACGGCGCGATCGAGGTCCTACCTCCCGTCTTGGCTGCGCGATTGGGCGAAGCCGGGCGGCTTGTCTGCGGGCTTATCAAACACGGCGTTACCCGGCTCGCTGCCGGACGCAGCGTAGGCGGCGAAGTGTCCCTGATAACCTTGGCCGAGATCGGCATGCCCGTGCTCCCGGAATTTGCCGCACCCGCACGCTGGAGCTTCTGAGCATGGCCCCCCGGCTTTGCCTTGCCGTGCTTCTGGTGGGCACGACCATGCTTACCGCCCCCGTGCGTGCCGACGATCTGCGCAGCGCGCTGGTCATGGCCTACAACACCAATCCCGCGCTTCAGG
This sequence comes from Novosphingobium sp., assembly GCA_043781375.1. GTDB lineage: Bacteria > Pseudomonadota > Alphaproteobacteria > Sphingomonadales > Sphingomonadaceae > Novosphingobium. The sequence goes on from JAYWBP010000078.1 coordinate 25,064, forward strand.
CCGCCCGCGCCCAGCAACGCGGCGTGGACGAGACCGTGCCGATCGCGCGCGCCGCCGGGTTGCCCTCGCTGAGCGGATCGGCCTCCTACACCGAGTTTCTCAAGAAGAGCCCGAACAGTTTTGCCGCGCCTGACCGCGCGCTGGATGTCCAGGCCAGCCTGAGCATTCCGATCTATTCGGGCGGCGCGGTGCGCAATTCGATCAGCGCGGCGGACACCCGGGTCGAGGCCGGACAGGCCGATCTGCGCGGGACCGAGACCGGCGTGTTCAACCAGGTCGTCGCCGCCTATATGGACGTGATCCAGAATCAGGCGCTGGTCGGGCTCAACCGCAACAACACCCAGGTCCTTGGCGTCAATGTCCAGGCCACGCGCGACCGTTTCGAGATCGGCGACCTCACCCGCACCGACGTCGCCCAGTCGCAATCACGCCTGGCCCTGGCGCGGGGTAATCTGCGCACTGCCGAATCCAACCTCATCGCCAGCCGTGAGCGCTACATCCAGATCGTCGGCAAGGCCCCCGTCGCGCTCCAGCCGCCGCCGCCCTTGCCCGGGATGCCGACGTCGCCCGACCAGGCGGTGAGCGTCGCGCTCGAAGCCAATCCTGACCTCCAGGCTGCGCGCGAGCGGAGCAAGGCGGCGGGTTATGACGTCAATGTCGCTGCCGCCGGACGACTTCCCAAGGTCACCGTCGTGATCGGTCCGGACTACACCGATTATCTCGGCACGCTGGGTGGTCCCGGAGCGCAGGCTGGCACCTTCAAGCAAAGTCAGCTAACCGCCCAGGCCGCGCTGCGCGCCTCGATCCCGATCTTTCAGGGTGGTTTGCCCGCCGCACAGCGTCGCCAGGCCCAAGCCCGCGAAGGCCAGTCGCTCGAGCAGGAAATCGGCGTCGAGCGCGCGGTGATTGCGCAGGTCCGCTCAGCCTATGCCTCGTGGCAGGCCGCGAGCGAGATCATCAATACCAACCAGACCGCGGTCGACGCTGCGACGCTCAGCCTCGAAGGTGTCCGCGCCGAAAACAGCGTGGGCAACCGCACGATCCTGGATATCCTCAATGCCGAACAGGAATTGCTCGGCGCCCAGACCCAGCTGGTGGGCGCGCGACGCAACGCCTATGTCGCAGGATTCTCGCTGCTCGCCGCGATGGGCCGGGCGCAGGCGGGCGACCTGGGGCTCGATGGCGGGCCGCTTTACGATCCCGACGTCAACTATCGCCGCGTGCGCCACAAGATCAACGACTGGGCCAACGATCCCGCGCCGCGGCCGCAAGCGACCCGCACCGTTGACACAGTCGTGCAGGACGGCTCAATTCCGGCCCAGTAATTCATGGTCAACCAATCGCCGTGATTCGACAGCAACGGGGAAGCACAATGCGCCAGGCGGGCGAACCATCGGTTGAGGAAATCCTTGAATCGATCAAAAAAGTAATTGCGCGCGATAACCGCACCAGCGCTGCCGACCAGCGTCGTGAGCGACAGGAGCGCGGCGTGGCCGAGCCGATCCGCCCGGTCGATCCCGAAGATGACGAAGTGCTCGATCTGGCCGAAAGCGCGCGCTACGCCGACGACGACGAAAGTGCTGCCGAGGATGCCGCCCCGCTGCTGGGCGAGGGTCGTCGCATGTCGATGCGCGATTCGCTGGCTGCACTGGCGATGCTGGCCGAGCCCGGCGCCCAGCCGCAGATCGTCCGCTCAGGCGAAACCTCGCTCGAAGGCCTGACCCGCGAACTGCTCCGTCCGGCGCTGGCCGAATGGCTCGACCGCAACCTGCCACCCTTGGTCGAGCGCCTGGTCGCCGCCGAGATTTCTCGGATTGTGGGCAAGCGGGGATGAAGTTTTTGCGTTGACCGGGGCCTGAAACCCCTGTCAGGCGCCGCCGCATGGCCAAGCCTTCTCCAGCACAAATCAACCCAGCGCGTTATCCGTTCACCTGCACGATCGAGCCCCGGTTCGGCGATCTCGATATCAACATGCACATCAACAATGTCGCGATGATCGACATTCTGGAGGACGCGCGGGTGCGGTTCCATCGGGCGTCGGGCTTTGCCAAGGCGCGGAGCGGGGAACTCTCGATGATCGTCAGCTTTAACATCGAATATATCGCGCAGGGTTACTACCCGGCACCGCTCCAGATCCACGTCGGCTTGCTCACACTGGGCCGCACGTCGTATCGCCTGGGTCACCTCGTCACTCAGCGCGACAAGGCCGTCGCTTATGGCGAATCGGTGCTGGTATGCATGGCTGGATCCAGCCCAGCCCCGGTGCCGAAAGGTTATATCGACACCGCTGCACAATGGATGATCCGGGCATGACCGCGTCAGCAGAAGAACTGACCCGCGCGCGCGCGGCCCTGGTAACCACCGGCAACAGCGCGATTACGCGGCACATCTTTCTTTGCCCCGGAACGAGCAAGGGCGAGTGCTGCAGCCGGGCCGATGGCAGTGCCGCGTGGAAATACCTCAAGCGCCGCTTGCGCCAGCTCGGGCTGGACGGTCCCAAGCGTCAGGATGGCGGCGGCGGCATCGCCCGGACCAAGGCCGACTGCTTCCGGATTTGCGCCGCCGGGCCCATCGCAATGGTCTGGCCGGACAAGGTCTGGTACCACAGCTGCAGCCCGGACGTGCTTGAACGGATCATCCACGAGCATCTGGCTGGCGGGGTTCCGGTCGAGGAATTCCGACTGATGCCGCCCGATCAGGCCTGATCGTCGCCCCTGTTATCGGCGCCCCTGTTATCAGCGCCCCTGTTATCGTCGCCCCTGTTATCGGCGCCGCCGTTAACGTCAGGCGTCTTATCATTGCGAGTGACGATCTCATCGTGCCCGGTCCCGTTCGACAGGAACACCAGCCCCATCAGGGCCGACATCAGCAGCATGGCCGCGCCGATGCCCAGTGCGGCGGCGATGAACAGGTGGATCGAGACCAGCCCGTTGTGCTTGTAGAGCAGCATCATCGCGATCGCGACTGAGGCAGTGGTGAACATCATCATCCAGCGCATCAGCTTGCGATAGCGGGCCCAGGCGACGGCGGCGGATTCAGGATCCTCCAAAGGCGAGCGCGGCAGCATGGAATTGGCCATGCGACAGCAGTGCAGCGCTGGCAATGGCCCATGTGCATCAGCGGACTCGCCAGGCGCGCGCAATCGTGACATCCTTGCGCCAAGGCAAATATCGGGGAGAGTCGGATGACCATTGCCCGCGTGATCGAAGGCCACAGCTTCGCGATCCATTCCTGCGACGTGGCAACTAGCGTGCGCGACGCTGTCGAGCTGCTGGCCGACCACCGCATCGGGGCGCTGCCGGTACTCGACGGGGGGTGCATCGCCGGGATCTTTTCCGAACGCGACGTGATCCACCAGTTGCGCGCACACGGCCCGGCGATGCTCGACTTGCCTGTCGGCCAGGTGATGACCGCGCCGGTGACCACAATCGATCCGCAGACCAGCGTGATGGACGCACTCGCCCTGATGACTGAGCGCCGCTTTCGCCACCTTCCGGTAGTCCACGAAGGCCGGATGATCGGATTCGTGTCGATCGGCGACCTGGTCAAACACCGCATCGACCGCGTCGAAGCCGAGGCCGAAGCGATGCGGAGTTATATTCAGGCAGTTTGAAGGCGCGGTGGCGAAATCGGTTAAAACCGGATAAGTTCAGTCTTCCGCAATTTGCTCAGCCTGAGCGGACTTGATTTGTCCCGCTCAAGCCAGACTCCTCGCACTTGTGACCCGGGCACCACGCGCCTACATCGCATTCATGGAAACATCCCCGCTCACTCTCAGCCCCTCGGCAGCCAAGCGCATCGCCGCTATCGCCGCCAAGCAGGCCAGGCCGGCGATCCTGCGGCTGGCGGTGGAAGGCGGGGGCTGTTCGGGGTTCCAGTACAAGTTCGATCTGGCAAACGGGGCCGAGGCCGACGATTCCATCGCGGAGACTGACGGGGTGCAGCTGCTGGTCGATCCGGTGAGCCTCGACCTAGTCGCAGGATGCACCGTGGACTTCGTCGAATCGCTGGGCGGATCGGCGTTCAAGGTCGCCAATCCCAACGCCTCTGCGGGCTGTGGATGCGGCTCGAGCTTCGCGGTATAGCTCGCACTCGAGCATGAGAATCGCCAGCTTCAATATCAACGGGATCAAGGCGCGCTTGCCCCGGCTGCTCGAATGGCTGGAAGAAACCCGGCCCGCGGTGGCTTGCCTGCAGGAGATCAAAACCCAGGACGAGGGCTTCCCCGCGACCGAGTTCGACAAGATCGGCTATCAGGCGATCTGGCATGGCCAAAAGGGTTTCAACGGGGTCGCCATCCTGGCCGATGGCGTGGCCCCGGTCGAAGTACGGCGCGGGCTGGAGGGCGATCCGGAGGATCTCCACTCGCGCTATCTCGAAGCCGACGTGAACGGCGTGCGGATTGCCTGCATCTACCTGCCCAACGGCAATCCCCAGCCCGGCCCCAAGTTCGACTTCAAGCTGCGCTGGTTCGAACGCCTGCGCACGCGGATGGCGGAAATCTCTGCAGAGGAAGTGCCTGCGGTGGTGCTCGGCGATTTCAATGTGATCCCCGAGGACAAGGACGTCTGGTCACCGCCAGCCATGGCCATCGACGCCTTGATGCAGCCTGAATCGCGCGATGCCTATGCGCGGCTGCTGGCCGATGGCTGGACCGATGCGCTAGACCTGCACAATCCACGCGGCGGAGTGTGGACCTATTGGGACTATCAGGCCGGCGCCTGGCCGCGCGACCACGGCTTCCGCATCGACCACGCCCTGCTCTCACCCGAACTGGCCGGGCGGTTGGTAGCGTGCGGAGTCGACAAGGAATATCGCGGGCGGGAAAAGGCCAGCGACCACGCCCCGGTGTGGATCGAAGTCAGCTAGAGCCTTTTTCCGCCTGACGACGCGGTGCGGCACCGGCCCGCGCGAGGGACCAGTTTGCTGGCCCCAGTCAACGTTTCAAGCGTCAACGTTTCAAGCGTCAACGTATCAAACGTCAATGCATCAAACGATCACCGATAAAATACGTGATTGTCGATCCGGGCGACCTTGGTCAGGCGCCAGTTGGGCGAGACGCGGGCGGCGTGGAAGAACAGCGCGCCTTCGACCGGGCTGTGCCAGGCATCGGCGTGGGCGATCTGGGCGATCGCCACGGCATTGCGCCACTGGCGTGATCCGTGATCGAGGGTCGGCATGGCGTTGCCGCGCACGAACGAGAACTGCGAGCGCTGGTAGACCACCCCGCAGTAGGAATTGGGGAAACGGCCCGAGCGTGAACGGGCGATCACTACCCGTCCGACAGCAAGCTGCCCGGCCAGCGATTCGCTCTTTGCTTCGAAGTACACGGCACCGGCGAGGCAATTCAGCTCGCGCGAGAGTTCCGTCGGCTGCGGTTGGGCGCTGACGAGAGCGGCCAGGGTGGCGGGAGTGATTTCGGGAAGGGCGGGGGCGGCCTCGGAGGTGGTAACCTCGGGCGTAGCAGCAGCGGGAACCTGCACATCGCCGTCCTGAGTCTGGAGCGGTTCGGTCTTGAAGGTCCGCGAAGGTTCGATCCGGACCAGTTGGGGATCAAGCTCACGGGCAGAAGCGCCGGAACCATCAGTGCTAAGGATCGTTGAAATCATTGTAACGGCCAGCGTAATGGTGCCAGCCTTGCGCAGAGTGAAAGCCATCGGTAAACATTCTAGGGCGGTGAGCGCACCAAGACGCAGGTTGAGCGAAACCTGACCTCGTATCTCTCGAGGCTTTGTTTCGCCGGAAAATCTGCCGGCTGCCCCCCGTCTGCGTGCCAGCGAACGAGGCCGAATGCCCGTATCGCCGCCTGTGCATAAGTGGTGCAATGGCCTTGGTTGTGCGGTGCAGCACAGTCAAGCGACAGGGTGCGACAATCCGATGAGGCGTTCGCCCTGCGCGATATCCAGTTCAATCACCCACAAATCGGGGTCCTGACGCGTTCTGCGGGTCAGATATTCGCTAAATTCGCCTATATTATCAGGCACTTCGGCCTTCGCGAGAGCCCAGGTTCGGCCCCCGTTGGCATTAGGCATTCGCTCGTAAACCTTTGAATCTTTGCCGTTAACCGTAGTCACGACGAGGATAGTCCCGCCCTGTTCCTCGCCTTTGTGGAGGACCGTCGCGAAGCCCCCCGCCGCCTGAGTCGCGCGCAAAAGAGCGCTGACTTCGAGCTTGGCCGGGAGCCGTGCGGAGCCATCTTCGCTCACTTCAGCGCCGCAGCGTATCCGGGCAGCCCCGACAGCGCCATGCGCGAGCGCATGAATGTGCCCGTGCCACGGCCGATCTCCTCACCCGCGCTATCGACCAGCCGTGCATCGGCGACCAACACGCGGCGCCGACCGCTGATCCAGCGGCCCTCGGCAACGACCTTGCCGACGCGCGCCGGGCGAGAAAAATGGAGGTTGAACGAGGTGGTCAGGAGGAACTTGTCAGTGACCATAGTGTTGGCGGCATAGAATGCGGCATCGTCGAGCATCTTGAAATAGACCGTGCCATGCGCCGCGCCGGCGGCGTGATGGCAACTCTCGTCGATCTCGAACTCGATCCGCGAACAGCCCTCGCCAGCAATCTTCAGGCTGGACGCAAACAGGTGGTTGATCGGAGCCGAGCCGTAGAGCCCCTCCAGCGCGTGCCAGTGGAGCGCGGCTCCATCCAGAACTGGCTTAGGCAGCGTCGCGATCGATAACATTGCACAATAGGCCGTAGATTGCTTCGGCGCCCGGCGCCTGGCTCAGCGCTGTATGCATGCGATCATCGCGCATCATCCGCGAGATCGCGGCGAGCGCATGAAGGTGGCTTGCTCCCGCCTGTTCGGGCGACAGCAAGCCGAATACCAGATCGACCGGCATGCCATCGGCGGCATCGAACGCCACCGGTGCCTCAAGCCGAAAAAACGCTGCAACCGGGCGCGCGAGATCGCCGATCCGGGCGTGGGGAATCGCGACGCCGCGACCAAAACCGGTGCTGCCCAACCGCTCTCGTTCTTCGATCCGTTCCAGCACGACGGCGCTGTCGAGGCCGTAGACCGCGGAAAAACGGGCGGCGAGTTGTTCGAGAATGGCGGCCTTACTGTCAGCGCGGATGGTGCCCACAGCTTCCGGGTCGAGCGTGAAAAGTGCGGTCATGCCAGGATCGGATCTTTACAAAAGCAATGAAGAACCGCGGAAATGCGCGCCAGGTACGGGGGATTCCCGCACCCTCTGCCCAATCCTAGCCCAGGAACACACGCCTTGTTTGCGCGTCAGGACGGTTCAACCCAGCCGATCGAACCATCACCGCGACGATAAACCATATTATGGCGTCCGGTTCCAGCATTTTTGAACAGGAGCGCGTTGGTGTTGCGCAGATCGAGCATCATCACCGCGTCTGAAACGGTACCTTCGGGCACGTCGACCCGGGTTTCGGCAATGACGACAGGAGCGTCGGCTGGTTCCTCGGCCTCAGGTTCATCGGCGAAGACGACATAGGCCGCTTCTTCCTGGCGCTGGGCGAACGAGGACTGCTCATGGCGGTCCTTGAGCCGACGCTTGTAGCGGCGCAGCTGCTTGTCGATCTTCTCCGCCGCCTGGTCGAGCGCGCCGTGCGCATCGTGGCTCGAACCCGCGCCCTTGAGGATCAAGCCCTGGGTGACATGGGTGACGATATCGCATTTGAATGCCCCAGCGGGAGCCTTGCTGAAAGTGACGGCGGAAGTCAGGGCCCGGCTGAAGTACTTATCGACGATGGCACTAAGGCGGTCATTGGCATGGGTTTGCAGCGCTTCGCCGGTGTCCATCTGGTGCCCTGAGACGCGTATTTCCATAATCGCTTACCTCCTGAAATCGTCTGTCACCGCCCGAGCTGTTCCACCCTAGGTATTCCAAAGGGGAGCAGTAACCGTCTGCATAAACGCCGCGTGAGCCGCTAGTTCCGCCGCGCTGGGATAATGTGGCCGGGCCGGGCGGAATACACGGTCGCTGCGCACGATGATCGAGGTTGCCAGAACATCGCGCGTCTGGCCCGCCAGCTCGAGTCCGATCTGGCGCCCGCCGGTCAGCTCGACATAGACCTGGGCGAGCAATTCAGCATCGAGCAGCGCGCCGTGCAGAGTACGATGGCTGCGATCGATCCCGTAGCGCGAGCACAGCGCATCGAGCGACAACTTGGCCCCGGGATGGCGCACCCGGGCCAGGGCCACGGTGTCAATCATCCGCGCGCGCTCGACCAAGGGGTGTCCGGCGACCGCCAATTCGGCATTGAGGAAGCCCCAGTCGAACCCGGCATTATGGGCGACCAGTGGCGAATCGGCGATGAATTCGAGCAATTCCAGCGCATGTTCGTGAAACGCCGCCTTGCCCGCCAGGAACGCTTCGGACAGGCCGTGAACCGCCTCGGCTGCTGCCGGCATCGAGCGTCCAGGATTGAAATAGGCGTGGAAAGTGGCCCCGGTTGCGACACGATTGACCATCTCGATACAGCCGATTTCGACCATCCGGTCACCGCTCTGGGGGTCGAGACCGGTCGTTTCGGTGTCGAAGATAATCTCGCGCATCCCCTAATCTATCGGCCTGTGCGCGGGGACTGGCAAGCGCGGAAAAGCCTTTAAGGACGACTGCGCAGTTGGCTAACCAGGTCTGCGACCTGGCGGCGGGTTTCTACTGGTGGCACACCTGTGTCGATCACATGATCGGCTCGCGCGCGCTTCTCCGCGTCGGGGGTTTGGAGCGCAAGGATTGCGGCGAACTTGTCCTTGGACATACCTGGGCGAGCGAGCACGCGTAGGCGCTGGATCTCGGCCGGGGCGGAAGCTACTGCGATCGCATTGCACTGCGCCGCTCCGCCCTTTTCGAACAACAGCGGGATGTCGAAGACAATCAGCGGAGCTGCAGCATTTTCGCGCAGGAAAGCGGCCCGTTCGGTCGCCACCGCAGGATGAACGATGGCTTCGAGCCGCTTGAGTTGATCGGGATTGCCGAACACTGCCGCGCCCAGCTTTTGTCGATCGACGCCGCCAGGCCCGGTCGAGCCGGGAAACGCCGCCTCGATGACGCCGACCAAAGCTCCGTCTGGGCCTTGCAATCGATGGACCGCAGCGTCAGCGTCGAACAGGGGCACGCCCAGCTCGATGAACATCGCCGCCACGGTCGACTTGCCCATGCCGATTGAGCCGGTCAGACCCAAAATGAAGGGGTGGATAATGGGCTTGCTCACGCGATCAGCAGCGCGCGCAGTTCGGCGTCATGCTGGCGCGGCGCGGGTCGGCCGAAGAAGGCTTCGAATGCCGTCGCCGCCTGGCCGATCAACATCGACAGGCCATCGATAGTGCGAAAGCCCGCAGCCTCTGCCCCTGCGAGCAGTTCGGTCCGCTCCGGCGAAGTCACGATATCGTAGATGACACTCCCCGGCGGGGCGTGACTGAGATCGAAGCGCAGCCGCGGCTGCCCGGTCATCCCCAGCGGGCTGGCATTGACGATAAGGTCGAGACACTGCGCGCGATCGTCAAAGGCAAAATCGGTCGGACTGGCGAAATGATCGAGCGCAACAGCATGATGGTCATCCTGGGTGGTCAATTCGTCGAGCAACGCCTGCGCCTTGGCCGGATCGCGCGCGGCCAGGACAATGACCATACCTCGGTCGGCCAAGGCTGCGACGATCGCCCGGGCCGCGCCGCCTGCGCCCAGCACGCGGGCCATGCGGAACAGGTGGGTGCGCGCCAGCAGCGGCTGGAGCGGTTCGAGGAACCCCTCGACGTCGGTATTGATGCCAGCCAACCCCCCGTCAGCTTCGCGGATTATGGTATTCACCGCGCCGATCCGCGCAGCCAGCGGATCAAGCCGGTCGAGCAGCGGCAGCACGGCCAGTTTGTGCGGCATGGTTACGTTGCACCCGCGCCAGTCGGGATCGCCACGCCTGCTCGTGAGATAGTCACTCAGCCCAACCGGCGTGACCTGGGTGGCGCCATAGCGCGCATCGAGACCCAACTTGCCGATCCAGAAGTTGTGGATCGCGGGCGACTTGGACTGCGCGATCGGATCGCCGATCACTTCGGCATACTGGGTCATGACGTCAGCTCGCCGTGTTGGCGCAGCGCGGTCAGTATCGGCAATAAAGGCATGCCGAGCACGGTAAAATGACTGCCGATTATGCTCTCGAACAGTTGCACCCCGCGCGCCTCGATCCGGAATACCCCGACGCAGGCGGATACCGCCGGCCACTCGGCGGCGAGATAGGTCTCGATAAAGGCATCGGATAGATCGCGCACCTGCAAGCGAGCAAGGTCGACGTGGCTCCAGACTACGGCGCCATCTCGCGCCAGCAGCGCCGCGCTGTGAAGGATCATTTCACGTCCGGAGAAGAGTTGCAGATGCGCGGTGGCCTCCGCCCGATCGCGCGGCTTGGCGAAGCGGCGACCTGCGACTTCGACCAGCGAATCGCTCCCCAGAACCAGCGCGCCCGGATGCCCAGCGGACACCGCCAGTGCCTTCGCCTCGGCCAGGGCCAATGCTACCACTTCCCCGCCAACTCGCATGAGCCCAGCCTCCAGCGCGCGCTCGTCGAGCCGTGCCGGAACCGCACGATAGTCGACCCCTGCGGCGTCGAGCATGGCCTGACGCGACTGGCTCTGCGAAGCGAGGATCAGGCGGCTCATGAAAGACCAGTCATATCGGACTGGTCCCGACAGCGTCGGCATATCCGGCAGCGCGGCGCTCATTGACCAGGTTGATGATCGCCGCCGCCGTCTCCTCGATCGAGCGACGGGTAACGTCGATTACCGGCCAGCCGTTGTCGGCGAACATCCGCCGTGCGTACTGAAGCTCCTTGGCTACCCGCTCCTGATCAACATAGGCCGTCTCGGGCGCCTGGCCGAGCGACAGCAGCCGGTTGCGGCGGACCTGGATCAATCGCTCGGGTGCGGTGGTCAGTCCGACCACCAGGGGATGACGCAGCCCGAACAACGAAGCCGGAGGCGGACTTTCGACCACGATCGGGATATTCGCCGTGCGATAGCCGCGATTGGCAAGATAGATGCTGGTCGGCGTCTTGGATGAGCGCGATACGCCGGCCAGAACGATGTCGGCTTCCTCCCAGTCCTCTGCCAAGACCCCATCGTCGTGCGCGATAGTGAACTGGATCGCCTCGACCCGGTCGAAATAGGCCGCATCCATCGCGTGCTGGCGCCCGGGCCGGGCCTTGGCTTGCTGGCCCAGCTTGGCCTCGAACGCATCGGTCACCGCGTCGAGAGCGGGCACCGCGAGCAGGCCAAGCGTGCGGCAGCGCTCTTCCAGGCGGCGGCGGGTTTCAGCATTGACCAGGGTGAACAGGACCAGTCCGGGATTGCCGGCAATATCGGCCATGATCCGATCAAGGTGCTGCTGCGAGCGAACCATCGGCCAGAAGTGGCGGATGACATCGGCATCGTCGAACTGGGCGAGCGCCGCCTTGGCGATCATCTCGAGCGTTTCGCCGGTTGAATCCGACAGCAGATGAAGGTGAAGCCGGGTCATAAAAATGGGTGCGCCGGAGGCTGTGGATAATTTGCCGCATAAACCACGGGACAGGCGGGCTGACAACTTTGCCCGCTGATTCCTTCCCCACTAGCCGCCGCGCGATCCTCGGCTTGTGGACAGGGGACAAGCTTTCCCACAGGCAAAGGATAGTGGGCACAGTTGCTGCTTGACCCGGTTAGGCAACGATTCGAGGTTTGGTTAGGTCTGTTCACTGCGGGACAAATCGGGCAACAAACCGCAATTCCCGCTATCCACAGGGCCAACTACCTACTGAATCCTTTTATAAATAATCTTATTTGATTGGACTCGCGCGATGCCCGGTCTTCTACTCCGCACTTTGCGCGGAGAAAATTGCAGACAACGCCCGATCTGGCTGATGCGCCAGGCAGGGCGCTATCTACCTGAATACCGGGCTTTGCGCGCTGAGAAAGGCGGTTTCTTGGCCCTGGTCTATGACAGCGCAGCAGCGGCAGAGATCACCTTGCAACCGCTTCAGCGGTTCGGCTTCGATGGCGCGATCCTGTTTTCCGATATCCTGATCGTGCCTTATGCGATGGGCCAGAACCTGCAGTTCCTCGTCGGCGAAGGCCCGCAGCTGTCGCCCAAGTTGATCGATACGCAGTTGAGCGCGCTGGAGGCCGTGCCTGCCCGGCTCGATCCGATCTACCGGACGGTGGCGCTGGTGAAAACCGCGCTCAGCCCGGAGCAGACCTTGCTGGGATTTGCCGGTAGTCCATGGACTGTGGCGACTTATATGGTCGCGGGCGAAGGCAGTCGCGATCAGCATGATACCCGCGCCTTGGCCTATCGCGATCCGTCAGCTTTCCAGGCAATTATCGCTGCGATCACTGATGTGACGATCGGCTACCTTGCCGGGCAGATCGAGGCCGGGGCCGAAGCGGTGCAGCTGTTCGACAGCTGGTCGGGCAGCCTGGCGCCGGCCGAATTCGAACGATGGGTGATCGCGCCTAATGCAGCGATTGTCAGCGCTCTGGCGACGCGGTTTCCCGATGTGCCGGTGATCGGTTTTCCCAAAGGCGCGGGCGAGAAGCTGGCGGCTTACGCACGCGAAACAGGTGTCAGCGCGGTCGGAGTGGATGAGACTATCGATCCGCTGTGGGCGGCGCGTGAGCTACCATCGGACATGCCGGTGCAAGGTAACCTGGATCCGCTGCTGCTTCTGGCCGGGGGGCCCGAGCTGGAGCGCCAGACCCACCGTGTGCTTGAAGCCTTCACCGACCGTCCACATGTTTTTAATCTGGGCCACGGGATTGGGCAGTTCACTCCGATCGAGCATGTCGAGCAATTGCTTGCCCTGGTGCGTGGGTGGAAACGCTAGGCTATGGTGCGCTCATGTTACAGGTATTCGCGATGACTTATCTTTGGCTCAAGGCCGGCCATATTATTTTCGTGGTGTTCTGGATGGCAGGATTGTTCATGCTCCCGCGGTTCTTTGTCTACCACCAGGAGGCAGCGCCAGGCTCGTCTGAAAATGCCCGTTGGATCGAGCGTGAGACCAAGCTTTTCAAGATCATCCTGTGGCCGTCGATGATTGTGGTCTGGCTGCTCGGTCTGGCGCTGGCGATCACCACAGGCGCGTTCAGCCAAAGTTGGTTCCAGGCCAAGCTGGCGTTGGTGTTGGCGCTGAGCGGCTATCAGATCTGGCTGGCGGGCTATGCTGCTGCGCTGGCGCGGGGTGAACGGCGGCTTGAGGGCAAGCGCTTGCGGCTGCTCAACGAGATTCCCGGCGTGGCCGCAGCATTGATTGTGATCCTGGTGGTCGTCCGTCCATTCTGATGCGTTGACTTGGGTTGCGTGCCAGCATATCTGCGCGAGCTCCGGCGAGAGGGTCGCGTCATGCGCGCCCGGGTCTGCTTTCCCCAAGCCCCATGGCCCGCCGGCTGTCCCAGACCAAGACCGGATACCAGACGTTATGCACCTTAAAGAACTCAAGAAGAAAACTCCGGCCGAACTGGTCGAAATGGCCGAAGAACTGGGCGTCGAAGGCGCCTCGACTCTGCGCCGTCAGGACCTCATGTTCGCGATCCTCAAGGAAGTCGCCGAAAACGACGAGCAGATCATGGGCTTGGGCACGATCGAAGTGCTGCAGGACGGCTTCGGCTTCCTCCGCAGCCCCGAGGCGAACTATCTCGCCGGACCCGATGACATCTATGTCTCGCCTAACCAGGTCCGCAAATGGGGCCTGCGCACCGGTGACACGGTCGAAGGCGAGATTCGTGCGCCGCGCGATGGCGAGCGTTATTTCGCCCTGATCAAGCTGACCCAGGTCAATTTCGACGATCCCGAAGCGGTCCGCCACCGGGTTAACTTCGACAATCTCACCCCGCTCTATCCCGACCGCAAGCTCAGCCTCGATACGCTCGATCCGACGGTCAAGGACAAGTCGGCACGGGTGATTGATATCATTTCGCCGCAGGGCAAGGGCCAGCGCGCGCTGATCGTTGCTCCGCCGCGTACCGGCAAGACCGTACTGTTGCAGAATATTGCCAAGGCTATCACCGACAACCATCCCGAAGTCTTCCTGTTGGTCCTGCTGGTCGACGAGCGGCCCGAGGAAGTCACCGACATGCAGCGCAGTGTGAAGGGTGAGGTTATCTCCTCGACCTTCGACGAGCCGGCCACGCGCCATGTTCAGGTGGCTGAGATGGTCATCGAGAAGGCCAAGCGACTGGTCGAGCACAAGCGCGACGTCGTAATCCTGCTTGATTCGATCACGCGCCTGGGCCGCGCCTACAACACGGTGGTGCCCAGCTCGGGCAAAGTCCTGACCGGCGGCGTCGACGCCAATGCCTTGCAGCGACCCAAGCGCTTCTTTGGCGCGGCGCGCAATATTGAGGAAGGCGGCAGTCTCTCGATCATCGCCACCGCCCTGATCGACACCGGCAGCCGCATGGACGAGGTGATCTTCGAAGAGTTCAAGGGCACCGGCAATTCAGAGATCATCCTCGACCGCAAGGTGGCGGATAAGCGGATCTACCCGGCTGTGGATGTGCTGAAGTCAGGCACCCGTAAGCAAGAGCTGATCACCGAAAAGGATCAGCTGCAGAAGACTTACATCCTGCACCGCATCCTTAACCCCATGGGGGCGCAGGACGCCATCGAGTTCTTGCTCGACAAGCTGCGTAACACCAAGAACAACGCCGAGTTCTTCCAGTCGATGAATACCTGAGGCGGCGTTACCACAACGCCTTAGGGAATCAGCACGCTCGCGCCAATAGTCGCCCGCGCTTCCAGGGCCTCGTGCGCCTTGCGAGCCTCGGCCAGGGCGAACCTCTGGCCGATCTCGATCTTCAGCTTGCCCGACGCGATCATGCCGAAAAGAGCGTCAGCGCTCTCGGCCAGTTCCTCCGGCTTGGCGATATAGTCGAACAAGGTCGGGCGGGTGAAGAACAGCGACCCGGCCTGGGACAGCCGCAAGGGCGCGAAGGGCGGGACCGGCCCGGAGGCATTGCCGTAGCTGACGAAAAGACCGCGCCGCGCCAGGCTGCCGAGCGTGCCCTCGAAAGTGTCCTTTCCCACGGAGTCA
>JAYWBP010000079.1:0-5379 GCA_043781375.1 Novosphingobium sp.
GACATGGGCCGCGCCTATGATCCGGGCATCGAGGCAGTCAGCCTCGGTCCAACCGGGGTTTAGGAATGAGCGCTCGGGGGCTTGCCGACACACTGCTGGATCGGGGCACATCGCCGTCCGTTGACGTCGAGCCGGAGCATCGTGCGGCCGACAGCGGTGAGCGGCCAACTGCCGCCTTGTCGGACCATGCGGCCATCCGTGCAGCGTGCGAGGATGGGGTCGGGTTGTGCACGATCGTCGGGATCGACGGCAGCTTTTCTCGCCGGACGGGGGCGCAACTGGCGATTCATCCCGACGGGCGAACGATCGGCAGCCTGGCCAATGGCTGCCTTGAACGTCAACTGGCGTTAGATCTCCTGAGCGCCCGGCGCGCGGGCAATGCCGAGGTCAGGCGCTACGGCAAAGGTTCCGCGACGATTGATTTTAGGCTGCCCTGCGGCGGCGGCTTGGACATTCTGCTCGACCCCTCTCCCCCTGTGAACGAGTGTCGGCGCGTGGTGCGCGCGCTTGACGGACGGGCGACCGCGCACCTCGACCTCGGGTCCGCGGCCGCACCCGGCAAAGGCTGGATTCGGGAGCGTAAGTTCATCCCCTCCCTGCGAATGGTCGTGTTCGGCGAAGGACCCGAGATTGACGCCCTTCAGACGCTCGCCGGGGTGATGGAAATCGCCGGGTCGTTCATCCGGCCTCACTCCCCTTCTCACCGGATCGGACTTGGCGGATCCCCGTCCGAACCGCCGCCCGACGGGTTTTCGGCGGTCGTGCTGCTGTTCCACGACCATGAGTGGGAAGCGCCGCTACTCGATTGGTCGCTGGCTGGAAGTCCCTTCTACATCGGCGCGCAGGGCGGCGACGGAGCGCGGCAAGCCCGCCGCGAACGGATGCAGCGCGGAGGCGGCGGTCAGGCCTGCGGGCTGTCCCAGCCCGTCGGCCTGATCCCGCACACGCGCGATCCGGCGGTGATGGCGCTGTCGGTCCTGTCGCAAGTGGTTTCCGAATACGAGAAGATCCATCCGCATGCCCCCTGAGGGGTTTATGGCACAAGGCTTCTTAGAATGGACCGATGCGTTAGGGCTGGCCGATCAGACAGGCGTGCAAGGGGATGCACATCACCGCACCCGACGCCGGCGCGGCACGCTGGGAGGAGCCCGGTGACGGTCGGGCGCTTTTTGGAAAAAACGCATCGAGGGTGAAGCAGTCCTGTCCTCCGCCAAGCCGCTTTTGCCTTTCGTTTACGCCTTGTGCGCTAGGACGCGGGGGATCAGTTCAGGGAGCGACGATGCAGCACCAGGCCATTCCCGACGAGGCGCTTAGCACGCTAACCGCCGCCTATCCCGCCAGTCCGACCACGCTCAGCCACAGTCTGGTCGATCACCCGCTGCTCACGCTTGAGGCCTTGTCGGCGCTCGCGGCACGGATGCGGCCCGATACCCTGACCCACAACGCGGCGCTCGACCTGCCGCTGGGGATCACCAACGACCAGACCCCCACCAACGGCCTGACAGTGCACGAATCGCTCGCCCGGATCGCCGAGTGCGGCGCCTGGGTGCTGCTCATGAACATCGAGCAGGACCCGGCGTACCGCGCCCTGATGCACCAGGTGCTGGGCGAGATCGAGCCGCTGGTCCAGCGCCGCACCGGCGATATGCTGCGCCTGGAAGGGTTCGTGTTCATCTCCAGCCCGCAGGCGATGACCCCGATGCACTTCGATCCGGAATACAACATCCTGTTCCAGATCCGCGGCGCCAAGACCATGACCCTGTTCCCCGCCGCCGATCCCGACATCATCCAGCAGCCGTTCTTCGAGCAGTACTTCAACGGCGGCCCGCGCAACCTGCCGTGGCGTCAGGAATGGGCCGAGCGGGGGCGCGAGATCACCGTCGGGCCGGGCCAGGCGATCTTCATCCCGGTGCTCGCCCCGCACTGGGTCCAGAACCACGGTGAAGTCTCGATCTCGCTGTCGCTGACCTGGCGCAGCGAATGGACCTGCCACCATGCCGACGCCTGCCGCTTCAACAGTCGGCTGAGAGCCATTGGCCTGCGCCCGGCGGCGGTGCGGCGGTTCCCTGAGGACAACCGGCTCAAGTCCTTTGGCTATCGCGCAATCGAACGCGCCGGGCGGATGCTGGGGCGCAATACGTAGGGCAAGTCCCGGAAACCGCCCGTTTCTCCTTGCCCTGACCCCCCGCTTCGCCCCATCTAGGCGAGCCATGCTGCGCCAGTACGAACTTGTCGAACGCGTCAAAGCGTATGATCCCGATGCCGACGAGGCGCTGCTCAACCGCGCCTATGTCTATTCGGTGCAGAAGCACGGCACCCAGAAGCGCGCCTCGGGCGATCCCTACTTCAGCCATCCGATCGAGGTCGCCGGGCTGATGACCGATCTCAAGCTCGACCAGCAGACCATCGTCACCGCGCTGCTTCACGACACCGTGGAAGATACCCTGGCCACGATAGAGGACATTGAGAAGCTGTTCGGGCCCGACATTGCCCGGCTGGTGGACGGGGTGACCAAGCTCTCCAAGATCGAGATGCTGACCGACAACGAGCGCGCCGCCGAGAACCTGCGCAAGTTCTTCCTGGCGATGAGCGAAGACCTGCGCGTGCTGCTGGTCAAGCTGGCCGACCGGCTCCACAACATGCGCACGCTGCACTTCATCAAGAGCGCCGACAAGCGCCGCCGCATCGCCCGCGAGACCATGGATATCTATGCCCCCCTGGCCGAGCGGGTGGGGATGTACGAATATATGCGCGAGATGCAGCTGCTCGCCTTCGAACAGCTCGAGCCCGAGGCCTATGCCACGATCACCGGGCGGCTTGCGCAGATTCGCAGCCAGGAAGGCGGGCAGGTCGATGCGATTGCCCTGGCGATCAAACAGGCGCTGGCCGAGGCCGGGCTCAAGGTCGAAGTCTCGGGCCGCGAGAAGCACCCCTACTCGATCTGGAAGAAAATGGCCGAGCGCCACGTCAGCTTCGAACAGATCACCGACATCATGGCCTTCCGCGTCCTCGCCGAGTTGCCGGACGACTGCTATCGCGCGCTGGGCGTGCTCCACCAGACCTGGCAGATGATCCCCGGGCGCTTCAAGGACTATGTCTCGACCCCCAAGTCGAACGGCTATCGCTCGCTCCACACCGCCCTGATCTACGAGAACTCGATGCGGATGGAAGTCCAGATCCGCACCCGCGAGATGCACCGCACCAACGAGTTCGGCCTGGCCGCGCACTGGGCCTACAAGCAGGGTGAGACTCGCCCCGACGGTCAGGTCGGCTGGCTGCGCGACCTGATCGAGATCGTCGATGCCAGCCACGATGCCGAGGAACTGCTCGAGCACACCCGCCTGGCGATCTACCAGGACCGGATCTTCGCCTTCACTCCCAAAGGCGCGCTGCACCAGTTGCCCAAGGGTGCCACCTCGATCGACTTCGCCTATGACGTCCACACCGATCTGGGCTCCATGGCGGTCGGCGCCAAGATCAACGGGCGGCATATGCCGCTGCGCACCGCGCTCCATAACGGTGACGTGGTCGAGATCATCAAGAGCCGCAAAAGCGAGCCGCAGCTGTCGTGGCTGGGCTTCGTCGTTACCGGCAAGGCCCGCGCTGCGATCCGCCGCGCGGTCCGCCTGAAAGAGCGCGAGGAAATAGCCGCGATCGGGCGCAAGCTGTTCGACGAGATCGCCGGGCGCCTGCCCGCCAAGATCGGCAAGAAGGCGATCGGCGAAGCGGTCAAGCGCCTCGGCCTGGAGCGCGACGAAGATCTGATGATCGCCATCGGCAGTGCCAAGCTGAGCGATGGCGCGGTGATGGAGGCGCTGGTCCCGGGCAGCGCCTCGGCGCTCGCCGATCCCGCCGAATGGCCCAAGCAGGAACGCGCCATCTCGATCCGCGGGCTGACACCGGGCATGGCCTTCCACCTGGCCGATTGCTGCCACCCGGTCCCGGGCGACCGCATCGTCGGGTTGCGCCACCCGGGCCGCGGGGTCGAAGTCCACTCGATCGATTGCCTGAGCCTCGCGAGTGGTGTCGATGCCGACTGGCTCGACCTGTCGTGGGGCGAACGGACGACGGGCGCGGTCGGCCGCCTGCGCCTGGTGCTCTACAACCGTCCCGGCACCCTGGCCGAAGTCACCGCGACCTTCGCCGGCCACAGCGCCAACGTCGTCAACCTCCAGATGACCCAGCGCGACGATCCGTTCGGGACCTATGAAGTGGAAGTCGAAGTCAACGACCTGGCCCACCTCACCCGGATCATCAGCGCTTTGCGCGCGAGTGACGCGGTGGCCGAGGCGGAGCGGATTTAGGGGATAGTCCTTACCTGCCGCACCGGCACCGGAATGTTGCAGATGTCCGCCCCGCCCGCCGCTCGAATAAAGAACGCATCCCGCCTGTTGGCCCGCGCATCGGCATAGCGCGCAAAACCGGCGCTCTCGGTCGCAAGGTATTCGTAAGTGGCCAGCCCTGGCACCTCGTTGCCCAGCCGCACCGAGAGGATCGGCACCCGCTCCTCCGCCGTCTCATAGAACCCCAGCGCGCCGGTCCCGCGCGGCAGCGCGGACAAGTGCTCGATCCCCTCGATCACCCGGCCGACCAGCGCAATGTTCCGATCCAGATGCCGCGGCGGGGTGCCGATCACGGTGTACAGCTCCGCCCCGGTGCCGGTATCCGGCGGCAGGTTCCGCCCCACGCCGACCATGCCGTAGCAGTGGACGGGCGCCAGCCGACCGTTGGAGCTAACCGGCCAGCCATTCCAGATCATCGCGCTGGCGTAGGCGTCAGGATAGCTGATCGGCCAGACCGCGCGAACGCCCGGCAAGGGGACTGTTTCGTATTGCCATTGCGGCACCACCGCCAACTCGCTCGGCAACGCCTTCTTCTCGCTCGCATCGCCCCATTGCACGACATAGTTGTCCTGCACCCGGTTGACGCTGGTGCCGTCCCACCAATGCTCCACGGCCAGCTTGCGGATATTCTCCACCCACCCTTGCGAGAACGGTGCCGGGATCAACTGGATCACCACCCGGCGGGGTTTCCCCCGCGCGTCGGCGGCCAGGTCCATCACCAGCAGGTCCGAAGCCGCAATGGCCGTCCAGTCGCCGGAAGGCGCAGCGGCGACGATCTCCGACGGAGCGAGCGCAGGCGGCAGTGGCGGGGCGGCGACAGCGGTGGCGGGGGCGAGCAGCAGCGCAAGTGCAAGGGCATGTTTCATCGCGCGACCATGCCAAAGTCCAGCACCTTGCGAAAGAGCCCGACCCCCGCTAGTGCGCCTCGTTCCAGCGATATGCGGAGCGGTGGCCGAGTGGTCGAAGGCGCTCGCCTGGAAAGTGAGTATACGCCAAAAGCGTATCGAGGGTTCGAATCCCTCCCGCTCCGCCACGC
>JAYWBP010000080.1:0-15440 GCA_043781375.1 Novosphingobium sp.
GTGATCTGACCCATCAACCGCTCCTAAGTGCGCTCATAAGAGCACGCTTAAGACCGGTCACTCACCCACCCGGCAAGGCGGGACCCGCCGGAGGGATACTTTTCGATATGCGCGATATTCCTATTCGCAATATAATTATTCAACTCACTTATGATGGATTCAGTGGTAGAATTCAGGCTGTTTAGGCCATTTACGCTTACGGAGAAGCGTATCCGCTTTTTGATGCGAGTTGAAGCTTGGGCGCCAAGATAAAATATCTTGTCTAAATACCAGCGTCGTTGTTCGTCGATACCGGAATCCGACCCATTCAGTATGCGGATTTTTGAAGAGCCAGTAACCGCTTCAGAGCATCGTTTACTGCATGATCGCGTATTGGATTAAATGCCATTTTCTCTTCAATCCTTCCCCGTTCCGTCAAAATTCCCGATCCATTTCTCCAGAAATAATTTCTGAAGTTCCGCCATGACAGTCAAGGCGCGAAAAACAAGAAAATTGGTTCGTCGCCCTTCCACGGGGAGGTTTGGGTTTCGGTGACGCTGCTCTCAATCACCAAGTATCTCAAATCGTGACAGGTCAAAAGCCCCTCCCCTAAAGGGTAGGGGCTTAAGAAGGGTCAGCAATCGCGTATTTCATATCCCCGTCGCCACCCGCAGCGCCTTCGCTCCCTCGCGCACAAACCCGTGATCTGAGCCCAGCAGGAACAGCGTTGCGCCCTGTTCACGCCACATCGCCACATCGCTGGTGCGTGAAACGAACATGCCAACGGGGCGGCCTGCAGCTACGCAGGCGGCAACAACCCGTTCGACGGCGGCGATGACCTTGGGATCGTCGGGGCTTTCGCAGCCGAGCGATACCGTCAGATCAATCCGCCCGATGAACAGCGCGTCGATGCCCACAACTGCGGCGATGGCGTCAATCTCGTCCAGCGCCTCGGCGTCTTCGATCTGGGCGATTACCACGGTTTTGGCGGCACTTGCGGCCTTGTGGTCGGGCATGGATCGAGTGCCATAACCTGCTGCGCGCGATGAACCGGCATAGCCGCGGCCGCCGGGGGCATAGTGCGCTGCGGCGACCACGGCGCGGGCTTCTGCGGCGCTAAGGACATGGGGGACGAGGACACCGTCTGCCCCGCAATCGAGCGCGTTGAGCACTTGTTCGGCGCTGCTGTTGGGCGTGCGGACCAGCACTGGAAAGCTACTCGCCCGCGCCGCCATGATGCACAGATCGATATCGCGGCGATCGAAGGGCGCATGTTCGGCGTCGATACAGATGCAGTCCAGCCCGCTACTCGCCAGCACCTCGACAATATGCGGGTGCGGGGTTTTGAGGAAGGTGCCGAGCAGCGCCTCTCCGGCGGCGATGCGGAATTTGAGGTTCGCCCCAGAACTTACCACAACATTCACCACAGCCGCTCGCTGGCAATCGCCGCGCCTGCTGCCAAGGTCGCCAGCTTGGCATAGACAATCTCGGGATCGACCACGCCAAACCCGGCAAAGGTCGAAAATCCGCAGTCGGTGCCGCCGATCACCCGCTCGCGCCCGACAATCTGCGCAAACTGGACAATCCGGTTCGCCACAACCCGGGGGTGTTCGATGAAGTTGGTGGTGGAATCGATCACCCCGGGAATCAGGATCTTGTCGTCGGGTATGATCGCCAGTTGCTCGGCGAACGCCTCAAAATCATGCTGGTGGCGCGGGTTGCTGGTTTCGAACAGCAGCCCGGCGGGCTTGGCCTGCATCAGCGTGGGCAGGATGACTGCCATTTCGACATCGCAGTGGTGCGGGCCTTCATAATTGCCCCAGCAGACGTGCATCCGCACCCGATCGGCCGCCACATTGCGCAAGGCGTGATTGAGTACCTCGACGTGCTGGCCGATCAGCACCAGATAATCGGCGTCGCTGCGATCCTTGTACATCATGTGTCGACCCAGCCCGAGATCGGGGCTGTCGAGTTGCAGGATCAGGCCCGCCCTGACAATCGCCTCATATTCAGGTCGCATCGCCTCGGCCAGGGCCTCGAGATACTGGTCCTGCGTCGCGTAATGCTCATTTGGCTGGAACAGTGCGATCACCCCGGGCGAGGCGGAATTCATGAAGCCGCCATATGGACGATGCGCCTCGAGCGCGGCCGTCATATGCGCCAGATCTTCTACAAGCGGCGCCAGCGTTTTGGGCTCGACCGGCCCGACACATTTGGGGCGGCGATAGGTCGGCGTGCCGCCGCCCTTGTTCTGCCGCTGCATGAATGTCGGGAACGCCTCGAGGTCGGCCGGCGGGGTGCGCGCGCTATCGCCGTCAAAGCCGGTAATGCGATCCTTGATATAGGTCGCATAGCTGATCTTCGACATCTCACCATCGGAGACGAGATCGATCCCCGCAGCGACCTGGCGCGCAACGGCATTGCTCACAGCATCGCCGATTACGGCATTGAACTGGCCAGGATCGATAGCTTCACCACGTTCCTGCGCGAACACGAGATCGGTTACGGCAGCCGAGCGTGGCAGTGAGCCGACATGCGTCGTCAATATCCGGTCAGTCATAGGATGGCTTTCATGGCAGCAAACGGGCGCTTTCACCCCGGATTAGATCGCCCGAGAACAGGCGTCGCTCTGCGCCCAGATCGGGCTTCTCGATCCGTGCGATGAGCATCGAGACGGCGGCCTCGGTCATCCTGCCGACAGGTTGGCGAACCGTGGTGAGGCGGTAGCTGCGCCATTTCGCAGGCGCCACGCCGTCATAGCCAACGACCGAGAGCTGGTCCGGAACTGCGATCCCGCAATCGATCCGCGCGGCGTCCATCGCGCCGAGCGCCATCACATCGTTGGCGGCAATGATCGCGTCGAGCTTATAGGCCTTTAGCAGGCGCAAGGCCGCCGCATGGCCGCCCTCGTATGAAAAATCGCCGCGATCGACGGGGACATCGTCGATCCCGGCAATTGCCAATCGCGCACAGGCGCCCCTGACATGCGCTTCGCCAACGGTTGAATCGGCTGGGCCTGCGATGATCCCGAATGACCGGCAGCCCGCAGCGACCAGCCCGTCAATCAGCAAGGTTTCTCCAGCGGCAAATTCGCATGAAACCGAAGCAACGGGTGTCCCGCCTCCATCGCGATTATAGAGCACCAGCGCGATGTCGCGCTTGCGAAAGGCTTCCATTTGGGATGGAGAAAGCCGCGCAGCGACAATCGCTCCATCCACCTGATAGCGCCAAACCTGATCGAGCACCTGGTCAATCTCGCTCTCGGCGGCGAGGGTGAAAAGTAGGACGCGAATGCCTTGTGCCGAAAGTTTTGCGGTCAGCTCGGCCAGCACCTCGGGGTAATACAGATTGGTGAGGTTCGAAATGATCACGGCAACTAGATTGGATCGCCGGGTAATCAGCCCCTGGGCGAT
This sequence comes from Novosphingobium sp., assembly GCA_043781375.1. GTDB lineage: Bacteria > Pseudomonadota > Alphaproteobacteria > Sphingomonadales > Sphingomonadaceae > Novosphingobium. Next base: position 3,393 of record JAYWBP010000080.1, read on the forward strand.
GGCATTGGGCCGATAGCCAAGCTCGTCCGCTGCCGCCAGGATCAGTGCGCGCGTTTTGGTCGAAACTGACTCACCCTCGCGAAAGCAGCGCGAAACGGCGGACTGCGACACGCCAGCACGCCGGGCAACGTCATAAGAGGTGCCAGCACGGCGGCGGGTCGGTTTGCTTTCTGCCGTCATATCGATGTTCGCCGTTTGGCGAGCATCATTCAAGCGATCCGTTGGGGGAGACCTCGTTGCCTCCCCTTGCGGAAACCATCAGTACTTGACGCTGGCGCGCACGCCCCACAGGCGCGGCGGCGCATAGCTTGCCTGGAGATTGCCGCCACCACCATAGACGAACCGCGTTGCCGTCGCCTTGTTGGTCACGTTGGTGACAAAACCTTGTAGCGAGAAGTTCTCGTTATACTCCCACGTCAGGCGCAGATCGAGTTTGGCGAAGGCATTTTGGCGATCCAGGATCGAGTTGATCGCCTGGCCATAGAATGCGCCCGAGAAGTTCAGCTGCGCATAAGGAGAGAGCTTTCCAGCACTGCCCAGATCAATGTCGTACTGCACTGAAAGCGAGCCTGAATATTCAGGCGAATGCGCAATCCGGTTGCCTTTCAGATCGCAGCCATAGGCCGCTGCCGGTTGCCCGGTACCGCCCGTCCCGGGAATGAGCCCGCAATTATAGCCGACGGCAAACACGCGCCGCTGACCCGCCGGAGCTATGGTCACACCGTTGACTAGCGTCGGATTGACCGCCGTTACATCCGTGACGAGGATCGATGTCCCGAACGGCGCGGCGACCTGGTCGTACTGCGTGTAGCGGGCTTTGAGGTAGGCTGCGCTGAGGTTGATTGTCAGCGCCGGGACCGGCTTCCAGATCGCTTCCAGTTCAGCACCGTAGGACCGGGCCTTGCCGCTGTTCTCGATAATCGACAGCGTCGTGTTGCCCACCGGCACCTGACGCTGTTCCTGCAGGCCGTTGTAGCGGTTGTAGAAGGCCGAGAGATTGAGCTGGATCGTATCGTCGGCGAACCGGTTCTTCGAACCGATCTCGAACGCGGTGACGGTCTGCGGTGCAAATGTTGAACGGCCAAGCGCCGCCGCCGTCTGACTGCCGTTGAACCCGCCCGAGGTGAACCCGGTCGATACCGAAGCGTAAAGCAAGCTGTCATCGTTGACCTGATAATCGAGCCCTGCACGCCAGGTGACCTTCTCGAAAGTGGCGGTATCGAAGGTCGCGCCGGTGAACACCGTGGGGTTGGCGGCGAGGCATTGGAAGCCGGGCAGCGGCGCCGGAATCGAGGTGTAAGTGCAGTTGGTCGCCCCGCCCTTGACGCCAAAGGCACTGGCGGGAATCCCGCCGGTCTGCAGCGTGATTGCCGTCGCGATCGGCACATTGGCAGTCGTCAAAGGCAGCACGGCATTGGCATTAGCGAACTGGAAGTCCTTTTTGTCGCGCGTATACCGCACGCCTGCGATGAATTTCAGGCGGTCGCTAAACGCGTAGTTGGCCTGGGCATAGGCGGCGATGGATTCAGTCTTGGCGCGGAATTCCTGATAGAAACCGTTGGCCTGCCGCACTGCTGCGGGGCGCGTGTCGTTTTTGATGACCTGAATAAACTGCTCGTTGATGAAGGTACCGTTGAGCTTGTCCTTGAAGTAATAGGCGCCCAGCACATAGTTCAGCGGGTTGTTGCCGTTCGAGACAAGCTGCAATTCCTGGCTGAAGGTCTTGGCCGAGGTGAACTGATAGTCCGCGCCGATCTGGTTGCCGGAAAAGTCGGTGTCCTGGGTCCGGGTGGTCTTGAAGTCCGAATAGCCGGTGATCGATTTGAACGTGACTGGGCCAAAATTATAAGCGATATTGGCACTGAAGCCGGTGTTGCGCAGTTTCAGCAAACCGCGATAATCGTTGTCGATCAGATAGGGATTGCCCGGCGCGAACAGCGGCACACCCGCATCGATGGTCAGCGGTGCGTCGATCACGCCATCGCGATTACCGCCGCGGGTGTTGAGGATTATCGGTGTTGCATTGAACAGCTGCTGGTTCGACGGAATATCGAAATAGCTGCCGACGAGCTTGTAGCCAAAAGCCGAGCCGCCGTTGCCCCCGCGCTGCGCGTAATCAACCTTGAGGTTGACGGTCAGGTCTGAGCTGGGCTTGAACAGTAACGAGCCGCGAACATAGCCGTTGTCGTCATCGAACAGGTTGCCGCCGGCCGGATTGATGTTTTTGACGTAGCCGTTCGACTTTTCGTATCCGCCAGCAATGCGTAAGCCGACAGTCTCGCCCAGTGGGGCATTGAGATAGCCGGTCACCCGGATTTGGCTGTTTGAACCAACCGTGATGTCGCCGCCGCCGGAAAACCGGCTCAGATCGGGCTTGGCCGTCTCAATCGAGATGTTGCCGCCGAAGGTGTTGCGCCCGTAAAGCGTGCCTTGCGGCCCGCGCTGAACTTCGACCCGCGCCAGATCGATGAAGCCGAGCGTCGCCTGGCTGGAGCGCGATTGATAGATGCCGTCGATGAAAAAGCCGATTGTCGTATCGGCGTTGACGTCGACGCTCTCAGTGCGGACGCCGCGGATCGCGGGACGCGCATCGACGCCCGACCGGCCAAAGGTGAACCCAGGGACAAGCCCCTCAAGCCGCGAGACATCGGTAAGGCCTTTTTCCAGGATTGCCTTGGCCCCGAAAGCGGAAACAGAGATCGGCACGCTCTGCAGGTTTTCTTCGCGGCGCTGCGCGGTGACGACGATCTCGCCAATGCCAGCCCCGGCATCGGCGGCCGGTGCGGCGGCGGGTGCGGCAGGCGCAGCCGTCTGGGCTGAAGCTCTAGTCGGCGTGACGTTGGCAATCAGAATGGCCGAGCTGGCCAGCAGACACCTGCGAAAAACGGTCATAATGTCCTCCCTAATGGCGCGAGTGGCCACCCTTGCGCTCCATCGACCAGAAAAAGACTTCGAATGCAATAGGCGCTCGCGCAAATTACTCCGCATTCGAACTGTTGTGGCAAAGGAACATCGCCCACCCAAGCAAATTTGGTTTGCTTTTCCTGCATTCGCAGTCACATCATGCCCCGATTGGTGAACCAGGCAGGGTTGGAGATCCGAATCGTGACCGAAGCAATGATGATCGATGCGCGCAGCATCCCGGCTTCGCGGCGGATCGCGGCTCTGGCGTTCCTGCTGGTGGCGTATTTTTTCTATGCCTGGTCGTGGAATACCGTCGATATCCTGCGGCCCTATATCAAGGATAGCCTGGGGCTTACGCTAACCCAATCAGGCTCACTCTACACTCTGCAGTCGATCGGTGCGATCGCTGGCGCGGTCATCATGGGTCAGGTTGCCGACAAGATCGGCCGACGCAACGCGCTGGTCATATCGATGATCGGCTATGGCACAGGCTTGCTTTCTGCGTTGCTGGTGACCGATTATACCGGCCTGATCTTTCAGCGGATCGGTCTGGGTTTTTTCATGGGCTCGATGTTCCCGATCGCGGTCGGGATCTATTCGGGACTGTTCGCCAGGGATGTGCGCGGGCGGATCGCAGGCGTTGTGCTGGGGACGTACAATCTCGCGGTCGCAGCACTCGGGTTCCTCTCGGCAGCAGCGTTCCGCAGTGGCTATGACTGGAAGATCTTGCTTTGGGCGGGGGCGGTTCCCATCGCGATCGCCTTGTTCGCCTTCGTGATCGTCCCCGATGATCGTCGGCTTATCCCGATGGATGGGATCGCTGACGGGCAGACCACCGCCAAGGCGGCCCTGCCCATTACCGAATTATTTGCGCCCGGAGTCGCCCGGCAAACCATCATGCTGGCGACGATGACAGGTCTCAATTTCTTCGCCTATCAGGCCTTCACCGGCTGGGCGACAACCTACCTCAAGACGGTGCGCGGGATTGCCGACACTGTTGTCGGCGATATCGTGGGCTGGCAGTTTGTCGGGGCGGCGGTAGGAGGGCTGATCTGGGGCTGGATCAGCGACCACTACGGCAGGCGCAGTGCGGCAACCGGCTTCGTCCTCGCGGCTGCAATCATCCCGGTCTATCTGTTCGTGCCAATGCCCGTCACGGTGCTGGCGATAACCGGGTTTGTCTATGGCGTGATGCTCTCGTGCAGCGCAATCTGGGGGCCTTGGCTGTCGGAACTCTATCCGCCCCACCTGCGCTCTACAGCGGCATCGATCTTCAACTGGGGCAGGGTGATCAGCATGACTGCCCCGCTTATCACTGCGCCGCTCGCCGAACGATTTGGATTGGCGCCAGTGATGAGTTTGGCCTCGGTGAGCTTTCTTGCTGCTGCCGCGATCTGGTTCAGCCTGCCAGAAACAGTGGTGCGGCGAACAAAATGACTATCGCGCTTCCAAAGCCTTTTCCTCACTTTGGCCGATATTGAAAGTGCCGCGCAGACGATTGCCGGATTTGTCGACACACGCCCTGCCTCAAGTCCGAATCGCTGTCTGAAATCACGGGGTCAGAGCTTTGGCTGAAGTTTGAAACCTTCAATTTACGGGCAGTTTCAAACAGCGCGGGGCCTTGAACAAGCTGCGCAGATTGCGCTTGCTGGGCGTGATTGAAAAACCCGCCCGGATGCAGATCGTCGTCGACATCGTCGAGCTCGGATTGGTCGCAGGTTTCGACGAAAATCACCTCCATCGGCGTTTGCAACGCGCGGCGTGAGCGCGGCCTGGCCTGGGAATTCAATTGTCTGGTTTCGATCGGGGAACTTTGACAACCGTGCTGCGTTCTAGAGCTTGACCGCCAGTACACTGGCAATGAAGTTACAACATACCCGAATAATACTAAGCAGCGTATGCTGATCAAGATCAAGATTACTTTGCATGATCAAGATCTTTGCAAAGTCACGCATGATCGGGACTGTGTTACGTCGGTGTAATGACCGGGATGTTTTGATTGGATTTCAAGCACCTCTTGAGATCGGCAACAGGATAGGTTCGTATGAACGGTCGTCTCAAGCTTACGTCGTCGCTGGACACCAGCTCGCGATGAACGCCCATGCGACAATCGCGGATCAGGTTGCAGTCGACTGCGATGTCAGCCGATTGTTGGGCAAGCTGCGCGTAACTGTCAACGGGATCGGTAGTTTCGAGGCGGCGGAAGCGCAGTGGGAAGACATCGCATCGTGTGACCATCTTGGCCTCTACTGCGTCCTTTCCGGGCGTGGCGATGTCTACGTCGATGGCGAACCGATCGAAGTCGAATCCGGCACGGTATTCCTGGTGCCGCGCGATCGCCGGGTATCGCTCCGCGCCGCGCGTCAAAGCGAGGCGGAGCTGGTTGTCTCCAGGGCCGAGCTGACGGCGGGGATGGGCCAGAAGTTCGGTTTTTTCGACACGCTCGACCGTCCGATCGTCAATCACGACGATATCCAGCTGGTCCAGGCCAGTATGACGGCAGTTTTTGATGAAATGGTTGCAGGCCGTATCGGTGCGCGACCGATTGCCGAGGCGCTGCTGGGGGTCTTGTTGCTCAGGATCCTGCGCAAGGCTGTCGCCGACACCGCCTTGAACGACCCGCATCGGCTGATCATGACGCAGCCCAACATTGCGCGCGTGCTCAATTCGATCAGCAGCAACCCGGGACGGTATTACACCATGGAAATCATGGCCGAAATTGCCGGTCTGACTCCGCAGCAGCTGTTGCGGCAATTCGACGAAATCTTCCAGCAAACGCCCGTGGACTACCTGAAGCGTGTTCGCCTGGACCTTGCCGGGTCGATGCTCTCCGACACGCGCCTGCCGGTAAAGACAATTGCAGGAAACGTGGGCTTTGCCAGCCGTAGCCATTTCTCGCGGGCGTTCCGCAAGCACACCGGTGTCGATCCCAGCGGGTTTCGCCAGAAGGTATATGCCGTCGCCAAGCAATAACTGACCTTGCCGCGATTATTCCATGTGGTCCGGGGCATAGCCGGGCGTGGGAGTCAGAGGCAGGGCAGCCGACAGAATTGCGATGGCGATAAGCCAGCTCGAAACGATTTTGACGATGATCCCGCGCCCGGTCGCCACCAGCCACCCGGCCAGGACCACGATCGCCATGCAGGGCAGGGCGATAAGCAGATCGCGCGGCGACCCGGACAGGGCAACGACCGCGCCGGCCAGGATGCCACTGATCAGGGCGAGCCCCAGCGCCAGCCGGGCACCGATGCCGCCGCGCAAGTGAACCGAAGCGCTGTCGACAACCACGCAGGTCCAACAGGCGATAAACACGATCTCGATGTGAGACGGGTCGATCGTCAGCCGCGCGGCGATGGACGCCGCTACGACAAAAACCACCGCAGCGGGAAGGCGCGCCTTGGGCGGAGCATAGGCCAGCGCGAGGCCAAGCGCGGCAGCCACCAATGCCGGGGGCAATGCACCGCCCCTCACCCGAAAATCGCCACGCTCAGGAAATAGACCCCGGCCAGCGCGATGCCCATGCCTATCCCGCGGGTGATCCTCCAACCGCCTTGCAGGGTGTTGGTCGTCCCCAGGCCGATCCCGGCGAGGTGCAGCGATCCGGTCGCGAGCATGAAACCCGTGCTGTAAGCAATCGGATCGGCCAGCGAAGGAATTTCCATGCCATGGGCATAGCCGTGAAAGAGCGCGAACACTGCGACAATCAGGCTCGCAGCCCAGACCGGCGCACGCCAGGCCGTGGCAATCGCGCCGCCGAGCACCAGTACCGAAAGTGCGATTCCGATCTCAAGCGGCGGCTGCGGCGCGCCGACCATGGCCAGCAGTGCGCCCACAGCCATGACCGCCGGAAAGATCACCGGGAGTGCCACCAGCAACGGCCGCCCTAGAAACGCGCCCCACAGGCCAACCGAAACCATCGCCAGGAGGTGGTCAGGACCGGTGAAAGGATGCTCGAAGCCCGCAAGGAAGCCGCCATGCATGTTCTTGGCGCTGTGGGCGAAAGCGGTTGTCGGGACGAGTGCAAGCAGCGCTGCCGCCGTCGACCGTTCCAGGACGCGGACGGTATTCATCGCGTCAGCGCGGCGTGCCTTGGCCAAAGCCGAAGCTCAGGCTGGAAAAAGTCGTCAGGAAATCGGCTGTGCCATTGCGCGGCAGCGGCTGGCTCCACACCACGTTCAGTTGCCATTGACCGGTTCTGGGCAGGCTGAAGCTGGTTTGGCCGGTACTATCGGACCGGTGCATTTCAACCGGCTCGGCATCGGCCTGGAGGTTGTTGAGCTTCACCAGCGCGCCGACCAGCGGCCGACCTTGATAAAGGACGCGTACTGGCAGGGTCTTGCTGGTGCCCGGCTGGTAGGGATTGATCAGCGGCACAATCTCAAGTCCCAGGCCAACCGGCGCGGTAACCTGGGGTTGGGGCACCTTGCCCGGCGACCCGACCTGGATAAGTGCCTTGCCGCGCCGGGAATACAGCTCGCGTCCTGGACTGTTGGTCGCGCGCGAAGCGGTGCGCTGCTGGAGGACAAGGCTCAGCCCCTCGGCGGTTGCGTAATCGTTGAAGCGCAACGCCGGCAGTTCGCTCGGGACGTTGGAGGTCGAGAAGGCTAAGACATAGGTGCCTGGAGCGGTAAAAACCGATCCGGCATCCGCAGCCTGGCCCATGGTCAGGTCGCCCAAGCGATCACTCGAGCCCTGCGGACCAATGGCCCGGAACAGCTTGACCCGGTCTTTGCCAATGGTTGAGCGTTGGCGCGCAACTCCGTGGCCGACCAGGAAGATCATAGGCAAGCGTATCCCCGGGCCGGTTGCGAATTGGTCAGGCTGCAACCAGAAATCATGTGCCGCGAGTGGCGAGCCGCAAAGTACAGCAGCGACGGCAGCAAGTTTCGTAAAGCGCATTCAAAACGACTCCGAAAATATTTGGGGCAGCAACCGACAAAACGGGGAAAAAACTATCAATCGAACGGTTTGTTCCAAAAATTTTTGCGTTGCATGATTTTTGTAGAAAAATCGCTAAACTGTTACTCCGGGCATTACATCAGCTTTCCAGAAATAGCACCATTCACTGGAATTTGGGCACGCAATGTCCCAATCCAAGGCTCCGAAATCATGCGAAGTATCGCTGGCAAACCGGCTGTTTTGGAGAACAGGGATGAAAAAGTTTTTGAAGTTAAGCGCGAGTACAGGCCTTGCGCTGGCGTGCCTGGCAGGCCCGGCGCTCGCATCGAGCCACCGCGAAGCCCCTGCGATTACCGAGGAACCCAAGGTCGACAATACCGACGTCTATGCATTCCGCTCCTATGAGCCGGGCCGTGACGGCTTCACCACGTTGATCGCCAACTTCCAACCGGGCGAAGGCCCTGGCGACGGGCCGAATTATTACACCATGGATCCCGATGCGATCTATGAAATCCATATCGACAACACCGGCGATGCGGTGGAGGACCTGACCTATCAGTTCAAATTTGCCAACACCCTCAAGGGCGATACCGGCAAGACGATAGTCGTTGGGACCAAGACCCTTCCCATCGCGCTTCGTCATATCGGTCCGATCTCGGCGCCGGGCGATGCCAATCTGGGTGAAGACGAAACCTATACCGTCACCCAGATCACCGGCAACCGGCGTACCGGCACGCGCGCTGCGGTGACCGGTGCGGGGACCTTGTTCAAGGCGTTCGACAATGCCGGGAACAAGTCGGTTCCGAACTATCCCGCATATGGCAACAAGTTCATCAACACGGTGACCATCCCCGGCTGTGCAACTCCGGCCAAGGTGTTCGTTGGCCAGCGCGCTGAATATTTCGCGGTCAACCTTGGCCCGATCTTCGATCTGGTGAACTTCGTTCCGATCGAGGGCGACAACGATCCAGTCTATGGCAACGGTTCGCCGTTTCCCGGCGGTATTACGCAGAGCCAGGATAACCAGGAGCTGATCGGCAAAAAGAACGTGACCTCGATCGCGCTTGAAGTTCCGACGTCCTGCATTATCGGCACCGGCAAAGGCGTGATCGGCGTATGGTCGACGGCAAGTCTGCCGCAAGCCAAGCTGGCCAAGCCGAACCCGACGTACAAGTCTCCTGGACTTTACGGTGGTTCCTACGTCCAGGTTTCGCGTCTGGGAATGCCGCTCGTCAACGAACTCGTGATCGGTTTGCCGCAGAAGGACCTGTTCAACGCGGCCAAGCCGACCCAGGACGGCGCCTTGGCGGACTATGTCACCAACCCAACCTTCCCCGCGATCCTGGACACGCTGTTCCGGGCTCCGGTCAATGCCACATTGGGAACCAATTTCACCAATCTGGCGCCGACCAACTTCCCGCGCAATGATCTGGTCGCAACGTTCCTGACCGGGATCGCCACGCTCAACCAGCTCACGACTGTGACGGCCTCGGAAATGCTGCGCCTCAATACTGCGGTGACCCCCACTCCGCAGGCGAGTCAAAGCCCCTTGGGAGTTGTCGGAAACGATCTTGCAGGCTTCCCCAATGGTCGTCGCCCAGGCGACGACGTGGTCGATATTGTCCTGCGCGTGGCCATGGGCCGGCTGTGCTATCCCGTGCCGATTGCGGGCAAGCAGACCGATCTGGGCCTGTGCAAGCCCGCCGACGCGCCGACCGGAATGGTCGCATACACCGATGGAGCGCCCAGTTCGGCTAATAACATCATGAATGCGTTCCCGTACCTCAATCCGCCACTGCGCGGCGCGCCGCGTCCGCAGAATCAGCCATAAGGGAAAATCACCATGAATATTCCCAGCAAGAGAATTGCGGCTGCAGGCGCCGTCGTTGCGTCATCGCTGATCCTTTCGGCATGTGGCAGCACTAACTTGCCGACACCGACTCCCACGCCCTCGGCGACGGCAGCCGCCAAGCAAGAAGACCAGTTCGGCTTGGCCTTCGGGACCGACTTCCGTGCCGATCCCAACACTGAACCGGCGGCAGTCAATGATGGCGATCTAATCGCTATCAGTCTGGTGACTGAACCGGTGGCAATAAACTAAGAGCGCCAAGGCAGAGCTGGACTCGCGCCTCGCGATCCGTGACGCGATGTTCCAGCCGCTTGCCTCTTCGCGCTTTGCCCTGGTGCATCACGTCGTCGCCCGCGAGGTTCCGGCCAAGATTGTAGGCACGTTCGGCGATCCGTTCTGCGTCGAGCCTGCGTGAAACGCCCGCCTGGCGATACGGCGGCTCTACGGCAACGACCTGTATCTGATGATCGTCCTTCGACCGTTGCGGAGGCGGCGCGGCTGGGGCGAAAAACTGCTGGCGCGGGCGTGGGTGCGAAGTGCCCGGCGGATGCCAACCGTGTGTTGGACCGCCGCCGACTCGTTGCGAGCCGAACTGGTTCACGTCAGTTCGGTGGCGCGGTCAAGCGGCTTGCCCTGATCGCAGGGCAGGCGGAGAGCGAGCTGCGGCGGCGCTCGGAACTGATCGGGTATATCCGCTCGGTGATCGACGGCATCGTCCAGCTCGGGCGGAGCGATGGGAAGCGGTTGGTTGCCGCGATTCAGTGTCCGGTCGATACCGGCCCGGCCACCTTAACCAAGGGCGCAGCGCCATCAGACGATTGCGGCTCGATAATCGCAGGATCGATCAGATCGGACCATTTCCACGCGCCTGAGCCGATCACCAGCATCGTCGTCCGCCCCGGCTCGACAATCGGGATCAACTGCGGGCCCAATTCCCCGACATCGCGACATTCGATCGGGGCGGCCGCAAGCGCGTCGATCACGACCTGTTTTAGTGGCGCAAGCGGGTCCGGACTTAACGCAGCGGTCAAGGGCGAAGCCGCAGATGGCTCCCCGATATCCATCCATCCGCCGTTCCAGAGCATGACTGCGTCGGCATCGCTACGGACCTCGGGCGGCAGGGTAGCCAGGGCTGTCATGGCTTCCGGACTGCCAGAGATCGATTTGCCCACAAGACCTGCCATCCCGCACCCTGCGCCCGCGCCATTCCCCGACGCCGCGGGCGGAGTTGGCACCGTCATAGCGGAAGGCAGGGCAAGCGAAGGGATTGGGTTTTGCACTTTTACGGGAGGTGCTGGCTTGGCCGGAGCGGAGGGGGTTGTAACTTGGGCGACCTCGATTGTCGTCAACGCCTGGGCGCGCACAGCGGACGGACCTTGCGCCCAGTCCCAAAACAGCACCAGCCACAACAACCAGAAATGCGCTGCGGCGATCAGCACGACAAGCGCCGCGCGTCGGGCGTAATAGCGCGTATCGCGCGGTTCGCTCCACACCGAAAAAGAACCCGACATTGCCGGATCGGCATGCCAGGAGTTTACGCTGAATGGTTTAAATAACCCGAAAAATCGCATTTGTCTCACGTGTCCGAACTTACCATGATTTCAAATTAAACAACGCTTCAACTGCGACAGCGCACGACGCTGTTCGGTTAAGCGCGCCACGAGCATCTCGGTTGCATCGCGTCGACATGAACCTAGTTTACAAGATTGACCGGCTGACCGGCAACCTTGCTGACTTTGCCAAGTTCGTGGATGGTCCCGCCGAAGCCAAGGCCAGCTTCGTTTCGATCACCCCGCGGTTCAACACCACCACAAGTATGGGCCGACCAACTCGCAACAGGCTGCTGACTTTCGCGCCGGTCGAGCGCGAGGTGACCGGTGAGCGGATCCGCGACAAGATCGCCACTTCCAAGCGCAAGAATACCGTAACTGAGGTTGAACTTGTCCAACGCGACTTGGCAAGTTGGTGGTGATCTCATCCATGGCACCGGACAGCATCACTGCGATTGTCGAAGGTCGACAGTCGGCGACCCTGACGGCCCGTAGCTTGATGGTCAGCGAACTGCCGCTAGCGTGGTCTGATCAACGCGCGCTGCCCGGGCTCAACCGAGTCAAATCTCACTGCAGTCAGGATTTTAACGCCAGCGACGGCGGGCTATTTGCGCCTGAAATGATCGCGAAATCGGTGCTTCTCTGACCGCAGCCCCCAAATCAGGACAGCCAAAAAGCCCCAGAACTGAACCATTCATGGCGTCAGTCTGAGCAAAAGACCCCCTGAGGGAAAGTGATTTTGGACTGTCTGGTGCGCCACGCAGTCCTGAGCGAGTCAGTCTCACGACCTGTTCCGCCCGATATTACCTGTTTTTCGCCGAAATGCACCGCAAAACAGGGACGCTG
>JAYWBP010000081.1:0-38627 GCA_043781375.1 Novosphingobium sp.
TATCGCGCGACGGGATGAAGCAGCCATTCGGCGGGGTGCAGGTATTCTGCAGGCCGGGCCTGGCAATCCCGAATACCGAGCCGACGTCCATGAAGATCGATGGACGCAGCCCCAGCTCGCGCGCGCCCGAACCCAGCGGAATTTCCAGCTCGGCGCGGCCTAGGTAGTAGTATTTGCCACCCAGCGCATCATCGGTGAACTGGTTGCGGTCGGTCGACAGCACCTGGGCGCCCGCAGCGTTGGTGATGTAAGGAATGCGCAACACGCGCGGGCCTACGCCGCGAATATCGAAGCCGCGGATCTGCGGCTCGCCGAGATAGAAGCGATCGGTCAGGCGGACATTATCGACCCCGGCCACATTGTTGCTCGATAGCGACTTGATCGCCCCTGCCTCACCCGTGATCGAGAACACGAAGCCCTTGCCCAGCGGCCAGTAATGCGCGGCATTGCCGCTGATCCGCGCATATCTGACCGAACCGCCCAGCCCGGCGAAATCGACGCTGACGTTGGCCGAGCTGCCGCGCGTCGGGCGGACCCGGTTGTCGAGCTTGTCGTAAATCAGCGAGAGGCCCAGGATCGAACTCGTCCGCTTGCCCACCGCCTCGCACAGATAACGTCCGGCCAGCAGCGGCTCGCACGTCGAGACGCCAGCGGCGTTCAGCGTGTAGAACTGCGTCTTGTCGAGCGAGACGTTGTCGTAGTTGAGCGTATAGCGACCGACCGCGGTCAAAAACTCGGTCAGCGGCACACCGGCGCGCAGCTGGAAGCCGGTGGTGGCCTGCTGATAGGTCGTGTTGCGGGTGCTGTTGAGATAGTTGAAGCTGTTGTAATCGCGGCGATAGATGTCAATCCCCGCCGAGATGTTGCGATCGAACAGATAGGGCTCGGTGAAGCTCAGCTCAGCGCTTTTCGAATAGCGCGAATAGCTGACGCTGGCACCGACCGTCTGGCCGCGCCCGCGGAAATTGCGCTGCTGGATCGAGGCGGAGAGAATGAAGCTCTCGATGCTGGAGAAGCCCGCCGAAAGCTGTAATTCGCCGGTCGGCTTTTCCTCGACGTTGGCTTCCAGAATGATCCGGTCGGGCGCGCTGCCGGGCTTTTGCGCGACTTCGAACTTTTCCTGGAAATAGCCCAGCGAATTGATCCGCGCAGTGGTCCGCTTGATCTGCAGCGAGTTGAACGCGTCGCCCTCAGTCAGGCGGAATTCACGGCGGATCACCTTGTCCTGGGTCAGGGTGTTGCCGTTGACGTCGACCCGCTCGACATAGACGCGCGGAGCTTCGGCGATGTTGAAGGTGATCCCCATCGTGAGATCGTCCTTGTTCCGCTCATAGTTCGGGCGAACATCGGCGAAGGCGTAACCAAAGGTACCGGCAGTCTCGTTCAGCCGCTCGATCGTGTCTTCGACGAGCTTGGCGTTGTAAGGATCGCCCTTCTTCATCGGCAACTGCTTGGCCAGCACTTCCCCGTCGAAATCGCGCAGCTGGCTCTCAACCTTGACGTCGCCGAACTTGTAGGGTTTGCCCTCCTCGACCACGTAAGTGATGATGAAGTCCCGCTTATCCGGGGTCAGTTCGGCGACGGCAGAGACCACGCGGAAGTCGGCATAACCCTTGGTCAGGTAGAATTGGCGCAGCTTCTGCTGGTCAAAGGCCAGCCGATCGGGATCGTAACTGTCACGCGAGCTGAACAGCCGTAGCGGCCGCGCCTGCTTGGTGACCATCTCGCCGCGCAGGGTGTTGTCGGAAAACTTGTCGTTGCCAATGATGTTGATCTGGCGGACCTTGGACTTGGGCCCTTCGCTGATCTCCATGACGATATCGACGCGGTTCTGGTCGAGCATGACCATCTTGGGCTCAACCGTGGCGGCAAAGCGCCCCTGCCGCTTGTACAGCTCGATGATTCGGGCGACGTCGGCGCGGACCTTGGAGCGGGTAAAGATCTGCCGCGGCGCGAGCTTGATCTCAGGCGTGATCTTCTCTTCCTTGATCCGCTTGTTACCCTCCAGCACGATGCGGTTGATCACCGGGTTTTCCTTGACCTCGATCACCACGTTGCCGGCATTGTTGCGGACCTGAACATCGGAGAACAGCTCGGTCGCGTAGAGGTCCTTGAGCGCCTGATCGGCCCCGGCCTGGGTATAGGGCTGGCCAATGCGCAGGCGGACGTAGCTGCGGATAGTATCGGGCTCGAGCCGCTGGGCACCGACGACGCTTATCGTCTGGACCAGTTGCGGCGCTTCGACCACCGGCGCGGGCGCGGGCGCGGCGGTGGCAGCGGCGGCGACCGGCTGCGCCGCAATCTGTGGCTGTGCTGCCGATGCTGCCTGGCCATGCGCGAGAGCGGGAAGCCCCGCCAGGATCGTTCCGCCAAGCAAGCCGGCGACCAGCCGCCCTGCGATCAGGCGAGGGGCAACCGGAGCGATCGCGCTGCAAACCATGTTCCGTCCAATCATCGAGCCGGCAATTCCCGTATTAGTGCAATTCACGGACGACCCAATTCTAGGCGCGTCATCCGGGCATGGCAGACAAGTCGCCGCCCTGTGCCCGATGCAGCCTTTCCAATCAAGCAATCTGTCTGGCTCACGGCCAAGGCTTTCCCCGCCTTTTACGGTTGTTCCCTAGCGCCTGAACAGAGGCAGAGAGGCAATATCGTTGAACGTGACAAACAGCATCAAACCAAGCACGAGGGCCAGGCCGGTGCGGTACGCCCACTCCTGACTGCGAGCACCCAAAGGCTTTCGGCGCACCGCTTCGGCTGCGTAGAAAGCCAGGTGCCCACCGTCGAGGGCGGGAATTGGCAGGAGGTTGATGAATGCCAAGTTAATCGAGATCAGGGCAGCAAAATAGACGAATTCCGGCCAGCCGAGGGTAAATTGCTGGCCCGAATACTGGGCGATCTTGATCGGTCCGCCCAGCTCTTTGACCGAGCGTTCGCCGACCACGATCTGGCGCACGCCCGTCACCATCATCTTGACGATGCCCCAGCATTGCTCGCCCGCCAGCCCGACCGCCTCGACCGGGCCGACCGACACGATCCTGGGTTGCGACGGCGCGACCCCGAGCAGACCGATGCGCGATTCGTTGCCGAACTTGTCGTGATCGATCTGGGTAGCGATCTTGACCGGGGTGACAAACCGCTGCCCCTGCCGCTCGATCAGCAACGCCACGTTCTGACCGGGATAGGGCATGATGTGTTCGCGGATGGTCTCGAAGCGGTCAATCTTCGTCCCGTCGATGGCGACGATCCGGTCGCCCAGCTTGAGTCCCGCCGCCTGCGCCGCCGAGTGCGCGCCGAACCCGCCAATCACCGGCTGGGCGTCGATCCGGCCATAGGCGAGGTTGAAGGTGGTGAAGATCGCCAGCGCCAGCAGCAGGTTGGTCGCCGGGCCGGCCAGCACGACCAGAAAGCGCTGCCACAACGGGCGGCCCTGAAGTGTATGCGAGCGCTCTTCGTCGCTCAGGTGCGCCGCCTCGGGATCGGGCATCGAGGCAGCATTGTCATCCCCGGCAAACTGAACGTAGCCGCCCAGCGGCAGCAGCGAGAGCTTCCAGCGAGTGCCCCGCTTGTCGGTAAAGCCCGCGATCTCCCGGCCAAACCCGATCGAGAACGCGTCGGCCTTCACCCCGAACCAGCGCCCGACCAAATAGTGGCCAAGCTCATGAACCACGACCAGCGGGCCGAGCACGAGCATGAAAGCAAAGATTGTCGTCAGTATCGAAGGGGCTGAAAGCACGTCAGGCAAGCTCCATCAAGGCACGCGCCCGCACCCGCGCTTCGGCATCGACCGCCAGCACTTCGCCGAGTGAGGTCGGTGCGGGCGGCGCATAGCGCGAGAGGACTTCGTCGACCTGTGCGGCAATCCGGGTGAACGCGATGTGACCGGCCAGGAACGCAGCGACCGCGATTTCGTTGGCGGCGTTGAGCACCGCAGGCATGGCCCCACCCGCTTCCGCCGCCTGCCGCGCCAGCCGGATCGCCGGAAAGCGCTCTTCATCGGGCGCGTGGAACGTGAGTTGGCCGATCGCGGCGAGATCGAGCGGGGCGCAGGGCGTTTCCATCCGGTGCGGCCAGGCCAGTACCGAGGCGATCGGCACGCGCATATCCGACGGCCCGAGCTGGGCCAGGGTCGAGCCATCGCGGTATTCAACCATCGAATGGACCACCGATTGCGGGTGGATCACGATCCGCAGCCGATCCAGCGCGACCGGGAACAGGTGGAACGCCTCGATCAGTTCGAGCCCCTTGTTCATCAACGTTGCCGAATCGACGCTGATCTTTGCGCCCATCGACCAGTTGGGATGCTTGACCGCCTGGGCCGGAGTGGCCGCAGCCAATTGCGCCGCGCTCCATTCGCGGAACGGTCCGCCGCTGGCGGTCAGGGTGATCGAACGGACCTGGGCGGGGTCGTTCCCAGCCAGGCACTGGAAAATCGCGTTATGCTCCGAATCGACGGGCAGCAGCGTGGCGTGATGCAGGGTGACGGCGGCGGTCATGACTTCGCCTGCGGAAACCAGCGCTTCCTTGTTGGCGAGGCCGATCGTGCCGCCACGCTCGATCGCGGCCATGGTCGGGGCAAGGCCCGCGCAGCCAACAATCGCAGCGATGGTGATGTCGGCCGGGCGCGATGCGGCTTCGATGAGGGCCTGGGCACCGCCTGCCGCCTCGATGCCGCTGCCGGACAGCGCCTGACGCAGCGCGGGCAGGCAGGACTCGTCAGCCACGACCGCGATTTGCGCGGAAAATTCGCGGGCCAGTACGGCGAGTTCATCGACCTGACAATTTGCCGTTAGGGCAATGACTTGCCAACAATTCTTCTCGCGCCGGATGAGGTCAAGCGTGGATGCCCCGATCGATCCGGTTGCGCCAAGCAGGGAGAGAGAGCGGGTCATGTCACCACCCGATCAAACAGCGCAACCAGGCACAGGACCGCCAGCAATCCATCAACCCGGTCGAACAGCCCACCGTGGCCCGGGATCAGCTTGCCAGAATCCTTGACCCCGGCGCGGCGCTTCATCCAGCTTTCGAAGAAATCCCCCGTTTGCGCGGTGATCGCCACCACCAGGCCAAGGCCGAGCGCGAGCAGCACGACCCGCGACATCGGCTGCCCGACATTGCTGCTGATCGCCGCCACTCCGATCGCCAGCGCCGCGCCAAGCGTCCCGCCCGCCAGCCCGCTCCACGTTTTCGATGGGCTGATCCGTGGCGCAATCTTGGGCCCGCCAAAGGTCCGCCCAGTGAAATAGGCGCCAACATCGACCGCGATGACGGTGGCAATGACGATCAGGGCAGGCAGTGCTGACGTCTCGCGCAATGTGATCAAGGCAGTCAGCGCAACTCCGACATACCCAACCCCAGCGATCAGCCAGATCAGGCGCGCGACAACGCCTTGGGTTATCGCGCGGACCAGGCCCCACCACTCATACAGCACGCCAAGTCCCACCAGCACCGCGAAACTAGGCCAGACCCAGCCGCCCAGCCACAGCGCAGACCCAGCGACGGCGATCATCACCACGGCCGATACGGCGCGGGTGCCGAGGTCGGATTTGGCCCCCTCAGCGCCCGCCATAACGCCGCTCCCGCTGGGCGAAGGTTTCCAGTGCTTCCTCAAGATGCGTCGGCTTGAAATCGGGCCACAGCACATCGGTGAACCACATCTCGGCATAGGCGGCCTGCCAGAGCAGGAAGTTCGACAGCCGCACTTCGCCCGAGGTGCGGATCAGCAGATCGAGCGGCGGCAGGTCGGCAGTGTCGAGTTCAGCCTCGATCGACTCGGGCGTGATCGCGCCCTTGGCCGCAGCCGAGGATGCAGCGCGGGCAATCTCGTTGTGCGAGCCATAGTTGAGCGCCACAACCAGCGTCGTCCCGCCAAAGCCCGCTGTTCTGGCCACGGCATCTTCAAGCATCGTGACAATATCGGACGACAGTGCCTTGTAATCGCCGATAATCTTGAGCCGGACTTGATTGGCAACGAATTCCTCGAGGTCGCTCTGGATAAACCGCCGCAGCAGCCCCATCAGGTCCGAAATCTCGTCCTCGGGCCGCTTCCAGTTCTCCGAGGAGAAGGCGTAAAGCGTCAGCGCTTCCAGCCCCATCTCGCGCGCCGCGCGGACCAGCACGCGTACCGCCTCGACCCCGCGCTGATGGCCGATAAGCCGCGGCAGGTGGTGCTTCTTGGCCCAGCGTCCGTTGCCGTCCATGATGATTGCAACGTGCCGCGCACTGCGGGCACGGCCACCCGAGCGGCTCTCGTTCCGCTCCTCCTGGGCCTGCCGCAGGATCACTGGCTAAGGATTTCCTTTTCCTTGTTCGCCGCCGCTTCGTCCGCAGCTTTGATCATCTCATCGGTCAGTTTCTGGACTTCGCCTTCGTGGCGTTTGCGCTCGTCCTCGGAAATTTCCTTCTTGGCTTCATCAGCCTTGAGCGCTTCCATCCCGTCGCGGCGGACGTTGCGAATCGCGATGCGGCCGTTCTCGGCATATTTGCTGGCGAGCTTGGCCAGTTCCTTGCGCCGTTCCTCGGTCAGGTCGGGGATCGGCAGGCGGATATTGTTGCCATCGTTGATCGGGTTGAGCCCCAGGCCGGCCGAACGGATCGCTTTTTCCACCGGACCGATGTTGTTCTTGTCCCACACCTGGACCGACAGCATCCGCGGCTCGGGCGCCGAGACGGTCGCGATCTGGTTCAGCGGCATCTGCGAGCCATAGACTGTGACCGTCACCGGATCGAGCAAAGCGATGTTGGCGCGCCCGGTGCGAAGGCCCGAAAGATCGCCCCGCAGCGAATCGACTGCACCTTTCATTCGGCGTTCGAGATCGGCCTTGTCGTATTTCATGCCAAGACTCCGTATTTCGCCATGATCAGGCCTCCTCTTGCACGATCGTCTGGACGCCCCGCCCGCTCAGGACCTTGGCCAGGTTGCCCTGTTCGCGGATCGAGAAAACGACAATCGGAATCTTGTTGTCACGGCACAGCGCCACTGCCGAAGCATCCATGACTTTAAGGTTATGAGCGAGGACTGTGTCGTAACTCAATGTATCGTAACGCTTTGCGGTTTTGACCTTCTTGGGATCGGCATCGTAGACCCCGTCTACCGAAGTGCCCTTGAACAAAGCATCGCATTTCATTTCCGCCGCACGCAGGGCCGCGCCGCTGTCGGTGGTAAAATAAGGCGCTCCCACGCCCGCAGCGAAGATCACCACCCGGCCCTTGGCGAGATGGCGCTCGGCCCGGCGGCGGATCACCGGCTCACAGACTTTGTCCATTTCAATCGCCGACTGGACTCGGGTGGGCACCCCGATCTGCTCGAGCGCGTTCTGCATCGCCAGCGCGTTCATCACCGTGGCCAGCATACCCATGTAGTCGGCCTGGGCCCGGTCCATGCCTTTGGCCGCGCCGGCCATGCCGCGAAAGATATTGCCGCCACCGATTACCAGGCACAGTTCGAGCCCGGTGTCCTTGGCCGCCTTGACCTCTTCGGCCAGCCGGGCGACGAATTCGGTGTCGATCCCGAACTGCTGGTTGCCCATCAGCACTTCGCCCGAGAGCTTGAGCAGGATGCGTTTGATCGGGGGCAGGCTCATCGGACTGGGATCACTCTCGGCAGCAAGAGGCCGACCTTATACGCGCGGAGGGCGCGATGTGAAGGGCGAGCGGGGTGCGATGAAGACGGGCGTTCCTCCCCGGCACGGGGAGCCGCACGAGGAGGTAGCAGCCACAGGTTGACGGAGGGGGCTTACGGTTTGGTGGGGCTCTGCGAGGTTGCGCCTGGACGACAGCCCCCTCCATCACACTTCGCGCGGTCCCCCGCCCCGTTTCGAAGAGGTACTTATCGACTCACTTTAATCCAGCAGCCGCAGCAACCTCAGCCGCAAAGTCGCTCGTGACCTTTTCGATGCCCTCGCCCAGCTGGAAGCGGACATAGTCCTTGAGCACGATCTTGGCGCCAGCGGCCTTGCCCGCCTGTTCGACGACCTGAGCCACCGGGGTCTTGTTATCCATTACGAACAGCTGTGAGAGCAGCGCGTTGTCCTTGGCGAACTTGGCGATCGCGCCGTCGACCATCTTGGCCTGGACGTCGGCTGACTTGCCGCTTTCCGCCGCCTTGTCGGCTGCGATTGAACGCTCGCGCGCGATCATCTCGGGATCGAGACCAGAGGCGTCGAGTGCCTGAGGGAAAGCCGCAGCGATATGCATGGCGATCTGCTTGCCCAGCGGCTCAAGCACAGCGGCGCCCGCTTCGCTTTCCAGCGCGACCAGCACGCCGATCTTGCCCAGGCTGGGCGCAGCGGCATTGTGGACGTACGGCACGACCAC
The DNA here is from genome assembly GCA_043781375.1 of Novosphingobium sp. GTDB lineage: Bacteria > Pseudomonadota > Alphaproteobacteria > Sphingomonadales > Sphingomonadaceae > Novosphingobium. The sequence continues at coordinate 8,317 of JAYWBP010000081.1, forward strand.
GCCCTGGCTGACCGAAACGGTCTTCATCCGGCGCACCTGCTGATTCTCGCCGATGGTGGCGACGTTGTTGGTCAGGGTATCGGCAACCGTGCCGCCGCCGGGATAGGCCGCTCCCTTGAGCGCCTCGACATCGTCCGAACCCTGGCTCAGCGCGACCTGGGTGGTCTTGCGCACGAAGTCCTGAAACTGATCGTTCTTGGCGACGAAATCGGTCTCGGAATTGACTTCGACCGCCACGCCTTTGGTGCCTTCAACGGCCACGCCGACCAGACCCTCGGCCGCGGTGCGGCTGGACTTTTTGGCAGCGGCGGCCAGTCCCTTGGCGCGCAGACCATCAACTGCAGCTTCGATGTCGCCATTGCTCTCGTCGAGCGCCTTCTTGCAATCCATCATCCCCGCGCCGGTGCGTTCGCGCAGGTTCTTTACGTCAGTGGCAGTGTAAGCCATTGCGTCTATCCTCTTGAAATAGCGATCCGGCGCCGAGCCCACAGGCCCGGCGCCGATCATTGGTCAGCTCGAGCTCAGGCCTCGGTCGGCGCGGCCTCTGGAGCTGCGGCCTCTGGAGCTGCGGCTGCGGGGGCGGCAGCTTCCGGTTCGGCAGCAGCTGGTGCTTCAATAGCGGCTGGTGCTTCAACAGCTTCAACAGCGGCTGCAGGTTCAGCAGCAGCTTCCGGCTCGGCCATGGCGGCTTCAGGCAGTGGCTCGTCCATCGCGCCGATGTCGACGCCCGACTGGATCACCGCATCGCGTCCGCCGCGGGTCGCAGCCTGACTGATCGCGTCGCAGTAGAGGCGAATCGCGCGGCTGGCGTCATCGTTGGCGGGGACCGGGAAGGCGATGCCATCAGGCGAGACATTCGAATCGAGGATCGCAACGACCGGGATACCCAGCACATTAGCTTCCTTGATCGCCAGTTCTTCCTTGTTGGCGTCGATCACGAACATGATGTCGGGGATGCCGCCCATATCGCGGATGCCGCCGAGCGACATCTCGAGCTTGTCACGCTCACGGGTAAGCTGGAGCACTTCCTTCTTGGTGAGCCCGGCGGTGTCACCCGAGAGCTGCTCTTCAAGGCTCTTGAGGCGCTTGATCGAGTTGGAAATGGTCTTCCAGTTGGTGAGCATTCCGCCCAGCCAGCGATGGTTGACGAAATGCTGGCCACAGCTGCGCGCTGCATCGGCGATCGGCTGCTGTGCCTGGCGCTTGGTCCCGACGAACAGGACCTTACCGCCCGACTGGACCGACGCGGCGATGAAATCGAGCGCACGCGCAAACAGCGGCACGGTCTGCGACAGGTCGAGAATGTGAACCCCGTTGCGCGCGCCAAAGATGTACGGCTTCATCCGCGGGTTCCAGCGGTGGGTCTGGTGGCCGAAGTGAGCGCCGGCCTCGATCAATTGGTGCATGGAAACGACAGGAGCCGCCATAGATATTTCCTTCCGGTTGAGCCTCTGGAAAGCTGGAACCGTGCGGTAGGCCCGAAGACCCCTGGCCCGCTGCGGCACCGGTATGGGTGCTTTCCATGTGGATTTGCCGCTCGGCTTGATCCCCGGAAATGAGGCTCAGCCCTGCGACAGCAGCGCCCTAGCGCGGGCCTGCCGTAAAAGCCAGACTCAATTCACCTTCCGTTAGATGCAGCCCACCCCGGAATACACTTGACGGATAAGAACAAATCATGAACATATGCATAACGAGCGAATCAGGGTTGGAACTAAGCCGAATTACATGAGTTTTCCACAGGTAGTGCACAGGCAATCAACAGCCTTACGCCACCGCACACAAGGATCGAGACCATGACTGCAGTGCTTCTCTCAGCGATGTTCGGTTCGATCGCAGCGCTCGCGCTGTGCGCCATTGCCACCAGTTGGAAATGCTACGGTCGTCGGGTTTTGGCTCTGCGCGGTCAGCTTGCCGATTGTGCCACGTTGCAGGATGTCCGGTTCGCAGTGATCGAACCCCGCAAGCGCTTGATGGTGCGCCCGCGCCGTCTGGTATTTAGTGCGCCGGTACGTCGCCCCCTGGTGCAACTCGTGCTGCGCGCTGCCGCTTAATCCGGGCATAACTGACAACTCCCATCGGCATCACAACCAGATAGGCAAGGCAGAGCCCCACGAGCGTCAGCCAAGGTTCGGTCAGCAACGCTGCTACAATCAGCCCAACCAGGGCGATCAATTCCATCCGTATCGAGCGTTTGGGCCGGATCGCATTCCAGCCAAGGGTAGCCAAGCTGGAAATCATCAGGAACGCGATCACTACCAGCCACAGGCCGACGACGATCGGCTCGCGGAATTCAGGGCGGTCGGTGACGATCCACAGATAGAGGGGGAGAAAGGCCAGGCCCGCTCCTACCGGCGCCGGAACCCCGGTATTGAATCCGGCCGACTTGTGCGGCTGATCGATCAGATCGATCCGCGCATTGAACCGCGCCAGGCGCAGGACGCAGCAGATCGCAAACGCAAGCGAGGCGAACCAGCCCAGCCGCGGCCACTCCTGCAACGACCACAGGAACAGGATCAGCGCGGGTGCGACCCCGAAGGAAATCGAATCGGCCAGACTGTCGAGCTCTGCCCCAAACCGCGACTGCGCCTTGAGCAAGCGGGCGATGCGCCCATCGATCCCGTCGAGCACTCCAGCCAGGATCACCGCCAGGACCGAACGCCGCCAGTCATCCTGGACCTGTAGCGCATCGTGACCGGCCGACGCGGTAATCGCAAACCGGATCCCGGTCAGGCCCGAGCATAGAGCCGCAGCGGTAATCGCATTGGGCACCATCGCCCGCAGGGTCAGCCCGCCCGGCAACCGGCGACCCGCAGCCGACTCGTGCTCATCGATCACTGCCGCCGCCTTCTTTCACTGACTTACGCCCTCGATCAGCAATTGCTGGCCCAGCTCGGCAAGGACGGTCTCGCCAGCAATGACTTTCTGCCCAAGCAAAACGCGCGGTTCGGTGCCCTCAGGCAAATAAACGTCGACCCGGCTGCCGAAGCGGATCAACCCGACCCGCTGACCGCAAGCAAGAATATCGCCCGGCTTGACGAACGGCACGATCCGCCGCGCGATCAGCCCGGCGATCTGGGTAATGCCGATCGGCGTTCCGTCATTGCCCTCGATCAGGATATGCTGGCGCTCGTTCTCGTCGCTGGCCTTGTCGAGGTCGGCATTCATGAACTTGCCCGGGATATAAACCACCCGCCGCACGCTGCCGCCGATCGGGGCGCGATTGATATGGACGTCAAACACACTCATGAAAATCGAAATGCGGGTCACCGGCGCGGTGCCCAGTGCCTTCCCGTTGCCATCGTCGAGCGACAGTTCGCGCGGGGGCGAAACTTTCTGGATCAGCGTGATCAGGCCGTCGGCTGGCGAGACGATCAGCTTATCGCCCTGCGGCGTAATCCGCACTGGATCGCGGAAGAACGCCAGGATGCACAGCACCAGCAGCGCGAGCGGCCAGGCGATGGTTTCCCACGCGAGGAAGGCCGTTACCAGACAGGCAGCGGCGGCGATCAGCGCAAATTTGCGCCCTTCGGGGTGGACGGACGGCCAGTTCCAGCTCGCCTCGCCCCGGCCTCTGTTGTCGACAATTTCTTTGGACATGGGTTTATCTAGGGGTTCGGACGACAAGGGACAAGGCGGCGTGACCAGGATCGCCACTTAGCCGGTGAGTTAGCTGGGGATGAGGAAGGCCAGGCCAAAACACTCCAACGCCCGTTGATGTCGAACGAAGTCGAGTCACGTACGCATCCACTTGGTTGGAGTTACGCGTGACTGAGGCGGGGCTGCATTGACCTCGCGGCGCTCGGTCATCTCCGCAGCTGCCCCGCTCCGACTCCGCACCAGCGTCGAGCCTTTGACCCGACACGCTGGTTCTCAGGCGTTGCGCCTCGGGATGCGTTGGGAATCTATTTGACGCAGCGGTGGTGGACAGGGCTGGATTCGAACCAGCGTACGCTCTCGCGGGCAGATTTACAGTCTGCTGCCATTAACCACTCGGCCACCTGTCCACACCAGCCTGCCGGTTGCGCGGGGGCGAGCCCGCTGTTTGAGCCCGCAAAAACGGGCCGTCCGGCCGAGAAGGCGGGTCCATGGCGAAGCGGCGCTTGCCTGTCAATGGGGCGGCTGGCAGGAGCGGCGCTCAACTGCAAGCGGAGACCCGAGCATCATGGCCAGACCAGACGACCAACGCCCGAGCCGTGCCTTGCGCGGACGTGCGGGGCGGATGCAGGGTGGGCGCGGGAGTGGCCGGGCCAGCGCTGGCGCCGTGCGGCTGTGGGGCCATCATGCGGTCGAGGCCGCCCTGCTCAATCCCGAGCGCAAGCACCGCAAGCTGTGGGCAACGCGCGAGGCGGTAGCCAACCTGGCTGGCGATCTGCCACCCGACTTCCCGCTCGAATATGCGCAAGGCTCCGATCTGGCACGGTTCGTCGCCAAGGACGCGCCGCACCAGGGCCTGGTCCTGGAATGCGATGCGCTGGACGATGTCTTTCTGGAAGACGTGCTTCTGGGCGATCCGGCGCGGCCGCTGGTGATCCTCGACCAAGTGACGGATCCGCACAATGTCGGTGCAATTTTGCGCTCGGCCGCAGCCTTCAATGCCTGCGCAATCGTGACCCAGGATCGCCATTCCCCGCCCGAATCCGGAGTCGTCGGCAAGTCCGCTTCAGGCGCGCTGGAGATCGTGCCGTGGATTCGTGTGGTCAACCTTGCCCGCGCGCTCGATCAGGTGGCCGAGGCCGGATACTGGCGAATCGGCCTGACCGGCGAGGCCGGCAGCACCATCGCCGAGGCGCTTCCCGCAGGTCCGGTCGCGCTGGTCCTGGGGGCAGAAGGCGACGGCATGCGCCACAATATCCAGCAGCATTGCGACGCGCTGGCCCGCCTGCCGATCGGTTCCGCGATTGAGAGCCTGAACGTCTCGAATGCCGCGGCGATCGCGCTTTACGCCGCGGCGACGCGGAGTCTGGGCGCGTAATCTCAAAACAAAACCGCCGCCCCTGCGTGAAGGCAGGGGCGGCGGTCTGGTGCCAAGCCGCGAGGCGATGCGGCCCTGGCGAAGCTGGTCTTAGTTGACCGCGTCCTTGAGGCCCTTGCCGGCCTTGAACTTGGGCTGCGATGAAGCCTTGATCTTCATCGGCTCGCCGGTGCGCGGGTTGCGGCCGGTCGAGGCCTTGCGCTTGTTGACCGAGAATGTGCCGAAGCCGACGAGGCGCACTTCGTCGCCGCTCTTCAGAGCGCCCGAAATTGCTTCGAACACGCCTTCGACTGCTTTCACGGCATCGCTGCGCGTCAGGCCGCTGGAATCTGCAACTGCGCCGATCAGATCGTTCTTGTTCATGTTGGGAACCCCCTACCTTCTAGTGAAACCGGAAAAATTACCTCGCCTCGTACGTGCCGGAATTGAGCGATTTTTACGGTGTCTGTCAAAGCCAAAAGTCGCATAAAATAGCCAATTATCCCCTAAATTCGGCCATTTTAGCAAAAGCTGCGACTTACCGCATGGTCAAAACGATCCCAACGGCACCCGCGCGCCATTTGGTCCCTCCGAGTCGCTGCTTTGCAGCATGGATCAGTGGGCAGTGGTCGACTGCACCGCAGGAGGGATTGCAACCGGTGGCAACGGCTGGCTGGCCAGGTCATCCGCCTCGGTCCATTCGATCGCTTCGAGCGGCTGAACCAGGGCGAGCGCCAGCACCTCATCGACGTGACTGACTGGCACGATCTCAAGTGCGTCAAGGATCTTTGCCGGGATTTCGGCAAGGTCCTTGCGGTTTTCTTCGGGGATCAGGACAGTCTTTATCCCGCCGCGCAAGGCCGCCAGCAGCTTTTCCTTGAGCCCGCCGATCGGCAGTACCCGACCGCGCAAGGTGACCTCGCCAGTCATCGCCACGTCCGCCCGCACCGCGATGCCGGTGAGCGTCGAGACGATTGAGGTGACCATGCCGACGCCCGCGCTTGGCCCGTCTTTGGGCACCGCGCCTTCGGGCAAATGGATATGGATGTCTTTGCGCTGGAAGATCGAAGGCTTGATGCCGTAGGCCGGGGCCCGCGCCTTGACGAAGCTGAAGGCAGCCTGGACGCTTTCGTTCATCACTTCGCCCAGCTTGCCGGTAGTCCGCGCCATGCCCTTGCCCGGCACGGTGACGCTCTCGATCGTCAGTAATTCGCCGCCGACTTCGGTCCAGGCGAGGCCGGTAACCGCGCCGACCTGATTCTCCTCGTCGGAGACGCCGTGGCGGAACTTCTGCACCCCGGCATATTCGCCCAGATTTTCAGGAGTGATGGTGACGCTGGTGACCTTCTTCTCCAGAATCGCACGTAGTGACTTACGCGCCAGCCGGGCGATTTCGCGCTCGAGCGTACGGACCCCGGCCTCGCGGGTGTAATAACGGATCAGATCGCGCAGACCCTCGGTGGTGAGGATGAACTCCTCGGGCTTGAGGCCATGCGCCTCGATCTGCTTGGCAATCAGGTGACGCTCGGCAATCTCGACCTTTTCGTCCTCGGTATAACCTTCGAGACGGATGATCTCCATCCGGTCGAGCAGCGCCTGCGGCAGGTTGAGGCTGTTGGCGGTGCACACGAACATCACGTCGCTGAGGTCGAAATCGAGCTCCAGATAATGGTCCTGGAACTTCGAGTTCTGTTCAGGATCGAGCACTTCGAGTAGCGCCGAGGCCGGATCGCCTCGAAAATCCTGTCCGAGCTTGTCGATCTCGTCGAGCAGGAACAAGGGATTAGAGGTCCCGGCCTTGCGCAAATTGGTGATGATCTTGCCCGGCAGCGAGCCAATGTAGGTGCGGCGATGGCCGCGAATCTCAGCCTCGTCGCGCACGCCGCCGAGCGACTGGCGCGCGAATTCACGGCCCGTGGCGCGGGCGATTGATTTGCCGAGTGAGGTCTTGCCGACGCCCGGAGGGCCGACCAGGCACAGGATCGGACCCTTCAGCTTGTTGGTACGAGCCTGGACCGCGAGATACTCGACGATCCGGTCCTTGACCTTTTCCAGCGCATAGTGATCGGCGTCGAGCACAGTCTGCGCGGCGGTGATGTCCTTCTTGAGTTTGCTTTTCTTGCCCCAAGGCAGTCCGAGCAGCACGTCGAGATAGTTGCGGATGACGGTCGCTTCCGCGCTCATCGGCTGCATCGATTTCAGCTTGCGCAGTTCGGCCACGGCCTTGGTCCGCGCTTCCTTGGACAGCTTGAGCTTGTCGATTTTGGCCTGGAGCTCGACAATCTCGTTGCCTTCTTCGCCCTCGGCTCCGCCCAGTTCGGACTGGATCGCCTTGAGCTGCTCGTTGAGGTAATATTCGCGCTGGGTCTTTTCCATCTGACGCTTGACCCGCCCGCGGATCTTGCGCTCGACCTGGAGCACGCCCAGCTCGCCTTCCATGAAGCTGTAGACCATTTCCAGCCGCTTGAGCGGATCAGTCTCGGTCAGCAGCGCCTGCTTGTCGGCAACCTTGGTGCTGATCTGCGCGGCAATCGCGTCGGCCAGCTTGGAGGCATCGTCGATCTCACCAAAGGCATCGCCCGCGTCCTGCGACAGCTTTTTGTTGAGCTTGGCATATTCGCCGAACTGCTCAACCGCGCTGCGCATCATCGCCGCGACTTCGGTGCCCGAGGCGGAGACCGGCTCAACCATGACGATATCGGCGACAACCAATTCGCCATTCGCGCCGCCCTCGGCCTTGAGGTTTTCAAGCCGGGCGCGGCTTTGGCCTTCGACCAGCACGCGCACGGTGCCGTCGGGCAGCTTGAGCAATTGGAGCACGGTGGCGATCACCCCGAAATCGTACAGATCGTCGCGCTCAGGATCGTCGCAACCCGGGTCGAGCTGGGCGAGGAGGAAGATGTCCTTGTTGCCGGCCATCGCAGTTTCCAGCGCGGCGACCGATTTCTCGCGGCCCACGAACAGCGGCACGACCATGCCGGGAAACACGACGATGTCGCGCAAGGGGAGCAGCGGGAGCGAGTTCGTGGTCATCGGATGTCCATTATAGCGCGAAAAGCCGCGCGCCGGGGGAAACCCGGCTTATCCGAAATATGGGGATGGGTTTGGGAGAGCGCAATATGGGGATGCGAAGGGGTTGTGGATGGGTGGGATGAGAGGCGGTTAGAGCCAAGTTCATTTCTCCCCGGAACGGAGAGGTGGCAATCACTTGCGACTGACGGAAGGGCCGAACGCCTTGGTCTCGATAGAGCGATAAATTGCTGCTCTCGGCCCCTCCACCATCTTGCGGATAGTCCCTCTCCGCATTTCAGGGAGGAGTTATCCTAATATCCCTCCAAGCTTGAACCCCGGCGGAATCCCCATGCCCTGCTGGATGCGGTCCATTTCCGCGCCGGTGACCTGGTCGGCCTTGGCCCGGGCGTCATTGAACGCAGCCGCGACGAGGTCTTCGAGGATGCCTTTTTCGCTGAGCTGGAGCAGGCTGTCGTCGATCGCCACGCCAATCACCCGGCCTTTGGCCGAGGCGCGAATCTTGACCAGGCCGCCGCCGGCGGCGCCTTCGACTTCGATCTCCTCAAGTTTGGCCTGGGCCTCGCCCATCTGCTTCTGGATGGTTTCAGCGGCCTGCTGGGCAGCAGCGATCATTTCTTCCATCGATTTCATGCGCGACTTCTCCAATTGCGCTCACCCGGTCCCGGACCGGCGGCGTCGGCTTCGATCAATTCGGCTTGGGGAAAGGCAGCAAGCGCCGCCTCAACCAGGGGTGAACGCATGACGGCGCCCCTCGCCTCGGCCTTGGCAGCCTCGTCGGCCTCTACCAAAGTGGGTGCGCCGCCGCTGTCGTTGCGCTCGATCAACCATTCGTCACCCGTAATCTCCAGCAGCGCCGTGCGAAGACCCGATAAAAAATCATCCGTAAATCCGGGGACTTGGCTGTAGCGCAACGTCCCGGAGTCAAACTCGATCACCCGGACTTGCATCTTCAGAATACTGGCGAGATTCGGTCGGCTCGCACCTATCTGCGCAACCACGTCGCTCCAATCCAGGGCCTGCCAAGGTGGCGACGCTGCCGTCCTCGACTCGCCAACCAAAGGCCCAGCAGCAGGTGCACGCGCTGCCAGTTCCTCCATCCGCTTCACCAAAGTCCCGGGATCAGGCAGGTCGGCGGCGTGCATCACCCGCAGCAGCGCCATCTGCGCCGAGACCAGCGGATCGGGCGCGTTGCGGACCTCGTCATGGCCCTTGAGCAGCAATTGCCACAGGCGGTGCAACTGGCCCGGCGACAGCCCGTTGGCCCAGCCGTCAAGCGCACCGGTCTCCTCAGCCGAGGCGGCGTCCGCCGCGCCCTTGCCGATCTGGGCGACAGTAATCCGGTGGACCAGATCGAGCTGCGCGCGCATCAGCGCGATCGGCTCGATCCCAAGCGAGAACTGCATGGCCACCAGGTCGAGCAGCGCCGCACCGTCGCCCGCCAACAAGGCCGCGAACAGGCGGCGCTGGGTGGTCTTGTCGGCCAGCCCAAGCATATCGCGGACCTGTTCGGCAGTGATCAACGCCGCTTCGCCCGCGCCTTCGGAATGAGCAATCGCCTGATCGAGGATCGACAGCCCGTCACGGACCGAGCCTTCGGCGGCGGCAGCGATCATCGCCAGCGCCTCAGCCTCGGCCTCAACCGCCTCGGCCGCGCAGATCTTTGCGAAGTGCTCGGCCAGCATCGGGGTAGGAATGCGCCGCAGGTCAAACCGCTGGCAGCGCGAGAGTACGGTGACTGGCAGCTTGTCTGCCTCGGTGGTCGCGAACAGGAACTTCACGTGTGCTGGCGGCTCTTCAAGTGTCTTGAGCAGACCGTTGAAAGCCTGACGCGAGAGCATGTGGACTTCGTCGATGATGTAGATCTTGTAGCGCGCGCTGACCGCAGCATAGCGCACCGCCTCGATGATCTCACGCACGTCATCGATCCCGGTGTGGCTGGCCGCGTCCATCTCGATCACGTCGATATGGCGGCCCTCGGCGATGGCGACACACGGCTCGCAGGCCCCGCACGGATCAATCGTCGGGCCACCCTTGCCGTCCGGGCCGATGCAGTTGAGCGCCTTGGCGATCAGCCGCGCGGTCGAGGTCTTGCCGACCCCGCGCACCCCGGTCATCAAGAAGGCATGGGCCAGCCGCTCGCGCCGGATCGCATTGGCCAGGGTCTGGACCATGGCGTGCTGGCCGATCAGCTCGGAGAATGTTTGCGGGCGGTATTTGCGGGCAAGCACGCGGTAGGGCTGGTTGATCGGGGCTGAAACCGGCGTTGCTGCGGGCCTGGGCGCAGGCATGTCTAGCCCCAGGCCCAGCGCATCGTCCGGCATATCCGGGTCGCGCTCGGCTTGCGGATCGCCGCCGAAGATGTCGGATGAATCGCCCATGGCCAATTAGGTAAGCCTTGCCGCTGCCATTGTCAGGAGAAAAGGAATAAGGAGAAAAGGAGCCGGGCGACCCGCCGCAATCCGTTGTGGCTGCTTCCTTCCGGATCTGACCAGGTTGGCGAACGCAAGCGCCCGCCCGGACTCCCGGTCGCGCATATGGCGAGGGGTGAGCCTGTCCGCAAGCCTTGTGTCGTTTTCCACTGCCGCAGAAGCGGCACCGAACCAGAAACTAACGGCTATTGTCAGTTGTCAAACTGCCCGTTTCGAAGCAGAAAACGTCAGATCAACAGCATGTAGGGGGGCTTTCATGCGCATCGTTTCCAGCAACACCCTTGCCACCATCTCGGCGCTAACTCTCAGCCTGCCGCTGCCAGCGGCGGCGCAGAGCGTCGATTTCGGCGACGATTCCAGCCGTTTCGCCAAAGACGGCGAGTGCGACGATATGCGCTTTTCGGGCGCAGGCATGACCAGCACCATGCTGATCGACAGCGATATCCGCCACGACGCCACCGATTGCCGCAGCGCCTATATCCAGCGACGCCTGACCTATCAGGGGGGACGACGCCAGGAACCCGCCAGCACCAGCACCTATTCCAACAGCGGCACCGATCACATCATGTGGGGCGATGATTCGAGCCGCTATGCCAAGGACGGCGAGTGCGACGACAAACGTTTTGCCGGGGCGGGTATGACCGACACACCGCTGCTCGATTCGGATATCAAGCACGACGCGACCGATTGCCGCGGCGCCTTCAACCAGGGGCGCCTGACCTTACGGCAGTAACCTAGCGAAAATTATCCGCGTAGGTCTGGAGCTTGAGCCGTCGCGGCGGAGTTTGCTGGACGCGGGCCTCGATCCCGTTGCGCACGGCATAGACCTTGGCCTCTTCGGCGCTGGCAAATGTCAGCACAACCTGCACCTGAGTGTCGCCCGAGCCGGCCCAGCCCATCAAAGGATCGGGCCGCCGCGCTTCGGCAGGGGCGAATTCGAGGAGCCAGATGTCGGTCAGGGCCTTGCCTGATTGCATGGCGTTCTTCGGGCGCTGATAGATGCGAGCGGTCATGACGCGGCTTTCCTAGCAAACTGCCCGAAATGCAAGAGCACGCAAATCAAGGGCGCTTGCTGGCCTCGAAAGCATTGCGGGTTTTCAGGCTCGGGTCTTCGTCCCACGGCGCCTCGGGCCAGCGATGACGCGGATAGCGGCCTTTCATCTCGCGCACCACATCGCGCCATGTGCCGCGCCAGAAAGCGGGCAGATCGCGCGTGGTCTGGATCGGGCGCCCCGCGGGTGAGGTCAGCTTGAGCAACAAAGACTGCGGCGGCTGGCCGAACTGGGGATGGGAATTGAGTCCGAACAGAGCCTGCACCCGCACTTCGACGCTCGGCCCGCCGGGATCGGCGTAGTCGATCGTATGGTTGCTCCCCGCAGGACTGGTGAACGACGCGGGAGCAAGACGCGCAAGCTGCTGGCGTTCGGGGTGACTCAGGCGGGCGAGCAAGGCTTGGTGGAGTGCGGCGGGATCGATTGCATCGAGGCGGCGGGCGAGAAGCGGGGTCAGCCAGAGATCGAGCGAGGCAAGCAAGCCGGGCTCGGCCAGGGCTTCGAGACCGGCAAAATTCGCGCGCGTCAGCAGGGCAAGGCTCGCAGTGGACAGCGGCAGCAACGACAGCCCGGCGCGGGCAACCTGCTCGCCCAACACAGCACGGATCGTCGCGCTATCGGGCGCAGGATCGGGGCCCCGGCTGAGCAGGATTGCGCCGAGCCTCGCCTCCACCAGCGCTTCGACCCGGCGCTCGTCAGCGATCCAGCACAAGGTCTGCCGCCGCTCGATGCGCGGGGCCAGCCAATACAGGACCTCTGCTTCGGTTAGCGCAATCGCCCCGGTAATCCGCGCACCTTTGGCCTCGCCCTGGGCATCGCCTACCGCAAGAAATTCCGCGCGCGACAGCGGCGACGCCGGATCGAGCCGCAGGCCCCGCCCGCCCGCAGTCAGCCAGTTCTCGCCACTGCCATCGCGGCGCCGGGCGAGATTTTCGGGAAAGCCCTCGGCCAGCAGAATGCCCAGCGAAGGCGCATCGCCCGATCCACTGTGAACCAGACCAGCCGCGCGGTCTGCCCAGCGTGCGGCGAGCCTGCGCGAGGCTTCGGCGCGGCCCGAACGCTCACCGGTCCAGCGATCGAGGCGCGCGGCCAGATCATCGCTGCGCCCGCCCAGCCCGCGTTCCTGCAGCAGCAGCGCCAATTGCGCGGCTTTATGCTGCACCCCATGCTGCGCAGCATAAAGCAGCAAGTGCGCCAATGCGGGCTCCATCGGCAGGGTGGCCATGGCAGTGCCGTGGGGCGTTATCCGGTGGTCGCCAGCCAGCGCCCCAAGCCCGCGCAAACGCCCTCGTGCCGAGGCCAGCGCAGCAGCGGGCGGGGGATCGAGCCACGCCAACTTGGTTGGATCCCCTGCTCCCCATTGCGCCAGCGCGAGCGTTAGTGGCGCCAGGTCGGAGGTCAGCATTTCGGGTGGATCGAACGCGGCGCGGCCGGGATGCCCGGCCTCCTCCCACAGCCGATAGGCAATGCCGGGCCCCTGTCGCGCCGCGCGCCCGGCCCGCTGCGCCGCCGCCGCCTGGCTGGCGCGATGGGTGACCAGCCGGGTGACGCCCGCCGCGGCATCGAACTCGGCCCGGCGCGAGAGCCCGGCATCGACCACCACCGCAACACCGTCGAGCGTCAGCGAGGTTTCGGCAATTGCAGTCGCCAGCACGATCCGCCGCCGCCCCTCAAGATCGCGGCGAATGGCGGCGCGCTGGGCGGCAGGCTCGACCTGGCCATGAAGCGCCAGGACGAGGGCTTGCGGCAGCCGTTCGGCGAGCCGCTCGGCGGTGCGTTCGATTTCGCGCACGCCGGGGAGGAAGGCGAGAATATCGCCCGCCCCCTCGCGCCAGGCGGTGAGGATGGCCGAAGCCATCGCGTCCTCGGTCCGCAATTCGGGCCGCGCGCCCAGCCAGCGGATCGCCAGCGGATAGGCGGCGCCCTGGCTCTCGATCACCGGCGCGCCGCCCAGCAGCCGCGCGAACCGCGCGCCGTCGATCGTTGCCGACATCACGATCAGGCGCAGATCGGGGCGCAGCACGGCGGCGCTCTCAATCGCCAGGGCAAGGCCCAGGTCGCTGTCGAGGTGGCGCTCATGTGCCTCGTCGAACAGTACCGCGCTGATGCCTTGCAATTCAGGATCGGCCTGGATCGTGGCGACGAAAATCGCCTCGGTCATCACCAGCACGCGGGTTGCCGAAGAGCGCTTGCTGTCGAGGCGGGTCAGATAGCCGATAGTCTGGCCAGGCGGTTCACCCAACAGTTCGGCCATCCGCTCAGCAGCCGCGCGTGCCGCGACTCGGCGGGGACTGAGCAGAATAATAGTGCCGGTGCACCAACCCTGCCCCAGCACTGCGGGCGCTACTGCGGTAGTTTTGCCTGCTCCGGGCGGAGCGATCAGCACAGCGGATGACCGCTCACGCAGAGCGCTAAGCAGTTGTGGCAGAACGAGATGAATGGGCAAAACTGGCGTCACAGGCTGCGCATCGCCCCTGCCAACGTCTCGATCAAGTCTCTTCGTGCCGTTTGGCGCAACCCGGTTGTTATGGTAAATCACGCGCTGTTCATGGAAAGAGGGGGTTGGTTATGCGTGAATTTCCGTTCCTCACGGTTGTCGTGGCAGTCTTGGCCATAGCGGGCTGTACCAAGGGGCCATCGACGTCTGAAGTCAAAGCTGAAGCAACCGAAACAACGGCAGCCGCCGCTTCGGACCCGCTCAAGAGCGCAATGTCGGCTGCACCCAAAGCGGTGTCGGATCATGCGACGATTGTGATGGCCAAAGCCGATGGCAGCATGACGACCCTGCGGGCAGGAACCAACAACTTCACCTGCATGCCCGACAATCCTAACACGCCGGGCAACGATCCCATGTGCTTGGACGCCAACGCGATGACATGGGCCACGGCCAAGATGAATCACAAACCGCCGGAAGATGGCGCGCCTGGCGTGATATACATGCTGTCTGGCGGAACCGATGCCAGCAATACCGATCCCTTTGCCAGCAAACCGACGAGCGGCGGCGACTGGATCAAGACCGGTCCGCACGTGATGATCGTCGGTTCGGCCAAGGCATTGATCGGCTATCCCAGCGGGGCCAATCCCGACACTGCGGCCCCCTATGTCATGTGGGCCGGGACACCTTATGCACACCTGATGGTGCCGATCGGCTAGCGCCTTAATACCGCCGCGACACCGCGAATTCCGCCGCTTCGGCCATCGCCGCCTTGGCCTCGCTCGCCGGGAAGCCGGCAATCGCGTCGATCGCGCGCTGGGCAAAGTGACGGGCGCGGTCGCGAGTGGCGCTGACTGCCTCGTGACGGTGGATCAGGGTGACCGCGTGGGCCAGATCGGTATCGGCGATCCTGTGGCCGCCGATCGCCTCGCGCCAGAACTTGCGCTCGACCTCGTCGCCGCGGGCATAGGCGAGGATCACCGGCAGGGTCATCTTGCCGTCGCGGAAATCGTCACCCTGACCTTTGCCCATGGTCGCGGCATCCGAATCGTAGTCGATCGCATCGTCGACCAGCTGGAACGCGATGCCCAGGTTGCGGCCAAAGGCGTCGAGTGCGATCTCATCGGCTTCACTGCGCTCGGCGACGACCGCAGCGATGCGGCAGGCGGCCGCAAACAACGCGGCGGTCTTGGCGCCGATGATCGCCAGATAGCGATCCTCGCCGGTTTCGATCTGACGCTGGGCGGTGAGCTGGTCGACCTCGCCCTCGGCAATTACCGCCGAGGCATTGCTGAGGATCTTCAGCACCTTGAGGCTACCATCCTCGACCATCAGTTCGAAGGCGCGGCTGAACAGGAAATCGCCGACGAGCACGGTTGCCGGATTGCCGAAGACAATGTTGGCAGTCGACTTGCCACGGCGCAGGTCAGAGCCGTCGACCACATCGTCATGGAGCAAAGTAGCGGTGTGGATGAATTCGACTGCCGCCGCCAGCAGGTGATGGCGGGTGCCCTGATACTCGAGCATGGCTGCACTGGCGAGCGTCAGCATCGGCCGCATCCGCTTGCCCCCGCCGGCAATCAGGTGGCCGGCAAGCGCCGGGATCAGCGGGATCTGGCTTTGCATCCGGGCCAGAATCACCGCATTGACGCTATTCATGCCGCCAGCGGTCAGCGCCAGCATCGGGGCAAGGGTGGCCTGGGCAGCGCGGGCGCGCAGGGGAATGACGTCAGCGCTCATCGCCGTGCAGCTTTGGTCATGGGCGGGCAGGAAGGCAAGCGTGGAATTCCCATAAACGCCGTGCTAGCGGGCGATCGAGATGGCACACCAAGACAACGCACCAGACGACAAATCGGCCCCCGACCCGGTCCTGACCGGCTTCCGCTCGAGCATCGACAACATCGATGCCGCGCTGATCCACATTCTGGCTGAGCGTTTTCGCATCACCAAGGCAGTCGGTGCCTACAAGGCCACGCAGGACCTCCCCGCCTCCGACCCCGCCCGCGAAGAACGCCAGATCGCGCGGTTAAGGAAACTTGCAGGTGAGGCCCAGCTTGATCCGGAGTTCTCGGAGAAGTTTCTGCGGTTCATCATCGAGGAAGTAATCCGCCACCACGAGCAGGCGAAGAACGGGAGGTAGTTTCTACCCCAGTCGCGGCAATCTTATGCGCACCAGCAACCCGCCCAGGTCCTCGCTTTCGTCCAGTTCGACCGTGCCGCCGTAAATTTCCGCGACGTCGCGTACGATCGCCAGGCCCAGCCCCGTTCCAGGCTTGCCGGTATCGAGCCGCGCGCCGCGATCGAAGATGCGGGTGCGTTCTTCTTCGGGAATGCCCAGGCCGTCGTCCTCGACCCAGATTTCGCACCAGGCCGGATCGATTGTGCCCTCGGTCTTAACGTCGACCGTCACGAATACACTGCCACCGCCGTACTTGGCGGCGTTCTCGATCAGGTTGCCGAGGATTTCGTCAAGGTCCTGGCGCTCGATCGCTACGTCGACATTGCGGTTGCCGTCGAGATCGAAGCGGGCCTGAGCATAGAGGCGCGTCATTGCCCGCAGCACCGCCTCGACGCTGTCCCACACCGAGGCGCGCGACAGGCCGACCGCGCGGCGGCCCACGGCGCGCGCGCGGGCAAGGTGGTGATCAACCTGGCGGCGCATGACCGCCGCCTCGCGGATCACAGTGTCCGACAGATCGTCGGCATGAGCGGTGGCGGCGTTCATAACAACGGTAAGCGGGGTCTTGAGGGCGTGCGCGAGATTGCCCGCATGAGTCCGCGCCTCCTCGGCCTGAAGCTCGGAATGGGCCAGCAGCGCGTTTAGCTCCTGAACCATTGGCTGCACTTCGAGCGGCAGTGGATCGGTCACCCGGTTGGTCCCGGTGGTGCGCATATGGGCGATTGCCCGGCGCACCCCGCGCAAGGGGCTGAGGCCGTACCAGGTTTGCAGGCCCGCCATAGTGAACAGGCCGAGACCGAGAATGACGAAACTGTAAAGCAGGATCGTGCGAATCCGCGCCGTCTGCGCGTCGAGTTCGCCACGGCTGGCGGCGACCGTGAACAACCACTGGACCTTGCTGCCGGGCAAGATGATCGAGCGTTCCATCACCCGCAACGGCTCGCCCTTGAACTGGACGCTGTCGTAGACGTGCGGCTCACTGTCGAAGTGGTCGGTGCGCACTTTCAGGCTGCGATCCCACAGCGAGCGCGAGGGAAAGTCGTCATGGGCCTTGCCGCTGATCTGCCAGTAAAGCCCGCTGTTGGGTTCGAGAAAGCGCTGATCACCAAGCGGGCGGTTAAAAAACACCTCGCCATCGGGGCCTATCTCGGCCGAGCCGACCATGGCGGTGAGCATATAGCCAAGCTGATCGTCGAAGTTTCGGGTGACCTGCCCGGTCAGGGTGCGATCGAGCCCGACCCCGCCGAGCAATAGCAGGATCGTGATCCAGCCCGCCGCGATCACGATCATCCGCCGCGACAGCGATCCGGTATGCGCCACCACGGCGCCCGGGCTCGCTAGCGGGGCGGGATCAGCCGCGGCCAGGGCCGGCGGGATCGTCGAGGCTGTAGCCAAGGCCACGAATGGTGGTAATCACATCGGCACCCAGCTTCTTGCGGATGCGTGTCACAAAGACTTCTATGGTATTGGAATCACGGTCAAAATCCTGATCGTAAATATGCTCGATCAGCTCGGTCCGACTGACTACCTTACCTTTGTGGTGGAGCAGGTAGGACAGCAGCTTGTACTCCTGCGCAGTCAACTTGACCGGCTCGCCGTCAAGCGTGACCCGGCCCGAGCGGGTATCCAGCCGCACATCGCCAGCGATCAGCTCGGACGAGGAATTGCCCGAAGCGCGGCGGATCAGCGCGCGCAGCCGGGCGATCAGTTCTTCCGTCTGGAATGGCTTGGCCAGGTAATCATCGGCCCCGGCATCGAGCCCGGCAACCTTGTCCGACCAGCTGTCACGCGCAGTCAGGACCAGCACCGGAAAGCGCCGCCCTTCCTTGCGCCACATACCAAGGACGGTCAGACCGTCGATTTCGGGCAGGCCGAGATCGAGCACGACCGCATCGTAATCTTCGGTCGAGCCGAGGAAATGACCATCCTCACCGTCGGTCGACAGATCGACCGCGTAACCGTTCTGCTCGAGCGTGGACTTGAGCTGTTTGCCCAGTGTCGGCTCATCCTCAACGATCAGGATGCGCATTTCCGGTAAATCCCTGTCTAGTTCGGCGTGATGTTCGCCAGCAAGTTCCGATGGGTCTGACATGGGGTTTAAGCCCGAAGGCGTCAAGCAAGCGGCGCGAGGCGCGCGCTCGGGCTGGCGCATCCTAGTGGGACTGGGCTCACTGGGACTTGGCTTACTGGGACTGCCGGATCACTTCGCCCGAGCGGGCGTCGACATCGACGAAGACGACGCGGCCGTCGCGGATGAATTTGAGCCGGTAAGCCATGGCCGCAGGATCGTATTCGGGGCCCAGATACTGCATCCCCGGCATCGTCGGCAGCACGCGCTGCTCAATCTCGCGCAGGGGGCGGACGTTACCGGCGCGCATTTCCTTGCGAACCTGACCCTGCTCGCCGCCAGGCTCGGCTGCAGCGGGACCAGCCGCAGTTGCCCCGACAAGGGCCAGAAGGAGGAAGGTGCGACGCATTATCTTGGGTCTGTTAGGAGGCGGGCTTTGAACATCAAGTGAATGCCATGCCATGCCCCGGTTCAGCGGATCATCTCGTACTTGGCAACGAGCGTCACGGCGGTCCCGACCTGGCCCGGCTCGATCGGAGTGGACTCAACCCGCGAGGCGGTGACCACGATGGCATCGCGAGCGAATGGCACCGGGCCGCGTTCGGACACCGATTCCTCGACCGACAGCAATCGCACCGCGCTGTAGCCGGCCATCCGGGCATAGTCGGTGGCCTGGGCTTTGGCACGTTCGAACGCGGCCTTGCGCGCGGCGTCGCGCTGGGGCCGGTCGTTGTCGACGCTGAAGCTGGGACCCGCGATATTTGTAGCCCCTGCCGCCACCAAAGCATCGAGCGTCGGGCCAACCTTGGCTATGTCACGCAAGGTAACATTGACCTGATTGGCGGCGTCATAGCCGAGAAAGACGGGCGGCGTAGAGTCAGTGTTGTAGCGATATTGCGCGTTGAGCGAGACGCCGGCGGTCTGGATATCGGCACGCGGAATGCTCAGGCTGCGCAGTCGGCCGATGACCTGGTCCATGGCTGCCGCGCTCTGCTGCATGGCGAGGACGGCGGTCGATGCGCGGGTGGTCACCCCAGCAGAGACGGTGGCCAGGTCAGGAGCGGACTGGACGATTTCGGTCACACCAATCTCCGCGATAGGCCCGTTCGACGTGATCGTGACTTGCGCGGCAAATGCTGGCGCAGTGCTGGCGAGCAGCAAGGCTAGCGTGCAACCGATCAGACGCATGGAATTCTCCCGAATGCTTTGTGCTGTGAAAGCCTGACCCACTCAACGGCCAGCAAGCAGCGCCGTTCCCGCTCAGTCTGCGAGGAGTTGGGCGATGTAACGTTGGCGGATGGCGTGTGTGATCGGCCCGGGTGCACCGCCGGCAATCGCCCGTCCGTCAGCTTCGACTACCGGCAGGACCAGCGAGCCCGCCGCCGAGACGAAAGCCTCACGCGCCGCGAACAGTTCGGCCGGGGTAAAGGCGCGCTCCTCCACGGTCAGTCCCAGGTCGCGCGCAATGGCCAGGACGCTGATTCGGGTCACGCCGGGCAGCACGCCATGATCGATCGGGTGCGAGACCAGCACGCCGCGCGCGTCGATGATATGCGCGTTCTGGCTGCTCGCCTCGGTAACCACGCCGTTCTCGACCATCCACACGTCATCGACCCCGGCGGCGCGGGCTTCTTCCTTCATCAGCATGGCGTAAAGCAATTGCGTGGTCTTGGCCGCGCGCACCTGCCAGCGCAGATCGGGCCGGAGAATGATCCGAAGCCCGCTCTCAGCCTTGGGGTTGTCGATCAGCACGGCAACCTGGGTATAGGCGATCCGGGTGGGCGCGAGCGGCGGATCGGGCAGGAGGAAATCGCGGTCCCCGGCATCGCCCCCGGTAATCTGGAGATAGACGCGGCCCTCTTCCAGGCCATTACGCGCGATCAGTTGCGCCAACACAGCGGGCCAGTCCGTGGCATCTGCAATCCCCGCCATGGCCAGCGAGCGGGCTAGCCGCGTGGCGTGATACGACCAGTTGGCGATCCGCCCGCGCAGCACCGGGGCGACTTCGTAGACGCTCTGCCCGAACAGAAGCCCGCGATCGAATACCGAAACCTGGGCCTTGGTTTCGGCCACCCATTCGCCATTGAGCCAGATCGTCCGCATCGTCACGGCATCCCGGCATAAGCGCGGCTTGTCAACGCAGTGTGCGAACCTGTAGGGGCGCGGGCCATGGCAGCAGCACCGATCCTCAGCTGGGAAGGCCTGGGCCTGATCCAGGGCTCCGGCTGGCTATTCAAAGACCTCGACATCCACGTCGGCCCGCGTGACCGGCTGGCGCTGATCGGGCGCAACGGTGCAGGCAAGACCACCTTGCTGCGGTGCGTCGCCAACCAGATCGAGGCGGACCGGGGCACGCGCTCGATCCAGCCCGGCACCAAGATCGTGATGCTCGAACAAGACCCGTTCTTCACCGGCTATGCCACCCTGCTCGACTTCGCCCTGCATGAGCCCGATGCCCCTTCGCGGCATGATGTGGAAGCCATCGCCGACCAGCTCAGCATCGACCTGTCACGCAGCGCGCAGAGCGCCAGCGGCGGCGAGCGGCGACGCGCGGCGCTGTGCCGGGCGCTCGCCTCCAAGCCCGACCTGTTGCTGCTCGACGAGCCGACCAACCACCTCGATCTGGCCGCGATCGACTGGTTGGAGGGCTGGCTGTCGCGCTACAATGGCGCATTCATTGCGATCAGCCACGACCGGACCTTTCTCACCCGGCTGACCAAGGCAACGCTGTGGCTCGACCGCGGGATCGTGCGGCGCAAGGAAATCGGCTTTGGCGGCTACGACATCTGGACCGAGCAGGTCTATGCCGAGGAAGCGCGCTCGGCCGACAAGCTCGACGCCAAACTGAAGATCGAAGCACACTGGCTGGAACGCGGCGTCACCGCGCGGCGCAAGCGCAATCAGGGCCGACTGTCCAAGCTCTACGAAATGCGCGCGCAACGGGCGGCGATGATCGGCCCGGCGGGCGTGGCCAAGCTCAAGCTGGGCACCGATGATGTGAAGACCAAGGCCGTGATCGTGGCCGATCATGTGACCAAGGGCTTCGCCGGCCGCACGATCATCCGCGACTTTACCCTGCGGATCCAGCGCGGGGATCGGATCGGCGTGGTCGGCGCCAACGGCTCGGGCAAAACCACCTTGCTCAAGCTGCTGACCGGGGAACTTGCGCCCGATCAGGGCAAAGTAACCCTGGCTCAGACCCTGGAAGGCGTGCTGATCGACCAGCAGCGCAGCCTGATGGCGCCCGAAAAGCGCGTCCGCGACATCCTGGCTGACGGCGGCGACTGGATCGACGTGCGCGGCGTGCGCAAGCATGTGCAGGGCTATCTCAAGGACTTCCTGTTCGATCCCGGTATGATTGATGCCAAGGTCGGCACGCTGTCGGGCGGCGAGCGGTCACGGCTGTTGCTGGCGCGCGAATTTGCCCGGCTGTCCAATCTGCTGGTGCTCGACGAGCCGACCAACGATCTGGACCTGGAGACGCTTGACCTGCTTCAGGAAGTGATCGCCGACTACGACGGCACCGTCCTGATCGTCAGCCACGACCGCGATTTCCTCGACCGGACGGTGACGGTGACGCTTGGCCTCGACGGGTCGGGCACGGTCGATATCGTGGCCGGGGGCTATGCCGATTGGGAAGCGCAGCGCAAGGCGCGCAGCGGTCCGTCCAAGGCGGTGTCGGCCGCTGTTGCCGCACCCGCCTCCTCGCCTGCGCGCAAAAGCAAGCTGACCTACAAGGATCAACGCGACTACGAATTGCTGCCCGAGCGGGTCGAGGCGCTGGCCGCTGCGATTGCGCGCGATGAAGCGGCGCTGGCGGATGCGGCGCTCTATGCGCGCGATCCGGCGCGGTTTGCGGCGCTGACCGAGGCCGTGGACAAAGCCCGCGCGGACAAGGATTCGGCGGAGGAGCGCTGGCTCGAACTGGCGGAGTTGGCGGAGGCTTGAGCGGGTCTTGGTGCTACTCCGAACACATAAAACATCCGCTCAGCCTGAGCCCGTCGAAGGCCCCGCGCTGCCGCCCGCCGAGCAACTCACCCCAATTCCATCCGCTCCCGAATGCGCTCGTCGGTGCGCGCCGCCAGCATGGTCAGCGGCATCGACCCGTCCTTCAAAATCTCATGGAACCAGGCGAGACTGTACTTGTCACCCAGCGCCGCCTTGGCTTTTTCGCGCGCGGCGTTCCAGGCGTTATGGCCGATCTTGTAACTGCAGGCCTGGCCCATCGCGACGCAATAGCGCGAGATTTCGCTGAGGCAGCGGGCGCGGTTGTAGCCGGTGGTGGCGGCAAAGTAGTCGGTCGCCCGCTCGCGACTCCAGCGCAGGTCATGGATGCCGGTATCAACCACCAGCCGGGTCGCACGGAACAATTGTGACTGGAGATAACCTGCCCGATCGAGGCCCGAATAGGCCCCCAGCTCGTCGGCCAGTTGCTCGGCATAAAGCGCCCAGCCCTCGCCATAGGCCGAGATGAAATGGTTGGCGAGCAGCTTGGGCAAGGCGCCCGACATCTGCGAGATGCTGATCTGCAGGTGATGCCCGGGAATCCCCTCGTGATAAGTCAGATTGGGCAAGCTGAACTTGGGCCAGTTGGCCATTGTCTTAAGGTTGATCCAGTAAATCGCCGGGCGGCTGCCATCGAGCGAGGCGGGATTGTAGTAGCCATTGGGCGCGCCATCCTGGATTTCGATCGGCACGCGGCGGATTTCGAGCGGCTGCTTGGGCACGGACGCGAAGGCCTGGGGCAAGCGCAACCGCATATCCGCGATTCCGGCGTTCAGGCTGACAATCAGGTCGGCGCGCCCAGCATCGCTATCGGGGTAAAGCTGCGCCGGATCGCGATTGAGCGCGGCCATCCGCTCACCCACGGTGCCGCTGCTCAGGCCCATCCCCTTGAGGATAACATCGATCTGCGCAGTGATCTGGGCGACCTGATCAAGCCCGACCTCATGGACCTGCGCCGGGGTCAGGTCGGTGGTCGTCGCTTGCTTGA
The DNA here is from genome assembly GCA_043781375.1 of Novosphingobium sp. Lineage (GTDB taxonomy): Bacteria > Pseudomonadota > Alphaproteobacteria > Sphingomonadales > Sphingomonadaceae > Novosphingobium. The sequence goes on from JAYWBP010000081.1 coordinate 31,456, forward strand.
GCGCGGCGGCGTAGATTTCTGCGCCGTGCGGAATCCGCCAGGCGCCGTCTCCGGCAGGGGTTGTCTTGCGCAATTCGGTGAGTAGCGCGATCTGGCGATCGAGCGCGGGATAAACCGACATGGCGACAATCCGCGTCGCTCGCTCCTGCCAGTTGCCGGCAATCTGCTTGTCGCGGGTGCGCCGGACCAGCGACTGGACCAACCCGTTTTGCTCGGGCACCGGGCCGCGCAACTTGCCCAACTGGCCCAGCGCGAGGTCGAGCGACCAGCCCGGCGCCACCAGGCCTTGAGCGGCCTCGACTCGCTGGCCCATAGTGTCCTGATCAAGTGCGGTCGAAAAAGCTGCCAGCCGCGCCAGGTAGGCCTCGGCATCGTTGCGATCGACGATGGTGTGCTGCGAATTGAGGAAATCGGGGATTTCGAAATAGGCGCCCGACTGCTGGGTGATCCGATAGGGCCGCTGCGCCGTTGTCAGGCCAAATTGCGTGACAGGCGCGATCTGGTTTTCGAACAGATCGCGGGCCAGCGCCTGGTTGCGTTTGCCGGTGGCCGACAGGCTCTTGGGATCGATCCCGTTGAGCCGCGCCATCCACCGGCGATGGCGGGCCAGTTCCATCTGGCGATGCGCGGCGGTACGCGGCGACAAGCGCGATTTGAGCGCAGCATTGGCACCTTTGTCGAGGCCCAGCCCGGTCGCATCTTCGGGACCGGTCGCAACATTGTCGGCGAACACCGCATCGAGCAGCGCAGTAAGCGCCGCGTCTCCAGTCTTGGGCACGGCCTTGGCCAAGGTCGGCGGCGCGATTCCGACCAGAGCGAGAGCACTGCCCGATGCGATGAACTGGCGACGATCCATGCGACTCTCCCGACAAACCAGAGTGGTTTCAAAAGAAAGTTTCTGCCGGACGCCACCGGTTTGGGCAAGCGGCCTTTACCCGATCCGGTAAAACCCGGCGACCCGATCGAGTGCCAGCCGCAACACCAGCTTGCCGCTGCGCACCGGCCAGGCCAGCGCGCGCTCGGTGTCGGGCAGCGTCTCCCCGGCGCAGACCACCCGCCACAGCACATCGCTCAGGCCTGGCCCGGCGTTGGTGAGTGCGGCGTCAAAGCGGGCCTTGGCCGCGATCTGGCGCTCGGTCGGGTTCAGTCCAGCCTCGCCCCCACCGCCAATCCGCACCGCGTCCCAGCGCATGGTTACGCCCGGAGCAAGCTGCGCCCGCTCCCAATCGGCACGCAGCCGCTCACCCGCGGCGTACTGCCGATCGCTGAGATGGCCGCGCGAATGGAGCCAGGTCAACGGCGATTCGGCGAGGTTGACGGTGACACTGCGATGACCGCGCCGGGCGGCGGTGCGCAGCGGTCCCGCGCTGCTCAATTCGCGTTCGACCAGATTGCGTCGCATGGTTTTCCCCTTTGTTGGCAGCTTGGCGACTTGCCAAAAGCGCCTGTCTGTAGGAAAGCGGAAAAACCATAACGGTTATGAGGTGCCGGGCTGTGATCAACCGTATCCGCGATATCCGCCGCGAGAAGAAGCTGACTCTTGCCGAGGTGGCTGAACGCTGCGCGCCGCCAACCACCGCGCAAACCATTGGCCGGTTGGAAACGGGCACGCGCAATCTGTCGCTGGTGTGGATGAACAAGATCGCCGCTGCGCTTGAAGTCGAGCCCGAGCTGCTCCTGCGCGGCATCGAGTCGGCGCAACCCCGGGTGGTCGCCCGGCTTGGCGACAACGGGGCCGAGGCGCTGGCAACCCCGCGCGATGCAATCCTTCCCACGGCGCTGGTCGGCGATGGCTCACTGCTTGCCCTGTCGGTCGAGACCGGCTCGGGCGAATACCGTGTCGGCGACCAGGTGTGGCTGCGCGAGGTCGAACCCGAAGGCTTTGCTCGCCTGCTCAACCGCGACGTCCTGGCGCCGCGTTCGGGCGGACGGTTCGCGTTCGGGCGGATGATTGACCGCCAGGACAACCGCGTTGCGCTCCTCCTGCTCGGCTCCGGTCAGCGCCAGGTGGTGATCGACAACCCGCCGTGGCTGGCGGTCGCCGAGATGCTGGTCCGCAAGCTTTAGGCGAGGCCATGCGGCGCGTTGTGAGCCTGGCGACGTTGTTCCCCAGCCCGGCCCGGCCCGCGTTTGGAGGCTTCGTTGCGCGCCAGATGCAGGCGCTGGCCTTGCGGGGCGATGTCGACGTGGTGGTGATCAATCCGCTGGGCATTCCACCCTGGCCGCTATCCTTGCGCGAGCCTTATCGCAGCCTGGCCGGTGTGGCCGAAGTCTCGGTCATGAATGGCCTGACCGTGCACCACCCGCGCTTTCGCGCGATCCCCCGGTTCGGTGCAGACAGCAACCCGGCGCGGATTGCGGCAGCAGTGCTGCCGCTGGTCCGTCGGCTGCATCGCGAGCGGCCGTTCGATCTGGTCGACGCGCAGTTCTTCTTCCCCGATGGCCCGGCTGCGGCGCGGATTGCGGCGGAACTCGGCCTGCCGCTATCAATCAAGGCGCGCGGTTCGGACATCCACTACTGGTCCACCCGACCGGGCGCGCTTGGCCAGATGCTGGCCGCAGCCGACCAGGCGACCGGGATGCTGGCGGTGTCTAACGCGCTTCGCTGCGATATGGCGGCGCTGGGCATGTCCAAGGCCCGGATCGCGGTGCATTACACCGGGCTCGACCATGCCCGGTTCCGCGTGATCCAGCGACACATTGCGCGCGCAGCAATTGCCGCCGATCCCGGCATTGGCATTCCCGGCGACGGGCCGTTGCTGGTCACCCCCGGCGCAATGATTCCGGTCAAAGGGCAGCGGCTGGCGATCGAAGCATTGGCGCACCTCCCAACTTCACGTCTGGCGCTCGCCGGGACTGGCGGTGACGAGATGGACCTGCGGGCTCTTGCCGCCAAGCTCGGCCTGACCAAGCGCGTCCATTTCCTCGGCCAGGTCTCGCATGAGATATTGCCGACAGTACTTTGCGCCGCTGATGTGGTGGTGTTGCCGTCACAGCGCGAAGGGCTGGCCAATGTCTGGATCGAGGCGCTCGCCTGCGGAGCGCCGCTGGTCATCCCGGACGTGGGCGGTGCGCGCGAAGTGGTGCATGATGCGAGCGCCGGCAGGCTGGTGCCGCGCGACCCTCAGGCGATCGCTGTGGCCGTGCGCGCGTTGCTGGCCAACCCACCTGAGCAAACCACCGTAGCCGCCAATGCCGCCCGATTCGACTGGGCGACGAATGCCGCGCAACTAGCTGAGCATTACCACCGGCTGGCAGACCGCGCTTAACCTCGCTCGCGGGCCAGGCGATCCTGCTGGTCGGTCTTGGTCTCAGTCGGCACGAAGCTGCGCGGTGAAACGTTGAGCCAGATCAGCAACGGCGCGGCCATGTAGATCGACGAATACGTAGCGACGAAGATCCCGAGAATCATCGCGGCGGCAAAACCAAATATCACCTTGGGACCCAGTACCAACAGCGCTATCAAAGTAACGAAGATCGTGAGCGAGGTCATGATCGTACGCGCCAAAGTCTCGTTGACCGACAGGTCGAGCAGCTCGTCCATCGGCATTTTGCGGTATTTCTTAAGGTTCTCGCGGATGCGGTCGTAGACCACGATGGTGTCGTTGAGCGAATAACCGATGACCGTCAGGATGGCGGCGACGATGTTGAGATCGAACTCCATCTGGGTCACCGCGAACAAGCCGACGGTCAGCGACACGTCATGGACCAGGCTGAGCAGCGCGCCGACCCCAAACTGCCATTCGAAGCGGAACCAGATGTAGATCGAAATCGCGATCGCAGCCAGACCCAGCGACTTGAACGCGGTCCAGCCCAACTCGCCCGAGACCTTACCCGACACCGAATCGACTCCGTCGATCCGCGCATCGGCGTGATCGGCCTTGATCTTGGTGCTGATCGTGCGGGTCATGGTATCAGCCAGACCCGCATTGGTACTGGCATTGTGATCGGCGCCGTGGGGCAGTTTCATCCGGATCGAGATCGCGTTGGGATTGCCGAAACGCTGGATAATCGGCTCGCCGTAGCCAAGCTTCTCAACCTCGCTGCGGACCTGCGCGACCGGGGCCTCGGCGCTTTGGGTAAAGGTCACCCGGATCATTTGGCCGCCGATGAAATCGACCCCAAAGTTGAGTCCGACGGTAGCCACCAGCGCCCAGCTGGCGATCATCAGGATTGTGCTGACAATCGTCGTCGGCCACTGCCAGCGCAGGAATTTGACGTTGGTGTTGTCGGGAATGAATTTGAGCGGGCGCATGGGTCGAGGCCTCAGATATTGATCGTGCTGGGGCGCGTTTTGCGCAGCCACAGCGCGACCCACATGCGGGTCATGTAGACCGCGGTGAACACTGAAGTGACGATGCCGATCATCAGAACTACGGCAAAGCCCTTGATCGGGCCTGAGCCGAAAGCGAACATCAGCGTTGCCGCAATGATGTGAGTGATGTTGGCATCAAAGATCGTCCGACTGGCCTCGGTATAGCCCGTCTCTACCGCCTGGAACGGCTTGCGCCCGCGCCGTCGCTCCTCGCGGATACGCTCGTTGATCAGCACGTTGGCATCGACTGCGGCACCGATGGTGAGCACGAAACCGGCGATCCCGGGCAGCGTCAGGGTGGTGTTGATGATTGCCATCACCCCCAGGATCATCAACACGTTGATCACCAGCGCGGCGTCGGCGTAAAGCCCAAAGCGGCCATAGCTGACCGCGATGATCACCAGCACCAGAGTCGTGCCGACCAGCATCGCGATCATTCCCTTGCGGATCGAATCCGCGCCGAGATCGGGTCCGACGGTGCGCTCCTCGACCACCTTGAGATCGATCGGCAGCGAGCCGGAACGCAGCGCGATGGCCAGCTGGTTGGCGCTATCGACAGTAAAACTGCCCGAGATCTGCGCGCTGCCGCCCAAGATCGGCTCGTTGATATTGGGCGCGGACAGCACCTTGTCATCGAGGATGATGGCGAAAGGCTTGTTGACGTTGTCACTGGTCAGCTTGGCGAACTTGGCACCGCCTTGCTGGTCGAACGTGATCGAGACGACAGGCTGGTTGTTCTGGTCATAGCTCTGCTTGGCATCGGTCAGCGAATCGCCCTTGATTCCGCCCAGCCGCTTGACCGCGATTGCGCCCGCCGGCCCCTTGGCGCCGGAGGCATACTGCACGATCTGACTGCCCGGCGGCACGATGCCCTGGGCGATATCGGTGGGCGAGGCGCTGCCGTCGACCAGCTTGAACTCCAGTTTGGCGGTCTGGCCCAGCAGGTTCTTGAGCGCCTGGGGATCCTTCAGACCCGGCACCTGAACCACGATCCGGTCGCTGCCCTGGCGGATGATCGTCGGTTCACGCGTGCCCAGCGCGTCGATCCGCTTGCGCACAACTTCGGTCGCGGTATCCATTGCCCGGGTCACCGCCTGGTCGATCCCGGCCTTGGTCGGGGTCAGGATGAAGCGGCTGCCGTCATCGACGCGGATGTCCCAGTCGCGCTGGCCGGTCAGTCCGGCGCCGGTGGTCAACGGCAAGATCAGCTCGCGCGCGGCATCGACCTGCGCCGGGTTGGCAAGCATGAAGCCGAGCGAGCCATCGCGGCTGGAAATATCGCCTATGCCGATCGTCGGCGTGGCTTGCTTGAGCCGGATGCGAACGCTTTCTTCCATCGCATCGATCCGCTGGCGGGTGACCTGGCTGGGGTCTGCCTCAAGCAGGATATGGCTGCCACCGGCAAGGTCGAGCCCAAGATTGACTACCGGCCGGGGAAAACCGGCGGGCCAGGGCAATCCAGTCATCCCGACAAGCGAGGGTATTGCAGCCGCCACCGCAACCAAGGTGATCAGCCAGATCCAAAGCTGTTTCCAGCGGGGAAAATCGAGCATCGTCTAACGGCTTTGCTTAATAAAACAGGGCTTAAGGACGTGGGGCTTGGAAGCCTCAGCGGGCACGTCAATCATTCGCGGGCTTTGAGCCGACGGGCGGGATCACGTCAACAATGGTCGACTTGAGCGCCTTGACCTTCATGTTCGTGCCGAGTTCAAGATCGGCATAATCGCCATCGACCCGCAACACCTTGGCAACCAGGCCGCCCCCGGTCAGAACCTGATCGCCCTTTTTGATCCCGGCGATCTTGGTCCGCTGGTCCTTTTGCTGGCGCATCTGCGGGCGCAGGATCAAAAACCAGAAGATCACGCCCATCGCCACGAAGGGGAACGCAGTCATCCAGATCGGAGCTTCGGGCGGGGTTCCCACAGCGGACTGGAGAACAAGAAACGGAATGCTCATGAGGTCAATCGGCCTTCGGATCGAGACGCTGCGCGGAAGGCCGTGACCGCGCGATAAGCACACGGGTTTGGCCGCCGGAATGCGGAACGCCGCGCGCCTAGCAGCTATGCCCGATCAAGGCAACGTGATGAGGCAACGCCATGCCAAACCGGTCGCCCCCGATTGCCGACTGTCACGGTCCTTGCCATGCGTCCCACCCCTGCCTATAGGCCGCGCCTCGGTCGGGACGTAGCGCAGCCTGGTAGCGCATCACACTGGGGGTGTGAGGGTCGGAGGTTCGAATCCTCTCGTCCCGACCAATAAATCAATGACTTAGCAGCACCCCGATGAACCCTCGATGGGTCAAAATGCCTCTGGTGGTGCGCTGGTGGTGCAGGTTTCTGAAATTATATTTCAGCCTGGACGCATTTTATTTACGTCAGCGATGCCTTTACGCATCAATATGGAATGAGACGGCGGTCGATCTAAATTGAAATGGGAGCTGATTCCCTCTACGCATTGACGTCAGATGCAGGAGCAGTTGCCCCTTCGCCCAGCCGAGTTTGTCAAAATTCGCGACGGCTTCATCGCGTTCCTAAAGCAACCGGCTGGAACGCCCATTGAGCATGTCGTTCCGCAGCATTTCCTTGATGCGATGACATCCGCAGCGAGGCGTGGGCGGAAGCGTCGGAACACGCTCGACATCGTGCGCGGTATGTCAGCCGTGGTTGCGATGATTGGTGCTGTTATCAGTATCGTGTTTGAACCGATGATTATGGGCACGATGATACTGATCGCAGGCGGCTTTGGCTTCGCTTGGGCGCACAACCAGCGCAAAGTTCGCCGAGAGCTGGAAATTGACGAGCTGATCAACGAACCCAACGAAGTGGTTCAACGAAATTTGCGGGCGCTGGACGACTTC
>JAYWBP010000082.1:0-15284 GCA_043781375.1 Novosphingobium sp.
GACCTCGGTGCCATAGTCGGTCTCGGCGATGAGGATGCCGGCGATCAGCGCACCGAGGATCGGCGAGAGCCCGACCGCGCCGGTGGCGAGGCTGGCGAGGATGACGACGAGCAGGCTGACGGCGAGGAACAGCTCGGGGCTCTTGGTGCGTGCCGCCTGGGCGAACAGGCCGGGAAGGAGGAAGCGCCCGCCGACGAGCAGCGCCGCCACGACGAGGACTCCGCCGACCGCGGTCCGCACGAAGCCGGCGAGCGAGGCGTCACCGCTCATCACCTCGAGGAGGAAGAGCAGGGGGACGAGCGCCAGATCCTCGAACAGGAGCATGGCGAAGGCGGCCTTGCCGACCGGGCTTTTGGTCCCGGCGATGGGCAGGACGAGCGCGGTCGAGGACAAAGCGAGCGCGAGGCCGAGCGCGACCGCACTGCTGATCCGCTCGCCGATCGCCAGCATGCCGATGGCGATGAGCCCGGCGGAGAGAAGGAGTTCGGCGGCGCCGACCCCGAACACCGCGCGGCGCATGGTGGCAAGGCGGCGGAAGCTGAGGTGGAGTCCGGCGGCGAAGAGCAGGAAGATGATCCCCAGTTCGGCGAACGGCTCGATCCCTTCCGGGTTGGAGATGGAAATGGTTTCCAGCCACGGATGGGCTTGCGCCATCGCGCCGAGCGCGAACGGCCCGGCGATGATCCCCACAAGAATGAAGCCGATGACGGGCGACACTTTGAACCGGGCGAAGGTCGGAATGACGATCCCCGCCGCGAGGAGTACGGTCAGCGCGTCGGAGAAGCCGGTGCCGCTGAAATGATTGGTGGCCGCCATGGTGACGACCCTTGGCCGCTCCGTACCGTCTTGTCACCGGGCTTGCCGCCAATGGCATTTGGTTCGATGCTGAAACGATGTTGGACTGGTCGCCGTCTCGCTGGGGAATCGTCGGCGCCGCGCTCCTGGCCATCGGGCCGGGCGCCGCGGCCACGGTGTCGTCGATGGCGCCGGGGATGGAGGATCGATCGTTTCGGACCGCCGAACCGGTCGAGATTGCCGGATTTGCCGGGGACGCGATGGAGCCGTTCGTGACGCGCGACGGGCGCTGGCTGATCTTCAATACCCGCAATGGACCGCGTGACCCGACCGACCTGATGCTGGCGCGGCGGATCGATGACCGCCATTATGCCTTTGTCGGGCCGCTGGCCGGGGCCAACAGCAAATCGCTCGACGGGGTCGGGAGCGTCGATCGCGATGGCGGCTTCTTCTTCGTGTCCAACCGCGATTACGACCGCAGCGGCAACACGTTGTGGACCGGACGGTTCGCCGACGGGGTGGTCAGCGATGTCCGTCCGCTGGCGACCGATTTTACGCCCAAGCGACTGTTGCGGCTCAATATCGACCTGGAGATCAGTGCCGACGGCAGCGAGCTCTATGTCGCGGAAAATCGGTGGAACCTGTTCCGGGGGCGGCCGGCGAGCTCGCACCTGGCGGTGTCGCGGCGGGTCGGCGAGCGGTATGAGCGGCGGGTCGATTCGGACCGGTTGATGCAGGCGATCAACGGCGACGCGCTCGACTATGCGCCGGCGACGAGCGCGGATCGGCTGACGCTGTACTTCACGCGCTGGAACCCGCGGATTTTGGGCGATGTGCCGCGCCTGATGGTCAGTCGGCGGGGGTCGATCGACGCGGCGTGGGGTGCGCCGCAGCACATTGTCGCGGCGGCGGGGTTCGTCGAGGGGGCGACGATCGTTCCGGGGGAGTGCGGGGTGCTGTACCATGCGCGGATCGGTGAGGCGTATCGGCTGTTCGTGATCCGGCGCCTGGCCTGCTGAAGCAAGGGCCATAAGGTCGCGGCGTCAAAAGGGTGCCATGAAGCGCAATGACGATGTCGTGATTGTAGGCGGCGGGCCGGCCGGGATGATGGCCGGACTGTTGTTCGCCCGCGCCGGATGCCGGGTGCGGGTGATGGAAAAACATGCCGACTTCTTCCGCGACTTCCGCGGGGACACGGTTCACCCGTCGACGATGGAAATTCTCGACCAGCTGGGGATGCTTGGTCGCTTTCTTCAGCGACCGCATGAGCGGCTAAGCCGCGCTGAAATCCGCATTGCCGGCCGTGATTATACGATCGGTGACCTGTCGCATCTGGCGACGCCGGCGCCATTCATCGCGATGATGCCGCAATGGGAATTCCTCGATTTCCTGCGCGATGAAGCGGCCGCTTTTCCGGGTTTTGCGGTGGAGATGAATGCCGAGGTGGTCGCCATACTCGACGGGGAACGCCCGGGCGTGTGCCTGGCCGACGGGCGGCAGATCGGCGCGCGGCTGGTCATCGCCGCCGATGGTCGATCGTCACTGGTGCGCAAGTTGCTGGCGGTGGAGGTGCTCGGCGCGCCGATGGACGTGCTGTGGTTTCGCATCGACAAGCGCGACAACGGCGGGGACGCCTTGCGCGGGTCGGTGGCGAGCGGGCGGATGGTCGTGCTCATCGACCGGCGCAGCTATTGGCAGGTCGCCTATCTGGTGCCCAAGGGCGGCGCCGATGGCGTCCGGGCGCGCGGCGTCGAGTGGCTTTCCGGTGAGGTCAAAAGTGCCTTTCCCGATCTCGATTTCGGGCCAGCGCCGCTCCGGTCGATCGACGAGCTGCACTTGTTGACGGTCGCGCTCGACCGGTTGACGACATGGCACCGGCCCGGCCTGCTGGCGATCGGCGATGCGGCCCACGCGATGTCGCCGATCGGCGGGATCGGGATCAACCTTGCCATTCAGGACGCGGTGGCGGCGGCGAACATTCTTGCCGGGCCGATGGCGCGGGGACAGGCGATCGACCCGCTGTTGCACAAGGTTCAGGATCGGCGGCTGCTGCCGACCCGGCTGGTCCAGGCGGCGCAGAAGCTGGCGCAGGACCGGATCGTCGGGCGGGTGCTGGGCGGCGCCCCGATCGTGTCCGCGCCGTTCGTCGTTCGCCTGCTCGATCGCTTCCCGTTGCTCCGGCGCATCCCCGGCCGACTGATCGGACTGGGCGTGCGCCGGGAGCGGGTGACGTCGCCGGTCGGCTAGGCAGCGATTCCTTCGGCGATCATCGCCTTTTCGAGGTTGGCGCGGATCGCCTCGAAGAATTGCTCGGTGGTCATCCACGCCTGGTCGGGGCCGACGAGGATCGCGAGATCCTTGGTCATGGCGCCCTGCTCGACAGTCTCGATGCACACCCGCTCGAGCGTTTCGGCGAACTTGACCACGTCGGGGGTGTCGTCGAACTTGCCGCGATATTTGAGGCCGCCGGTCCAGGCGAAGATCGAGGCGATCGGGTTGGTCGAGGTCGCCTTGCCCGCCTGGTGCATGCGGTAGTGGCGGGTGACGGTGCCATGCGCCGCCTCGGCCTCGATCGTCTTGCCGTCGGGGGTCATCAGCACCGAGGTCATCAGGCCGAGCGAGCCAAAGCCCTGCGCGACCTGGTCGGACTGGACGTCGCCGTCGTAATTCTTGCACGCCCAGACGAACTTGCCGCTCCATTTGAGCGCCGAGGCGACCATGTCGTCGATCAGGCGATGCTGATATTCGATGCCAGCTTTGGCGAAGGACTCCTTGAATTCGGCGTCGAATACTTGCTGGAAGATATCCTTGAAGCGGCCATCATAAGCCTTGAGGATGGTGTTTTTGGTGCTGAGGTAGACCGGCCAGCCAAGATTGAGGCCGTAGTTGAGCGAGGCGCGGGCGAAGTCGCGGATCGACTCGTCGAGGTTGTACATGCCCATCGCAACCCCGGCGCCGGGGTATTGGAAGACTTCCTTTTCGATCACCTGGCCGTCGTCGCCGACGAACTTCATGGTCAGCGTGCCTGGACCCGGGACGAGGAAGTCGGTCGCTTTATACTGATCACCAAAGGCGTGGCGGCCGATGACGATGGGATCGGTCCATCCCGGGATCAGGCGGGGGATGTTGCTGATCACGATCGGCTCGCGGAAGACGACCCCGCCAAGGATGTTGCGGATCGTGCCGTTGGGCGACTTCCACATCTTTTTAAGGTGGAACTCCTCGACCCGGGCCTCGTCCGGCGTGATCGTCGCGCATTTGACGCCGACACCGTACTGTTTGATCGCATTGGCGCAGTCGACCGTGACCTTGTCGCTGGTCTCGTCGCGATGCTCGATCGAGAGGTCGTAATACTTGAGGTCGATATCGAGGTAGGGGAGGATCAGGCGCTCACGAATCCACTGCCAGATGATCCGCGTCATCTCGTCGCCGTCGATCTCGACAACGGGGTTCAGAACCTTGATCTTGGCCATGGGTCGCGTCTTTCCGGGGAGGTGGAATGCGCTGCCTCTTAGCAGAGGAAGGGCCGGTGGCAAGGCAGGGAAACGCGGGAAATCGACTGGCCAGGGCCAGCACCCCGCAACACGAAACTCACCAGAATGAGGGCGACCGGTGAGACGAAAAAGGCACCACTTGCGCAGTGCCTTCAACTTGAGGCCCTTCGAACTCCGGCGATGGTGGGCGTAGCAAGGATTGAACTTGCGACCCCTACGATGTCAACATAGTGCTCTACCACTGAGCTATACGCCCGCACCAATCGCGTTGCCCCTGCGAGGCAGGGGCGGCCTTTAACCGGGGAGCCGGGGCGATGCAAGTAGCTCATTGTTGAGTTGGCTGCGGGCCGATGCCGCGTCCACGTCAGCGGAAAAGCGCCTGCTAGATACTCGCCTGCGTCGGCTGGCCAAAGATCCGTTCGACCTCCATCACCAGGTCACGCAAGTGAAAGGGCTTGGACAGAACCTTGGCCTGCGGGGCTTCGCGGCTGGCCTTGAGAGTCACTGCGGCGAAACCGGTGATGAACATCACTTTGGTATCAGGGCTCATCTCGGCACAGCGCTGGGCCAGTTCGATCCCGTCCATCTCGGGCATGACGATGTCCGACAGCAGCAGATCGAAAGCCTGGGTCTCGAGATAGGGGAGCGCAGCCGTCCCGCGATCGACTGCGACTACGTCATATCCGGCATTTTCCAGGGCGCGCGCCAGGTAGGTGCGCATTGCGTCTTCGTCTTCCGCCAGCAGGATGCGCAGCATAGGTCCGTCCATCTAAGTTGCGGTAGCTCAGGGCCGCTGAATGACACTGTCCTAACCCGGGTGCGTTAAAATTCTGGCCTACCCGCCGTTCTTTCGTTCGCCCGCTGATTTTTTGGCCTGTCGAGCGCCTTTGACACTGCGGTTTATTCAAGCCAGCACTGCATCATGGAACCGCCCGGCGAGAATGCAACCGATTCGCACAGATTCGAGGGGGGAGAGATCCCGGGTTCGCATGGCGTTCCAGCGTTCATTCTGAGCGGGGAGGAGCCTTCGCCGATCCCTGTGGTGATCGCGGTGCCCCACGCCGGGCGCGGCTACACCGGATCGCTGATCGAGCGGATGCGCAACCCCGGCTTTGCTGCATTGCGGCTGGAAGACCGCTATGTCGACCGGCTGGCCGAGGGCGTGGCGCGTCAGACCGGGGCCAAACTGCTGGTCGCCCACGCCCCGCGCGCGATGATTGATCTCAATCGGGGGTCGGATGATGTCGATTGGGAGATGTTCGGCCAGCGTGCCAGGCGCGACGTCGACAGCTATACCCCCGGTCGCCGCGCGCGTAGTGGGCTGGGCTTGATCCCGCGCAGGTTGCCCGGGATCGGCGAGCTGTGGAAGCGGTGGCATGACGAGGACGAGCTGACCGCGCGGATTGAGGGGATCCACGAGCCTTACCACCGCTGCCTGGGCGAAGTACTTGAACGGGTCCGCGCACGTTGGGGCGCGGCCTTGCTGCTCGATTTGCATTCGATGCCGCCGCTGGCCTTGCGTGGCGGGCAACCGCCGCCCGAATTCGTTCTGGGCGACCGATTCGGGGTGAGCTGTCACGGCAGTCTGATCGGCTCGTCGTTTACCTATCTGGCTGAAATGCGGCGAGGTGCGGCGCATAACCGGCCTTATGCCGGGGGCTATGTGCTCGAGCGCCATGCTGCGCCGGCAAAGGGGCTCCATGCGATGCAGCTGGAGATCGACCGGAGCAGCTACCTCGACGCGCGACTCGCCGAGCCGGGTCGCGGCTTTGCCGCAATGGTCCATTTGCTGGCGGGTCTGGTGCGCCGCCTGGCGGCCAACGTTGCCGAGCTGGGCCGGGCAGAAGCGCCGGAAAACTGGGCGGAAGCAGCCGAATAACAAAAAACCACCCCGCGCAATGCGCGAGGTGGTCAAGGTTCAGGGAGGAGGTGCACAAGTGCACCACGCCCTACCGCGCCATGAGGGTAGCACGATCGGACAGGCTTATATTAAGCCTGTTCCCTTCCCCTTGCAAGGGGTTAGCAGAGATATGGTGCGGGGTCCGCGTCAAGCAAAGCTGGGGCCAGGCGAAACAAGAAATCCGCAGACCCGCCGTCAGGCGGCAACGGCGCCTCAGGCAGCGCCCGGGATCGGGCCCTTGCCGGCCTGGACCTGACGCGCAAAGATATCGCGCATCAGTTCGAGCGAGAACAGGTGGGCATAGATCAGCGGCAGCAGGCCATTCTGGTTCCAGCCGCGCAGGACGTCGCCGCGCAGTTCGCGCAGCTTGGCCTCATCGATCATCTGGAACCCGCGATAGACATAGGGCTGTTCGACGCCTTCCTGCTGGATCGCGACTTCGCCGTCCATCAGCAGGTTGTGCTTGGCCAGTTCTTCCATGAATGCGCCAGTACGCTGCCCGGCCTGCTCGAACTGCTCGCAGAAACCCAGGGTGCCCTTGCAGGCCTCACTCGGCTGGTCGCCGTCGAACAAGGGGGTGCCTTCATCGAACTTGCCGACCAGGTCGGTGGTCGGGTCGAAGCACAGCGACAACTCGTTGCTGTCAGGGTTCAGCTTGGCCAGCATGAACGGATAGCGTCGGGCATAGGCCGGGATGTAGACCGGGCCGGTCAGGCAGCCAGTCTCGTCAACGAAGATATTGACGCCTTCGTTGAGGCCCATCAGCGCCAGCGGCACCGGGCTCTCGCCCGAGGAGAAAATGATCGGATAGTGGCGCTGTGCCTGGGGGAATTCTTCCACGGTGAGGGGAATCGCGTGCTGGTTGATCAGCCACGGCGCCTTGTCGGTGGCGCGGCTGTTCCAGCCGGAATGCTCACCGCTGTTGAGCGGGACCAGATCGTTGTAGAACAGTGGCAGGTTGGCGGCTTGCGGCGCGCTGGCCATTATCGTCTCTCCGGGAATAGGTCTGGTGGCGAAAGGCGGCGCTTTAGGCGCTGACCGCGCCGGGTGCAAGCGTGACCAATTTGCCCGGGTTGAGCAGCCCAGCCGGGTCCATCGCGGCCTTGATCCGGCGCATCAGCGCCAGCGCCACCGGATCGGCCAGCCGCTCCAGCTCATCGAGCTTGTTCTGACCGATGCCGTGTTCGGCGGAGATCGAGCCGTGCCACTGGGTTACCAGATCATAGACCCGCCGGCTGACGGCCTTGCCCTGTCCGGCCTCCCACGCGCATGCTGCGATGCCGGGCGGGGCGAGGACGTGGAAGTGGACGTTGCCGTCTCCCAGATGGCCGAAGGCGATGGCGCGGGTGCCGGGGAACTCGGCCTCGATGGTGGGCACGGCGAAGTCGACAAAGTCGGCCATGCGTTCGACCGGAACCGAGATGTCGTGCTGCATCGCGGGGCCCTGCGCGCGCTCGGCGGGAGCGACCGAATCGCGCAGCAGCCAGAACGCCTCGGCCTGGGCCTCGTTGGCCGCGATCACCGCGTCCTCGACCAGACCCTGTTCGAAGGCGGCGGCCAGGGTGCTCGCTCCCAGCTCCTGCAGGCCATCGCGCGCCGCCGCATCGGCGACCAGTTCGATCAGCGCATGCCATTGGTGATCGTCGGTCAGAGGATTACGCGATGCAGGCAGGTAGGCGAGGACCGATGTGAGGCACCGTTTGGGAAGCACCTCAAACCCCTCGAGCCGCTCGCCAGCGGCGTCCGAGCAGAGCTGCAACAGCGCCTTGGCCGCCTGCAACGACGGCAACCCCGCCCATATAACGAGCCGCTCGGCCACCGCGGGCACCAGTCGCAAGGTCGCGGCGGTGACGATGCCCAGAGTGCCTTCCGAGCCGATCAGCAATTGCTTGAGATCAAAGCCCCTGTTGTCCTTCTTGAGCGGGGTCAGCGCCGAATAAATGCTGCCGTCGGCCAGCACCGCCTCAATGCCGAGCACGCTGGCGCGCATGGCGCCGTGGCGCAGCACCTGGGTGCCGCCGGCGTTGGTCGAAATCAGACCGCCGATTGTGGCTGATCCTTTACCGCCCAGCGTCAGGGGGAAGCGCAAACCAACGCCATCGGCCGCTTCGTGCAGGGTCTGGAGCACCACCCCGGCCTCGCACACTACCTGCCGCGCATCGGCGTCGAGCGAGCGGATCGTATTCAGCCGCCGCAATGACAGCAGCATTTGCGCTCCACTCGCGTCGGGCGTCGCCCCGCCGACCATGCCGCTATTGCCACCCTGGGGAACCATCGCCACGCCATGGGCTGCACACAGCCGGACCAGCGCGGCGACTTCCTCGGTCGACGCGGGCGAGGCAAGGCCCAGCGTGCGCCCGGTATAACGTCCGCGCCAGTCGGTCAGCCAGGGTTCGACCAGTTCAGGGTCATGTGTCATGCCGCGCGGGCCCAGCAGCGCGGCGGTTTGGGCCAGGAATGCGTCGTGATCGCTCATCGTCGGCGCTATGCCACAGGCCCGGCGTGTTTCGCCAGCTTGCAAAGTGCCCCCGCCGGATTAAGCGGGGGTTCAAGCGCAGCGCTTCAGGACACGCCCAACATGTCGGCAGACCGGCACAGCCAGAGATATTGTCCCGCATGAGCCTTGCTGCATGAATCCTGTCGCCGCCCTGCTTGCTCCGCTGTTCCTGCTGCTGCCCGCAGCGGTAGCGGTCGATCTGCATGGTGACGGCAAGCCGCGCAGTTTCGAGGTCCGCGATCTGCCCAAAAGCGAGTTGACCGGGCCAATGTCGCCGTTTCCCGCCTGGTTCGCCCAGGCCGAGGCTACAATCCTCCAAGGCACCGCCGAAGGCTTGCGCGACGACAATGCCCAGCAAGTGCGGATCGAGCAGCGCATGACCATCCGCATCTCACCGCGCTCTGCGGCGCCCGCCCCAAACCAGTTTGTGGCCATTCCCGACGAGGAAGCCCCCCGCTTTCAGGAACGCAAGATGGGCAAATGCGTGTCGGTGGCAGGTATCGCCGGGGTCGGCATGGGCGACGACAACCGCCTGATCCTGTTCATGCGCGATCATCGCGTCGTCACTGCCGGGCTTGAACGGGCCTGTCATGCGCGCGATTTTTATTCGGGCTTCTATGTTGAACGCAGTGCCGACGGGATGATCTGCACTGATCGCGACAAGCTCCAATCGCGCGCGGGCATGAATTGCGCGGTCACCCGGCTTCGCCAACTGGTCGAGGCGAACGACTGATTGGCTTGGGGGCGATGCGCAGTTGCAGCAAGTTTCCTTGACTTTCACACGGTCTGTGGACTAAACGCGTCAGCCTTCGCACGCTAATCTCGCGCGGCGTTGCAGGCAGGATGGGCCGGTCGCTAGGTCTGGCCCGCCATCCGCTTCTAATCGGAAATAGCCAGCCTTATGAACTTTGCCGATCTCGGCCTGTCAGACGAATTGGTCCAGGCGGTTACCGCCAAGGGCTATGACACACCCACGCCGATCCAGGCCCAGGCGATCCCAAGCGTGCTGATGATGCGCGATCTGATCGGTATTGCCCAGACCGGCACCGGCAAGACTGCCAGCTTCGTCCTGCCGATGATCGATATCCTCGCCCAGGGCCGCGCGCGCGCGCGGATGCCGCGCTCGCTGATCCTTGAGCCGACCCGCGAACTGGCGGCTCAGGTTGCCGAGGAGTTCGAGCTTTACGGGGTCAACCACAAGCTCTCGATGGCGCTGTTGATCGGCGGCGTGCAGATGGGCGATCAGGTCAAGGCGCTGGAAAAGGGCGTCGACGTGCTGATCGCGACTCCGGGGCGGCTGATGGACCTGTTCGAGCGGGGCAAGATCCTGCTCACCGGCTGCAACCTGCTGGTCATCGACGAGGCCGACCGTATGCTCGACATGGGTTTCATCCCTGACATCGAGACGATCTGTTCCAAGCTTCCGGCCAATCGCCAGACGCTGCTGTTTTCGGCGACGATGCCGCCGCCGATCAAGAAGCTGGCTGACAAGTTCCTGACTAATCCGAAGTCGATCGAGGTTGCTCGGCCGGCCTCGGCCAACATCAACATTGTCCAGCACAAGGTCATGGTCACCAGCCGGGGCAAGCGCGATGCCTTGCGCGAACTGCTGCGGACCGACAACGTCACCACCGCGATCGTCTTCTGCAACCGCAAGACCACCGTCCGCGACCTGGCCAAGGCGCTCAAGCAGAACGGTTTCTCAGCCGGCGAAATCCATGGTGACATGGAGCAGCCGGCCCGGATTGCCGAGCTTGATCGATTTAAAACCGGGACAATCAACATCCTCGTCGCCTCCGACGTCGCGGCACGTGGCCTGGACGTGAAGGGCGTGAGCCACGTGTTCAACTATGACACACCGTGGCACCCGGACGATTACATCCATCGCATCGGCCGCACCGGCCGCGCCGGCGCCACCGGGCGCGCCTTCACCTTCGTCGCGCCCGAAGATGCCGAAGCGATTGCCGGGGTCGAGAAGCTGACGGGGATGAAAATCCCGGTGTTCGAGCTGGGCGCGGGCGTTGCGGCTGAAGCCCCGGCACGCGAAGCTCGCGCTCCTCGCGAGGAACGCACGCCGCGTGAAGAACGTCCGGCCCGGGCGCCGCGCGAAGAACGGACACCGCGTGAGGCCCGTGCTCCCCGCGAAGAACGTGCTCCCCGCGAAGAACGTGCTTCCAGCGAAGAACGTGCTGCAAGCGAGGAACGCACCCAGCGCACGGACCAGGCGCCGCGCACTCAACGCCGGGCACCCAAGGCGCACCGCCCCGTCCGCGCCGCTGCCGAAACGCGCGCCGAAATTGCCGAACCGGCCGCACCCAAGGTCGAAGCCGCGCCATCGCGTGAACAGCCCGCTGCTGCCCCGACCCCGGCGCCCAAGCGCGAACCCGCGCGCAGCAAGATTACGGACGAGGACGAATGGAACGGCCCGGTTCCGGGCTTCCTTGGCAAGTCGGCGCTGTAGGCGCTACTCCGCCAGCTTCACGAAGCTGTCGATCACCCGCTTGCTCCCGCCCGTCTCGAAGGCGATCTCCAGCTTGTTGCCCTCCTGCGCGGTGACGCTGCCGTAGCCGAACTTGTCGTGGAACACGCGGGCGCCCAGCGTGATGTCGCCGCGAGGTTTGGCGGCAAAGCTGGCGGCACTGCGCGAGGGTTCGGGCAGACGGCGTGGGCTCGTGTCGAACACTTCGGCGGCGGCGCGCTGCCAGCCGGGGCCGCGGGTCATGAGCCGGGATGGCTGGTTGCGGGCGACATCGGCAAAGGGATCGGCGTGCTCTGACCAGTTGGCCCGCCACAGCGAAGCTCCGCCGCTCAGCGTCGTTTCCTGCGCAACGTGTGCCTCGGGCAGTTCGGCGATGAACCGCGTCGGGATCGAGCTGGTCCACTGACCATAGATGCGGCGATTCGCGGCATGAAGAATGGTGCAACGCCGCCGTGCGCGGGTAATCGCCACGTAAGCCAAACGCCGCTCTTCCTCGAGACTGGCGAGGCCGCCTTCGTCGAGCGCGCGCTGCGAAGGGAACACGCCTTCTTCCCAGCCGGGTAGGAACACGTGGTCGAATTCGAGGCCCTTGGCGGCGTGGATGGTCATGATCGTGACTTTTTCGGCGTCATTGGCGGCGTCGTTGTCCATGACCAGGCTGACATGCTCGAGAAAGTCACCGAGCGTTTCATAGTCCTCCATCGCCCGCGCAAGTTCGGACAAGTTCTCCAGCCGACCTGCGGCTTCGACACTCCGTTCTGCCTGAAGCGCGGCAGTGTAGCCCGATTCCTCGAGCAGTGTGCGGACCAGCTCGGCGGGTGAGGTGGTATCGGCCATCGCGCGCCAGCGGGCAAAGTCGCGCATCAATGCCAGCAAGGTGCCCCGCGCGCGCGCCGGAAGCTCGTCGCTATCGACCAGTTCGAGCGTCGCTGCGGCCAGCGGAATGTTCCGACCCCGCGCATGGCGGTGCATCTTTTCGAGCGTCTTCTCACCCAGCCCGCGCTTGGGGGTGTTGTAGATCCGCTCGAACGCCAAGTCGTCAGCCGGCTGGGCGATCACTCTCAAATAGGCCAGCGCATCGCGGATTTCCGCGCGTTCATAAAAGCGGAAACCGCCGACAATCTTGTAGTTGAGGCCGATCGAGATGAACCGGTCCTCGAACTCGCGCGTCTGGAACTGGGCGCGCACAAGGATTGCCACCGCGTCGAGCGAGGCGCCTTCACGCTCAATCCGCTCGATCTCCTCGCCGATCCGGCGCGCTTCTTCGGGGCCGTCCCAGACACCAATGACACGGACCTTTTCGCCATCGTTGCGGGTGGTCCACAAGGTCTTGCCCAGGCGCTGCGAATTGGCGTTGATGAGCCCCGAGGCGGCGGCCAGGATGTCGGGGGTGGAGCGGTAGTTCTGCTCAAGTCGGATCACTTTGGCGCCAGGAAAATCCTTTTCGAAGCGGAGGATATTGGCGACTTCCGCCCCCCGCCAGGAATATATCGACTGGTCGTCATCACCCACCACGCAGATGTTCTTGCGCTCCTGCGCGAGCAGGCGCAGCCACAGGTACTGGACCTGGTTGGTATCCTGGTATTCGTCGACCATGATGTATTTGAAGCGCTGCTGATATTGCTCAAGCACGTCGCGATGGCGGCGGAAGATGTTGAGCATGTGCAGCGTCAGATCGCCGAAGTCACAGGCGTTGAGCGCTTTCAGCCGGTCCTGATAGAGGCGATAGAACTGTTCGCCCTTGCCATTGGCATAGGCCTCGTTCTCCGCCGCATCAAGGTCACCGGGATTGAACCCGCGGTTCTTCCAGCGGTCGATCAGCCCGGCCAGCTGCCGCGCCGGCCAGCGCTTTTCGTCCTCGCCGTTGGCCTGAATCAACTGCTTGAGCAGGCGCAGTTGGTCGTCGGTGTCGATGATCGTGTAATTGCTTTTCAGCCCGACCAGCTCGGCGTGGCGGCGCAGCATTCGCGCGGCAATGGCGTGGAACGTGCCGAGCCAGGGCATCCCCTCGACCGCCGGGCCGATCAACTCGCCGACCCGGTTACGCATTTCGCGCGCGGCCTTGTTGGTGAAGGTCACGCACAGGATTTCACTTGGCCAAGCCCGCTGCGACCGGACGAGGTGTGCCAGCCGCGCGGTGAGCGCCGCAGTCTTGCCGGTGCCCGCTCCTGCCAGCATCAGAACCGGGCCTTCGGTGGTCAGCACCGCCTCCTGTTGCGGCGGATTCAGCCCGGCAAGCCACGAATCCGAGGCGTCTGGGGGAGACGAGGCGGCGGGAAGTTCTGCTTGGGACACGAGTGAACAACTAGGGAACACGGCGGCTTTGCGCAAGGCCGGGCGAAGCGCCTCGATGGAACCGATTCCGGCGCCAGACGTAATGAAACCGATACCAGATATAGCGAAGGAGTATTTTTCCGATGCGTAACCTGTTCCTTGCCGGGGCTGCGGCTCTGGCGCTCACCTGTGGCGCCACTTCGCTCAGCGCGCAGTCGACTATGACCACCACCATGACGACCGACCAGCAAGTTATGTACAATGGCTGGGCTGCTAATCAGCGGATAAGCTTCGATGCCTGGCCGGCCGACTACAAGACGTATTTCTGGACGCTAACTCCCAACCAGATGACTGGCTGGATGCGTCTGACCGACGCTCAGCGGACGACTATCTATGCGATGACACCTCCCCAGCGGACCGCAGCCTGGTCTTCGCTTGAGGCGCAGATGGCAGGTGTTCCGCTCGCGAATACCACGACAGTTGCGGTCCAGGCCAATCCGCCGAGCGCCGAAATGCCAACCGCCACGCCGCCAAACCCGGGTACTGCAGCCTCGACGGTGGCGCCGGCAATGCCATCCGATCCGGCCTATAGCGGCGGACCCTACAAGGGCGCGCTGACCTCGGCGCCCGGCGATGCGATGAACAAAGCCTATCCAATCTGCACCAGCAAGGGCCAGGATTCGTGCCAGAATCCCGGTGAAGGCGGTGCCGCCGGGCGTAGCCGCGCAACCAACCATTCGCGTCACCATCGCTCATAACGACTAACCATTACGCACGAAGGGCGCCGCGGGTCGGCGCCCTTTTTGTTTGACAGCGCAGGCTCGCCAAGCGAGCGAGCGGGCATGGGGGAGATACGCAAACACGCCAGGGTTCTGACGGCGGCGCTGGTCGGCACCTCGGTCGAGTTCTACGATTTCTACATCTACGCAACCGCTGCCGCGCTGATCTTTGGCAAGATGTTCTTTCCGGCCAGTTCGCCCGAGGCGCAGACGCTCTATGCCTTCATGACCTTTGGCGTGGCATTCGTCGCCCGCCCGATCGGCGCCATCGCTTTCGGCCATTACGGCGACCGGATCGGGCGCAAATCGACGCTGGTTGCCTCGCTGATGCTGATGGGGGCATCGACGGCGCTGATCGCCTTCCTGCCAAGCTATGCCATGGCTGGCTGGATCGCGCCCGCGCTGCTGTGTGTGCTGCGCTTTGGCCAGGGCTTCGGGCTGGGCGGAGAGTGGGGTGGGGCGGCGCTGCTGGCGGTGGAGAATGCGCCCAGCGGCTGGGAGAACCGCTTCGGCTCGGCCCCGCAGATGGGCGCGCCGATCGGATTTCTCGCCGCCAATGGCCTATTCCTGCTGCTTGGGCTTGTGCTGAGCGAGAGCCAGTTTGTGGCCTGGGGCTGGCGCATTCCGTTCCTGCTCGGCGTGCTCGTTGGCATTGTCGGCGCGATCATGCGTTGGCAACTCGACGACACACCGAAGTTTGCCGAGCTGGCCAGCAGTGGCCAGGTCGCCGGCTCGCCGCTGGTCGAGGCCTTCACCACGTTCCGCAAGCCAACGCTGATCGCCTTCGGGATCACGCTGCACAACACGGTCGGCTACTACGCGGTGCTGATCTACCTGACGACGTGGCTGACCAATATCGTCAAGATGCCCCGCAGCACTGCGCTCTGGATCGGGACTACCTGTCTGGTGGCATTCGTCATTGTTGTGCCGCTGATGGGCGCGCTGTCCGATCGTATCGGCCGGCGGCCATTGTTTATCGCCTCCTGCGTCGGCTACATCGTGCTCGCCTATCCCATGTTCTTGCTGGCCTCCACGGGCGTCCCCGCCTATGCGCTGATTGCCCAAC
>JAYWBP010000083.1:0-38445 GCA_043781375.1 Novosphingobium sp.
CGCTCCATATTGCGCTGGTATTCGATCTCGACGTTATGCTCGAAAGCTTTGGGGTGGCCAAATTCGTCGACCATCACCGAATGGTCGATGACCAGATGGACCGGGACCAGCGGGTTGATCTTGCTGGTATCGCCGCCCAGCTTGGCGATGGCATCGCGCATCGCGGCAAGATCGACCACGCAGGGCACCCCGGTGAAGTCTTGCATCAGCACGCGGGCGGGGCGGTACTGGATCTCGCGCGCTGGGGCCCGGGGGTCCTTCTGCCAATCGGCCAGGGCCTGGATATCGCCGACCGAGACGGTGAACCCGGCATCCTCGAAGCGCAGCAGGTTTTCCAGCAGGACCTTCATCGAGAACGGCAGGCGCGAGACGTCGCCGATCTTGGCCGCAGCCTTTTTCAGCGAGTAATAAGTGATCTCGCGGCCATCGACGGTCATCGTGCTACGGGTTTGGAGCGAATCCTGTCCGACCTGGGTCATGCGGCTGGTACCCTTGTTTGGAGGTTCCGCGCGCAACGAGCGATACTGCACTGCGGGAACGGCTGTGTCGGCGAGCCGATGCGCGTTCCGGCCCCAGAGGTCAAGATGATGCGTCATCCCCGGCTTGACCCGCGATCACTGGCCTCATCAATCCGCTGTCGCGTCGACGAGGCCAGCGGTCCCGGGGCGCGCCTGGGATGACGCACCCCGCGTTGCGATCCAGCAGCCCGCCACGATCAGCCCGGCGCCGGCCAGAGTCGTGGGCGTGACCGCCTCACCGAACCACATCCAGCCCATCAGCGCGGCCCACAGAAACGCGCTGTATTCGATCGGCACCAAAGCCTGAGCCTGGGCCCGGGCATAGCCCCAGCTCAGCAGCATCAGCGAGATCACCGCCAGCACGGCGGCGATGGCCACGATGCCAAGCGTTGCCCAACCCGGCCAGTGCGCCAGCCACGGCGCGGCCAGAGCAAAGATCAGCCCGCACATAACGTTCTGGAACAGCGCGATCTCGCGCGGGCCGGCGGCCTGGGCCTGCTGGCGCTGGAGGATCAGGTTCCAGGCATAAAGCAGCGACGAGACGATGATCGCGGCAATCCCCCAGCCAGTCTCGTCGCTGGTGGCGCCCGCGCCGAAACGTGGCGCAGCGATGATGACCACCCCGGCCAGGCCGAGCAGCGAGGCGACGATTGCGGCACGGCGGATGCGTTCGTGCAGCACTACTGCGGCCAGGTACAGCGCCACCAGCGGCGCAGTGAACGACAGCGCCATGGCCTCGGCCAGCGGGATGCGGACAATGCCCCAGAACCACAGCGGCAGCATTGCTGCGACCACCATGCTGCGCGTAGCATGGACTTTCAGCGCGGCGCGTCCCGGCCACTTCCCTGCACCGCTTAGCCACAGTGGCGCGACCAGCCCTGTGGCGACTATCGAGCGGAACAGTAGCGCGGTGTAAACCCCCACATCGATCGAGGCGCGCTTCATCGCCGCGTCCATCATCCCGAAAGTGGCAATGCCCATGGCAGCGACCAGGAACGGCAGCAGGGGATGGTCGCGGCTCATGGTTGGCGCGGCATAGGTCTGTTGCCCGCCTGCGTCATCCCCGCCACCGATTCATCCTGGGGACATCGGCGATGCTTGATGATGCACTGCGAAACGGGCACAGACCGCGCAACTGCGGTCCTGCTGCCGACCGCGCTGAAGGATGAGACTTTTCACCATGACTCAGGGGCATACATTGCGCATTCGGCTGGCCTCAGGCCTGGGGCTTGCCGCCCTGGTTCTGGGCACAACCGCTGGCCAGGCCAAACCCGTGATTCAACCGCTGCCGGTCGCCACCGCCTCGCCCGGCGACACCCCCGAATCGATCTTGCCGCCCGTTGCACCGCCAAGCGCGAGTCCGACAACAAAGGCCGCCCCGGCCCCGATCGCAATCCCCGGCCCGGCTTCAGCCGGCGGCAATGCCACGGTCACGCCACCGGTCGCGATGATCCCGGTGCCGGTGGTCGAGCCAGTGATGAACTGGAAGCTGGCCGATGCCCAGGCGTTGCTCGCGTCGATCCAGGCCGTCGACGAGGAAGGCCTCATCGCGGCTGATTACCAGGCCCAGGCGCTAAGTGCTGCCTTGGCCGTGGGCGAAGGACCGGCGCTCGACGACCAAGCCAGTCGCAGCATGGCCTGGTTGATCGAGGATCTGCGCGATGGCCGCACGCCGATGCCCGCACGGGTCCAGTGGTTCGCGCTCGATCCCGATCAGGATACCATGCCCACCACGGTGATCATGGCCAAAGCACTGGAGACGCATGACATAGCCGGGACTCTGGCTGCGCTCGATCCGACCCATCCCGACTATGCGGTGCTCAAGGAAACGCTGGCCGCCACGCCCAAGGCTGAGCGCGCGACTCGCGCATTGATCCGCGCCAACATGGACCGCTGGCGCTGGCTGGCGCATGATCTGGGCCACCAGTATCTGATCACCAACGTGCCCGAGTTCCAACTCCGGCTGACGGTCAACAATTCAATCGTGCGGACCTATCGCACGATTGTCGGCAAGCCGGGGCGGACGGCGACACCGCAACTGGCAGAGCAAGTCCAGGCGGTGGTGTTCAACCCGACCTGGACGGTTCCACAATCAATCGTTGTCGGCGAAGGCATGGGCGCCAAGTTTGCCGGCAACCCCGCCGCCGCGCTGCGCCAGGGCTATAAAGTCACCAAATCGGCTGACGGCACGATCACCATCGTCCAGCAGCCGGGGCCGAACAATTCGCTCGGGCTGATGAAAATCGACATGCCCAATGCGCATGCGATCTATCTGCACGACACGCCCAACCGCCAGTTGTTCAACGCGCCCGTCCGCGCCTTCAGCCATGGCTGTGTGCGGACCGAGCGGGCGAGCGAACTGGGCATGACCATGGCCATTCTGGGCGCGGGAATGACTCCTGAACAGGGCGTCGCCAATGCCACGTCGGGCAAGTACACCCGGGTCACCATGGCCAAGTCGTTCCCGGTTTACATCACGTATTTCACGATGGCCCAGGACATCACCGGCAAGCTGACCAGCTTCAACGACCTTTATGGCCGCGACGTCCCGGTCCTCGCCAGCTTCAACCAGCCGCGGCAGGTCAAAACCACCCAGCGAGTGAGCAACGAAGCGATCATCAAGCTGGACAATCCGCTTTAGGCAAAAAAAGAGAAGGTTCGGTTCACGCAGAGGCGCAGAGAGTTTGCGCCTGCGGCGAAGCCGTCTTTCCAAATATAGGTAAATGCCAGTCGCGCCGTCAAATTGACGAAAGTGCCTGGAGCGCGAGGAACATCACTGCGCCTCGGCGTGAACCAGTCTTACTTCTCCGCGGGCGCCATGCACCGCTGCGGGAAAATATCAGCCGAAGCCTAGCCGATCCGCGTACAACAGCCGCCCGCCCGACAAGTGCCACAGCGCCTCGTTGAAGTCCGCCTCGCCCATCGCGAAGCAGCCGTCGCTGCGACCCAGCTTGCCCCATTTGGTTAGCATGTCCTCGTTCGCGTACCACGCCGGGTGGAGCACGATCGCGCGCTCCAGGGCATTGCAATTGTCCGAATCGACCCCGCCCAGGCGGATCGAGGTGCCGTATTTGCCCTTATACCACTCATAGGTGATGAACGCCCCGCGCGAGGTGGCGTAGGAATTCACCTCGTTGGAGAAGGTTTTGAGGAAGCCGTCGTGCTCAGGGTCCGAACCCTTGCCGTGAGCAACCAGGAACGAACGCACCGTGCCCGCTTCGAAATTCGCGAAATGCAGCCGGGGCAGCGAAGACGGCAGCGCAAAGTCAGCGATCCCGGCTAGGTCGGTGCGCCACAAATGGCTGCGCATCCGCTCAACCTGATCCTTGGCCAGAGCCATGATCCGGCGCTGCTGCTCGGTCAGCGAGAAGGCTTGGGCGAAAGCCACGCTCTGCCCGCGCGCCGGCAGGGCAAGCGCGGCGGCAGCCACAGCACCAACCTTCAGCACGGCTCTGCGATCCAGATGCGTGATCATACCCGTCCCTAGCATACGCCGCCTAAGCGCAACCTGAACAAGTACCTTATCCGATTTGTGCAGGTTTTGCCAGATCGCTCAACCCCGTCCCGTCGAGCCGCATGACCGTCCAGTCGCGCATCGCCCGGGCGCCGAACTTTTCATAGAAGCTGATCGCCGGCGCATTCCAATCAAGCACCGCCCATTCCAGCCGCGCGCATCCTCGCGCCACCGCCAGTGCTGCCAGGTGCGCGAGCAAGGACTTGCCCAGCCCCGCTCCACGCGCAGCAGGGCGAACGAACAAATCCTCCAGATAGATCCCGGGCTTGCCTTCGAACGTCGAGAAGTTGTGGAAGAACAGCGCAAACCCCTGCGCCACGCTGTCGACCTCGCCAATCACCACTTCAGCCATGGGCCGCTGCCCGAACAGATGCTGGCCCAACTCAGCTGCGTCAAACCGCACTTCGTCGGCAAGCTTCTCGTACTCCGCCAGTTCGCGGATCAGCGCGGCAATGAGGGGGAGGTCGGCGGGTGTGGCGGGGCGGATCGCGATCAAGCAGCCTTGCCGTGGAGCGCATCCATGCTCGGCGCGCCCGCTTCGATCTCTGCGGCTCGCGCCTCGACCAGCTTGACGATGTGGGCGATCATGTCAGCGCTCTGGACGTGGTGGTCGGTCACGCCGGAGAGGTAGACCATGTGTTTGCCGTTGCCGCCGCCGGTGATGCCGATATCGGTCTCGCGCGCTTCGCCGGGGCCGTTGACGACGCAGCCCAGAACCGACAGGCTCATCGGGGTTTTGATGTGGCCGAGCGCATTTTCCAGCGCCTCGACCGTGCGGATCACATCGAAGCCCTGGCGCGCGCAGCTGGGGCACGACACCACGCGCACACCGCGGGTGCGCAGCCCCAGGCTTTTGAGGATCTCATAGCCGACGCGCACTTCTTCCTCGGGCTCGGCCGAGAGCGAGACGCGGATGGTGTCGCCGATCCCGGCCCATAGCAGGTTGCCCATGCCGATCGCGCTCTTGACTGTGCCGCCGATCAGCCCGCCCGCCTCGGTGATTCCCAGATGGAGGGGGCAATCGACAGTTTCGGCCAGTTGCATATAGGCGGCGACCGCGAGGAACACGTCGCTAGCCTTCACCGCGACTTTGTATTCGTGGAAATCGTGGTCCTGGAGCAGCTTGATATGATCGAGCGCCGACTCGACCAGCGCCTCGGGGCATGGCTCGCCGTATTTCTCCAGCAGGTCCTTCTCCAGGCTCCCGGCATTGACCCCGATGCGGATCGCGCAGCCGTTGGCCTTGGCCGCGCGGACGACCTCGGCAACGCGCTCGCTACTGCCGATATTGCCGGGGTTGATCCGCAGGCAAGCTGCACCGGCGTCTGCGGCTTCGAGTGCGCGTTTGTAATGGAAATGGATGTCGGCGATGATCGGGACACTGGCTTCGCGCACGATCTGGCGCAAAGCCGCGGTGCTCTCGACATCGGGACAGGAAACCCGGACCAGGTCGGCCCCGGCCTCTTCACAGCGGCGGATCTGGGCGATCGTCGCCGCCGCGTCCGAAGTCAGGGTGTTGGTCATGGTCTGGACGGTGATCGGGGCGTTGCCGCCAACCGGCACACGCCCGACCATGATCTGGCGGCTTTGACGGCGCGCAATATCGCGCCAGGGTCTGATCGAGGACATGGCGACGATATAGGGCGTCAGAGCAGGCGCGCGAAGAGAAATTCCTCATCGACCTGCGCACCGACGCGGAAAGTTATATCCGCCACCTTTGCAAAGCCATAGCGGGCGTAAAATCTCTGCCCTCCCAAATTGCCGCTCCACACCGACAATTGCATCTCGTCGGCGCCCTCATTGCGGGCTTCGGCCAGAGCCCAGTCCATCAGGATCGTGCCGATGCCCCGCCCCGTAGCGGCGGGATCGGTGTAGAGCTGCTTGAGTTCAATGGTTCGCGCGCTCCGGGCGTATGCGGACCAACCGGAAATCATCTTCAGCTTGCAATAGCCCAGCAGCTTGCCCTCGGCTTCGGCCAGGCAAATACGGCTGTCAGGGTCGGCAATCTGGGCCTGGGTCGCGGCAAGGGACTTGGTCTGTTCGAGAAACGCGGCGAGGTCTTCGTCAGAATACATCGTCCCGAACGCGGCGACGAAGCTGTCGCGGGCCAGCGTGGCCAGCGCCAAGGCATCAGCCAGAATTGCGGGCCGCAGCCGCAGGGACGCGATTATCTCGCTCATCACAGCAGCCGGGTCATGAACAAACTGAACGGATCGGGCTGATAGCTGCCGAACGGGACACTTACGGTGAAGCCGTTGGCCGCATAGAGCCGCTGCGCCGGTTCAAAAGCCCCGCTCCGGCCGGTTTCCAGGCTCAGCCGGGCATAGCCGCGCGCCCGCGCCTCGCCGATCAGGTGATCGAGCACGGCCCGCCCGACTTCGCGGCTGCGGTAGGCGGGGGCGGCGCGCATCGACTTGATCTCGCCATGATCCGGCGCGAGTTCGCGCAGGGCGCCGCAACCGGCCAGTTCGGCCCCGTCCCACGCCGACCAGAACGTCACGTCATCCGCGCGCAGGCCTTCGATCGGCAGGGCGTGGACCGAGCAGGCGGGCGAATTACGATGCATTTCATCGAGATGTAACTGCAGCAGCGCGGCAATCTCCGCCCCGTCCAATTGGTCCTCGATGATCCGCAAGCCTTTCACCATCCGATCCATCTGCTACATCCCGACCCATGATGACAAGTGACAAGACAGGCTGGAGCCTCGCGCTCCACGGCGGCGCCGGGACGATGACCCGCGAGGCGATGAGTCCTGAGGCCCAGGCGCTTCACCTGGCCGGTTTGCAGGCGGCGCTCGAAGCCGGTTGCGCCGTGCTGGAAAGTGGCGGCAGCGCGATGGACACGGTCGAGGCGGCTGTTGTCGTACTCGAGGACGATCCGTGCTTCAACGCCGGGCGCGGGGCGGTGTTCACCTATAATGGCACCAACGAACTCGACGCGGCAATCATGGACGGCGCCTCCCGTGCCGCCGGGGCTGTCGCCGGGGTCAGCCACACGCGCAACCCAGTGCGGCTGGCTCGCGCGGTCATGGCGCACGGTCCGCACGTTTTCTTAAGCGGCCCGGGTGCGGAGGAATTCGCCCGCGATCACGCCATCGAGCAAGTCGACCCCGACTGGTTCGCCACCCCCGAACGCTGGCGCCAGCTGGAAGAGCTGAAAGCGAAAAAACTCGGCTGGTTCGACGCCGATCTCAAATACGGCACGGTCGGCGCGGTGGCGTGTGACAGCCAGGGGCATCTGGCGGCTGCGACCTCGACCGGCGGGCTGACCGGCAAGCGCTGGGGCCGGATCGGCGATTCGCCGGTGATCGGCGCGGGGACTTACGCCGATGACCGGGCCGGGGCAGTCTCGGCCACCGGAGCGGGCGAGTTCTTCATCCGCGTTGGAGTCGCGCACGAGATTTGCGCGCGGATGCGGATGCTGGGCGAGGATGTGCAGACCGCCGCCGACACAGTGATCGCCGAGGTCGCCGAACTGGGCGGTGATGGCGGGGTAATTGTCGCCAGCCCCTCAGGCGAGGTCGTTTTCGCCTTCAACACGCCCGGCATGTTCCGCGCCCGAGCGACCAGCGCGGGATTGCGTGAATGCGCAATCTTTCGCTGATTGACTCTCCTTAAATGCCAGCATAGCCTCCGAAAACTACCTGGTGCCGGCCGTTCAAAGGGTCGCCCGACTCCGGGGGCAACACCGGATTCCCGAACATTTCGAATCGGGTGCCGGCTTACAGGAGGACTACTCATGAATCTGATCCGTCGCGCAGCCCTTGCGGCTGCTACGCTTTCAATTGCCTTTTCCGCCCCGGTCTTTGCCGAGGATTCCTCTCCGGTAAAGCCGGGCGATTATGTCGAGATCGGCATGGTCTCGATCGATGATGGCCACGATCTCGATTACATGAACTTCCTGGCCAGCCAGTGGCGCAAGCGTCAGGACTACGCCAAGGCCCAGGGCTGGATCACTGGCTATGACATCCTCGCCAACGACAACAAGCGTCCGGGCGAGCCTGACCTGTACCTCGTCACGCGCTTCGCAACATGGGCGAGCGATGCCGAGGGTGAGCGTCGTGGCGACGCGATGCGCGCCTATATGCAGCAGACCGATGTCCAGATGAACGCCGCTTCTGCCCAGCGCGCAAGCTACCGCCATCAGATGGGCTCTATGATGCTGCGCTCGATGGTGTGGAAGCACTGAACTGAATTTTCGAACCTGACTTTGGGGGCGTCCGTAGCGACGCCCCCATTTCTTCAGTTAGCCGAACTTGTCCGCCTTGCGCTTGCCCATGCGCATCCCTGATTCCAGCCGTGCGCGAAGCTGGGTGTAATAGGCCTCGAGGAATGCGCGTTCGTCGCCGTTGCCTGGGTTCCAGCCGATTTTGCGGCAGATCGCCTCGCTCACCGAAGCCAGGGCCTCGGACCGGTCTTCGCGCAGGACGCGCTCGAGCGTCTGCAATTCATATTCGCCATAGACCGCCAGGTCCGCCTCGGCGAAGCGATAGCCTGCGGGCGCCATCCCCGCCGCGACCTTTGGCTTGAGCCCGAGCAGGGCGGCGTCCTTGAGCGTGCGCGTGGGCGCCTCGACGACCCAGGTCCCGGCGATCAGGTCGCCCGCGCGCATTCGGTCACGGTTGAAGCAGCAGAACAGCGTGAAGACCAGAAACCAGGCGGCGGCAGCGATCCCTGCGGCGCCCATGTCGTCGCCGCCATCCTTGGCGCCGATCAGGAACACCAGCGGCAGGAACAGCTCGATATCGCGCAGCAGGTTGCGGGCGATGACCATCTCAGCGGTGAGCCGCCCACCATCGCGCGCGGCGATGCGGATCCCGGTCGCGCGCTTGCCTGGTGTGGCACCGCGCGGGCCGAGCTCAAAGAACAGGAAATAGGCGTTACGGAACAGGAACATCGCCGCGATCCACACGATGTACAAGAATTCCAGGGCATGGCCCAGCATGGTGTTGTCTGGCTTGGCCTCACTGAACGCAGCAGTCCCCCCGGCAATGAACAGCAGCGCCAGCGTAGTCAGCACCATCGCCAGCCCGATCAGGAACAGATCGAGCAGCAGCGCTCCTGCGCGCGCGCCGCGGCTGGCCAGGATGAGCGGCAAGGCGATGCCTTCGGGCGTGATCAGGGTGCGCGCGCGCGGGTTGAGCCGGGCGCGATCAAAAGGGTGAGCGGCAGTAGTCATGCCGCCAGGTCCCCTGGCTCGCGGCGGACAAGGAAGAAATATCCCCACCAGAACACCAGCATGAAGGTGCCGACGATCAGCCGCCCGGCCGTGTTGTCGACCAGTTGCCGGGCGAAGCCTTCGAGCATCGCGGCGACGATCAGCATCAGGACCACCCCGGCCATCACCTGCGCCGACCGCTGCCCCGCCTCGCTGGCCGCCTGCATCACCGAACGTTCGCCCGGGAAGGCCATCGAGCGCCCGATATGCAGCCCCGCCGCGCCCGCCAGGAGGATCGCCGACAGCTCCGTGGTGCCGTGGATCGAGAGCCAGCCGATCAGATCGAGGGTCAGTCCCTGGCCATGATACAGCCACAGCATCGCGCCCATCGTGGCGGTGTTCTGGACCAGCAGCATCAGCGAAGGGATGCCGAAAGCGAACCCCAGCGCAAAAGCGAGGATCGAGACCCGGGCATTATTGCTGAACAGATCGGCGGCAAAGGCCGACTTGGCGTCCTGCCCGGCATTGCCGAACAGCGTGCCATACAGCACTTCACGGCTGGCGCCGGGCACGCGGGCATCGGCGAACTGGCTGGGGACCAGCGCGAAATACCAGTCTTTGTCGTGTGCCACCAGCAACCAGCCGACCAGGACTCCGGCGACCATCATCGCCAGGGCAATCGCCAGATCGGGCGCGATCGCGCGCACCGACGCGCTCCACCCGCCGCCCAGAAACCGCCGCAACCACCCGCCGAGCGACGAGCGCGGGCCGTAGACGAGGAACCAGGCGCGCTGCACCAAAGCCTCAAGATAGGCCAGCGTCGCGGCATCGAGCGAAGTTTCGCGCGCCACCGACAGGCTGGAAGCGACCGTGCGATAGAGCACCGGTAAAGCCAGCACGTCCTCGTCCGACAGCCGCCGGGTCCGCCCCGCCTCCATCCGGCGGACGATCGCTTCCAGCCGCTGCCAGTCGGGCTCGCGCTCGATCCGGAAGCGGTCGGAGCGCAGCGCCGCAGCCTCGATCGCCACCTGCTCGGAGGCGGGCTTCGCGCCGAACAGGCCGAACATGTTGGCCATCAGCCGATCGCCCCGGACTGTTTGATCGCCAGATAGGCGTCGATCAGGCGTGTGCCGATCTTGTCATACGGCGCTTCGATCACGTCGATCCCGTGTTGCTGGAGCCGTTTGGTGACTAGCGCGCGTTGGCGCAGCAGGGCGTCGGCGGTAACCGACATTGCCAATATCTGCATGTCGCCGGGGTCGGCCTGGGCGATGCCTTCCAGTTCCTCATCCACCAGCGTCACGAACAGCACAAGATGGCGCGACACCAGCCGCGACAGGCTCTCGATCATCAGCTCGGCGCTGGTCGGATCGGTGAAATCGGAGAACACCACGATCATCGAGCGACGCTGGAGGCGGCTTGCCAGCGTGGCCAATGCAAGCGTGAAATTGGGCTCCTGCGCGCGGTACTCAAGCCCGGCGGCGGCGCTTTGCAGGCGGTGAAAATCGCGCGCGTCCGAGACAAACGGGCTGGCCAGTTCGGGCCGCGCGGCAAAGCCGAACAGCGACACCCGGTCTCCCCCCTTAAGTGCGACATAAGCCGTAGCCAGCGCCGCCGACACCGCCCGGTCGAGCCGCGGTTGCCCGGCCACCGGCTCACACATCGCCTGGCCGCAATCGAAGGCAAAGACGATCTGATTGTTGCGCTCGGTTTCGTTTTCCTTGGCATAGAGCCGGGCGTGCCGAGCCGATGCCTTCCAGTCGATCCGGCGGCGATCCATCCCCGGCTGGTAGTCGCTGAGCGCCTCGAACTGGGTGCCCTCGCCGCGGATGCGCCGGGCGATCAAGCCAAACTGGGCATCGCGCAGGAACGCCTGCAGCGCGGGCGAGCGGACTGCGGCCAGGCTTGGCCAGACGCGGACCTGGGCGGTGACTTCGCGATTGGCCTGGCGCGCGCCCAGCCCCAGCGGTCCGGCCCAACGCAGCCACACGCGCTCGATCTGGCCGGTGCCGCGTCGGCTGGGGGTGAAGCGCAGCGCGCCGTGCCAGTCACCACCCTCGCCCCGTTCCAGCGCCAGCGTACCGCGTCCGCCGGGCACCAGCCGCGGATCCAGCGAGAGCGCGGCCTCAACCAGACGGCGCTGGCCTCTGGTGAACCGGGCTTGGACTTCCACCGCGCGCTCGGCGTCGATCTCCATGTCCTGCGGGGCGGTGACTTCGATCACGTCCAGCCGCCCCGCCAGCAGCCCGTCAACCAGCATCAGGGCGAGAACCGCTCCGCCCAGCGCGGGCGCAACGATCCACGCGGCGGGCGCGATCGCGGCGATCAGCAACGCCACCGGCGCGGCGAGCGCGATCAGGATTCCAGCACGTGCGGTCGGGACGAACATGGGGCTAGGCGCTCACCGCGGCGCTTCCGTCCGCTCGACCAAGTCGCCCACCAGGGCCTCAACCTGCCGCCCCTCGATTTCCGCCGCCGGGCTCAGCAACAGGCGGTGGCGCAGGATTGCACCGGCGAGGGCCTTGACGTCGTCGGGCACCACATAACCGCGCCCGTCGAGCGCAGCACGAGCGCGGGCGGCGCTGGCGAGGAGGACTGCCGCGCGGGGAGAAGCACCGGAGGACAGGTCGGCGCTGTCGCGTGTGGCGCGGATCAGGCGGACGATGTAGTCGACCACGCTGTCGGCCAGGGTAATCGCCTTGACCGCGCGCGCCGCCTCAGCGATCTGCCCCGCATTCGTCACCGCGCCGATGCCCAGCTCTGCCAGGCTCGGCGGGCCCGAGCGTTCGCCGAAGCGGGCAACGATCCGCGCTTCTTCGTCCAGCGTGGGATAGGGCACCTGCAGCTTGAACAAAAAGCGGTCGAGCTGCGCTTCGGGCAGCGGATAGACCCCCTGGCTCTCGATCGGATTCTGTGTCGCCACCACCATGAACCGCTCGGGCAGCAGGTGCGTCGCCCCGTCGAGCGTCACCCGGCGCTCCTGCATCGCTTCCAATAGCGCCGCCTGGGTCTTGGGCGGGGTGCGGTTGATCTCGTCGGCCAGGAGCAGCTCGCAGAAGATCGGCCCGCGCGTCAGAGTGAACTGGCTGGTCTGGAAGTTGAACAGGTTGGAGCCCAGGATATCGCCCGGCATCAGGTCTGGAGTGAACTGAATCCGCCCGAACTGGAGCCCGAGGCTGGCGGCGAAACACTGCGCCAGCAGCGTCTTGGCAGTGCCCGGCGGGCCTTCGAGGAGGACATGGCCCTGGGCGAGCAATGCGACCAGCAGGTGGTCGATAGTCTGGCCTTGTCCGACCACTGCCTTGGCCACCTGGCCGCGAATCGCATCGGCCAGATCGCCGAGCTGCGGGAGTGTCATCGGCGCAGGGGAAGTCATCGGGTCAAGGTCCTTTCCAGGGCGTGGAGATCGTGCGCTGCGGCTACGATGTGATGCGGGCGGCGGGCAGCGCGCAGGCGGGCGGCCAAGGCGGAGAACGGCGCTGAATCAGGATCGCGGGCAGCCAGCGCTCGGTCGATTGCGGCTTCAGTGGCCATGGCATCCGCCAGGCGCGGCAGGGCAAGCGCCTTGGTGATCCGCTCACGGACGTGGTCGGCATAAGGCGTGGCGACAAGGTGGAAGCGCCGCGTGCGCCGGATCAGCCCGGCGGCATTGGATACCAGCGCGCGCTTGCCGAACGCGATCGCGCGGCGCCCCAGACGCGGCGGTCCAAAGCGTAGGAGCGCCCGCCAGCCTGCCACAATCGCGGCCAGCAGCAGGCACAAAGTCGCGGCCAGGAACGGCGGGGTGAAGGCCAGGGTCAGCAGGTTGGCCGAGCGGGCAAAGCCGTTGAGTGTCAGGTCGAAGCTGATGGGCATTTTCTCGCCGTTCATTGCGGCCCGGATCAGCCGTTCGGCAAGCAGGGCATTGGCGCTGTCGGCCATGCCGTAATTGTCGAGCAGGTCGGGCTCGAACACCAGGATCACCGGGTAGCGACCAACGTCGGGCTCTGCGGCGGGGGTGTTCCCGCCCAGGCGTTCCAGCGCCGGATAGGAACCGCCGTCGGCGAGGAACCCCGCCAGGATACGCCCGTCCTGGGTGCCGCGAACCAGTGCCACCAAGTCCGAGCCGCTGCCCGATTCGACCTGTTCGGCAACGGGCAGCGCCCCGCTGACGCCAGCCCCGTGCCAGGTTGCGACTTTGCCTCCCCCACGCATCGGAGCAATGGTCACGCCGATGCCGTCCTCGAAACCGTCCCAGCGGGGAGTCTCCGTGCCCCCCAGCGCGACCCAGCCGCGCTGCGCTCCGGGCGCGCCAGCGGGCATTTGTATCGCCAGCCATTTGGGCGCAATCACCACGGTCGGGCCGATGTTTCGGCGCTTTGAAACGAGCGCCTCGATCTGCTTGCCGGGGCCTCCTGCGGGCGGCGTCAGGATCAGCAGGCCGGGCTTGTCGAGCGCGCCGAGCGACTGAACCTTGCTGACCTCAAACCCGCGCGTTTCAAGATATTGCGCCATCCCGGCATAGCCGTTGAGGCCCTTGCCTCCGCCATGGCCGCTGCCGTCGTTGATGTCACTCCCGGTCATCCCCGCGCCGATCATCCACAACAGCGCGACGAACACGACCGCGCCGAACAGGACCAGCGCGAGGACGGTGCGCGGGGAGAAGGGATTGGCGTCGGCGCTACTCATGCCGTCGGAAGTGCCTGGCTGGCGAGCGCGAACTGGGCATAGGCCTCGCGCGCCGCACTCCAGTCCGATGCGGTCAGTTCGCGCAAGGCATAACGGCTGTGCTCGACCCGGGTGGCGATGGCGGTGAAGGCCAGCCGCGCGCGTTCGGGGAGCGAAGGCAACGCGGCGATCTCGCGCGCGGTGCTGGCCGGGTGGAGCCAATCGGGACGCACCGCGGCGATCTGGCCAACGCTGCGCTGGAGCAGCAGATGCGTCGCCTCGGCGAACCGCCCCTCGGCTGCGAGCCGGTCGGCATCCTCAAGCAAGGCCAGCGCCTGCGTCCGGTCGGGCGACCAGTCCGGCTCACGCGCCGCCTTCGTTGGGCGGGCTCTCCCCAGCAGCGGCGCCAGCAAGCGCCACACGATCAACGCCACCCCCGCTGCAGCTAGGGCAATCAAGACCCATTGCAGGACCGGCCAACTGACCCCCAACGCGCGTCCCACGGGCGCAAAGATGCTCTCCAGGATCTTGCCGAGCTGGACCAGCCAGTCGGGCGGAAGCGGGGCTTTGGTTGAAGGCATCGGGGCGAACTGAATGTCCCCGGCATGGCGCACCGCCTGCCAGTCACGCGTTGCCTGCGCGACGCTTTGGGCGTTCTGAGCGGCCTGTTCACCGGCGATGGCGTTGGCCCCTTGCGTCACGCCTGCTTGGTGCCATGGCCTTCCGGACGGCGCAAGCCACGCGCGTTAACCGCGTTCGCGCGCCTGTCGGTAAGTGCCTAGAATATCAAGAGTCTTGCAGTGGAAGGCAAGCTCTTCCAGCGCCCGGTCGACCCCAGCATCGCCAGCCGCGCCGACAATGTCGGCAAAAAACGCGGTCGCGGCAAAGCTCGCCCCGCGCTGATAACTCTCCAGCTTGCTCATGTTAACGCCGTTGGTCGCGAAACCGCCGAGCGCCTTGTACAATGCGGCGGGCACATTGCGGACTTCGAACACCAAGGTAGTCATCGCTGCCGTCCCCGCCAGGCTGGCTGGATCGAGGGGGTCGCGGGCGAGGACCACGAAACGGGTAGTATTGTCCGCCGCATCCTCGACATTGTCCTCAATCACCTGCAGCCCATAAAGCTGGGCTGCCAGCCGCGGGGCCACCGCGCAGGCACGCGCATCGCCCAGCTCGCGCACGTAGGCCGCAGCCCCGGCGGTGTCGGCATAGGACATCGGCACAATCCCGCGCGCCCGCAGGTAATGCCGCGACTGGCCCAACGCCTGGGGATGGCTGTAAGCGACGCTAAACGGCCCGCTGCCCAGCGCCATCAGGCTGTGCTCGATCGCCATGAAATGCTCACCGACGATCGCCAACCCGCTCTCGGGAAGGAGGAAATGGATGTCCGCGACCCGCCCGTGCTGCGAGTTCTCGATCGGAATGATCGCCTGCGCTGCGCGCCCGTCCTTCACCGCGTCGAGCGCATCCTCGAAGCTGAAGCACGGCAACGGCGCGCAGTCAGGCGCATATTCCAGCGCGGCGCGGTGCGAATTGGCTCCCGGAGCGCCCTGGAAAGCAATCGCCCGCGCCGGATCGACAGCGGCGGCCTGGGCCATGGTCTCGACCAGAGCGAGCGCGGGTTGGGGATAGCTGGACATACTGGACAGGGCGCTTAGGGATCGCGGGCAATTCCCGCAATGGCCCTTGCGCTTGGTCCGGCGCCTGACTAGAGCGACGCGCGAACGCCAATCAGCATATCCCACAGGGCAAATTTTCGATGGAAGACCGTTTCAATACCGTCGCCGGCTGGGCTCTGTTTTCCGGCATCGTCGCGCTCGGCCTGTCGAGCATCAGCGGCCATTATTTCCGCGCAGACAAGAACCATCGCCCTGAAAAGATGGGCTATGAGATTGAGGGCGTCGTCTCCAGCGAAGCCGGAGCGGTCGCCGAAGTGCCGATCGAAACGCTGCTGGCCGCGGCCGACCTGGCCAAGGGCGAAGCGGTGTTCAAGAAGTGCACCAGTTGTCACTCGATCAATCAGGGCGGCGCCAACGGCATCGGTCCCAACCTTTACGGAGTCGTCGGTGACGAGATCGGCCATGGCCGCGGCGGATTTGTTTTCTCCGACGGGCTCAAGGCCATTGGCGGAAAATGGGACTTCACCAGCCTCAACCACTGGCTGGCCAGCCCCAAGGCAATGGTCTCTGGCACCAAGATGACTTTCGCCGGTCTGGGCAGTGGCGAAGATCGCGCCAATGTCATCGCATACCTGAACGCCCAAGGCTCGAACCTGCCGCTTCCGGCGGCTTCGGCGACAGCTCCGGCGGCAGCGTCGGCGGCTGGTCCTGCGCCTGCGGCTCCAGCAGCGTCCGCCAAGCCCTGATCGAAAATCCTTCCCCTGGATGGGGGAAGGATATGCAGGCTTGGCAAGCGCAGCGAGATTAGGCGAAGTTGGAAGGGGGTGCCCCTTCGTGAACTAACCCTTGAACCCCTGCGCGATCACATACCATTCGGACGAGCCTTTGCGGCTGGCCGGAGGTTTGGCGTGCTTGACGTGGGTGAAGTGGCGCTTGAGCAGGGCCAGCAACTGCGCGTCGGTCCCCCCGGCGAGCACCTTGGCCACGAACGCCCCGCCCGGCGCCAGCGTGGCGATGGCGAAGTCAGCGGCGGTTTCGACCAGGCCCATCGTACGCAAATGATCGGTTGCCTTGTGGCCGACAGTGTTGGCGGCCATGTCTGACAGGACCAGGTCGGGCGCGCCTTCGAGCGCTTCCTGCAAGGCGTCGGGCGCACCATCGGCCATGAAGTCCATCTCGAAAATGGTCACCCCGTCAATCGGATCGGTCGGCAATAGGTCGATCCCCACCACTTTGGCTTTGGGCGTGCGCTTGCGCACCACCTGGCTCCACCCGCCCGGAGCGATGCCCAGGTCGACCACCCTGGTCACCCCCTTGAGCAAGGCAAAGCGATCGTCCAGTTCGGCCAGCTTGTATGCCGCGCGGCTGCGAAAGCCTTCGGCGGCAGCTTGCTTCACATAGGGATCGTTGATCTGCCGCGTAAGCCAGCGGGCAGAACTGGCGGTGCGCTTCTTGGCGGTTTTCAGCCGTTCAGGATCGCGCCCGGAACGACTCATGACGTCAATCCCGACGTAGCCCGCAGCGCCGCGCGCATCCGTTCGCCCTGGCCACCTGCCGCCATCAGGCTGCGCAGGATGCCTTCGCGGATACCGCGGTCGGCCACGCCCAAACGATCGGCGGGCCACAGGTCGAGGATCGTTTCGAGGATCGCGCAGCCGGCCACCACCAGGTCGGCGCGCTCGCGGCCGATGCAGGGCAGTTCGGATCGCTCGGCCAGGCTCTGCGAGGACAGGCTCAGGCTGATCGCGCGCATCGCTTGTGCGGGCACGATCAGGCCGTCGACCGCACGGCGATCGTATTGCGGCAGGCCCAGGTGCAGGCTGGCAAGCGTCGTCACCGTGCCGCTGGTTCCGAGCAACCGCAGCCCGTGCGCCTCGCCCTCCTTGCGGCTGGGGTCGATCCGCTCGGCGAAATCAGCGAAGCTATCGCGCACCAGCCCGCACATCTGGGCATAGCGGGCCACCCGGTCGGCCTCGGTCGCACCTTCGGCCTGGCAGCTTTCGGTCAGCGAGACCACGCCCCATGGCACGCTCTGCCAGTCGAGGATACGTGGCACGGTGTCGGTGCTTTCGATCAGGACCAGCTCGGTCGAGCCGCCGCCGATGTCGAAGATCATCGCCGGGCCGGTGCCTTGTTCGAGCAGGATGTGGCAACCCAGCACCGCCAGTCGCGCTTCCTCGCGCGCGCTGATCACGTCGAGCGCGATCCCGGTCTCGCGATGCACCCGTTCGATGAATTCCGCGCCGTTGCTGGCCCGGCGGCAGGCCTCGGTCGCGACCGAGCGCGCCAGATGAACGTTGCGGCGCTTGAGCTTGTCGGCGCAGATGTGGAGCGCGCCCAGGGCCCGGTCCATTGCCTCCTGGCTCAGCACACCACTTTGGGCCAGCCCCTCACCGAGCCGGACGACGCGGCTGAAGGCATCGACCACCACGAAGTTCTCGCCCGAGGGCCGCGCAATCAGCAGGCGGCAATTGTTGGTGCCAAGGTCGATCGCGGCATAGGCCTGGCGCTGGAAAGCGGCGGGGAAACCGGCAGGCGGGGCAGGTGCATGAACTGACTGCAGCGTGGCGTCAGGGGGCGAGAACCTGCTCGTCGCCGGATCGCCGGGTGGGCACGAAGCCGTCTCGGAGAGCGGGGAAGCGCCAAGGTCGCCCCCTGACCGCTGGTCCCCCTCGTCCCCCTCGTCGTTAGACTTCATGCGCGCTGCCGACGGAAAGGGTTCCGCCATGATTGGACACTCTATATTCGTTCGCCGCCGATGGTGGCGGATACCTGCGGCGATCGTAGCCGCGCGCGGGCCCTGGAGCAAGGCCGGCGCGCGCGGGGCAGCTTGACTGCCACCTGCCGTCCCCCTACAGGCTCCGGCCTGCTGCCCTGTCGTCTAATGGTAAGACAACGGACTCTGACTCCGTTTATCTAGGTTCGAGTCCTAGCGGGGCATCCACTTCTCCCCTCTCGCTGCGTCTCGGCCCCGGCAACCAAGCTGCGCCCGTCGCGGCCATGGAACCCGCATGACTGAATCCGAAAAACGCCTGACCCGCCGCCGCTTCTACAAGGCCGAGGACGAAGCCTCGTTTGTTGAATCACAGCCGCATACTACCCCCCAAACGCAGGACCCCAGCTATCGCCTGGCCTTCCGCGACACCGAATTCCTGCTGCGCGACGACTTGCGTCCGGTGCGCTTCCAGCTTGAGTTGATGAAGTGCGAGGTCTTGCTTGACGAAGCCAAGATCGGCTCGACCCTGGTGATGTACGGCTCCGCCCGGATTCCGTCACCCGAACAGGCCGAGGCTGCGCGTAAAACCGCCACCACGCCCGAACGGATGGCCGTGGTCGAGCGACTGATCGCCAAGTCCAAGTACTACGACATCGCCCGCGAACTGGCCCATCTGGTCAGCGCCAAGGCGATCGTCGAGCAGGCCATGCACCAGTTCGTGATCTGCTCGGGCGGCGGCCCCTCGATCATGGAAGCCGCCAACCGCGGTGCGATCGAGGCCGGAGCCGAGACCATCGGGCTCAACATCGTCCTGCCGCACGAACAGGCGCCCAACCCCTATGTCACCCCGCACCTGTCGTTCCAGTTCCACTACTTCGCGCTGCGCAAGATGCACTTCCTTCTGCGCGCCCGCGCCGTAGCCGTGTTCCCCGGCGGCTTCGGCACGCTTGACGAATTCATGGAGCTGCTGACCCTGATCCAGACCGGCAAGATGAAGCCGATCCCGATTCTGCTCTACGGCGAGGAGTTCTGGCGCAAGGTCATCAACTTCGACGAAATGGTCGCCGAGGGCGTAATCAACGCCGAGGATTTGAAGCTGATCACCTTTGTAGAGACGGCGGAAGCTGGCTGGGCCGAGGTCGCGCGGTTTTATGACCTGGATGTTTAACCACACCACTTCACCATTGCGAGCATAGCGAAGCAATCCGGGGTGCTGCGAGCGACCCTGGATTGCCGCGGCCCTGCGGCTCTTGCAATGGCAAGATAAGGATTAGGTCACAAGCCACAAAAAAGCCGGAAGGGTCACCCCTCCCGGCTTTTCTAATACCCGTCAAAGCGAAGCGGTTTACCCGCCCAGCAGTTCCGCCACGTCCAGCTTTAGCCCCGGGCCCATCGACGAGCTCAGCGCGACCTTGCGCAGGTACTTGCCCTTCGCCCCGGTCGGCTTGGCCTTGACGATGGCGTCGAGGAAGGCGTCGAAGTTGGCGCGGATGGCCTGGTCGGTGAAGCTCATCTTGCCGATGCCGGCGTGGATGATCCCGGCCTTTTCGACGCGGAACTCGATCTGGCCGCCCTTGGCTGCCTTGACCGCTTCGGCCACGTTGGGCGTCACGGTGCCCAGCTTGGGGTTGGGCATCAGGCCCTTGGGACCCAGCGTCTTGCCCAGCCGTCCGACCACACCCATCATATCGGGGGTGGCGATGACGCGGCCGTAATCGAGATTGCCGGCCAGCATGTCTTCCATCAGGTCCTCGGCGCCGACCTTGTCGGCCCCGGCGGCAAGCGCGGCTTCGGCCTTGTCGCCGCGGGCGAATACCGCAACCTTGACGTCCTTGCCGGTACCCGAGGGCAGCGTGACCATGCCGCGAACCATCTGGTCGGCGTGGCGCGGATCGACGCCCAGGTTGAGCGCGATTTCGACGGTCTCGTCGAACTTGGTGGTCTTGAGATCGCGCAGCGCCTGCAGCGCTTCAGCCACGCCGTAGAACTTCTGGTTATCGCCCAGCTTGGTGGCGAGCGATTTCTGCTTCTTGGTCTGTGCCATGGTCTTAGCCCTCCACAACCTGGAGGCCCATCGCGCGAGCGGAGCCTTCGATGATCTTGGTTGCTGCGTCGATATCGTTTGCGTTGAGATCGACCATCTTGGCCTGCGCGATACCGGCCAGTTGCGAACGGGTGATCGTTCCGGCGGAAATCTTGCCCGGCTCTTTCGAGCCCGACTTGAGGTTCATCACCTGCTTGATGAGGTAGGTCGCCGGCGGTGTTTTCGTGACAAACGTGAAGCTGCGATCAGCATAGACCGTGATCACGGTGGGCAGCGGGGTGTTCTTCTCGACGTCCTGGGTGGCAGCGTTGAACTGCTTGCAGAATTCCATGATGTTCACGCCGCGCTGGCCCAGGGCTGGCCCGATCGGCGGCGACGGATTGGCAGCACCCGCCTTTACCTGCAGTTTGATATAGCCTTCAATCTTCTTGGCCACGAGGGGCCTCCTTTCTTCCTGTTGGGCGCAAATGCACCCTCAGAGTGAGCGGTCAGACAAGAGCCGAAACTCTCTCCCGCGGTGGATCGATCCGCAGACCGAAGCGCGCGCCGTTAAACGGTTTGCACCAATTTGCAAGATTACCCTGCAAGTTCGCGATTATTTGGCCAGTTCGACCTGTTCGAAGTCCAGCTCGACCGGGGTGGCCCGGCCAAAGATCGAGACGCCGACCTTGACCCGGCTCTTGTCGAAATCGAGCTCCTCGACCACGCCGTTGAAGCTGGCAAAGGGACCGTCGAGGACCTTGACCGAATCGCCGATCTCGTAATCGACCGAGATGTGCTTCTTGGGCTCGGCTGCGGCCTGTTCGCGGGCGCCGAAATAACGGGCGGCCTCACGCTCGGAAATCGGCTGGGGCTTGCCGTTGAGGCCCAGGAAGCCGGTGACCTTGGGGGTGTTCTTGACGAGGTGATAAACGTCGTCGTTCAGCCCCAGCTTGGCCAGCACGTAGCCCGGCATGAACTTGCGCTCGGTTTGGACCTTCTTGCCGCGCTTGACCTCGGTGATGGTTTCGGTCGGGACTTCCACGGCCTCGACCAGCTGTGACAGGCCCATGCGCTCAGC
This sequence comes from Novosphingobium sp., assembly GCA_043781375.1. GTDB lineage: Bacteria > Pseudomonadota > Alphaproteobacteria > Sphingomonadales > Sphingomonadaceae > Novosphingobium. The sequence continues at coordinate 21,276 of JAYWBP010000083.1, forward strand.
CTCAGACAGGATCGAATCGCGGACCTTGTTCTCGAAACCGGAATAGGCGTGAATGATGTACCAGCGGGCCATGGTTCTTTCAGTCTTTCAGCTCAGGATCCGGCCAGCGCCAGCAGCCAGCGCACCACGCTGCCGAACAGCGTGTCCACGCCCAGGAAGAATATTGCCAGGATCACCATCAGGATCGCCACGAAGATCGCGGTGGTCACGGTTTCCTGACGCGTCGGCCAGACGACCTTGCGCGCTTCGTTCTGCACCTGGCGCATGAATTCGCCGGGACTGGTCTTGGCCATCGCAAAAAGCATCCGTTCGAAATTACGACTTTCACCACGGGTTTCGCGCCGCCCCGCCCTCTGACTGTCAGGGCGGGAGGGGCTGCACAGCTCCGATGTCGGAAAGACTTGGCGCCTTTAGCCGTGCGGGCCGGGCTTGGCAAGTCGTGCCAGGAACCAGCCCGGGCCGCTAGCGATAACGGTCATTCCCGGCACCGGAACGGTTCGGGCAGCGCCGACTATACCTGGCCCGACGATAGCCCACAGATAGTCGGCGCGGCGGGCTGGGGCGAACTGGTCGAGACGGATAAGCTGGCCGTCAAAGTGAAAGATGCGCTGCGAGGGATCGACGAAGCCCGGGGGCTGGCTTTTCAGCTGGAGCATATGGACCCCGGGCACGGCGAAATTGGCGTTGGTCAGCGCGTCCTTGCGGAACACCGCATAGTCGACCGCATGGCCAAACGGCCCGAAGCCCCAGACTCCCAGCTCCTCGGTCACTGCGCCGGCCACCACGGCTCCGCGCGGGACCCGGTCGAGCGCAGCCAGCATCGGTTCGAGCCGGGCTGATCCGGCGTGCCAGGCTTGCATCGTCACGGCTAACCGAGCGAGAAACAGCAGCGGGGCGAGCCACAACGCCCAGCGCGGCGCGCGCCACTCGATCGCCAGAGCCCCGAACATCAACGAGACTGCGATCAGGCGGTAATCGGCAAAGTCGCCTCCGCCCAGATGACGCGGGACGATCCAGCTTAATCCGGCAAGCATTATTGCGGACCAGCCGAGCCGTCCGTCGATCCGGCGCAAGGCGAGTGCGAGGCAAAACCCCCCGCCGAGCAGCACGGCACTGGTCACATCCAGCCACTCGACCTGATCGCGCAAGGCGCGCAGCCACAACCCCGTCTTGCTGGTCAGGACATGGTGGCCATAGGACAACGCGCCACCTGCCCCACTATCGAACAGCAGCGTGGGCAGCAGCGGCGCGACCAAGGGCCAGGGGGCAAGAAAAGCGCTCCACGAGCGGCGGCGGTGCCACTCGTAGCCAAACACCATGATCCCCAGCACGCCCCAGCCCGAGAGGTGGCACAGCCAAACCGCCAGTCCGATCGGCACGAACAGAACCTCGCGCCAACGCTTGCCCTCCAGCGCCACCCACGCGGCAAACGCGAACAGCGCCAGGGCCAGGGCCAGGGTAAAGTTGAGGAACCCCAGGACCATCGCGGGCGACCAGATCGCCGCCATGGCGAGCAAGCCGCCGATCCCGACGCGCCGCCGCAAGACCCATTCGATCGCAATGATCCCCAGGCCGGTCAGCACGGCGATCGAGCCGCCCAGCAAACGCCCGGCAGGCTCCAGCCCGAACAGCGCCGCCAATGGACGAATCAGGATGTCGGCGCCCAGATTGCCCGACCAGCGCCAGGTAAAGCTGTAGGCCCGCGCCAGCTCGGGCGTGCGCCCGGCGTCGAGCATGACGTGATAGCGCGCGAGGTGCGCGGGATAGTCGGTCATCTGCGGATGCGTGGCGACGACAAACGGCAGCGCGGCCAGCAACGCCAGCGCGATCGCCGGCAGCAGGCCGATCGGGAATGAGGGAACGCTGGCAGGAGTGGAGGGACTCGAACCCACGGCCCTCGGTTTTGGAGACCGATGCTCTACCAACTGAGCTACACTCCTGCGGGCGTGGTGGCCTCTATAGGCTGGCGGCGGGCATAGCAAGCGGGGTGGGCGGGTTGACCCGCTGTATCCTGACCCAGCAGACCAGATCCGTTGGGATCACTCCATTCCACCCCTCCCCGAACGCCCGCACCTTTGCTACACTTCACCCGTGCAAACCGCTCCGTCGCAATCACCGCTCGAACCAGAACTGCTTCTGCTCGCCTATCGCAGCGGGATTTTTCCGATGGCCGAGAGCCGCGACGATTCGGAAATCTTCTGGGTCGAGCCCAAACGGCGGGCGATCCTGCCGCTCGATGGCTTTGCCTGCTCGCGCTCGCTGGCGCGGACTTTGCGACGTGGGCGGTTCTCGGTGAGCTGCAACCGCGCCTTTACCGCGGTCATGGAAAGCTGCGCCGCGCCGCGCAGCGATGGTAGCGGCGAGACCTGGATCAGCGCGCGGATCGCAGCCAGCTATCGCGAACTTAATGCGCGGGGCCACGCCCATTCGATCGAATGCTGGCAGAGCGGCTTGCTGGTGGGCGGGCTCTATGGCGTCGGGTTCGACCGGGTATTCTGCGGCGAGTCGATGTTCAGCCTGGTCCCCGACGCCTCCAAGGTGGCGCTGGCGTGGCTGGTTGCGGCGTTAAAACAAGCCAGGGTCGAACTGCTCGACTGCCAGTTCATGACCGATCACCTCGCCTCGCTGGGCGCGGTCGAGATCAGCCAGAAACGGTACCTGGACTTGCTGATCAGGGCTCAGCGCGCCTCGGCAGGGGTGTCGACCTTGGCCGGGGCCACAGGCGAAGGTGCGGCCGAGGGCTTTACCACGGGCGGGGACGCCGCCCCGCTAGGTTTGCCTGCAGGCTTTGCCGCCTTGCTCACCGCCGCGAATGCCGCGGGGTCTTCTTCCTCGCCGGGGAACTTCATCGCGCAGTCCTTGACCCACACGTCATAGACCGGGTGCTCGACCACGTTGACCGAGGGCGCGTTCTTGAACAGCCAGCCAGAGAACACCTTGCGCCAGGTCAGTGGCTGGCCGACGTTGGCGCGCTCCTCGGTAAAGACCTGGACGAAAGCGCCGACTTCGGGCGGGTTTTCCCACGGCAGGGTCCGCTCGCAATCGGCCAGGCGCACCACGACATTGCCGATCCGGCGCGATTCGCCCGGCTTCATCAGCAGGTCCTGGGTCAGGTTGTTGCGCTTGTTCAGGAGCCCGATGGTGGCCACGCGATCCTTGACCGGGGTGCCATAGCTGCTCTCCACCGCCGCCGCCGCCGCGCCTTTGGGCACGGCCAGCGGTACGTCGGTGGCCTGGGCCTCCGCGACCTCATCGGTGCTCTTTTGGCAACCCGATAACGCCAGTGCGGCGCTCACACCCAATAGCAGCGCAGCGCGCATCTCAGGCGTCCGGCGACCAGGCTTCGTAATCGCCGGTCGCCGCGGCGCGATGCCCGCCCCGCTCGAGCGCACCCTGCGGGCGGTAGGCGAGCGCGGTGCCGGTGGCGTTGGGGGTATAGTCCACCTCCCAGATCCGCGCTGGCGGCAGGTTGCTTTCTGGCACGCCGCCACCCTGACCATTTGGACCCTGCACATCGGCGCCGAACCCATGGAGCCAGCCGTGCCACTCCGGCGGGACCCGGCTGGCATCATTGGCGCCCTCATAGATCACCCAGCGCCGCTCGCGCCCGGCAAAGGCGGTGCCCACCTTGCCCAGCTTCTTGGCGCGGTAATAGCGATTGCCCTGCGCGTCAGTGCCGACCTGTTCGCCCGACAGGGCGCCACTGAGGAGCGTGGTCAGCGTGGCGCCATTCCACCAGGTGAAGATTTTCGAGAGGATACCCATGGCGATGGCCTAGCGGATGTGGGGGGTGAGAGGCAAGCGTGAGTGCGGTGGCGCTTGCGCGTGTGCTTCGACGGGCTCAGCATGAGCGGGGTGGAGATAGGATCAAAATTAAGTTCGCTTAAAAACCTCGCTCAGCCTGAGCCCATCGAAGGCCACGCGCTATCCTTACCCGACTCGCCAAATCGATTGACTACCACGCCACCACATCGCCCGGCCCGATCCCCAGCTCTGCCGCCCGCCCGCCGTTGAGCTCCAGCACCCCGCTCGCCACGCCCGCCGAGGCCAGCGGCTGGTCCGAATAGGGCACAGCATTGGCCGCGATGTTCAGGATGCGGTGGTCGGTGCCGATGTAGATGATGTCGAGCGGGATGACGGTATTGTGCATCCAGAATGAGGCGTCGTGGGGCGGGGCCATCGGGAAGATCATGCCCTCGTCCGCGCCCATCGCCTTGCGGAACATCAGGCCTTTGGCTTGCTCGAACTCGGTCCCGGCAACTTCGACGCGAAAGGTGTGGCGGGTAGTGCCGTGGGAAACGGTCAGGGGGATCACCCGCAGTCCGGACTCCGGATGGACCAGGCCCGATCCGTGCGTGCTGAGCGCCGCCGCGCCGGGGTGTTGCGAACAGGCTGACAAAGCCAGCGCTGCCATAAATCCGAAGGTTTGCACAGCTTTCATCGCCAGTCCTCGACATTTTCGGCGGCCCATTCCTCGGCCGCAGCGATGCTCGGCGCATTGACCAATTCGCGCGCGCTGTCCAGCGGGTGCCCGGCACGCAGCATCGCTGAAAGCTGCTTTTCGCGCTGCGGCCGGTCGGGCGGGGTGGACGCATAAGGGCCGAAACGGCGCTTGCGGGCGAGCGCCAGCGCGGCAGCACGGGCTTCGGACAGGTCTGGGCGGACTTCGGCGCGAACTGCCTCGGCAATTCCCGCCGCGCCCAGCGCCTGGCTCACCCGCCGCGCGCCATAACCGCGGCGCAGCAGGCTGGACGAGCGGGCGCGGGCAAATGCGGTATCATCGACATAGCCCGCCTCGACCAGTCTGGCACTTACTGCAGCCACATCCGCGGCAGCGTCCCCGGCCCAGCCGCGCTCGCGCAGCTTGCGCCGCAGATAGTCTTCCAGCTTGCGCGCGCTGGTGGCGAAGCGGGCGACGTAAGCCAGCGCCAGTTCGTCGAGCAAACGCGGGTCGAGCGGGCGCGGAACCCGTGGTTTGCGCTCCGGGCGCTTGCTGGTGCTGCTACGCATCGGCCATATTCGTGCCACACTCCGGCCCGAATGGAAAAGCCCATGCAGGAAATGGCGGTAAACAAAGGGTTTGCGACCACGTCCTGTTCAGGCGAGACCGGAAAACGGTCCGCGAGAGCAAAAAGATCGGGTATTACCGCATGACAGACACCGCAACGCTGGTGCCTTCTTCGCAATCGGGCGCCCTGACCGCTACGCCCAACCAGGACACGCTGCCGCGCCGCATGGCCGACTTCGCTACCTTTGGCGAGGCGCTGGACTATGCCGCGACCGGCAAACGCGGCCTCAATTTTCATGATCCGCGCGGCAACCTGGCGCAGGTCTATCCCTATGCCCAACTGCGCAAGGATGCCTTGGCCACAGCCTGCCGCTTGGTGGCCTATGGCACCCAGCCTGGTGATCGCATCGCGATGGTGGCCGAAACCACGGCCGAGTTTGCCGCGCTGTTCTGCGGGGCAATTTATGCTGGCGCCTGGCCGGTGCCGCTGCCGCTGCCGACCAGCTTTGGGGGCAAGGACAACTACATCGATCAACTGGCAGTCCAGCTTGGCAGTTCGGATCCGCTGATGCTGTTTTACCCCGCCGAAATCGCCGAGATGGGCAAGGCCGCCGCCGCGCGCCAGGGCTGCCCGGGGATCGCCTGGCAGGACTTCGCCCAGCGCGAAGCGCCCGATTGCGCCCTGCCCCAGGCCGGATCGGACGAGATCTGTTATCTCCAGTATTCCAGCGGCTCGACCCGCTTTCCCCATGGCGTCGCGGTGACCCACCGCTCGCTGCTCAACAACCTGGCGGGTCATGGCCATTCGATGTTGCTGGAGCCGCTCGATCGCTGCGTCTCATGGCTGCCGTGGTATCATGACATGGGGCTGGTGGGCTGCCTGCTCTCGCCGATCGCCAACCAGGTTTCGGCGGACTACCTCAAGACCGAGGATTTCGCCCGCCGTCCGCTGGCCTGGCTCGATATGATCAGCCGCAATCCGGGCACCACGCTCTCTTATTCACCGACTTTCGGCTATGATATCTGCGCCCGCCGCATCTCGAGCCAAAGCCACGTTTCCGAACGCTTCGACCTATCGCGCTGGCGGGTGGCGGGCAACGGTGCCGATATGATCCGCCCCGACGTGATGCAGGGCTTCGTCAACGCCTTTGCCGAGGCCGGGTTCAAGGCCGATGCGTTCCTGCCCAGCTATGGCCTGGCCGAAGCGACCCTGGCGGTGACAGTCATGCCGCCGGGCGAAGGCATCCGGGTCGAGCTGGTCGAGGAGGAGCGCCTGTCGGGCACCCCGCGCGATCTGAGCCGCCCGGCGCGGTATCGCGCGATCGTCAACTGCGGCAAGCCGGTGCGCGACATGAAGGTCGAAGTGCGCGGCGAGCGCGGCGCGGCGCTGCCCGATCACCACATCGGCAAGGTCTGGTGCATGGGGCCAAGCGTCATGCACTCCTACTTCCGCGATCCCGATTCGACCGCCGCTGCGCTGGTCGACGGTTGGCTCGATACCGGCGACATGGGCTACCAGGTCGATGGCTACCTGTTCATCGTCGGGCGGGCGAAAGACATGATCATCATCAACGGCAAGAACCACTGGCCGCAGGACATCGAATGGGCGGTCGAGCAGCTCCCCGGCTTTCACCAGGGCGATATTGCCGCGTTCTCGGTCCAGGCCGCCAATGGCGAGGAAGTGCCCGCAGTGCTGGTCCACTGCCGGGTTAGCGACCCCGCCGAACGCCGCAGACTCCACGACGAAATCCGCGACAAGGTCCGCTCGATTACCGGCATGAACTGCGTGATCGAACTGGTCCCACCGCGGACCCTGCCGCGCACCAGTTCAGGCAAATTGAGCCGGGCGAAAGCGCGGAACCTGTACCTTTCGGGTGAAATTCAGCCGTATCAGCTGGCGGCTTAGCGGCCTAACTACCCAATCCCACAACCCCGCCGGTCGAGCCAAACCCGCCCGCGCCGCGCAAGGTCTCGTCCAGCTCATCGACCTTCAACCACGTCGCGCGCACCACCGGGCCCAGGACCAGTTGCGCAATCCGATCCCCGCGCCGGACCTCGAATGGCAGGTCGCCCAGATTGATCAGGATCACCTTCAATTCGCCGCGATAGTCCGAATCGATCGTGCCGGGGGTATTGGGCACCGTGATTCCGTGCTTGAGCGCCAGTCCCGAACGCGGACGGACCTGGATCTCGAAGCCCGGCGGGATCGCTATGGCCAGGCCGGTGGCGACCGCATAGCGCGCGCCGGGGGCCAGGGTCAGGTCTTCCGCCGCGAGCACGTCCATGCCTGCAGCCCCGGCGGTGGCATAGTCGGGCAGCTCCAGCCCCTCGAAATGCGGCAGCCGCTTGACCAGCACCGGCACCGGATCAGGCAAGTGCATCTACGATCCGATCGATCAGGGCCTGGGCAACTTGTTCCTTGGGCATTTCGGGCAGAGTCTCCACGCGCTTTTCGGTAACGATATGGACGGCGTTCACCGTCCCGCCCATCACGCCCTTGCCGACGGGACCCGAAACATCGTTGGCGACAATCCAGTCGACCGCCTTGCGCTTGCGCTTTTCCTTGGCGTTGGCGAGCACGTTCTCGGTTTCGGCGGCAAAGCCGATCAGCAGCTTGGGGCGCTTCTTGCCCGATGAAACGGTGGCGAGAATATCGGGGTTCTCGGTCAGCCGCAGCGCCGGGGGGGCGGCGTGGCGCTTCTTGAGCTTTTCGGCCGATTCGTCGGAACTGCGCCAGTCGGCTACGGCGGCGACCATGATCGCGACGTCAGCGGGCAGCGCCCGGTCGACCGCCAGTGCCATATCGCGCGCGCTTTCGACGTCGATCCGATCGACCCCGGGCGGAGTTTCGAGGCTGACCGGGCCCGACACCAGCGTCACCCGCGCTCCGGCCCGTGCAGCAGCAGCGGCGATTGCATAGCCCTGCTTGCCCGACGAGCGATTGGCGATGTAGCGCACTGGATCGATCGCTTCGTGCGTCGGCCCGGCGGTGATCAGGATATGCTTGCCGAACAGCGGACGATGCTCGGGCTCGGCGAAATCCGGCTGATCCGCAAGGACTTCGGGCTGGCCTTCGCCCCCATCCTCCCCGGCGCCCCAGCCTTCGCGCGGCGGATTGATCGCATCGGGATCGGTCGGCGGCGCGGGCGCGGCCTTGCCTTTCCTGACCAGCAGCGGCGAGGCGGTGAGATCGAGCGGCGGGGCGTCAACCTCCGGCTCGGGCGGCAGATCGTCGCCTTCAAAGAAGCCTTCGAGCTCATCCTCGGGCAGCAATGTGGTAATGGTCGTGCGCGCGACCATGCCGCCGCTCAGACCGCCCAATCCCTCCTCTGCTTCGGGGACAAGCAACGGCTGGCCTTCAAGCAGCGCCAGGATCGCGTCCCACACCGCCGCCACTTCGGGCAGACGCCCGGGGCCGAACTCGCCGCAAGCCATCTCGCCCTCGTCGGGCTCCATCACGTGTACGCCGCTCTCACGCAGCGTGGCGACGTTGCGCCGGGTCGCACTATGCAGCCACATCCGCACATTCATCGCCGGGACTGCGAGCACCGGCTTGTCGGTGGCGAGCAGCAGCGTCGTCGCCAGATCGTCGGCAATCCCCGCTGCCATCTTGGCCAGCAGGTCGGCGCTGGCTGGGCAGACCACGACCAGATCGGCCTGGCGGCTGAGCTGGATGTGACCCATCTCGGCCTCGTTCTTGAAATCCCACAGCGAAGTATGGACCGGCTGCTCGCTCAGCGCGGCCAGTGTCATCGCGGTAACGAAGTGTTCGCCGCCTGCAGTCAGCACGCACTGCACCGCGCCGCCGGACTTGCGGATCAGCCGCACCAGCTCGCACGCCTTGTAAGCGGCGATGCCGCCGCCGACGATCAGCAGGATTTTCGGAGTTCCCATGGTTTGCCCTTGTGCAATGATGAGGGTTACCACGCAATTACTTTGCTTGAGCAGATATGGGGTGAGCGCAGCGCGGGCCTTCGACGGGCTCAGGCTGAGCGGGGTTTTAAATAAGAGTAGCCATTCCAAACGCGCTCAGCCTGCGCTAGTCGAAGGCCGCGTTCCAACCCCAGCGGCCTGCACCAAGGACAAGAAAGCCCGTGGCGCAAAGGCCAGGCCGATGAACATCGCCGGTGCTACCACCGCGCCCCAGTAGAAGTTGTTGGCCCGGCCCACGACCATGAACAGCACGCCATAGCCCAGGTACAACAGCGTCCCGAACTCCCCCGCAGGCGACTTCCACCCGGCCCAGCCGAGCAGCATCGCGATGACGATCGGCCCCGCTACCCAGTGCAGCAGATAGTGCAGGGTACTGGGCAGGACGATCAGCGAGAGCCAGCCCGACAACCCGCGCAGGGCCACCCATGACGAGGAAAACCGATCGCCAGGTAGAGTGTATTGCTCGACCATATGAACATGCAGCGCCAGCGCGGCGAGGAACACCAGCACCAGGCAGGCCCAGGCCGCGCCTTCCTTCCACGCCCGCCGCCAGAAGGCATAGGCCGCCATAAGCAGCACAAACGGCAGGCAATGCTCGCGTATTGCCAGGGCCAGCGCGGCCACCACGAAGGCGCCCAGCCACTTGGCGCGAGTGGGCCGATGCAGCCCGAAGGCCAGCGCCAGCAGCATCCCGGACCACAGCTCGTGCATCACGTAGTAATAACGGTTGAGGCCCTGCGAGGCACCGACGAATACCAGGGCCACGGCAATGTTGCGGACCGCCAACCCGCCCGGCTCTTCGCTCATCCGCCGCCACCAGACCACCAGAACGCCTGCCAGCAAGGCCAATGCCGCCAGGATCTGCCCGGGTGTGCCCAGCCAGGCGAGCAGATAAGCCAGCGTCGGCAGCCGCACCGCCAGCCCTGGGCGCACCGGATAGTCGCCGCGCCGCTGCTCGTCGGTGGCGACCGCGTAATAGTTCTCGCCATGACTGATGCGGGCAATGATCCGGTCGTAAAGCGCCAGGTCTTCGTCGCGCTGGGGTTTGGCAGCCTTGGCTGGGGCGGAACTTGCGGCGGGTGCGGGGGCCGGACTTTTGTGCGGCCCCGACGTGATCGGGACCAGCGCCGACATCACCAGGAACACCGCGACCAGCGCCAGCACCAGCCGGGCCCGCGCCCGGGGCCAGTGGGCGAAGCGGTCGTCGGCGGGGGCTACCCCAGCCAATGCCGCGCCATTGCCAGCCACACCACGGCTCCCCCCGCCAAAGCTGCCGCGCCCGTCCGCAGCCCCATCCACAACACGGGCACCGCGCGCTGTTCGCGCTCCCACATCAGCGGAATGTCGGGCAGCGGCGGCTGTTCGGGCGCGCCGCCGCGTGGCGGGAACATTTCCTCGATCCGGCGGATCAGCGCGGGCAGCCGCAGGAGGGTCTGGCCGTCCTCGCGGATACGCTCGGCAATCGCCGCTTCCGGCCCCAGCTCGTCGCGAATCCAGCCCTTTACGTAAGGCCCGGAAACGTCCCACATGTTGATCTGGGGATGGAGCTGGGTCGCCAGCCCCTCGACCATGACCATGGTCTTTTGCAGCAACAAAAGATGCGGCTGGGTCTGCATGTCGAAGTCACGGGTGATCGCGAACAGCCCGTCGAGCATCTGCCCGACCGACAGTTCGCTGACCGGCTTGCCCCGCATCGGCTCGCCCACCGCGCGCAGTGCAGTCGCGAACTCATCGACCGAATGATAGGACGGGACATATTGGGCTTCGAAATGAATTTCGGCGACGCGGCGGTAATTGCCCGTGGTCAGGCCATAGAGGATTTCGGCGAGCCAGACCCGCGCGCGCCGGTCGATCCGGCCCATGATCCCGAAGTCGATCGCCGCGATGGTGCCGTCACGGTCCACGAACAGATTGCCCTGGTGCATGTCGGCGTGGAAAAACCCGGCGCTGATCGCCTGCGTGAGGAAGGCGAGCACCAGCCGCTTGGCGAGCGCTGGCCGGTCAATCCCGGCGGCGTCCAGGGCGGCCATGTCGCTGATCTTGGTGCCGTCGATCCAGTCGATCGTCATCACCCGGCCGTTGGTCCGGTCCCAGTCGATCCCGGGCAGCCGGTAACCTTCGAACCCGGCCATCACCTCGGCCAGTTCGGACGAGGACGCGGCCTCACGCCGCAGGTCGAGCTCGCGCGCGGTCCAGCGTTTGAAGTTGGCGATCACCAGCCGCGGGCGCAGCCGCGCAGCCTCACCGCCGAGCGCTTCAAGGTGCGCCGCCGCCCATTCGTAAGTGTCGATATCGCGCGCCAGCTTCTCGCGAATGCCGGGGCGCATCACCTTGACCGCCACCACGCGGCCTTCGAGCGTCACTGCCTTGTGGACCTGCGCGATTGAGGCCGAGCCGACCGGGGTCTCGTCAATGTTGGCGTAAAGCGCCTCGAGCGGCTTGGCAAAGCTCGCCTCGATCTCGCGCCGGATCAGCGCGAAGGATACGGGCGGCAAATCGTCCTGCAGCGACAGCAAGTTGCGCGCCGCATCCTCGCCGACCAGATCGGGGCGCGTGGCGAGCGCCTGGCCCAGCTTGATCGCGGCTGGACCGATTGCGGCAAAAGCCCCGGCGTAGTCCGGTTCGCGCGGCTGCACCGCTCCGAACCGGGCGATCCGGCACAGTCGGCGCACCTGCGGCGGAGTGTTGATGTCCTGCTCGATCCCGCGCAGCGCACCATGCCGGGCCAGGATCCGGCCCCAGCGCAGCAATCTGAATACATGGGTGCTGGGACGGGTCAGATCTTCCACCCCGAGTGGATCGCCACGACACCGCCGAGGATCGGCTCGACCTTGGTCCGGGTGAACCCGGCAGCGCGGATCATCTGCTCGAATTCGGGCATCGCCGGGAACTTGCGGATCGATTCGATCAGGTAGCGATAGCTGTCGCCGTCGCCCGCAATGGCTTCGCCGAGGCGTGGCACCAGCTTGTGCGAATAAAGGTCGTAGGCTTCCTTGAAGCCGGGCCACTCAGTGGTCGAAAACTCAAGGCAGTAGAACCGCCCGCCATGCTTCAGCACCCGGTGCGCTTCGGCCAGTGCCGCGTCGATCCGGGTCACGTTGCGGATCCCGAAAGCGATGGTGTAGGCATCGAAGAAGCGGTCGGGGAAACTCAGTTCCTCGGCGTTCTGGCGCGACCAGACCAGTTCGTCGAAGCCCCGATCCATCGCCCGCTCGATCCCGACGTCGAGCATGTCCTGGTTGATGTCGGAAACGGTGACCGCCGCGCCGTGCTTGGCCATGCGAAAGGCGATGTCGCCAGTGCCGCCAGCCATGTCGAGAATTGCCTCGCCCGCGCGCGGTTTGACCCGCCGCACGAACTTGTCCTTCCACAGCCGGTGCATCCCCACCGACATGGCGTCGTTCATCACGTCGTACTTCTTCGCCACCGAAGAAAAGACCGCGCCAACGCGCTCGGTCTTTTCTTCGGGCGAGACTTCTTCGTAACCGAAGGATACCTGCTCATTCATGCCGCGCGCCTTAGCGATATGCGCGGCGCGGGGCCAGAAAAAGCGTGTGCAGGATTGGTCAGTTTGCCGGCGGCGCGAACATGTGCGGCGCCAGATGCGCGAGAAAGTCCTGCTTGCCGATCTCGACGCCCTCGGCGCGCAGGATCGCATAGACCATGCTGGCGTGGAAATAGAAGTTGGGCTGCACGAAACCGGTGAGGTAGGTGGTCCCGTCGAACTTTATGCCGCCGCCGTTGGGAAAGGTCATCACGACCTCGCGAGTGCCGCCGGCATCGTAAGCTGCAACATCGACCGACTGCAGGTAGGCAATAGTTTTGTCGCAGCGCTGCTTGAGCTCGGCAAAGCTGGCTTCGGTATCGGGCATGGCCGGGCCGTCGGTGCCGGTCAGCCGCGCTGCGGCACCCTTGGCGGTGTCCGAAACGATCTGGACCTGGCGGGCCAGCGCGAACATGTCGGGAGCCAGCTTGGCCTCGATCAGCACCGCCTCGTCTTTTTGTCCGCCGGCCTTGTCGAGCCAGTTCTTGATATTGGTCAGCATGGCGATGAAGCCCGGAACCGATGACTGGTAGAGGGTATAAGACACGGCAATTCTCTCCCGATTATTGTGCGTTGGGCCGCGTCCTAGCAGGACCGATTTGCGTGGCAATCCGAAACGGACCATAGGCTGGGACAATGCCTGAATTACCCGAAGTCGAAACCACCGTGCGCGGCCTCGCGCGCTATCTCGATGGCGCGCAGCTCGCCCGGGTGACGCTCCACCGGGCCGATCTGCGCCGCCCGTTTCCTGCCGGGCTGGTCCAGCACCTGACCGGCGCGGAGGTCACCGGGCTGGGGCGGCGCGCCAAGTACGGCCTGATCCACACCAATCGCGGCCAGACCATGGTGTTCCACCTCGGCATGTCGGGGCGCTGGCGGATCGAGCCCGACGAGATCGGCAAGCACGACCATCTGGTGATCGAAACCGGCAGCGGTTACCGCCTGTCATTGTGCGACCCGCGCCGGTTCGGGTCGGTCGACCTGATCGATAGCGCCACGCTCGAGCTGTGGCCGACTTTCGCCGCGCTTGGGCCCGAGCCGCTGGGCGATGATTTTTCACACCTCCACCTCAAGGCCGCGTTGGTGGGGCGCAGCGCGGCGATCAAGCTGATGCTGCTCGATCAGCGGATCGTCGCCGGGCTGGGCAATATCTACGTCTGCGAGGCGCTGTTCCGGGCCGGCATCAATCCGCGCAAGGCGGCGGGCAAGGTCACCCGCCCGGCGCTCGAGCGGCTGGTCCCGGCAATCAAGGCGGTGCTGGCCGAAGCGATCGAGGCCGGCGGGTCGACCCTGCGCGACTATGCCCAGCCCGATGGTCAACTGGGCTACTTCTCCAAACGCTTCGATGTCTATGATCGCGCAGGCCAGCCGTGCACCAGGTGCGGGACCTCGATCGGGCGGATCGTCCAGGGCGGGCGCAGCACCTGGTCCTGCGCGCAGTGCCAAAAGTAACGGCAATGCTTGACGATTCGGGGCCTCGCGGTTAAGGGCCGCGCTTCCTGCGGGGCGACTCCGGTCGATCCCCCGCAAAACAGCACGAGATTCAAGGAAGAACATGGCCAATACGCCGCAAGCCAAAAAGCGCATCCGCCGCAATGACCGCCGCGCCGAAATCAACGGCAACCGCCTCGGCCGCATCCGTACCTTCGTCAAGAAGGTCGAAGCGGCGCTCGACGGCGGCGACAAGACGGCTGCGGCCGAAGCGCTCAAAGCCGCGCAGCCAGAACTGGCCCGCGGCGTGGCGCGCGGCGTGCTGCACAAGAACACTGCATCGCGCAAATTTTCGCGACTGACCAAGCGAGTCGCTGCGCTGGGCTGACGGCCACACCGATTCGCGCCTTCGGGAATGTGGATCGGGAGCACGTATGCAGAACGAAAATGGTTAAGGGCCGGGGCGATTGCCACCGGCCTTTTTCTTTGTCCGCCCGGTACCGCAGCGGCACCGACCCTAAGACTATGGATTCCCGCGATTCGCATTTCTACGGATCAGGCATTTGAATAAAACGTAGTAAAAACAGAATGTTAATACGCGGCCATAGGCTTTCAGGGCCTCGCTTGGAGTCAAGGGCCTTTATTTCAGTTTTTTTACAGCAAGCGCCTTGCGCCCATCACACAACCGTTCATAAATCCATCCACGGTCTTGAAAGCGCCAATCGCCTTCCGGTCCTCACAAAAAATACTGCTTAAGCAGGCCGGAGATTCGGGCATCCGGCGTTCGGAGGGGTGCGCTTTGCGCCTCTGGTGTTGAATGGTGGATTCGGGGGCGAATCGTGTGACGGTAATCGCAACTGGCGAAGTGCAATTGCAGCCTTCCGCCAATGGTAAATCGGAAGAGGATCGCTTGCGCGACGAGCACGAAGCGATGGACCTCGCGGCAGACTGGTCCGATATCAGCCAGGGCCTGCGCAAGGATCTTGGCCAGCAGCTCCACAGCCAGTGGATCAAGCCAGTCCAGCTGGGCGGTTTCTGCAAGGAAACCGGCACCCTCGACCTGCATCTTCCCACCGAATTTTCCGCCAACTGGGTCGCCGACCGGTTTTCCGACCGGTTGTCACTCGCCTGGAAGATCGCCCGTCCCGATATTCGCCACGTCCGCATCTCGGTCCAGCCGGGGCGCCGTGCGCCGCAGGGGCTCCGCTTCGGGCAAGGCGATGGCGGACGGCGCGGTAACGGCGGCGTCGCCGCGCAGCCCGGCGATGCCCTGGGGATGAGCGCGGCCGAATTGGGCGGGCTTGGTCCCAATGGGCTTGGCATGGCGTCGATCGGGCTCGATCCCTCGCTGACTTTTGCCACGTTCGTGTCGGGTTCGGCCAATGTGCTCGCCAGCAACGCCGCGCAGCGCATGGCCGCGACCGAGACCCCGCAGTTCGCGCCGCTCTATCTCAAGGCGGCGACCGGCCAGGGCAAGACGCACCTGCTCCACGCGATCGGCCACGCTTATTTGCTGGCGCACCCGCGGGCGCGGATCTTCTATTGCTCGGCCGAGCGCTTCATGGTCGAATTCGTCCAGGCCTTGCGCCAGAACCAGACGATCGAGTTCAAGACCCGGCTGCGCGGCTTCGACCTGCTGCTGGTTGACGACATTCAGTTCATCATCGGCAAGGCTTCGGCGCAGGAAGAACTGCTCTATACAATCGACGCGCTGCTGGCCGAGGGCAAGCGGCTGGTGTTCGCCGCCGACCGCGCCCCGCAAGCGCTCGACGGGGTCGAACAGCGGCTGCTGTCGCGGCTGTCGATGGGGCTGGTGGCGGATATCCAGCCCGCCGATATCGAGCTGCGCCGCACGATCCTCGAGCACCGGCTCCAGCGCTTTTCGCCCACGCATGTTCCTGCGGACGTGGTCGAATTCCTCGCCCGGACGATCAACCGCAATGTGCGCGAACTGGTCGGCGGGCTCAACAAGCTGATCGCCTATGCCCAGCTGACCGGGCAGGCGGTGTCGCTCCAGCTCGCCGAAGAACAGCTCACCGATATCCTCTCGGCCAACCGCCGCCGGATCACGATCGACGAAATCCAGCGGACCGTGTGCCAGTTCTACCGGGTCGACCGCACCGAGATGTCATCGAAGCGCCGGGCCCGCGCAGTCGTCCGCCCGCGCCAGGTGGCGATGTACCTCGCCAAAGTGCTGACCCCGCGCTCCTACCCCGAGATCGGGCGCAAGTTCGGCGGGCGCGATCACTCGACCGTGATCCACGCGGTGCGCCTGATCGAAGACCTGCGCACCCGCGATGCCGATATGGACGGCGATGTGCGCAGCCTGCTCAGGCAGCTGGAAAGCTGATCGTAAAGCAATCGGATGAGCAGGGCTGACCGCCTCGAACGGCTCGACAGCCAACGATTGGCAAGCGAAATTGAGTTTGCGGATCTGCTGATCACAGCTCTGCGCGAGACAGCCAAGGGTTCGTGGGGTCTGTTCGGCCACAATTCGGACAAATGGACCCGCAAGCTGTGGGAGCCGCAAGTAAGCGAGTTGGTTGAACGAGGCGAACACATCGATGTTCAGCGCACCGCACTGGGCCTTGAGCCGTTTGCATTGTTCGCTGAATTCCTGGCATCGCGCGGACCCGTCGCCTCGAACGCCCCAGGAGAGCCCAAACAGGCCAAAGCGTGGCTCGTGAAATTGGGCGTAGATCAACAGTAGGCTCAAGCGGCCAAGTCGATCAATCCAGCGGCAATCCAAGGATTTTCCAAACTGACGGCACAGCGCTGTGCTCCGCTTTACCCGCAACTTACGCCGTCAGTCCCCCATCGACCACCAGCTCGCTGCCGGTGCTAAAGGCCGCGCGGTCGGAGGCGAGGAACACCACGGCGTCGGCGACGTTCTGTGGCTCGCCCAGATGGCCGAGCGGATGCATTGCCGAAACCTGCGCGAGCACCTCATTACCGCCTACCCCTTGCGCCGCAGCAAAATCGTCAATCAGCGCGCGGCCCATCTGGGTGTCGATCACGCCTGGATGCACCGAGTTGACCCTTATCCGTGCGGCGGCAAGCTCCTTGGCGCAGCCCTTGGTGAACAGCCGCACCGCGCCTTTGGTTGAGTTGTAGCAGGTCGCCCCCGCCGCGCCTTCGATCCCGGCGACCGATGAAAGATTGACGATTGCGGTGCCGCCGCGCCACAGGTGCGCTCGCTCGGTCAGCAAGGGAATCGCGGCGCGGGTGCCGAGGAACACCCCTTCGACATTGAC
>JAYWBP010000084.1:0-5218 GCA_043781375.1 Novosphingobium sp.
ACGCCTAGGAGTTCGACGAATAACACACCGCCGACCAGCGCGCCCACGCCCAGATACCGCTGAAACCCGCCGCGCAGCTCGGCGAAATTAACGTCCAGCATCATCACGACGAACAGGAACAGCACCGCCACCGCGCCGACATAGACGATCACCAACAGCATCGCGATGAACTCGGCTCCGACCAGCACCATCAGTCCGGCGGCATTGAAGAATGCCAGGATCAGCCACAGCACCGAATGCACCGGATTACGCGCCAGAATGGTAATCGCGCCCGAGGCGATGACCATCGTGGCAAACAAGTAAAAGGCGACGGCCTGGATCATGCGTAACTAACCATTTGGGCGCCCCTAGCGATACGGCGCATCGGCTTCAAGGTTCGCGGCCAGCGCCCGCTCCCACTTGTCCCCGTTCGCCATCAGCTTGGCCTTGTCGTAGAGCAGTTCCTCGCGGGTTTCAGTGGCATATTCGAAGTTCGGCCCCTCGACGATCGCGTCGACGGGGCAGGCCTCCTGGCAAAAGCCGCAGAAGATGCACTTGGTCATGTCGATGTCATAGCGGGTCGTCCGGCGGCTCCCGTCGTCACGCGGTTCGGCCTCGATGGTGATTGCCTGCGCTGGACAAACCGCCTCGCACAGCTTGCAGGCAATGCACCGCTCCTCGCCGTTGGCATAGCGCCGCAAGGCGTGTTCGCCGCGAAACCGCGGCGAGAGCGGGTTCTTCTCGAACGGATAGTTGATCGTCGCCTTGGCCTTGAAGAAGTACTGCAAGGTCAGCCAGTGGGCCTTGAGGAACTCCCACAAGGTGAAGCTCTTGATGAGGTGGGCGATGGAGGTCATTTCTTCTTTTCCAGCATCTTGGCCTGCTCATCGTAGTGGCCCCACAGCCAGCCGAAAAGAAGGGTGGCGGCAAATGCGACTACGGAGATTGGAAGACCCCAGACGAAACCGATGATTTTCTGAACTCCGACCCACTTCAAATGAGGCATTGCAAGCCAGTCAGCCAAAATCACTTTTTCGGCAGCCCCGAAACGCATCCATTCATAAATTCCTCGGAAAATATCGAAGAACAGGATCAGGACGCTGACCGTCAAAATCAGACAATTCACGCGCGCGAAAAACTTCGCCTCGCCATAAGTGGTCTCTTGTGAAGAAGCGGGGGCATCGGTCATGCGCCATACCTCGTCAGCATCAGATACCCGCTCACCAGCACCACAAACCCCAGCGACAGCGGCAGGAACACCTTCCAGCCCAGCCGCATCAACTGATCATAGCGATAGCGCGGAACGGTCGCCTTCACCCAGCTGAAGATGAAGAAGAAAAACGCGATCTTGAGCAGCAGCCAGACGAAACCGGGCACGATGTACAGGAACGGCAGGTCGAGCGGCGGCAGCCACCCGCCGAAGAACAGCGTGGCGTTGAGCGCACACATCAGCAGGACGTTGGCGTATTCGCCTAGCCAGTAGAGCGCGAAGCTCATCGATGAGTATTCGGTCTGGTAGCCGGCAACGAGCTCCGACTCGGCCTCGGTCAGGTCGAACGGGGCGCGCGCGGTTTCGGCCATGCCGCTGATCAGGAACATCACCCACAGCGGGAACAGCAGCGGATTGGCGACGAAACCGTTGATGATCCAGACGTGGCTCTGCTGCGCAAGGACGATGGCGTTGAGGTTGAAACTGCCCGCCCACAGCACCACGCAGATCAGGATGAAGCCAATCGAGACTTCGTAAGAGATCATCTGAGCTGCAGCTCGCATCGCGCTGAAAAACGGGTATTTCGAGTTCGACGCCCAACCCGCAATCACCACCCCGTAAACCCCCAGCGAACTGATCGCGAGAATATACAGCAGCCCGACATTGATATCCGCCAGCACCGCGCCCGAATTGAACGGGATCACCGCCCAGGCCATCAGCGCAACGGTAAAGGTGATGATCGGCGCGATCAAAAACAGGCCTTTGTTGGCCGCGCTGGGAACGATGGTTTCCTGCAGGAACACCTTCAGGCCATCGGCAAACGACTGCAGCAGGCCGAACGGCCCAACCACATTGGGCCCCCGCCGCAAGGCCATCGCCGCCCAGATCTTGCGATCCGCATAGATCACCATCGCAACCGCGAGCATCAGCGGCAGCGCGATCAAGAGGATGCCGACGATAGTCGCCAGCGCCCAGGCCCAGTCGTGAGTAAGTCCCCAGTTCTGGAAGGTTTCGGTCATGCCGCGATCCTCCCCAAGCGTGCTTGGAGACGGGGACCCTCCGCAGGAGGGTGGAGGGGTAGAGGCGCTGAGGCCGAAGAAACCCCTCCCCCGTCCTCCGGACGGTTCCCCTCCCCATCTTCGATGAGGAGGATAAGAAAGAGCGCACTCATTCCGCCGCCTCCGCGTAATCCACGCCGTGGAGCAGTTCGGCCGAGCAGCGTTGCATCGTCTCGCTGGCGCGCGCGATCGGGTTGGTCAGGTAGAAATCCTTGATCGGATAATTGATTATGCCGCCTGCTTTGGCTTTGGATGCCGTGGGAAGCGCGCCATAACTGGCCAGGCCCTCGACGCCCAGCGCTGGAACCTCGGCCACCATCGCGCTCCGCAAGGCATCGAAGCTGTCGAAGCCGACATTCACCTTCAGCGCATCGGCCAGCGCCCGCAAGATCGTCCAGTCCTCGCGGGCATCGCCGGGGGAAAACACAGCCTTATCAGCAAATTGCACCCGGCCCTCGGTGTTGACGTAGGTCCCGGACTTCTCGGTGTAGGCCGCGCCGGGCAGGACGATGTCCGCCGCGTGCGCGCCCTTGTCGCCGTGGTGGCCGATGTAGACGATCAGGCTGTCCGCGAAAGCCGTGTAGTCCACCTCGTCCGCGCCGAGCGAGAGCAGCAGCTTGGGCTTGGCCGCGGCGAGGTCAGCAATCCCGCCCGCCTGCGCAAAGCCCAGCATCAGTCCGCCCATGCGGCTGGCCGCCATGTGGAGGACGTTGAAACCGTTCCAGCCGTCTTTGACCAAGTGCCACTCGCCCACCAGCGCCAGCGCCGCACCCAGCGCGCCCTTGCCCAGCCCGCCCCCGCCAAGGATCACCGCCGGGCGCTCGGCCGCAGCCATCGACTCGCCAACATGACTTGGCAGATTGCCTAGCAACGCCGCATCTTCGCCAAGGAACTCCGCCGGATAGGTCGTATCCCAGACCGGCCCGACCACGTAGACCTTGGCCCCGCGCTTGACTGCCTTGCGCAAACGGACGTTGAGCAGCGGCGCCTCGGCGCGCAGTTGACTGCCGACGATCAGGATCGCATCTGCGGTCTCGATCCCGGCAAAAGTCGAGTTGAAATTCACTGCCGCGAGGTTCGCGGTAGCATAGGTCAGCCCGGTCTGGCGCCCTTCGAGCAAGGTCGAGCCCAGTGCACCCAGCAGCGCCTTGGCCGCAAACATCGTCTCGCAATCGAGCAAGTCACCCGCGATGGCCGCCACTCTGCTGCCCGGCTTGATCGTGGCGATGGCCGCGAATGCCTCGTCCCAGCTCGCCGCGACCAGCTTGCCGTTCTTGCGGATCCACGGACGATCGAGGCGGCGGCGGGTCAGGCCATCGACCTGGTAGCGGGCCTTGTCGCTCAGCCACTCCTCGTTCACATCGTCGTTAATCCGGGGCAGGATGCGCAGCACTTCGCGCCCACGACTGTCGATGCGGATGTTCGCGCCCATGGCGTCGGACACGTCGATGCCGTTGGTTTTCGTCAGCTCCCACGGCCGCGCCTCGAAGGCATAGGGCTTGGATGTCAGCGCGCCGACCGGGCACAGGTCGATCACATTGGCCGACAATTCGTGCTTGGCGGCGTGTTCCAGATAGGTCGTGATCTGCATGTTCTCGCCGCGATACAGTGCGCCAATCTCGTCCACCCCGGCCACTTCCTCGCTGAACCGCACGCAGCGGGTGCAATGGATGCAGCGGGTCATTACCGTCTTGATCAGCGGGCCCATGTACTTTTCGGTGACCGCGCGCTTGTTCTCGTCATAGCGCGAGGCGCCCCGGCCATAGGCCATCGCCTGGTCCTGCAAATCGCACTCGCCGCCCTGGTCGCAGATCGGGCAATCGAGCGGGTGATTGATCAGGAGGAACTCCATCACCCCCTCGCGCGCCTTGCGGACCATGTCGCTGTCAGTGCGGATCATCTGGCCTTCCGCAGCAGGCAGCGCGCACGACGCCTGCGGCTTGGGCGGCCCGGGCTTCACCTCGACCAGACACATCCGGCAATTGCCCGCGATGCTCAGCCGCTCGTGATAGCAGAACCGCGGAATTTCCTTCCCCGCCAGCTCGCACGCCTGGAGTACGGTGGCGCCAGCCGGGACTTCGAGCTCGATGCCGTCGACGGTGACTTTAGGCATTGTTCAAAGCCAATTTAGAGACTTTGCGGGTCATCGCTTAGATTCCGTCAACTCAAGCCTACGCTCTATCCGTTCGAGCCGCTCGTTCACCCCAGAAAGGTCAGCCTGCGTGCCAAACTGCGAGGTCATGATCCCCCGCATGTGATCTTCAATCGCGGACATACGCACCGCGTGCGACGAGACATCGCGCTTCACAGAGGCGAGATCGCTTTGCATCTTCTTGAGAATCTCCAAAATCATAGCACCTTCCGTCATGGTAGGTCTCCTCGGCTTGCAAAGCTGGGCACTAGCATGAAAGTCACTCCGCCGCCTCCCTTACCCGCTCACCAATTCGCCGTTCCAGCTCAGGCCGGAAGTGCTTGATCAGGCCTTGAATCGGCCAGGCCGCCGCATCGCCCAGCGCGCAGATGGTGTGACCTTCGACCTGCTTGGTGACCTGCTGGAGCATGTCGATTTCCTCGACTTCGGCATCGCCGGTGCGCAGGCGCTCCATCACACGCCACATCCATCCGGTGCCTTCGCGGCACGGGGTGCACTGGCCGCAGCTTTCGTGCTTGTAGAAGTACGAAAGCCGGCTGATCGCGCGGACGATGTCGGTGCTCTTGTCCATCACGATGACCGCTGCGGTGCCAAGGCCAGAGCCCACATCCTTGCAGCCATCGAAGTCCATCGGCGCGTCCATCATCATACTGCCCGGGACCAGCGGCACCGAGCTTCCACCCGGGATCACCGCGAGCAGGTTGTCCCAGCCGCCGCGAATGCCGCCGCAATGGCGCTCGATCAATTCGCGGAAAGGGATCGACATCACCTCCTCGACATTGCAGGGCGTGTTGACATGGCCAGAAATGCAGAAAAGTT
>JAYWBP010000085.1:0-15092 GCA_043781375.1 Novosphingobium sp.
GGCCGCAACGAACTCTGCCCATGCGGTTCAGGCAAAAAATACAAGCGTTGCTGCGGTCTCAACTGATCCTACCCGGAGCGGCCCTCACCGGATGCTTACGTAGCTACGTGTGAGAGCGGTGACCCATGGACTTCAATCGGCTCAACCCCTGACCGGCACGATCGCCGCAAGCGCGTCGGCGCTAAAGGATGCCACCAAGGTCGTCGGTGCGTTGATCGATACGCCCGATGGGCGCCGGATCAACTTCACCGGCTCGACCGCAGGGGGCAAGATCGTCGCCCGACGTGCGGCGGAGAACCTCAAACCGGTGCTGCTCGAACTGAACGGCAAGGCCTTGCTGAGCGTGCTCGAAGACGCCGACCTTGACGAGGCGGTCAAGGCTGCGGCGTTCGGCGCGTTCATGAACCACGGCCAGATCTGCATGTCGACTGAGCGGATCATAACCAAATTGGGGGACCGTGACTTTGCCCTAGAATGGAATCCGCTTGCCACTCCAGGCGAACAGGCCACCGGAATCTTGCGTTGAAAGGCCATCAAGTAAGGACAGTATATTTGTGGCGCTCAGCTTTGGCTCGAGCAGACCGTCGCGTGGAACCCCTCGCTGAAACGGTTTGGAAAGTGCCGTGTCGACCGTCCCTGGATGGACTGTAACAACGATTCCGTGGGGATTTATCGTCGCGAACTCTATCGCGAAATTCCGGAAAAGCATGTTGAGTGCAGCCTTGGAAGCGCGATAGCTGTGCCATCCGCCCGAGCGGTTGTCAGCAATCGAACCAACCCTGGCTGAGAGTCCGGCGAAAACTGCACGTCCGTCACGGCGCATCAGCGGCAACATGTGCTTGGCAATAAGCGCCGGGCCGATTGCGTTGATGGCAAAAACCTTGGCCAACGCAGCTCCGTCTAGCGCCCGCCAGGTTTTCTCAGGCTTCAATGCGTTATCATCGTGCAGGATGCCGGTTGCCACAATGGCGAGATCGACAGGTCCTGACTCACCAATCGACCGCGCAGCTTCAGCGATCGACGCCTCGTCTGTCAGGTCAAATGTGAAGGGTCTTGTCGCAGGATGCTTTATGCTGGGCAGGTTTCGTCCGCCGATGTGGATTTCGCTGTAACAGCCCGTTCCCGCCAGCTGGGTGACGAGTGCGCCGCCGATGCCGCCAGTTGCACCGAATATCGCAGCACGAAGCCCCATTATTTACTTAGTTTCGTCACAAATAGACTCTCTTGAAGAATGCGGGTTTGGCCGAGGGGGGGAGCCAAACCCGCATTCCTGGAACCGACCCAACTGACCAAGGGAGAGAGGAAAGCTCTGGTTCAGTTGCGTCGACGAGCGTAATCGCCGAAAAGGCGACCGGCCAATACCTGTCTTTTAGGACAGGTGATGCGTGCGGACTTAGTAACCGGCTTCTATCGCCAGGCGGATGGCGTCGGCACTGGTTCTTACCCCAAGCGATAAAAAAACCGCCGCTCGGTGCATTTTTACCGTCCGCTCGCTCAGGCCCAACTCATAGGCAATCTGCTTGTTGAGCTTGCCCGCAGCCAATTGCAGCAAAACTTCGCGCTGGCGGCGGCTGAGGGCAGCGATGCGATCAAACGCCGCCTCGCGCCGAGCATCATTTGCCCGCGCAACATCCTCGGCAATTTCGACTTGGGATCCCAGGAAATACTCCAGTTCACCCTCTGCATCGAAAATCGGAGCAACCATCACCGCGTTGCGAAACGGCGTCCCATCTTTTTTGTAGTTAAGGATTTCGACCATCACAGGCTGGCGGCGCCGAATGCCGTTGCGCAACATTTCAATCAGCCACGGTTCGGTGCGAGCGCCGGTCAGGAACCGGCAATTGTGCCCGATGATTTCATCGCTCTGGTAACCCGTCAGCGCCACAAATGCATCGTTGCATTCGACAATCGGATTGTCCGGCAATCGCGGGTTGCTGATGACGGCTGCGATAGGACTGGTCGCGATCATAGAACTGAGGGTCATGTTCAAAAATCCGTCTAGCTGATCGCTGATCGCAGGTGAAGTGCCCCTTTGGTCATGTTGGCTTTCCGGCGCTCTTGCCGAAAAGAGAAATTCTCAAAACCGCACAGTCTCCGCTTTGGCGTCTTCGCTGAAGCGTGCTGGAGGATCCGATTATGACATTTCTGTTGATTTTGCTGGTTGGTGGTTTTGCGATTGCGGCAGCGACCGCCCTGACCAGGGGGCTGATGGCCTTTTTTCGCGACGCTGAACATATTCGTCAAAATGGAAATGCGCCGCGTGAGGCCTTCGGCGTGCAGCAGAACCGGATGATGACTCAGCGGGTGCTGTTTCAGGGCATCGCCGTCCTCCTGATCGTGCTGTGCGGTGCGCTGGCCAGCCGCAGTTGACGGCAGAATCGGAGTTTTTGGAAAGGATACGGCGATGAACGAACTAACCCGCAATTGTGAATTTGATATGGTTGAAGGCAAGCTCTTCGTTCCGGATGAAATCACCGAATCAATCCGCAATCTGATCCGCTGGGCAGGCGACGATCCTGACCGCGAGGGATTGGCCGATACACCCAAGCGCGTCGCCCGCGCCTGGCGCGAATACTGCCAGGGCTATCATGAGGACCCGGGCCTTCATCTTTCCAGAACTTTTGAGGAGGTAGGCGGCTATGACGCAATCGTACTGCTGAAGAACATTCCGTTCCAATCGCATTGCGAACACCACATGGCCCCCATCATCGGCACCGCTTCGATCGCGTACCTCCCGGCTGAGCGCGTGGTTGGCATCTCGAAACTCGCCCGGGTTCTGCATGGCTATGCCCAGCGCCTGCAGGTGCAGGAACGACTTACGGCTCAGGTCGCCAAATCGATCTGGGACAATTTGAAGCCACGGGGCGTTGCCGTGGTCATCGAGGCCCAGCACGGCTGCATGACCGGGCGCGGCGTAAAGACCCACGGCGTCGGAATGGTTACCAGCCAGATGCTTGGCTGCTTTCTCGACAATCCCGACAGCCGCAGGGAAGTCTTGTCGCTGATGAAAAAGTGTTGAGGTTCGATGCGGATTGCAATCGTTGGCGCAGGCATGGCCGGGCTTGCTTGCGCTGACGCCCTTAAACATGCCGGGCATTGCGTTGCCGTGTTCGACAAAGGTCGCGGTCCCGGCGGCCGCATGGCGACACGGCGATTGCAGACTTCGCTTGGCGAAGTAGCGATCGATCACGGAGCGCAGTATTTTACCGCGCGCGATCCCGCTTTCGAACAGTTGGTAGCGATGTGGCGCGATCTGGAAATCGCGGTGCCATGGCCGCTTGTCGGTGCTGACGCCTGGATCGGTGTTCCCGGAATGAATGCAATTATCAAGCAGATGGCCTCGGCTCATGCTGTGTCATGGAGCCACCTTGTCACGGCTATGGCTCGCAAGAACAACCAATGGTGGTTTGCGGGCAAGACGGGGGAAATTGGCCCGTTCGACGCCGCTGTTCTGGCTATTCCGGCCGAACAGTCAGCGGCAATTCTCTCGCTGCACGATTTTTCCATGGCCCGGATTGCACTACTGGCACGATCCCAGCCCTGCTGGACAAGCATGTTCGTGTTCGATCGTCCGCTCGACGACTTGCCCACGATGATCCGTCACCGTGGAGCGATCGGCTGGGCAGTCCGCAATAGTGCAAAGCCCGGACGCCGGGGCCCTGAGGCTTGGGTTGTCCAGGCCAGCGGGACCTGGTCCCTTGCGCAGATAGAGGCATCGCCGGAACACGTTTCAGCCATGCTGTGCGCGGCCCTGTCTGATGCAATGGGGTGCCCGATTCCCCAGCCGGTTGCTGCTGTCTCACATCGCTGGCGTTATGCCCTGTCAGCAGGCACTGGCAATGGCGCTTTATGGAATCCATCGATCGGGCTCGGCGTCTGCGGAGACTGGCTGCTGGGTCCGCGCGTCGAATGCGCATGGTTGTCCGGCCGGATGCTGGCCCAACGTTGCCTGAATTCCGCTCAGAGTGCAAAATCGGCAGGTGCCAAAGCGGCAGGATTGCTCGAAACGAGCTAAACATTCATTAGACCGCATTGAGGATACCCGAAAGGTTGTCCTGCGCCGAGCATGCCACTCGGCGAGCGCTAACCAGCGCGGCGCGCTGCTGAGAGGAATCCAAGCTCAGCGTGCCACGATTCCGCAGCGGCGACTTGCAGGAAATCTCTAGCGACGGTCGGCCTGCGACATGCCCTAAAGACCATGTGTAATCGTGAGAATGGTCCTGCTACCACGATCTTCTAACCTGCTCATTCCAAATTCGGTCAGCAATCAAACTACATACCCCATTCTTTTATAATGATTCATCTTATTAATGCAGACGATATTTCAAAAATAATAGAGGACAGATGCTATGAAAAAGTTCGTCGTCTTGATGTGGGAATTTATATTCGATCACGAAAAAAGCCCGCTTCGCCACATTCCTGATATGCAGGTGAGACATATGGTCTTCCAAATGCTTGGATGGATCTGGGCCTCATCCTTTGCGATTGCTTTTGGAAGCTACACTTTCTTCGCACTCAGCATGATTGGGCACGCCGTTCTGATCGGTGCTGCGGCAATCACCGTTGCGACCTACACTGCAGCGACCAAGCGCCCGAAAATATTCCTGGCCCTCGCGCGCACCGATGAGATTCGGCCAGCCGACTGATCCAGCACACGTCGATCTTTCTGCCCCACGCGCCGGGGACGTCCCGCAACGATTTGATCATTGGCGCCAACAACGGTCGTCCGGGAACTGTAAGGCAAATTCATGATGTTACGATACTTCGAAGCCAGACACGTCACGATTGCCGCCTTTGCCGCTATCCTGGCGCATATCGGTTTATGTGTCATAGCTTTTGGCCTGGCTGAAACCAGCTTCAATGCAAACAAGCAGGCGCAGCTATCGAGCGATGCCGGGATTTTTTTCGCCACTCTTGAGTGATCGGCACCGGTCCGAGCAGTACTTCACCTGATCCCAGTCACGCAGCCATTTCTTGCGCCATGCGAAAGGACGGTCGCAAGAGAGGCAGATTTTGCTTGGCAAATCACCTTTGCGAACCATTCTAGCCATCACCAAGCGCCTCGATCACCATGGCGCGAAGTGGCAGCCGCACCTGCAGCTTCACCGCCAGCAGAGCCATACCGCTCACCTTGCGCTGCAAAAACAGCGTGTCGGCTGGCGGAATGTGCCATGTTGCACGGTCAGCTACGATACTCTGAGCATGGGCACGAACTCGCTCAACGAAAGAGCGATCGGCAAAGTCGAACAGACCGGGGCGGCCAAGATGCGCCAGCAAGATTTCAATCATACCGTCAAGCGCGCGAGCGTGGCGTTGCGAGGTAAGCGGCGAAATAAACCCCATCTCCTCCAACGAGGCGACCAGCGTCGCGCGATCCTGGGCCAGACCGGCCTGCATCAGCTGGCGATAGGCCGCGACCGTCCGCTCGGGCACCGCGCGCGCCGCGCCAAAATCGAGCAGCACGATCCGTCCAGTGTCGGCCTGCCAACGGTAATTCGCAAAATTCGGATCGGTCTGCATGAAGCCGAATTCGAACATCTCGCGCAGCATCAGACCCAGCAACGCCCCCATCGCCTTGTCGCGCACTTCCTGCGACGCGCTGGCCAGTGCTTCGATCGGCTCGCCGTGCACAAAGTCCATCGCCAGGACGCGCGAGCCGCTTAGTTCGGGCAGACCGCTAGGCACCACGAAATCATCCGCCCCCGCCAGCAGCGCGCGATAGCGGTGCATCTGCGCTGCCTCGCGGGTATAATCTGCCTCTTCGTGCAATTGCCGCTTGGCCTCAGCCAGCAGCGGGGCAATGTCGAGCGTGGCGGGCAACAGCCCCGAAATCCGCAGCAGCGTAGAGACGTTATCAACATCGGCATCGATGCTGTCGGCTACGCCGGGATACTGCACCTTGACCGCGATCACGCGCCCATCGTGCAAGATCGCGCGATGCACCTGCCCGATCGAGGCGGCCGCAATCGGGGTGGTCTCGAAGCGGGCGAAGCGCTTGCGCCAATCCGGACCCCATTGCGCTGAGAGTACCTGATTGAGCTGTGCGGGCGGCATGAAGTGGGCCGCATCGCGCAATCGGGCAAGGATGGTCGTCAGTTCTGCGGGCAGCACATCGCCCGCATCCATCGAGATCATTTGCCCCAGCTTCATCGCCGCCCCGCGCAGCCGCGAAAGCTGCTCGGTCACCCGCACGGCATTGGCCGGGGTCAGCAACAAGTCGGTGAGGCGCGGTCGCTCGCCGCGCGCAAGGCGGCGCGCTCCCTCGGCCAGCACGCCGCTGGCCACGCCGCCCGCCAGCTGGCCAAAGCCCGCCAATCGCGAGAGCCTCGCGCTGGGCACTTTGCGGTAACGGTTGCCCGTCATCGGAACCAAGTCTGCAAGCGTGGGCGCAGCCGCAGAAAGACCCGATAGGCCGCATCCAGAGCGCGCCCGACCAGCGGCCATCGCGCCGCGAGCCCCAGCGGACGCAGCACAGGGATTACTCGCCACATCGCTGCAAAAGCAGCCGCGCCCGACAGCATCACCCCATCTTCCATCGCATGAAGCTGCGCCAGCATGGCCGCGCGGTCTAGCGGACAGGACACTGACGGGTCCGCAGCATCGATAAAGTGGATCCGGCCCGCCCGGTCGAGCCGCCGCATCAGCGCGATCTCGCGAGCGCAGAGTGGGCAAGCGCCATCATGCCAAATAGTGAGGCTTTCGTTCATGCTGTGAACCGTTGCTGATTGGCTAATCAAGTTTTGCGACATTCGACCAGTAGTCTGCGCCAAAACAGCACCTTGGACGACCTGCACTTTAGGGAAAAATCGATAGGCCTGACCCAAAGCCCATCTTGTTCAAAGCAAAGTATGTCGCGATCTGAAGGGATGCCTGTCATTACCCTTCCGCGCCCGCTTGTCGCTTTCGGCCTTGCCGGTCTGTTGCCGCAGGCTATCTGCCTTGTCCTTGTCGTGCATGGTGGCCCGGAGCGCTGGATGGCGCTGGCGGCAGCATGTTTTTATGCCGCGATCATCCTCTCGTTCATGGGTGGGATGTGGTGGATGGCAGCGCTGCTGTCCGGACTGCGTGAAGGCTGGGTCTATGGGTTGGCGGTGGCGCCCAGCCTGATCGGCTTTGCGGCGCTCCTGCCATGGTGCGTGGGGTGGATTTGGCCAGGACCTTCGCTGGTCGCACTGGCGCTGGCGCTGCTGGCAAGCCCGCTGGTCGATCGCGCGCTCGCCCGGCACATGGTCTTACCCGTCGGCTGGCTGCGGCTGCGCGGGATCTTGGCGGGCGTGCTTGGTCTGGTGACTTTGCTGATCGCCGTTGCTTGAGTGCCGCTCCAAAACCCGCGTTATGACGGGGAGCTTGTCGCTGATTGCGTGGTTCAAGTGCGATAAGCGGCTTGCGAGGCAAACGCCGCCTGGCAGGTGAGACTGCCCGTGCGGCGACGACCGACGCGGTAAACGGCCTGCGCCGCGAGGCCCCCAGCTTTGAAGGAAGTCGTTGCTGAGCAGGCCCTTCGCCCCTGGAGGATCAAGCATCGCCGGCGGGGCGCATCGGGAACCGCATCCCCGATAATGTCCGTGACCAAATCCGCGAACTGGCGCTGGAGCAGGCTGAGCTGAGCCCGTGCGAGCTGGCTGTACGCTTCACCGACGAGCAGCGCTACTTCGTGTCAGAAGCCAGAGAGTACCGGCTTGTGAAGGCCCATGATCTAATCACCAGCCTCGACTTCACCTGCCTCAAAGCATCGGTCGAAAGCCGCGGTCATGTGATGCCTGCCGCTGCCTACTACAGTCGCCTCCCAACGGCGCTTGCTTAACCGCAAAGCTCGCGGCCCAAACACCTCCACCAGATGAGGGCTGCGCCCCGTTAAATCACGCCGCTAACAGTCCCAAATGTTCTGACGACCGACATAGTCAATGGTTCGTTCGACGGCCCCCGAGCGCGCGGTCTAATCCGCCGCGATCGCATCGCCTTGCGGAATGCGCCGACGGTTGACCAGCATCCGGTTGTGTAGCCGCTCGATCGCCGCACTGCCAGTCCGCTCGAACAGCGCAGGGACCAGTGCGTGGGCAAGACAGGCCAGCCCGGCGACGATCAACGTCACCCCGAACCGGCCAGCTACCACCAAATGCTCGCCATAACTTTCGCCGACGCTGTGGGGATGCTTATTGAAAACACGCTCAATCATTATTTGCCTCGTTCCTGCCGAAGATGAAGATAGACACCTTCACGCAAAAAGAGCATCTTTTCTCACTAGCATTCTCCGCTATCGGGAGATCAAAATAACAGGATTCTAGCCATGAAAGAGAATATTTCTCTCGATCATACCGACCGCCGCATCCTCGCGCTGTTGCAGGAAGATGCCACTCTCTCGGTCGCCGACATCGCCACCAAGGTGGCTCTCTCGGCCACTCCTTGCTGGAAACGGATCAAACGATTGGAACGCGAGGGCGTGATCGAGCGCCGCGTTGCCATTCTCAACCGCGACAAGCTCGGCCTCGGCGTCACCGTCATCGTCGCGATCCGCACCGCGCACCATACCGATGAATGGCTCGAGTTATTCTCGGCTGGCGTGTCGCGCATCCCCGAAGTTGTCGAATTCTATCGGATGAGCGGCGAAATCGACTATCTCCTCAAAGTCGTCGCGCGCGACATTGCCGACTACGACCACATCTACCGCAAGCTGACCAAGGTCGCCGACCTCCACGACGTCACTTCGTCCTTCGCCATGCAGGAGATCAAGTCGACAACTAGCCTGCCGCTATTCTAGAGTCCGTAATGGGCCAGCGCTTCAAGGATGCGCTGCAGCTCTAGGCCACGCAGGCTGACCGCGCGCTCGCCACGAAGCGCGATGCGATGGCAAACGGCGCGCTACACCCATGCCTAAGCTGGGGCAGTTTCGCGCTGCTTCTTGGCGCGGGGCCGGGGCGTCTTTTTAGGCGCTATTGCAGTTTTGGGCTTGCGCCCCAAACCGATCTTCTTGGCCATCGCGCGACGGACCTCGGAATACCCTTCTGCGACCATCGGATAGTCGGGCTTGAGGCTATAACGTTGACGATACTGTTCGGGGGTCAGCCCGTGGCTGCCAAGATGGCGACGCAGGGCTTTGTATGGTTTGCCGTCGATCATCGAGACGATGTGATCTTTGGACGCCAAAGACTTGCGCACGGTGACTGCTCGTTCGAATTCTGCCGGCAAAGCTGAAGTTTGTTCATCGACGCGTTGGGTCGGCGTCAGGTTGGCGAGCGCACCGTGGACAGTTTTAAGAAACGACGTGGCATCCTCAACCGAGGAGCGCGTGTTAGGATTGGAAAGCCAGGCGATCGTAAGCTCAGTCGCCAGTTCCAGAATATCCGCTTCGTCGATTGTCTCGGTCATGAACTTGCTCCCATTTATAGGTCGACAGTTGCTCACCTAACAGAATGCGATGTGAAAGAAACATCCAGGTTTCGAGGTCACCAAGACCGATTTTGTCGGGCAGGGCCGGAGGTGGCGCCCGCAGACCGGACCGCTACGACGATGGCGGGCTCTTTAGCTGCGGTGGCGGCGGCACCACCAACAATGATTGCGCCCCCTGACAACCGGGAGGTGTGCGATTGCCGCAAGGTCCGCAGTAGCCTTTCGCCTCAGGTATGTTTCATGCTGTTTGAGCGTCTTTTGCCCCTGTTTGAGCCAGCGCCGAGGTGCCCGACACGGCGTTCAGTCTAAATGAACAAGGATCTAGTCAGCCGTCCAACCGCCATCGACGATTATGCTTGTACCCGTCATCAAAGCCGATGCGTCTGAAGCGAGGAAGATGATCGCGCCCATCAGGTCCTCGACCGAACCGATGCGGCCCAGTTTGATCTTGGTGAGCACAGCGGTCCTGAACGCTGGATCCTCAAAATACGGTTTGGTCAGCGGGGTTTCGATGAACGTCGGAGCGATTGTGTTGGACCTTATCTCGTGCGCTGCGAGATCGAGCGCAAAGGCTTTGCTCATCCCTTCCATCGCCCATTTGGAAGCGCAATAGAGCGAGCGGTTGTGCCCGCCGACATGGCCCATTTGCGATGTCATATGGATGAGCGATCCGGGTGCGCTTTCCGCGATCATTTTCTGAACGCAAGCCTGTGCGACGAAGAACGCGGATTTGAGATTGAGGTCGAGCACGGCGTCGAAATCTTTTTCGCTGACATCCATCATTGGCATGGGACGGTTTGTGCCGGCGTTGTTGACCAGGATATGGAACGCGGGCCGCGAAGCAAAAAAAGCTTTGACTGCGCTAAAGTCCGAAACGTCCAGTATCGCCGCCACAGCGCCTTTGCCGATTGCCGCCGCTGCGTCCTCGATTTCTTTGGCTGTGCGCGCGGCCAGGGTGACTGTCGCTCCTGCATCCGCGAGAGCTGCGGCAGCGGCAAGGCCGATCCCGCGTCCCGCTCCGGTCACAACCGCTCTGCGGCCATCAAGACGGAACGACGGCGTAACAGGGAGGGTCAAACTGCCTCTGCCTTTCCGGCATAGGGCACATTCTTGCCGCCAAAGCGCCGCACCCGGATATTAGCCTGTTCGCCGTGTCCGGCAAAACCTTCGAGCGCGCAGAGGCGGCTGCAATATTCGCCGATCATTGTGCTGGCTTCATCGGTCAGAACTCGCTGGTAAGTACAAGTCTTGAGAAACTTACCCACCCATAGCCCGCCGGTATAGCGCGCGGCCTTGCCGGTGGGCAGCGTGTGGTTAGTGCCGATTACCTTGTCGCCATAGGAGACATTGGTCCGGTTGCCTAGGAACAGCGCCCCGTAGTTGGTCATGTTGTTAAGGAAGTAATCCGGATCGCGCGTCATCACCTGCACATGCTCGGATGCAATCTCATCGGCGATGCGGACCATCTCGGCATCGTCTTGCGCCACGATAACCTCGCCGAAGTTTTCCCAGGCACGCCGCGCAATGTCGGCCGTGGGGAGGATCGTCAGCACGCGCTCGACTTCGCGCATGGTATCTTGTGCCAGCTTGTGGCTGGTGGTGAGGAGAATCGCAGGCGAATCAGGCCCGTGTTCGGCCTGGCCCAGCAGGTCAGTCGCAGCCAGTTCGCCGTCGCAACCGATCTCGTCGCAGATCACCAGAGTTTCGGTTGGTCCGGCGAACAGATCGATCCCGACGCGCCCGAATAGTTGTCGTTTGGCTTCAGCGACATAGGCATTGCCTGGTCCAATCAAGATATCGACCGGTGCCATGCTCGGTGTCCCGATAGCCATGCCTGCGACCGCCTGGATTCCGCCGAGGCAATAGATTTCGTCTGCACCCGCCATTGCCTGAGCGGCGACAATCGCTGGCGCAGGCTTGCCTTGAAATGGCGGCGCGCAGGTGACGACGCGCGGTACGCCCGCTACCTTGGCAGTAATTACCGACATATGAGCTGACGCGAGTAGCGGATATTTGCCGCCCGGGACATAACAGCCCGCAGCATTCACGGGAATATGCTTGTGACCAAGTATCACGCCCGGAAGCGTCTCCACTTCGACATTCTGCATTGAAGCGCGCTGGATTTGCGCAAAGTTTCGCACCTGGGCCTGGGCAAACTCAATATCCTTCAGATCCTGCCCGGTCAGCTGGTCGATGCAGTTTTGAATCTCGAACGCACTCAACCTGTAGCTTTCGCGATCCCAGCCATCGAACTTGATCGACAGCTCGCGAACCGCCGCATCACCGCGCGCCTCGATTTCGGCGAGGATCGCCTCGACTGTATCGCGCACCTTGCGGTCGCCCGCTGCCTTGGTTTCAGCCGCTGCGCCGCGCTTTAAATGGATAGCCATCGATATTGATCCTTAGGAAGTGCGCTGGAGGAGGACCCGCATCCGCTCAAACACGTCGATGCCCATTTGGCCGAGCAGATCGGGGATATCGATCATCACCCAGTTTTCCGCGAGACGATCGCGCCCATCAGCGTCTGTGCCTCGTCGCCAGAAATCCATCACCCGCATCGTGATCGCGCGGCCGGTGGGGGCCAGGCCGAGCCAGCCGCCGCCAGCATGGGTTGCGGTAATGCTCGGCCAGCCGGTCGAAGCGATATACATGCCTTCGCCGATCCGGGCGCGGTGATTGCCGCCAACGCGGTCAGGAAAAGCCGTCAGAAAGGGCAACTGGTGCCCGCGCTCATAGTCGGCATGACCCCGGAAGTTGCCGATCGGTGCCGGGCCATACCACCAGAAATCTTCGGCCCAGTATCCGCGCATTCCCATCGATTTGAGCGAACCGTCGAATTCATGAAGGCCGCCAATCATAGCATTGACCAGCGCCAGACTTGCTTCCCCGCCACTGTCGCCAGGTCTGACAATGCCATCGTGGGTGGCAGGCCCGGGAGCCGGGAAAGATGGCCCCATCGCCGGGCCGCACGGCCAGCATCCGGCCTGCATCATCAAGCCAGGTAAATCGAGGATCAGGATCGTTTCGGCAATTTTGCCATGTTCATGGCGTTCAAACCGTCCAAAGCGGACCATCGCGGTACGGCCGGTAGCCGGAATGCCAAATAGCGGCGCTTCGAACACGCCTGCAATATGGCCGCTCGATGCCACCCAATCGCTATCCTCGTAGTAGCCGACGAGGCGAATATCGCACCTTTCCTCGCCTTGCGGAAAGGCTGCGTTCAAGGGTGCAAGCAACGCCGATTCGTAGCCATCGCACCCATCGGCAGTATCGATGGGGGCAAAACCATGCAGTCGGTGATCAGCAGAAACACCAGCCAAGGACGATGTTCTTTTGCCAAGCAAGGATGGTCCGAGCGTACGATCGAGATTGTTCATGCTTCCCCTCATGCCATGATATTGACTTCGAATGCAATCGCCGCAATGCTTGGCTTACTGCGGTTGCAAAGGAAGCCTGAATGTCGAGTTCGCAGACGCGGTTGCCGATGTGGACGCCAGCGTTGATGGAGCAGCGCATCGTTCGTTACGGCGATCTTCGCCCCTGCTACAACGCCTTTATCGACACTCGCTCACCGGGTTCGGAGGCGAAGGAAAATTTCACCATCATTGGCCCCGGGGTTTCTGAGAATCCCGAACAATATGTCCACATCGCCGAGCCGCATGGCTTCAATATCGGCGGTGCGCGCCAGCCACCGGGCTGTGTCAATTCACAGCACAGCCATGACACGGCCGAGGTGTTCGTCGTCCATTCGGGGAACTGGCGTTTCGATCTGGGCGAGCACGGCGATGACGCGCAAGTGCTGATCGGGCCAGGGGACGTGATCTCGATCCCGACCAAGACCTTTCGCGGTTTCACCAATGTGGGGCAGGACAGCGGCTTTTTGTTCGCGGTGCTGGGGCAGGACGATCCCGGCCGCGTCTTGTGGGCTCCCGATGTTTTCGAATTGGCGCAGCAGCATGGGCTGGTGCTGCTCGCAAGCGGGCAGCTGATCGATACCGCCGCAGGGCAGGCCGTACCCGCCAATGCCAAGTCGATGCCAGTCACTTCATCCAGTCAGATTGCGGCGCTGAAGCGGGTGAGTCAGCACGAAGCCGAAGGGTTTGTGTGGCGGAATGATAATGGCCCAGGCACTTATGCGACTGCGATCATCGGGGAGACAGGGCCGCTTGACTGGGTGCACGGCTTTGATCTGGACCGGATTGATTTTGCGGCTGGCGAAACGCTTGCCCCCTTGCCAGCTACCACGTCAGAGGTTGTCTTTGTCCATCGCGGCAGCCTCGAAATGCGCTGGCCGGAGGGGGCGGTGACGCTCTTTCCTGGCGATACGATGACGGTGCCGGGCGGGCTTGACCGCAGCTTCTCGAGCGTAACCGGGTGCGTCGCCTTCACCGTGCGCCGATGACCGCCCTCGCTTTGTGGGGCCGTGATCTGGCGCAACAGCTCGCACCATCGGGGCCGCGCAGACAGCCGATGGCGGGCTTTGATGACTGTTATGCCGACATCATCGACTACATCATCCGCTGCACCTGGCGCATCTGGGAAGGGCGCGAGCTTGACCTGATCGACAGCCATTATTCGGCGGATTGCCCGGTGTACACGATGGCCGGGCCGGTATTTGGCGCAGCCAATGTCAAAACGGGGACGGCTGCAACGCTTGCGGCTTTCCCTGACCGGACCCTGGTGGGCGACGCGGTGATCTGGTCGGGCGACGACCACGTCGGCTATCTCAGTTCACACCGCATCACCAGCCACGCGACCAATTTGGGGGCGTCCGAATTCGGCCCGGCGACCGGACGCAAGATCGACTTCACCACCATCGCCGATTGCCTGTGCCTTGAAAACCGGATCATCGAGGAATGGCTGGTGCGCGATAATGCGGCGATAGTCCGCAAGCTGGGATTTGATATTGGCGCTTTGGCCACGGCGCAGGCTGTGGTGGATCGAGCGAGCGGCGCGGCGGTCTGGCGGCAAGAGGCGATGGCGGCGGTGCACGTTGGCGCGGTGACGGTGGAAGCAGGCGCGGCGGTTACAGGCGTTTTGGCCGATCCAGCGCGTGACCCGCAAGCCTTTGCCCGCTGGTATTTCGCGCGCATTCTCCAATCGCTGGTCCCGGAGGCCATCGCTGCCGCCTACGCCCCCTTCGCCCGCGTCACCCTCCCCGATGAGCGTCGGGCCGTTGGCCATGACGCCATCGCCGCCAGCCGCAACGCGATCTTTGGCTGCTTTGACCACAGCGCGATGACGCTCGATCATGTCGGCGCGGTGGTCGAAGGCCCCTACACCGACATCGCGCTGCGCTGGTCAATGACCGCTCGCCACGCCAATGACGGACTTTACGGTGCTGCGACAGGGCGAGACATTTACATCCTCGCCGTCACCCACCTGCGCACAATTGACGGCCAGATCGTCGAGGAATGGACAATCTTCGACGAACTCGCGCTGCGGCGACAGATGGCGGGCGGGTTGTGAGGGATGCGCTGTTGTGTGTCGCTAAGCTCCGGGTTTCAAGACCCTTGCTAATCCTTCAACGATCTTCGCGATGGTCTCTGAATCTATAGGAGAATCAATTTTGTGGGCTTCAATTGTTCCCCCAAAATATCTATCTGTAATACCAAAGAGCGTTGTGGCTGACTCACGGGAGGGATTCCCAAGCCGCTGATTTTCTGATTCACCGGAGCAAGCACGAGGAGGCTTGCGATGGCGGC
>JAYWBP010000086.1:0-37363 GCA_043781375.1 Novosphingobium sp.
CGCTCCCTTGATTCAGAAAAATTGCCGCTTGGGAATCCCAAAACCCGCACCCGACAACGATATCCAACTCATAAAGTAATTAGCGTTGAACAGCCCTGCACAACACCCTCTGAACATTCGGACGCGTTGATTATCTCATCAAGCGTAAAACAGAAAAGTGGTAACATTGTCCATGTTCGCGTCGGCAGATGTCGTAAACCCTGCAACACATTGGGAAATTTATCTGACATCAAGGAAATCAACGTTCCAAATACGCTCTCCGCCTCACTCATATTAAATTGGAAGTTATTCCTAAGCCACTCAACATCTTTAGAATATCGTGTTGCCGAGAATTCCAAATATTGTGACGAGAAGGCTGATTCTCCGCTATAGAAGATTGCCTCGCGCATAGCCGCAGCTTTTCCCAGCGGACTTTCGACATCCGCTCCGGCAAAGTGGTTCTCCATGGCGATTGAAAAATCTGAATGAGCTGGCGCAAGCATTGCTGCATGGAGCTCAGCCAGGAGCGCATCGCTTCGTTCGATCATTTCTTGGATAATATTAGCTTCGGGAACGTCGGTCTCCCGATTCCCTTTGAGCCAAAGGCCGAGCAAGACCTCAATCTCGGTCCTTATTAATCGCTCTTTGCTGTAGAGCTTCTCAAAATCCTCCTTTTTGAATTCCTCGCCGCCAGTAACCACGCCGTCTCGGAAGATCAAATAGCTGAGTGCGTGGACATATCCAGGCGTTCTACAAAGCTCCTCAAGATCCGCGAAAACTGAGCTTTCTTCACGTGGGGGATTTAAAGGCTGGCTCGACGCCGCAACCTTCTGATCCTTCCGTTGTGTGCCTAAGCCACCATGCTTTCTCGTACGTTTGCGGTTTGATCCCAATGCGCGCATTTCTTAGCCTCGTCCTAAGCCGCCACCCTCTTCCGCCCCTTCCGCACCACCTTCGCCTCCACCACCGCCGCCGCCTGCCGCTCTAGCAGCGGCTTGAGATAGAACCCGGTCACACTCGCCGCATCTACCGCGACCGTCTCGGGGGCGCCGACCGCGATGATCTCGCCGCCGCGTACGCCGCCGCCGGGGCCCAGGTCGATGATCCAGTCGGCGGTCTTGATGACATCCAGGTTGTGTTCGATCACCACCACCGAATTGCCCTGATCGACCAGGCGGTGGAGGACTTCGAGGAGTTTGCGGACATCTTCGAAGTGAAGCCCGGTGGTCGGCTCATCGAGGATGTACAGCGTCTGCCCGGTGCTGCGGCGGCTCAATTCCTTGGCCAGCTTGACCCGCTGCGCCTCGCCGCCCGATAGCGTCGTCGCCTGCTGGCCGACCTTGACGTAGCCCAGCCCGACTTCGTTGAGCATGTGCATCTTGTCACGGATCGGAGGGACGGCCTTGAAGAACTCCTCCGCATCCTCACACGTCATGTCGAGGACGTCGGCGATGGAGTGGCCCTTGAACTTCACCTCCAGCGTCTCACGGTTGTAGCGCTTGCCGTGGCATTCCTCGCAGGTGACGTAAACGTCGGGGAGGAAGTGCATCTCGATCTTGATCAGGCCGTCGCCCTGGCACAGCTCACAGCGGCCGCCCTTGACGTTGAAGCTGAACCGTCCCGGCTTGTAACCGCGGGCCAGGCTTTCGGGCAGGCCGGCGAACCAGTCGCGGATCTGGGTGAAGGCGCCGGTATAGGTGGCGGGGTTGGAGCGCGGGGTGCGGCCGATCGGCGACTGGTCGATCTCGATCACTTTGTCGCACAGTTCCAGGCCCTTGATCCGGTCGTGCGCCCCGGCGATGATCCGCGCGCCGTTGAGCGTGCGCGCGGCACCGGCGTGGAGGGTGTCGATCGTCAGGCTGCTTTTACCACTGCCCGAGACCCCGGTGACGCAGGTGAAGGTGCCGAGCGGGAACCGGGCGGTGACATTGCGCAAGTTGTTGGCCCGTGCGCCTTCGACCACGATCGCGTGGCCGTTGCCCGTGCGGCGCTTGGCCGGGACTTCGATGCGCCGCGCGCCGCTCAGGTACTGGCCAGTGAGCGAGGCCTTGCTGGCGAGGATGTCCTGCAGGCTCCCCTGCGCCACAATGTGCCCGCCGTGGACCCCCGCGCCGGGGCCGAGATCGACGATATGATCGGCATGGCGGATCGCGTCCTCGTCATGCTCGACCACGATCACGGTATTGCCCAGATCGCGCAGCCGCTTGAGCGTTTCGAGCAGGCGATCGTTGTCGCGCTGATGCAGTCCGATGCTCGGCTCGTCGAGCACATAGAGCACGCCCGACAGCCCCGAGCCGATCTGGCTGGCGAGGCGGATGCGCTGGCTTTCGCCGCCGCTGAGCGTACCTGAAGTGCGGTCGAGGTTCAGGTAATCGAGCCCGACGTTGTCGAGAAAGCCCAGCCGCGCGTTGATTTCCTTGAGGATGGCCTTGGCGATCTGGCTTTGCTGCGCGGTCAGCTTGGCGTCGAGCGCGGAGAACCACTTGAGCGCATCGCTGACCGAGCGGCGGGTGGACACCGAGATGTCCTCGCCCGCGATCTTGACGCTCAGCGCCTCAGGCTTGAGGCGGGCGCCATGGCAGGTCTCGCACGGCTGCGCGGTCTGGTATTTGCCCAGCTCCTCGCGCATCCACGCACTTTCAGTTTGCAGCAAGCGCCGGTTGAGATTGCCGATCACGCCCTCGAACGCCTTCTTGACCGTATAGCTTTTGCGCCCGTCCATGAAGGTCAGGTCCACCGGCTTACCCTTGGTGCCGTGGAGGATGGTGTCGCGGGCCAGCTCCGACAGGTCCTGCCACGGGGTGGTCAGGACGAAATCATAGGCCCTGGCCAGGCTGGCCAGCACCTGCATGTAATAAGGCGAGGGCGGGTTCGACTTGGCCCAGGGCACGACCGCGCCCTGCTTGAGGCTGAGGTTCGCATTGGGCACGACCAGCTGGGGATCGAACAGCAGCTTTTCGCCCAGCCCGTCGCAGGCCGGGCACGCGCCTTGCGGGGCGTTGAAGGAGAACAGGCGGGGTTCGATTGCTTCGAGAGTGAAGCCGGAGACCGGACAGGCGAACTTTTCGCTGAACACGATGCGGTTGGGGGGAAGAGCGGCGCCTTTGAGGCCGGAAGTGACTCCTGCACCAGCCTTTGGCTGGTCCCCCTCCGCGTTCCCGAGAGGGGGGCTGGTGGTGGAGGGGTTAAGCCCAGCGACAGTCGAATCCGCCAGATCGACATACGCCAGCCCGTCGGCCAGCTTGAGCGCCTGCTCAAACGAGTCCGCCAGCCGCGTCTCGATGCCTTCTTTCACCGCGATCCGATCGACCACCACCTCGATGTCATGCTTGTACTTCTTGTCGAGCGCCGGGGCGTCCTCGATGTCGTAAAACTCACCGTCGATGCGAACGCGGGTGTAACCGGCGCGCTGCCATTCGGCCAGTTCCTTGCGGTATTCGCCCTTGCGTCCGCGCACCGCCGGGGCAAGCAGATAAGCGCGGGTGCCCTCGGGCAGGGCCATGACCCGGTCGACCATCATGCTCACCGTCTGGGCGGTAATCGGCAGGCCGGTGGCGGGCGAATAAGGCACGCCGACGCGCGCCCACAGCAGCCGCATATAGTCATAGATCTCGGTCACCGTGGCCACGGTCGAGCGCGGGTTGCGGCTGGTGGTCTTCTGCTCGATCGAGATCGCCGGGCTGAGCCCGTCGATATGCTCGACATCGGGCTTCTGCATCAGCTCAAGGAACTGACGGGCATAGGCCGACAGGCTCTCGACATAGCGCCGCTGACCTTCGGCATAGATGGTATCGAACGCCAGGCTCGACTTGCCCGAGCCCGACAGCCCGGTGATGACGATCAGCGCATCGCGCGGCAACTCGACATCAAAGCCCTTGAGATTGTGTTCCCGGGCACCCCGGACGGAGATATGAGTCAGCGACATGAGCAGCGATGTTCCACATCTGTTCGGAAGAGGCAAGCGCGCGCGGGCGACGCCTGGGAGTTAGACTTGGGGGATAGGTGGGGCTTAGCGGCGCGGATGCAAGCGCCGCCGCGTTGGTGCCGCATAATGCGACCAACTGCTGTGCGTTAAGCGCATTCGTTTGGCCCGCGTTCATCTTGCCGCCCGGATAAGCGCAGGCAGGGAACGGGAGGGTCACAGTCCATGAAGATCGCACATCTGGCTGGCGCACTTGCGCTGGCGGCAACGCTTATGCCGAGCATGGCCCGGGCCGACGATCCGCTCGATC
This sequence comes from Novosphingobium sp., assembly GCA_043781375.1. Classification (GTDB taxonomy): domain Bacteria; phylum Pseudomonadota; class Alphaproteobacteria; order Sphingomonadales; family Sphingomonadaceae; genus Novosphingobium. The sequence continues at coordinate 4,212 of JAYWBP010000086.1, forward strand.
CGGCGCTGCGCTCCCCGGCTGCCCACGCCCACGACCGCGCCATCATCCGCCGCCTTAACCAGCAGCAACTGGCCCACGTCCAGCAGCGCGACGCGGGCTATGCCCAGGGCTGGCAGGCTTACCACGAGGCTGATGGCGAGCGCGGCGTCTACCGCGCCGGGGCGGAGTACGATGGCGCCCGCGCAGATTATGAGCGCCGCATGGCCGACTGGCGGCGGGCTGTGGCGGCGTGTCAGGCGGGGGACTGGAGCTTTTGCGAGCGGTAAGTTCTTCGTGGCACCTCACAGATTTTCCCCCGCCGGGGGAAGCGGCACGCGTAGCGAGACGGAGGGGGCTGGCGCGGGTTACGAAGCAGGCGCGGGGGCGGTTGATCGCCGCTTCGGTTGAAGCCCCGGCCCGGTATCAATTGTAATCAACCTGCGGTTCACCTAGGGCGCGTTACACCTTTGGCGACAAACCGGATCGGTCGCTTCCAGGAGAATTTCAGAAATGATGACGGCAGCAATGCGTGGCCTTGGCCGCGGGACGGCGTTTGGCGCGCTTGTGTTCACAGCCTTGGCGATCAATGGTGCGGCGATGATAGCGCCTGCCGCGGCGAAGGTGGCCAAGCCGATGACCAGGATCATGCCCGTGCCGCCCGCTCCCGTCACTTCTCCCCCGGCCCCAATAATCCCGGTCGGCACCGGCATCTTCGCCGCCGAATCCGCGCTGCCGTTCCACGCGCCCGATTTCAGCCGGATCAAGCAGAGCGACTTTCAGCCGGCGATCGAGCAGGGTATCGCGATCCAGCAGGCCGAGATCGCGGCGATCGCGCGCAATCCCGCGCCGCCGACCTTTGCCAACACGATCGAGGTGATGGAGCGATCGGGGCAGATGCTCGATCGGGTCAACGCGGTGTTCGCGGCGCTGACCGGGGCCAATACCAACCCGGCGCTCGACGCGATCGACACTGCAACCTCGCCGCAACTGGCCGCGCTGAACGATGCGATCTATCTTGATGCGTCGCTGTTCGCGCGGGTCAAGGCACTGCATGATGGCGCTGCCGCGCTGGGACTCAATGCCGAGCAGACGCAGGTCCTGATGCTGACATACGATCGCTTTGTTCATAACGGCGCGCTGCTGGCGGATGGCGACAAGGCCAAACTGCGCACGATCAACGGGCGGCTGTCGACGCTGTCGACCAGCTTCTCGCAGAAGCTGACCGCCGGGACCAAGGACGGCGCGCTGGTCGTGACCGACAAGGCCGCGCTAGCCGGGCTGAGCGAGGCGGAAATCGCCGGTGCCGCCAAGGCTGCGGCCGACCGCAAGCTGCCATTGGGCAGCTATGTGATCGCGCTGCAAAATACCACGCAGCAGCCACTGCTGGCGTCACTGACTAACCGCGCGACGCGGCAAGCGCTGTACGAAAAGAGCATCAACCGTTCTGAACGCGGCGATGCCAACGATACGCGCCCGCTGATCCAGGAACTCGCGCAATTGCGTGCGCAGAAGGCGGCGCTGCTGGGCTATCCCGACTATGGCAGCTATGCGCTGTACAACCAGATGGTCAAGACGCCCGCCGAAGCGCAGGGTTTCATGCAGCAGATGGTCCCGGCGCTTTCTGCCGAGCAGCACCGCGAGGCGGCTGCGCTGAACGCCCAGATCCGCGCTTCGGGCGGCAAGTTCGGGGTCGAGCCATGGGACTGGGACTTTTATTCGGAAAAGCTGCGGAAGGCCAAGTACAGCCTCGATGAAAGCCAGATCAAGCCGTATTTCGAGCTCCACCGTGTGCTTACCGATGGCGTGTTCTATGCCGCCAACCAGCTTTATGGGCTGACCTTCAAGCAGCGCAGCGACATCCCGGTCTACCATCCTGATGTCACCGTCTATACCGTCACTGACAAGGATGGCAGCGAGCTGGCGCTGTTCTATTTCGACCCGTGGAAGCGCGACAACAAGAACGGCGGCGCGTGGATGAGCGCGTTCGTCAGCCAGTCGAAACTGCTCGGCCACAAGCCGGTAGTGTTCAACGTCGAGAACTTCGCCAAGCCGACCGCAGGCCAGCCGGCGCTGGTGAGTTTCGACGACGTGACGACGATGTTCCACGAGTTCGGCCATGCCCTGCACGGGATGTTCTCCAACCAGACTTACCCGTCGATTGCCGGAACTAGCACCGCCCGCGACTTCGTCGAATTCCCCAGCCAGTTCAACGAGAACTGGGCGAGCGATCCCAAGGTCTTCGCCAACTATGCGAAACACTACCAGACCGGAGCGGCGATGCCCGCGCCGCTGGTGGCGAAGATCAATGCGACCAGAACCTTCAACCAGGGTTATGCCCTGGGCGAGACGGTGACGGCGGCCTTGCTCGACCTCAAGTGGCACGCGCTGACGGCCGATGCGCCTCGGCAGGATGTCGCCGCGTTCGAGACCGCCGCGCTGGCCTCGCTCGGGCTTGACGTGAAGGACGTGCCGCCGCGCTATCGCAGCAGCTATTTCCGCCATATCTGGGGCAACGGCTATGCCTCGGCCTATTACGCCTATCTGTGGACGCAGATGCTCGATCACGACGCGTTCCAGTGGTTCACGGACAACGGCGGACTGACCCGGGCCAATGGCGATCGGTTCCGGTCGATGATCCTCTCGCAAGGCCACAGCCAGGATTATGCGCCGATGTACCGCGCCTTTGCGGGCCGCGATCCGCAGATCGGCCCGATGCTGAAAGCGCACGGGCTGGTGGTCGAAGGGAAGTAAGACAAAGAACTCCTCCGTCAGCGCTTACGCGGTCCCGCAGGGACTGACGGAGGGGATTCTTAGCCCGCGCTCAATGCCCGCTGCCCGGCTTCGCCCAGCCAGCGCGCCTGCACACCCCAGACCTGCGCGATGAGCCCCTCGCTGAGCACTTCTTCAGGCGCCCCGTCCGCGACCAAACGCCCCCGATCGAGCACCAACACCCGGCCGGCATGGTTCATCGCCTGGGCCAGATCGTGCAGTACCAGAAGAACCCCCGCTCCGCCGCGCGCCTGATCGCGCAGCCTGGCCAGCAGCGCCAGTTGGTGCGCGAGATCGAGGTTGGTGAGTGGTTCGTCGGCGAGCAGCCAGCGCGGCTCGCCCGCCAGGACACGCGCCATCAGTGCGCGCGCGCGTTCGCCGCCGGAGAGTTGCGAGATCGGGCGCGAGGCAAGCGCAATCAGGTCCATGGTGGCGAGCGCAGTGTCGATAGCCAATCGGTCCTCGGCCGACGATGTTCGCCACGGCAATCGGCCCAGGCCGACCAGCGTGGTCACGGTCATGTCCCAGGCCACTTCGGGTGTCTGCGGGAGGAAGCCGATTGCGCGGGCGCGGTGTTGCGGGGTCAGGCGGGCCAGCACGCTCGCGTCCAGTCGAACCTCGCCACCCGTCGGCACTATCAGTCCGGCAAGGCAGCCGAGCAGTGTCGACTTGCCCGCGCCGTTGGGGCCAAGAATGGCCGTGATCGTGCCCTCAGTGAGCGTGGTCGAGACCGCAGCGAGGCGATCCGGCAGGGTAAGCTTGCGCGCCTCTAGCATCACACCAGCCCCCGCCGCATCCGCAGCAGCAGCGCGAGAAAGAACGGCGCCCCGATCAGGCTCAGCGCGATGCCCAGGCGCAGCTCGCTGGCGAGCGGAAGCACGCGGCACAGCGCGTCGGCGATCAACAGCAGCAATGCCCCGGCCAGCGCGCTCGGCACAATCAGGCTGGACGGACGGCGGTCGGTCAGGGGTCGGACCAGATGCGGCACGATCAGGCCGACGAAGCCGATGATCCCGGCCACCGCCACGCTCGCGCCTACAGTGAGGCCGACGCCCACAATTACCGCCCAGCGCAGCCGCCGCGGATCGAGGCCGAGCGAGCGCGCGGCAGTCTCGCCCAGGGTCAGCGCATCGAGGCCGCGCCCGACATTGCCCAGCACGACCAGCCCGGCCAAAGTCAGCGGCGCGGCAATTTCCACCTCGCGCCAGCTGCGGTCAGCTAGCGAACCCATCAGCCAGGTGACGATCTCGCTCATCGCGAAAGGCGTGGGCGCAAGGCTGATCGCCAGGCTCATCAATGCCCCCGCCAGGCTGGCGATCATCATTCCGGCCAGGGTAAACAGCGCAATGCCCGCCTCGTGCCCGACGATCAGCGCGAGCAAAGCCATCGCCCCGCCCGCGCCGATGAGCGCGAACAGCGGCAGGGTCCAGCCCGCCGCCACGCCCAGCCACAGGCTCAGTACTGCACCCAGCGCCGCGCCGGGCGCGATCCCGAACAGACCGGGATCGGCCAGCGGATTGCGCAGATAGCCCTGCATTGCCGCGCCCGCTCCGCCCAATCCGGCGCCGACGATCAAGGCCAGGCAGGCGCGCGGCAGGCGCAACTGGGCGAGGATGAGGGTGGCGTTGGGGGTGATCGGGTGAAACGGATCGATCCACACCCGGCCCGCAAGGAGCGTCAGCGGGAAGGCGATGACCAGCGCCAGGGTGAGGAGTAAGATCGGGCGGGTCATGTGGCCAGATCGCGCGGTGGGCGTGAATTGGACAAGTGTCGCGGGGGGTCTTTGACGAGCTCAGGCTGAACGAAATCTTTTGAATATTCAGAAACACCAAGAACCGCTCGTGCTGAGCTCGCAAAAGCACCCGCGCTGGCTGCGCCCATCAACCTTCGCACCGCACCCAACCGCGCCGCCGCGCGGATGATCGTTGGACCGGCGCAATAAAGCAGCGATGGGTCCAGTGCTTCCCGCCGGGTTCCTCTCAGCTCCCGAAGGACTGGATGCGCCAGCAGCCGATCCTCGCCCGATCGCCCGCTTCCCGTCGCCAAAATCAGCGCGGGCGGGTCCGCCACCATCGCCTCCAGCCCGAGTACGTCCGCCTGGCCCAGGCCCTTGGCGGCGCTGAAGTTGGCAAAGCCGGTGCGGCGCAACAGCTCGGCGATCAGGGTGTGGTCGCCCGGGACGATGCCGCCTTCCTCCCATACGACCGCGGAGATCGCGCGATGGCCGGGAGGCGGTCCGGCGTTGGCCAGTGCGGCCTCGATCCGCGCGACCAGGGCCTCGCCGCGCTCCGGGTGCCCGGCGAGGCCCGCCAGGCGGCGGATCTGCGCCTCGCTCTCGGCAACAGTCGAGGCGATCGAAACCTGCTCGAGCGGCAGGCCGAGGCCCGCCAGGGCGTTGACCGTTGCGGGCGGGGTGTACGTGCCCGAAACCACCCGATCGGGACGCAGGGCCAGCACTTCCTCGACCGAACCGCCGGTTGAAGCGAACCGCCGCGCGGTCGCCGGGTCCATCGAACTGGAGGCCGGATCGTGGCTGTAGTGCGAAATCGCCAGCAACTGCGCCGGGTCCGCTACCTCGGCGAGGATCGCGTCGGTGCAGGGGTTGATGCTGACCAGCGTGGGATAGGGGTGCGGCGGCGCCCCGCGCGGCGCGGCGGTGCAAGCCGCCAACGCCAGCGCGAGGACAGGCGCCGCCCCTCTCAAAACCGCGCCCTGACCCCGGCGTACCCGGTTCGGCCCATGGTGCCGTAGCCCGCAGCGGTGCGGTATTTAACGTCGGCGACGTTCTCGATCCGGCCGTAGATCTCGATTCCCCCGGTCAGCGGCAGGCTGGCGCGCAGGGTGATCAGGGCATAGCCATCGAGCCGGGTGCGATTGCCTGCATCGTCGAAGCTGTCGCTGACCAGACGCAAGTCGGCGCCCAGGGTCAGGTCATGCAACGGGCTGCGCCAGTCGCTGCCAAGCGTCAGCGCGTGGCGCGGGCGGCGGGCGAGCGTCTTGCCGGTGGCGCGGTTTGTAGCTTCGACATAGCTATAGGCAGCATGGCCGGTGAACCGGTCGGTCGGACGGACATCGCCTTCCAGTTCGAAGCCGGTCGCGCGGGCGCGGTCGATGTTGTTGTAGGTGCCATAGGGCCGCGCAGTGCAGATGCCGCCAACAACACCAAAGCACGAAACGAAGGCGATCAGGTCACGGCTATCACGGCGGAAAGCAGTCGCGGCGAAATGGAGCGTGCCGTTGCGATCGCCATATTCGAGCGCGGCGTCGAAGCTGCGGCTGGTCTCGGGCCGCAGCGTCCGATTGCCGTAGTCGGACAGGAGCTGGTACAAAGTCGGTGCCTTGAACCCCTCGCCGTATGAAGCGCGCAGGCGCAGTCCCTCGGTCAGCCGGACGCTGCCATTGGCCCCGAAAGTGGTGTGGGTGCCGAACTGGCTGTGATTGTCGACGCGAAGGCCGCCGGCCAGGTCGAAGGCGTCATTGTGGTAGGTCAACAGCGTGTGGCCGCTCGACAGACGGGCCTTGTGGAGCGGATCGAAGCTGCTCGAAAAGCGCGACCATTCGCTGTCTGCACCGAAGTTGAGGCCCAGACCGGAGAGGATTTCGAGTCGTCCGGTGAGGTCCGCGCGGGTGCTCCGGCCGGCGATCTCATAGTTGGCGGCGGTACCGAAGGTCGGGTCGAAATAGGCGCGACGGGTATCCGACACGGCCAGGCCGCCGCCCAGGGTCAGGCTGCCACCGTGATAATCGAGCCCAGCACGGCCCGAGGCTTCGCGGGTGATCTGGTACTCGGGGGTATCGGCGAAAGTGTAGGTGGGCGCGGGGAAGCCGTCGATCTGGAGGCGGCTGTTGGCATAGCGCGCCGTGAGCGTCGCGGTGAGGCTGGAGCCGAGCTCCACCCTGCCCCGCCCGCCCAGATGCCACTGGCGATAGCCGTCTGGCTCGGTGCCCACGGCGGCGGCGGAGATGCCATCGGTGCGCGCGTATCCGGCGTTGAGAGTCAGCGCGCCGCGTGATCCGCTCAGGCCCGCCACAGCCGATGTATCTAGGCTGTTGTGCGAACCGTATTCGGCTGAGGCTTGGAGCCCGTTGATTTCGCGGCTGGTCAGAGCGAGCACCCCGCCGATCGCCTGGCTGCCCCAGACCACCGAGTTGGAGCCGCGCAAGAGCTCAATCTTGCCGATGCTCCCCGCCAGCAGATTGCCGAAGTCGAAGCCGCCCGACGGCGAGGCGACATCGGCGACGCGGACGCCGTCGATCAGCACGAGTAACTGCTCCGCCTCGGCGCCGCGCACGCGCACCCCGGTGAAGCCACCCGGCCCACCGTTGCGGGTAATGGTGACGCCCGGCGCGCGTTCGAGCACGCGGGTCAGGTCCGGGCCCTGCAGCGAGGAAATTTCGTCAGCGCCGATGACGGTAATCGACTGGCCGGTCTGGTTGATGCTAAGTTTCGATCCGGTGGCGACGACGGTGATGGCTGTGTCACGCGAGACACCATTATCGACAAGGATGTCCTCAGTTGCACCCCGGGCACAGGCAGGGGCAGCGAAAACAAGCGAAATCAAAGGTAAAATCAGATACTTCACGTAGCAGTACTCCAGTCACACGGCGAATGCCGCTCGTGGCTGGAAAGCACGCCTTATTGCGCGCCACCCTGCTGACCCCGGTGCACCCCGCCCGCGGACTGAACGACTGTCATCGGCAGGTCTCCTGGCTCCCGGATCAATGCTTGCCCCGCCTTCCCAGCTCGCACGAGCCAGTGGCATCTGGAGTTCGCTCCCCGGTCACAGTTGCGGGGGCAGCGTGAGTGTCACACTCACTTCCCTCTTAGGTCCGGCGCAAACCGGACAACCCATGACACGTCGGCGCGGTTAGCCCGGAACTCTCCGGGGCGCAATTGTTAACCGGTTCACACTAGATCGCGCCGGTGTGCCGCTTCGGTACGGTCCGGAATCTGCGGCTGCGCGGCGGTGCGATCGGGCCTACGCGCTCAGCGCGCCAGCCCGAAAGGCCCGAATGACTCACGAAGTGCTCCTTGCTGAACAAGGCCCCAGACCGCGTGATTTCGTCGCGCGCCTGCGCCGCAGGGATATGCACGGCGTCGGCCATATGCACCGCCGCGCCCATCGCGGGCGCCGGGTGCTGGCGCTGCTGGCAGCGGTGGCAGTCCCGGCCTTTGCCGCTCCGGAAAGCTGGCGCAGCTTTGCCGCCGCCGACGTACCTGTGGCCCAAGCCCAAGCCCAGCCGATGCCATTTGAACAGCCGGGCGGCAGCTTTCCTGGCTCGGCCTTCTACTACCTCGCCAGCGAAAGTGCCCCGGCGCGGCTCGACGGCCAGGTCCACTCCGATGCCGATCCGGCGCCGGCCGATCTCGATGCTTTCGCCGGACCACCAGCGCGCGCAATGCGGATCGACAACTCGGGCGTCGATCGCAGCCGCGCGCTGCAATGCTTGACCGCGGCCATCTATTATGAAGCCGCCAGCGAGCCCGATGCCGGCCAGCGCGCAGTGGCTCAGGTTGTGCTCAACCGGGTCGCCCATCCCAGCTTTCCCAAGACCGTGTGCGGCGTGGTCTATCAGGGTTCCGAACGCTCGACCGGGTGCCAGTTCAGCTTCACTTGCGACGGTGCCCTCGCTCGCGTGCCCAGTCGACTGTTCTGGATGCGGGCGCAGGATGTCGCCGGCGCCGCCCTGGCCGGATACGTCTATGCTCCGATTGGCCTGGCGACGCATTACCACACCATCGCCGTCCACCCCTATTGGGACGCGAGCATGAGCGCGGTGGGCACGATCGGCGCCCATCGCTTCTTTCGCTTCCCCGGCGCTGCGGGGGCCGTGGGCACATTCCGCTTCGCCTATTTTGGCGGCGAACCGATGGCTGCACCGCATCCCCACAGTTCAGCGGCCGATGCCCTGCCCGATAGCAGCCAGGACCCGGTCGCGCTCGAACGCGCCTATGCGGCAGGCTTGCGCGGGGTCACGACGCAAGAGGCTGCGGCCAGCGTTGCAGCGTCGCTTTCGATGCGGGCCAGCGCCGCTCCGGCGCCCGCCTACACCCTGGCGCTCCAGGCACGCGGCGGCGAGAGCCTCTACCGCGCCCGGGCCCTGCCCGAAGCAACCGGCATCCGCGTCGAATACCAGAACAGTGGTGCCTGGATCAAACAACCTGGCAGCTGACAGAAGTCTTTCACGCCGCATGGTTAGCAATCCGGCAACCATAGCAGCACACGAAGGCTTAGCCCGCCTCTGCCTAAAAGCATTTTCGACGCAAACGCCCGAGCGGAGCCTGTTCGTCCCATGACCATTCATTTTGCCGCCGCCCGATCGCGGGCACCCTCGCCTCTCGCACGGGTGCTGGGCTCGCCGCTGTACCAGATCGCGGTCAATGACAACGGCCTGCCGTTGACCGACGACGCGGTGCTGCGCGCTGCATTGCGCCACTTCGCGAGGTACGGCCTGGCCGCCGCAAGCCACGCCCGCGATAACGCCGAACGCGCCTTCTTTGCCGGCGACCGCAGCGGCTATCGTCACTGGTTGGCGATCTGCCGTGCGCTTGATCGCCGGATGGCCTCTGCGATCAGTGCCAGGCGCGGAAAAAAGACGATCCAAACGAACTGATTGCGTTGCGTCCGGGGAATGGTGACTGGGCGGTTAACCATTCGGTGATACCTGCGGTTTAGACGAGGGTGACCGATGGGAGTTTTCCAATAAGGCATCTGCGCATCTTTACGCGGGGGTTGTTCCGCCCCGACGCAATTAACGACAAGGTCCGCCAGACCCTGGTCGATACGCTGTATGCCCAGCCCTCGAGCCTGGCGATCGGCGCCGCCTGCGGTATCGGCACCAGCGCCGTGGCCGCGATCGAGGCCAATGATCCGGCAATCACCAACTTCGCCATTGCCCTCTCTGTCGTCGCGATCCTGCGCGTGGTCATGTCCTTCGTCCTGCCCCGCGCGGTTCGCCGCGATGCCCGCGCGCTTGAAACGATCTATGAGATCGGCGCCTTTTCCTATGCTTTGACGGTCGGTCTGATCGCCGCCCTGACCCTGACCGAGCACGCCCCCTCGTCGGTCCAGTTGCTGATGGTGACCAACGCGGTCGGTTATGGCGTCGGCATAGCGGCGCGCAATGCCGGGCGCCCGGTGATCGCGATTGGCCAGTTGAGCCTGTCGCTGGTGCCAGTGGTGGCGGTTTGCGCCTTTACCAATGGCTTGGCCTACCAGGCGCTGGCTATCGGGTTGGTGTTCGTGGTCATGGCGATGATCTCGATCACGCTCAATGTATTCGGCGTTCTGCGCACCTCGATCGCCGCAGCCGAGACCAGCGCCCGCCTGGCCGAGAAAATGCAGCTGCTGGCGCGCACCGATGTGGTGACCGGGTTGCTCAACCGCGCCGGTCTCAACCACCACCTGGCCGAGCGGGTGATGTTGCTCCAGCCGGGCCAGAAGCTCGCGCTATTCTGGCTCGATCTTGACCGGTTCAAGGAAGTCAACGACGCGCTGGGCCATCAGATCGGCGACCGGGTTCTGGCCGAAGTCGCCCAGCGGCTCCAGCAGGAAGCCCCGCCGGGCGCCACCGTCGCGCGGTTTGGCGGCGACGAATTCATCGTCTCATGCGAAATGACCACCCGCGACGCCGTGGAAACCCTCGCTCTGCGGATGCTCGACGCGATCACCCGTCCGATCCGGATCGAGGATGACCGCCTTGAGATCGGCAGTTCGATGGGCATCGCGATCATGCCCGACGACGGCGCCGACCTGGAGATGCTGATGCAAGGGGCAGACCTGGCGCTGTACCATTCCAAGGTCAACGGTCGCAGCCAGATCAGCTTCTTCGACCCCTCAATGACCCGCAACCTGGTTCGCCGCCGCGAAATTGAGGCTGAATTGCGCGTCGCCCTGCAGCGCGAAGAACTGTCGATCTTTTACCAGCCAATCGTCGATCTCAAGACCGGCCGGATCCGCAGTTTCGAAGCCCTGGTACGCTGGTTCCACCCTGAAAAGGGCGAGTTGCGCCCCGACGAATTCATCCCCGTGGCCGAAGAAACCGGGGTCATCATCACGCTGGGCAACTGGATCACCGCGCAGGCCGCCAAGGCCGCCGCGCAATGGCCCGAAGACGTGACCATCGCGGTCAACCTCTCGCCGCTGCAGATCAAGGCGCCGGGCGCCGCGCTGGGCATCCTCAATGCGTTGAAGGAAGCGCGCCTCCCGCCGCATCGTCTGGAGCTGGAAATCACCGAGACAGTCCTGCTCGACCACAGCCAGAACACCGAGCAATTCATGGCCGAACTTGCCGCCGCCGGAGTGCGCTTTGCGCTCGACGACTTCGGCACTGGCTACTCGTCGCTGGGCTATCTCAACAAGTATCCGTTCAGCAAGATCAAGGTCGATCGCAGCTTCGTCTCAGGCCAAAGCGTGGGCGCCAAGAGCGACGCGATCATCCGCGCAGTTTCGGGCATGGGCTCAACCCTGGGGATGGAGATCGTCGCCGAGGGGATCGAGACACTCGAACAGGTCCAGTCGGTTCGCGAGGCTGGCTGCACACTGGGTCAGGGCTATTACTTCAGCCGCGCTGTGCCTGATTACCTTGCCGCCATGCTGCTGGCCCAGGAACGCGACGAGTTGAACCCACGGCGGATGGTGGGCTAAACCCAAACCGTAGCGCTGGTTCAAAGCGTAATGACACCGGCCCGATCCAAACTCGACATCCGTTCACCTCGACCCAAAGCCAAGACACTGCCCGCGGCCCTCGACTTCGCTCAAGGCGAACGGGGCTTGGTTCATCCCTTGTCCCGGCATGTCACCGATCGACCACCGAGCACTACACTTGCTAATGCGAATCACTCGCATAACCTCTTGTATTTCCTGCCTTGCAATGCACCGGCGACGGGCCTAGGGCACCTAGGTCACCAGGCGCCTGCCTCCTTGCGGGGCGAAGCAGGTTGCCGTCCGCCAGCCGGTCCCGCCAACAAGGACCTCGTCGTATCATGGCCCAAACTTCAGCAAATCCGACCGGCCGCCGCAAGATTGCGCTGATCGGCGCTGGCCAGATCGGCGGCACGCTCGCTCATCTCGCCGCGCAGAAGGAACTGGGCGACATCGTCCTGTTCGACGTGGTCGACGGCGTGCCTCAAGGCAAGGCGCTCGATCTGTCGCAGTGCGGGCCTGTAGAGGGCTTTGACGCCCAGATCACCGGGACCAACGATTATGCCGACATCGCCGGGGCCGACGTGGTGATCGTCACTGCCGGCGTCCCGCGCAAGCCGGGCATGAGCCGTGATGATCTGCTCGGCATCAACCTCAAAGTAATGAAGGCGGTCGGCGAGGGGATCAAGGCCAACGCACCCGGCGCGTTCGTGATCTGCATCACCAATCCGCTCGACGCGATGGTCTGGGCGCTGCGGGAGTTTTCAGGCTTGCCGCACCACATGGTCGTGGGCATGGCGGGCGTGCTCGACTCTGCGCGTTTCTCCACCTTCCTCGCGCAGGAATTCGGCGTCTCGGTGCGCGACGTGACCAGCTTCGTGCTGGGCGGCCACGGTGACACGATGGTGCCAGTCGTGGAATACTCCACGGTCAAGGGCATCCCGATCCCCGATTTGATCAAGATGGGCAAGTCGACCCAGGAAAAGATCGACGCGATCGTCAAGCGCACCGCCAATGGCGGCGGCGAGATCGTCGCGCTGCTCAAGACCGGCTCGGCCTTTTACGCGCCTGCCGCCAGCGCGATCAGCATGGCCGAGAGCTTTCTGCGCGACCAGAAGCGGATGCTTCCCTGCGCCGCGTTCCTGACCGGCCAGTACGGCGTCGACCAGCTCTATGTCGGCGTGCCGGTGATCATCGGTGCCGGCGGGGTCGAGCAGATCATCGAGATCGCGCTCAACGACACCGCCAAAGCCGGGCTGCAAGTCAGCATCAATGCGGTCAAGGAACTGCTGGTAGCGTGCCGGGCGATCGATCCGAGTTTAGGGTGATGCAGGCGATGTTGACGGCATCGAAGGCCCATGCCGCAGGAACGCCTACGGTCTATTCAGAAGATCTCAATAGTGGCCAACGCTACGGCGACGTCACCGTCATCAACCCTTTCAAACCACGCTCACATTAGGCGAAAGCGCAGATGTCCATCCTCGTCAACAAAACCACCAAGGTCATCACTCAGGGGATGACCGGCGCGACCGGGTCATTCCACACCCAGGCCGCGCTCGATTACGGCACGCAGATGGTCGCGGGCGTCACCCCGGGCAAAGGCGGAACGTCTGCGCTGGGCCTGCCGATCTATGACACCGTCGCCGAAGCTGTTGCCGCCACCGGCGCGACCGCCAGCTGCATCTATGTTCCGCCGCCGTTTGCTGCGGACTCGATCCTTGAGGCGATCGACGCCGGGATCGCGTTGATCGTGGCAATCACTGAAGGCATCCCGGTGCTCGACATGATCCGCGTCAAACGCGCGCTGACCGGCACCAGGTCGCGCCTGATCGGGCCGAACTGCCCCGGCGTTTTGACGCCTAACGAATGCAAGATCGGGATCATGCCGGGGTCGATCTTCCAGGTCGGATCGGTCGGGGTGGTCAGCCGCTCGGGCACGCTCACCTATGAGGCAGTCCACCAGACTACCATGGTGGGTCTGGGCCAGACCACCGCAGTCGGCATTGGCGGCGATCCGGTCAACGGAACCAATTTCATCGACGTGCTCGAACTGTTCCTCGCCGACGACGCGACCAAATCGATGATCATGATCGGCGAGATCGGGGGATCGGCCGAGGAAGAAGCCGCACAGTTCCTTGCCGACGAAGCCAGGCGCGGGCGCAAAAAGCCGATGGTCGGGTTCATCGCTGGCCTCACCGCGCCGCCGGGTCGCCGGATGGGCCACGCCGGAGCAATCGTTTCGGGCGGGCAAGGCGGCGCGGAAGACAAGATCGCCGCAATGGAAGCAGCTGGCATCCGGGTCTCGCCTTCGCCGAGCGAGCTGGGCACGACGTTGGCCGACCTCCTGAAAGAACTGGCGTAACCAAACGCGCAGCGAAGGGTTGATCTAGCCATGGGCAACGAAGACCACGATTTTGTCAGCAAAGATGAGCAGGCGGGCCCCAGCTGGCAGCGTGCGGGCTGGCCGCTGACCACCGGCGACGACGATTTGACCAAGGCCCTCGACCCGACCTTCTGGGCCGAGGCGATCAAGGCCGCCCCGGCTGCGGGCGCGGCCAAGCTCGACGACAAAGCCGTGGAAAGCGCCGCAGCGGATTCGATCCGGGCAATGATGCTGATCCGCACCTATCGCGTGCGCGGGCATCTGGCTGCCGATCTCGATCCGCTGGGCCTGGCCAAGCAGGATTTGCCCGCCGATCTCAGCCCCGAATACCACGGCATCTCCGGCGCATCGCTCGATCGCAAGGTCTATATCGGCGGCGTCCTCGGGCTCGAATGGTGCACGATCCGCGAACTGGTGACGATCCTGCGCGCCAACTATTGCGGCAAGATCGGCCTGGAATACATGCACATCGCCGCCGTCGAAGAGCGCCGCTTTCTCCAGGAGCGGCTGGAGGGCGCCGACAAGACCATCGAGTTCACCCCCGAGGGCAAGACCGCGATCCTGGCCGCCGTGATCCGCGGCGAGCAGTACGAAAAGTTCCTTGGCCGCAAGTACGTCGGGACCAAGCGTTTCGGGCTGGATGGCGGCGAGTCCATGATCCCGGCGCTGGAGGCCGTAATCAAGTATGGCGGCGCGCAGGGGGTCAAGGAGATCGTCTATGGTATGGCCCATCGTGGCCGGCTCAACGTCCTCGCCAACGTGATGGCCAAGCCCTACCGGGTGATCTTCCACGAATTCTCCGGCGGCAGTTCCAATCCCGAGGATGTCGGCGGATCGGGCGATGTCAAATACCACCTGGGCACCAGCACCGACCGTGAGTTCGACGGGATCAAGGTCCACATGAGCCTGGTTCCCAACCCCAGCCATCTCGAAACCGTCAACCCTGTCGTCCTGGGCAAAGTGCGCGCCGCGCAAGTGCTGCGCGACGACATCGGTGACGAGACCGGCGATGGCATCCCCGGCGATGTCGCGCGGGGCAAGCACCAGCAGGTCCTGCCCGTGCTGATCCACGGCGATGCAGCCTTTGCGGGGCAAGGCATCGTGTGGGAGTGCCTGGGTTTCTCCGGCGTGCGCGGCTACAACACCGGTGGCACGATTCATTTTATCATCAACAACCAGATCGGCTTCACTACCAGCCCGCAGTTCGCGCGCAGCTCGCCCTACCCCTCGGACGTCGCCAAAGGCGTCCAGGCGCCGATCCTCCACGTCAACGGCGACGATCCCGAAGCGGTGACATTTGTGTGCAAGCTGGCGATCGACTACCGCCAGAAGTTCGGCCGCGACATTGTCATCGATATGTGGTGCTATCGCCGCTTCGGCCACAACGAGGGTGACGAGCCCAGCTTCACCCAGCCCTTGATGTACGACCGCATCCGCCAGCATCCGCCGGTGAGCGAGCTCTATGCCGCGCGGCTGGTAGAGCAGAAGGTCATTGGCGCCAGTCATGCTGACGAGACCGTGGCCGCATTCATCGCCCATCTCGAAGAGCATTTCGAAAGCTCGAAAAGCTACCAGGCCAACGAGGCCGACTGGTTCGCCGGGCGCTGGAGCGGAATGAACCGTCCCGCCGATCCTGAAAGCGCGCGCCGCAACGTGCCCACCGGGATCGAGCCCAAATTGTTTGACAGCCTGGGCCGGACGCTGACCACGGTTCCCGCAGACCTGACCATCCACAAGACGCTGGCCCGGGTGATCGACGCCAAGCGCGAGACGTTTAAGGCTGGCGCAGGCTTCGACTGGTCGACCGCCGAGGCGCTGGCCTATGGCAGCCTGGTTTCCGAAGGCTTCGCCGTGCGCTTGTCCGGCCAGGATTCCGGCCGTGGCACGTTCAGCCAGCGCCATGCGGTGTGGGTCGACCAGACCGACGAGCACAAGTATGTACCGCTGACCAGCGTGCCGCACGGCCACTTCGAAGTGCTCGACAGTCCGCTGTCCGAATATGGCGTGCTCGGTTTCGAATTCGGCTTTGCCCTGACTGATCCCAAGACCCTGGTCCTGTGGGAAGCGCAGTTTGGCGACTTTGCCAATGGCGCGCAGATCATCATCGACCAGTATATTGCCGCATCCGAAGCCAAGTGGCTGCGCGCCAATGGCCTGGTCCTGTTGCTGCCGCATGGCTACGAGGGCCAGGGTCCCGAGCACAGCTCGGCCCGGCTTGAGCGGTTTCTGCAATTGTGCGCGCAGGATAATATCCAGGTCTGCAACATCACGAGCCCGGCCAACTACTTCCACGTCCTGCGCCGCCAGATGCACCGGCCGTTCAGGAAGCCGCTGGTGATCATGACGCCCAAGTCGTTGCTGCGCCACCCGATGGCCAAAAGCGAGGCAAGCGAGTTCCAGGGCGTGGCGCATTTCAAGCGGATCCTGTCGGATCGCAAGGAAATCCCCGATGCCAAGGTGCGCAAGCTGGTGCTGTGTTCGGGCAAAGTCGCCTTCGACCTGATCGAGGCGCGCGACGCAGCCGAACTGGACGATGTTTCGGTGGTCCGCCTCGAACAGCTCTACCCGTTCCCCGGCGAGCCGCTGGCGGCGCGGGTCAAGCGGATGGTGGCGCTGGAAGAGGTCGTCTGGTGCCAGGAAGAGCCGCGCAACAATGGTTCGTGGTTTTTTGTCGAATCGCTGATCGAGGAATCGCTTCAGACTGCCAAATCGAAAGTCGCACGGCCGCGCTATGCCGGGCGCACGGCCAGCGCCTCGCCCGCGACCGGCCTGGCCAAGCGCCACGCCGCTGAGCAGGCCGCGCTGGTTGCCGATGCGCTGGGGCTGTCGGTGCGTTCGGAAATGCGCCGGCGCAAGAATGGATGATGGGAACGTACCATGTCGAGTGAAGTGAAAGTGCCCACCCTGGGCGAAAGCGTCTCAGAGGCGACCATCGGCCAATGGCTGAAAAAGCCGGGCGATACGGTCAAGCTGGACGAGCCGATCGCCAGCCTGGAAACCGACAAGGTCGCGATCGAAGTGACCGCGCTGGTCGCCGGGGTGATGGGCCAGCAGCTGGTCAAGGAAGGCGATACGGTCAACGTCGGCGCGGTTATCGCGCTGATCGAGGACGGCGTGGCCGCTGCCGGCAACCAGCCGGTCGCGCCGCGCAGCGAGCCGGCGATCCCGCCCGCTTCAGATACTATGCCGCCCAAGGCTGTGGCGTCGACCGCGCCTGTACCCGAGCCCGCAACCGAGGCTGCCGTGCTTTCCCCCTCGGTCCGCCGCGCAGTGCTCGAACACGGCATCGACCCGGCAGGGATCAAGGGCACCGGCAAGGACGGCCGCCTGACCAAGGAAGATGTGCTGGCCGCAGCCCAGGCCAAGACTGCCAGTCCCTCGCCCGCTATTTCCACAACCGCTCAGCCTGAGCCCGTCGAAGGCCCCGCGCAGACCGCGCCAGCCCTCGCCCGCGTCGAAGAACGGGTCAAGATGACCCGCCTGCGCCAGACTGTCGCCCGCCGCCTCAAGGAAGCGCAGAACACCGCCGCATTGCTGACCACCTTCAACGATTGCGACATGACCGAAGTGATTGCTGCCCGCGACAAGTACAAGGAGCTGTTCGAGAAGAAGCACGGCGTGCGCCTGGGTTTCATGGGCTTCTTCGCCAAGGCCGCCTGCCTCGCCGCGCGCGACATTCCAGCGATGAACGCCCGGATCGAGGGCGATGAAATCGTCTACAACAAGTACGTTGACATTTCCGTGGCGGTTTCGGCCCCCAACGGGCTGGTTGTGCCGGTGGTCCGCGATGCCGACCAGCTCAGCTTTGCCGGGATCGAAAAAGCCATCGCCGGCTACGGCAAGGCCGCACGCGACGGCACCCTGACGATGGAGGACATGAAGGGCGGGACTTTCACCATCTCCAACGGCGGCGTGTTCGGCAGCCTCATGTCCACCCCGATCATCAACCCACCGCAAAGCGCCGTCCTCGGCCTCCACCGCATCGAGGACCGCGCCGTGGTTCGCGCCGGCCAGATCGTGATCCGCCCGATGATGTACCTCGCGCTCAGCTATGACCACCGCCTGATCGATGGCCGCGAAGCCGTCACCGCTTTGAAGATCATCAAGGACGCGATAGAAGACCCGACGCGGTTGCTGATCGATTTGTAGTTCGTATGCTGGAGATGTTGATGAAGAAGATTCTTGCAACAGTGACGTTCGCAATTGCGACTGCAATTCCGATTGCTGCACATGCTGCAGGATGTGATGCGCCGAAAACGGGCTTCGACAACGTCTATTGCTTCGCTAAGGTATATATGGACCTCGATTTCCAGCTTAATCAAAATTATGTTTCGCTGATGCACTTGCTCAAGCCTGCTCAGCAGCAGGTACTGCGACAGGGACAGCGCGGCTGGATCGTAATGCGAAACGATCAATGTTACAGAGCAGACGGGAGTGGCAACGTCGTTAATATCGATTGTGCCTTGGCGACAACCCGCCGCCGCATCCAATTCCTCTCGGATCGCCTTGCTGAGTGCCGCGCGACCGGCTGCAATATTCCCAAGTTAAGCCGGATTGCCGAGGTCCCGAATGGCTGAATACAACTACGACATCCTGATCATCGGCTCGGGTCCCGGCGGCTATGTCGCGGCGATCCGCGCGGCGCAGCTGGGGCTGAAGACCGCTTGTGTCGAAAGCCGCGAGACGCTGGGCGGGACGTGCCTCAATGTCGGGTGCATTCCGTCCAAGGCGCTGCTGCACGGCTCGGAGCTATTCGAGGAGGCGCATTCGGGCGCGCTGGCCAAGTTCGGGGTCAAGCTCGGTTCGGTCGATCTCGACCTGCCCGCGTTGCAGGGCGAGAAGGCACTCGCGGTCAAGGAACTGACCGGCGGGATCGCCTTCCTGTTCAAGAAGAACAAGGTCGACTGGCTGAAAGGCTTTGCCACGTTCCAGAACGCGCATAGCGTTACCGTCGCGGGCCAGACCTTCACCGCCAGGAACATCGTGATTGCCACCGGCTCCTCGGTCACCCCCCTGCCCGGCGTTGAGATCGACAATGCCAAGGGCATCATCGTCGATTCAACCGGCGGGCTGGCGCTCGACCGGGTGCCGCAGCATATGGTGGTGATCGGCGGCGGGGTGATCGGGCTGGAGCTGGGCTCGGTCTGGCGGCGGCTGGGGGCCAAAGTCACGGTCGTGGAATTCCTCGACCAGATCCTGCCCGGGATGGACGGCGAAGTCCGCAAGGAAAGCGCCAAGCTGTTCAAGAAACAGGGGCTGGAACTGCGCACTTCGACCAAGGTTACTGGGGTGACGGTCAAAGGCAAGGTCGCCACATTGACGCTCGAGCCTGCGGCGGGCGGCGCGTCCGAAATGCTTGAGGCCGACTGCGTGCTGGTCTCGATCGGGCGCCGTCCGAATACCGAGGGGCTTGGGCTCGACAAGATCGAGCTTGAACTGAACACGCGCGGCCAGATCGAAACCGACCACGCCTTCCGCACCAAGATCGACGGTGTCTGGGCGATCGGCGACGTGATTCCCGGGCCGATGCTCGCGCACAAGGCCGAGGACGAGGGCCTGGCCGTGGCCGAAAACATCGCCGGAGGCACCGGCATCGTCAATCACGCGGTAATCCCCAACGTGGTCTACACCATGCCCGAGATCGCCGGGGTCGGCCTGACCGAGGAACAAGCGCGCGAAGCGGGCGAGGTGAAAATCGGCAAGTTCCCGATGATGGCCAACAGCCGGGCCAAGACCAACCGCGACACCGACGGCTTCGTCAAGATTATCGCTGATGCCGCGACCGACCGCGTGCTCGGCGTGTGGATCGTCGCCAGCCTGGCCGGAACGATGATCGCCGAGGCCTGCGTCGCCATGGAATTCGGCGCGACCAGCGAAGATATCGCTTACACCTGCCATGCTCACCCGACGCACGCAGAGGCGGTCAAGGAAGCGGCCATGGCGGTCCAGGGCAAGCCGATCCATATTTGAAGGGTATATATTTCTGCCTGACGGCGGGCGCGGCACCGGTGCCGCGCGAGGATCAAGCGAAACTTATTCCGGCCAACGCACAAACAAGCCGAACGGCCCGAGCTGTGAAGCCCGGACCGCCCGGTCATTCAGTCCCCCACGGGACGCTTAGTAATTGGGGATGAAGCTCAGGTTGAGGCTAGAAATCCGGCCGCGCTCGAACTTGCACCTGAACGATCCTACTTCTTTAACGCGGTTGGTCCAGCGCTGGTTCCAGCCGCCGCCATTCCAGCCGCAATTGTAGCCTTGAAAAGGCTGGCCTCTAAGGGCCCCGGTAACCAATTTCGCCTAGACCACCTCCATGGCCTTCCTGTTTCTCCTGCCCATGCTGAGCGTGGTGACTCTCCTCGTCCTGGCCGAGCGGTTGTCCGGAGTGCGAAACACCGACTGGCTTCGCAATCTCGCTGCCTGGGCGCTGGGGCTGGCCGCGGCGATCCTGTTTGTTCCACTATGGCCGAGCTATCACGGGGCTTCGTTGATCGACGGCACAAAGCTGCCGGTTTGGCTCGGCTTTCCGCTGTATCTGATCGTTCAGGACCTGGGCGAGTATCTCTATCATCGCGCCCAGCACCAAGTCCCGGCGCTGTGGGCGATGCACTCGCTGCACCATTCGGACCCGGCGATGTCGGCGCTGACCACTGCGCGGCACTTCTGGGGCGATCAACTGGTCAAGACGCTGACCGTGTGGGCCGCCAGCGCGATGATCATTTCCCCCGGCCCGGCCTTCGTCGCAGCCTATGGGGTTGCAAGCTTGTGGAACTTCTTTGCCCATGCCGCGCTGCCGGTCAGTTTCGGGCGGTGGTCATGGCTAATCAATGCCCCAGCTTATCACCGTCGCCACCATTCGCGGCTGCCCGAGCACTACAACACCAATTTTGCCGCGCTATTTCCGATTTTCGATGTAGTCGCGGGGAGCTATTATCGGCCCGAGGGGTTTCCCCCGACCGGACTCGCTCACCGGCCCGAGACTGCGGCGGACCTGATAGTCTGGCCGCTGCGCTATTGGCAGCGTAACCGCCGCTCAGCCCCCCTTACGGCGTAACCGACAACCCGCTCCACCGGGCGAGGAAGGCGAGAATGTCCGCACTTTCAGCGATAGCCTTGTCGGTGGGCTTGCCCGAACCGTGGCCTGCGCGGGTGTCGATGCGGATCAATTGCGGCTTCGATCCGACGTGCGCCGCCTGCAGCGCGGCAGCGTACTTGAAGCTGTGGCCTGGCACGACGCGGTCGTCGGTATCAGCTGTGGTCACCAGCATAGCGGGATAGTCGGCCCCGGCCTTGATGTTATGATAGGGCGAATAGGCGCGCAGGGTGCGGAAGTCGGCCTCGCGATCGGGGTGGCCATAGTCATCGACCCAATAGCGCCCGGCGGTGAAGCGATCGAAGCGCAGCATGTCCATGACCCCGACCTGGGCATTGGCGGCGGCGAACAGGTCGGCCGCTGGTTGACCACCGCGCCGACCAGCAAACCGCCGTTGGAGCCGCCCTGGATCGCCAGGCCACCAGCGGAAGTGACTTTCTGCGCGATCAGGTATTCTCCCGCCGCGATGAAGTCGTCGAACACGTTCTGCTTGTTCGCCAGACGCCCGGCATCGTGCCACGCCTTGCCGTATTCGCCGCCGCCGCGCAGGTTGGCCATGGCGAACGCCCCGCCCGCTTCGAGCCAGGCCATCCGTGCCGCCGAGAAGCTGGGGGTCAGCGAGACATCAAACCCGCCATAGCCATAGAGTAACGTCGGCATCGGCGAGCCAGCCTCGGCGATGTCCTTGCGCCGGACCAGGAACATCGGGATGCGTGTACCATCGCGTGAGGGGTAGAAGCGCTGCTCGATCGTGAACTGCGCGGGGTCGAACGGCAGTTCGGGCTCCGCAAAAGGCTCGGTTGCTCCTGTCGCCAGGTTGAGGCGGTAAACGGCGGCGGGGCGGTTAAAGCTGGTAAAGTTGTAGAACGTCTCCGGGTCGCCGGGATGGCCGCGAAAGCCTGAGGCGGTGCCGATATCGTTGAGCGCGATGGCGTGGGCCGGTTTGCCCGCCAGATCGTAAACCAAGGCGCGGCTGCTGGCGTCCTCCAGATAAGCGAGGATCAACTTGTTGCCGATGATGCTGCCCTGGGTCAGCGTGGCATCGCTCTGGGCGACCAGCTCGTGCCACTGGGGGGCGTGATCGGCCAGGTCGATGGCCATCAGGCGATAGCGCGGGGCCTGCCAGTTGGAGACAAACCACAGTCGGCTGCCCATGCCCTCGACTAGCCGCCAGTCGTTGGCGAAATCGCCGACCAGCTCGCGCACCGGCCATTGGTGCGGGCCGCGGCGCTTGAGATCGATCACCCGGATCGCATGGCGCGCATCGGTGCCGACCGAGCTCGAGATAATCAGATGGTGCCCGTCCGAAGTGACTTCTCCGGCGTGGCCCTGCTCGGGATGCTCGGGGGTGGCGAAGACCAGTTCATCGGCGTCCTGGCTGGTGCCGACCCGGTGATACCACAGCGCCTGGTTGTAATTGCGTGCCTGAAACGCAGCGGCGGCGTCGGGCGCGGGGAAGCGGGAATAGACGAAGCCCTTGCTGCCGATCCATTCGAGGTGGGTGAACTTGGCCCAGCGGATTTCGTCGCTCAAAATAGTGCCGCTCGCAACGTCAAGCAAGCGCAGCACCCGCCAGTCGCTGCCGCCATCCTGCACGCTGTAAAGCAGCAATTTGCCATCGCGCGACGGTTTCCACGTATCGAGCGCGGTGGCGGCGTCGCCGGCCCAGGTATTGGGATCGAGCAGCAGCTTAGGGACACCGCGCAGGCCATGGCGGACGAACAGTTGTGCCTGGTTCTGCAAGCCGGTGTTGCGCGTATAGAAATAGCGCCCGCCAGCTTTGACCGGCAGGCTGAAGCGCTCAAATTCGAGCAGCCGCCCAATCCGATCGGCAAACCACTCGCGCTGCGGCAAGGCTGCGAGATAGGCCTGGCTCACGGCATTTTCGCGCGCGACCCAGGCGGCGACCTCTGGGTGCGAGCGCACATCGCCTTCGAGCCAACGGTAAGGGTCGGCAATTGCCTCGCCGAACTGGGTTTCTACCACCGTGTCGCGGCGCGTTTCGGGATAAGTCATCGGCTTCATCGCATCCCCGCGCGCAGCGGTCCCGCCCAGCAGGCACAAGACGAAAAGGGCCGACTTGAGACGGCGCATGACAGGCTTTCTCGAAATGCAAAAGGCGGCTCGATCCTAGGGATCGCAACCGCCTTTGCCTATGTCCGATGAACCTGAGACTTACGCTTCGGCGTAATCGTCCTCGGTCATCACCGGGCCCGAATCCTGGCCCTTGGCCGAGACGTCGCGATCAACCAGCTCGATCACCGCGATCGGAGCAGAGTCAGACGCGCGCATGCCGGCCTTGATGATCCGGGTGTAACCGCCGCTGCGGCCAGCGTAGCGCGTGGCCAGCACGTCGAACAGCTTGTTCAGCTGGGTCTCGTCGAGCAGCCGGGCATGGGCCAGGCGGCGGTTCGACAGGCCGCCGTGCTTGGCCAGCGTGATCAGCTTTTCCAGGTAGGGACGCAGCTCGCGCGCCTTGGAGGTGGTGGTGGTGATCTGCTCATGCTTGATCAGCGCCGCCGACATGTTGCGCAGCAGCGCGCGACGGTGGGACGAGGTACGCTGCAGCTTGCGGCCGCCCATTTTATGACGCATTTTCAGTACTCCGTTCGTACGGGGCCCGTATCAGGTAGCCCGGTCCTGGCGGGCCACACGGCCCGCCATAATTCATCAGCCCAAAAGCTCTTGCTCGAGCTTCTTGGCCATTTCCTCGATGTTTTCGGGTGGCCAGCCAGGGATGTCCATGCCGAGGCGCAGGCCCATCGACGAGAGGACTTCCTTGATCTCGTTGAGCGACTTGCGGCCGAAGTTCGGCGTGCGCAGCATCTCGGCTTCGGTCTTCTGGACCAAATCGCCAATATAGATGATGTTGTCGTTCTTGAGGCAGTTGGCCGAGCGCACCGACAGTTCCAGCTCATCGACCTTCTTGAGCAGGTAACGGTTGAGCTGGTTGGTATCGCCTTCGTCGGTCGGGGCCGCGGCCATGCCGATCATCGGCGAGGCACCCGAGGGCACTGCATCCTCGAAGTGGACGAACAGCGCGAGTTGGTCCTGGAGGATCCGCGCGGCATAGGCCACGGCATCTTCCGGGGTGATCGTGCCGTCGGTCTCGACCGTCAGGTTGAGCTTGTCGAAATCGAGCTCCTGCCCGATCCGGGCATTGTCGATCTTGTACGAGACCTGGCGCACCGGCGAGTAGAGCGAGTCGATCGGGATCAGCCCGATCGGCGCGTCGATCGGACGGTTGGCAACGGCGGGGACATAGCCCTTGCCGGTGTCCGCAGTCAGTTCCATGTTGAGCGTCGCACCCTCATCGAGGTGGCAAATCACCAAGTCCTTGTTCATCACCTCGATGTCGCCCGAAACGGCGATGTCGCCGGCCGTGATCTCGGCCGGACCGGTGGCGGACAGCTGGAGCCGCTTGGGGCCCTCGCCCTGCATCCGCAGCGCGATCTGCTTGACGTTGAGGACGATGTCGGTGACATCTTCGCGCACGCCGGCCAGGCTGGAGAATTCGTGCAGCACGTTCTCCATCTTGATCGAGGTGATTGCCGCGCCCTGCAAGGACGACAGCAGCACGCGGCGCAGCGCATTACCCAAAGTCAGGCCAAAGCCACGCTCAAGCGGCTCGGCAACAAAAGTCGCACGGCGCTTGGGGTCGTTTCCGGCCTTGATCTCCAGGTTGTTGGGCTTCTTCAGTTCCTGCCAGTTCTTGATGTTGACAGTCATGGACTTCCCCTATGGGTTATGTCGGGCGGGAGAGGCCGGGCGCCAGAAGAGTGCCACGGTCGATCCGAAAGTGTGACGATGCCGAAGCACCGCCACGGGCATGGTCAGACGCGGCGACGCTTGGACGGGCGCACGCCGTTGTGCGGGATCGGTGTCACGTCGCGGATCGAGGTGATGGTAAAGCCCACCGCCTGCAAAGCCCGCAGCGCGCTCTCGCGGCCCGAGCCGGGTCCCTTGACCTCGACTTCGAGCGTCCGGACGCCGTGTTCGGCGGCCTTCTTGCCAGCGTCATCGGCGGCGACCTGGGCGGCATAGGGAGTTGACTTGCGGCTGCCCTTGAAACCCATGGTTCCAGCCGAGGACCAGCTTATCGCGTTGCCCTGGGCATCGGTGATGGTAATCATGGTATTGTTGAAGCTGGCATTCACATGCGCGACGCCGCTCGAGATATTCTTGCGCTCCCGCTTTTTGATGCGTTGGGGTTCGCGTGCCATATCGGTATTCCTGTCGAAAGTCGGTGAAAGGGTAAGCTGCGGGCGTTATTCTGCTTGGCCCCGGCGGGGGCGCCGCGCTTACTTCTTCTTGCCGGCGATGGCCTTGGCCTTGCCCTTGCGGGTGCGGGCGTTGGTGTGGGTGCGCTGACCGCGGACCGGCAGGCCCTTGCGGTGACGCAGGCCCCGGTAGCACGCCAGATCCATCAGCCGCTTGATGTTCATCGCGGTTTCGCGACGAAGATCGCCTTCGACGGTGTGATCGGCGTCGATCGCCTCACGGATGTGCAGCACTTCCTGGTCAGTCAGATCCTGCACCCGGCGGGCTTCGTCGATGCCAATCTTGGCGGCAATTTGCTTCGCCTTGGCCGGACCGATCCCGTGAATATAGGTAAGCGCGATAATTACGCGCTTATTGGTGGGGATGTTTACCCCGGCAATACGAGCCACTTACTTCTCCATGCTCCACAGAGGGTGGCGGGAAACCCTTGAAAGGGGTGGCCCCGCGGCCTCCATCTCAACGCGAAACACTGACATTCCCGGGGCCGAAACGGCAAAAAGTCCGGATGGCGCGCGCTATGGCGACCGCCTGCCGAACTGACCCGGGGTATCGAGTGAAGGGCGCGCTTACGGCGATTCGCAGTCACTGTCAACGCTCGCAAAACGCGCTGCGTCGCAAGAACCTGCTGCACTGGCGGGACTGGTGAGTAGCCGCCGATGGAGCGATGCTAATCCGCTCCGGGGCAAAGGTCAAAAGGCTTTGGCGAGCGCCCTGCCCCGGCAACCGCGTCAGGGCTTGCGGGCGGGACGCTTGGGCGCCGGACGCGGAACGGGCGCCGCTGCCGGCGACGCCTCATCTGTCGGCTTCGCTGCGGTCGGGGCCGCGGCGCGAACCGGCGCTCGGCGCGCTACGGGCGCTGCAACCGCTGGCCCGGCATCGATCCTGGCGATCAGGCGCGTGACCTGTTCGGCGATCATGCCATCGACAGCAGGCGCGATCTCTTCGGGCTTGTAGCGCATATAACCGGCGGCGACGTATTCCCACAAGATGCGCGTGCCGCCTTCGACCGGCTTGAGCGTGATCGTCAGCGTCGCCGCCAGCGCCTCGCTTTGCAGCGGCCCCAGCCCGCCCGACATCCGCAGAACCTTGCCCGGATCGGCGAAGATCACCCGCATGTGCTCAACGCTGCCGTGGCGCGCGCTGGCGGGCGCGTCCTTGGGTAGCGGCAGGACCTCGCAGAAGCAGGCGCCTGCTTTGGGATCGAGCGTCAGGTTGGCACTATCGCCCGACCAGGTGTGCGCTTTGTCCCACCAGCCCGACGGCGTGACCAGCACCGTCCAGGCCTCGCGCGGGGTCTTGCCGGTCAACCCGGAACTGCGCACGACAAAGCCGGTGTCGGACTTGGTGACGACTTCGGCATGGGCCGGGTTCACAAGCAGCAGCGCAATCAGGGGAAGCAAGGTCAAACGCATCGTCAAACTCCGTTTCGCCCCCGAAACTTTTTGTCAGCCCGAAACTCAGGTCAGGACGCCAGGACCCGTTCGATTTCGGCGCTGACCGCGTCCATGTCGCCCATTCCGTCGACCCGGCTGACGAGCCGGCGCGCTTCATACAGCGGCAGGATCGGCGCGGTCTTGGCACGGTATTCGGCCAAGCGGGTACGCACGGTTTGCTCGTTGTCGTCAGGGCGGCGCTTGAATTCGTGGCTGCCGCACCTGTCGCAAGTGCCCGCGACCTTGGGCGGATCGAACGTGTCGTGATAGCCCTTGCCACACTGGGCGCAGGTAAAGCGTCCGGTGATGCGGGTAACCAGCGCGTCCTCGTCGACCGCCAGCTCGATGACGTGGTCGAGCTGGCGCCCGGCCTCGGTCAAAATCGCGTCGAGCGATTGCGCCTGCGCTGCGGTGCGCGGATAACCGTCGAAGATCGCTCCGGTCTCAGGTCCCATCGCCTGCAACTCATCAACGATCAGGGCCGAGACGATCTCGTCAGAGACAAGCGCACCGCTGTCCATGACTTGCGCGACTTGCCGGCCGAGTGGCGTATCGGCTTTGCGCTTGGCGCGCAGCATGTCTCCGGTCGAAAGCTGGCGCATACCGTGATGTTCTACCAGTCGGGCGGCCTGGGTGCCCTTGCCCGCACCCGGTGGCCCCAGCAGAATGATGTTCAACCTAAGTCCCCTCTCGTGCCAGCCCCCGCGCTTAGCGCAGCCGGCCCTTGAGTTTCGCCTTCTTGATCAGATCGCCATACTGATGCGCCAGGAGGTGCGACTGGATCTGGGTGATGGTGTCGACCGTCACGTTGACCACGATCAGCAGGCTGGTGCCGCCCGCGAAGAACAGCTTCATACCCGTCTGCGCGATCACGTATTCAGGGATCACGCAGACGATGGTGATGTAAGCCGCGCCGATCACGGTGATCCGGGTCAGGACATAATCAAGGTAGGTCGCGGTATTCTTGCCTGGACGGATACCCGGAATGAAGCCTCCATTTCGCTTCAGGTTCTCCGAGGTTTCCTCCGGATTGAACACCACTGCGGTATAGAAGAAGCAGAAGAAGATGATCCCCAGCGCATAAAGCAGCATATACAGCGGCTTGCCGTGGCCCAGGTACTGATTGAAGGCAATGATCGCGCTGCCCATCCTGGTGTCGGGCGAGACCGAGTTACCGGCAAACTGGCTGATCGTCAGCGGCAGCAGCAGCAGCGAACTGGCAAAGATCGGGGGGATCACGCCTGCGGTGTTGATCTTGAGCGGCAGGTGGCTGCGATCGGCCTGCATCATCCCGCGCTGGCTGGCGCGTTTGGGATACTGGATCAGTAATCGTCGCTGCGCCCGCTCCATAAAGCAGATGAACAGGATCATCCCCACCAGCAACAGGATCATGCCGATGATCACGAACGGCCCGGTTGAGCCCGACCGTCCGCCCTCGAACAGGTTGGCGATGAACGTCGGCATCTGGGCGACGATCCCGGCCATGATGATCAGCGAAACGCCGTTGCCGATGCCCCGGCTGGTGATCTGCTCGCCCAGCCACAGCAGGAACATGGTCCCGCCGATCAGGCTGATGACGGCGCCGACGCGGAACATATAGCCGGGCATGACCACGGCCTGCAGCCCACTGGACGCGCCATAGGCTTCAAGCCCGGAGGCGATGAACCAGCCCTGGATCGCGGTCAGTCCGACCGCGCCATAGCGGGTGTACTGGTTGAGCTTCTTGCGCCCGCTTTCACCTTCCTTCTTCAACGCAGCCAGCGCGGGATGAAGCGAGGCCGCCAACTGGACCACGATCGAGGCGGTGATGTAAGGCATCACGCCGAGCGCGATCAGGCTCATCCGCTGCAGCGAACCGCCCGAAAAAGTGTTGAAGATATCGAGGATGCCGCCCTGGGTCTTCGCATAGAGCGTCTCCAGGATCAACGGATTGACGCCGGGCAGTGGCACGAAGCTCATGAAGCGGAACACGATCAGCGCGCCGATGCTGAACCAGATACGGTTCTTGAGCTCGGTCGCCTTGGAAAAATTGGCGAGGCTGAGATTGCTCGCAATATTGTCGGAGCGTGATGCCATCGGGAGAGTGAGCCTTGTTGCGATGCCGGTCGGGACCTTCAGCCAGCCCCATCTATGTCAGCCCCATATAGAGACGATCCGGCGATGTCGAACCCCGCGCAAAATTCGTCAGCCCGGGCTCGCCCCGGGACCGCTGGCTTCATCGACCCAAGGTCGGAATGATGCGGCCAGCGGTCCCGGCCTGCGCCGGGATGACGGGGATTACTTTGCTGGTTTGGCGGTTATGGCCGCGCGCGCAGTCTTGTTGACCTCGCGGCGGGCGGTCTTCTTCTCATGCTCGCTGGGCTGGGCCTCAGGCAACTGGACCGAACCGCCGGCCTTTTCGACCATCTCGCGCGCGCCCTTGGATACGCCGGCGACGGCAAACTGGAGCTTGGCCGAGAAATCGCCCTTGCCCAACAGGCGCACGCCGTGTTTGGCACTGCGCGCCAGACCAGCGGCCTTTAGCGCAGCGTGATCGATCACCGCCTTGGCGTCGAGCTTGCCGGAATCGATCGCCTTCTGGATCATGCCCAGGTTCACTTCGGCATGGTCCTTGGCGAAGATGTTGTTGAAGCCACGCTTCGGGATCCGCATATGCAGCGGCATCTGGCCGCCTTCGAACCCGTTGACCGACACGCCCGAACGCGCCTTGGCGCCCTTCTGGCCGCGCCCGGCAGTCTTGCCCTTGCCCGAGCCGATGCCCCGGCCGACGCGCATGCGTCCCTTGCGGGCACCGTCATTGTCACGGATGTCGTTGAGTTTCATGGTCGTGCACTCGCTTTCGCTTTAGTCGCGCTGATAGAAGCGGCGGCCCTTAGCGGTGACGGGCCCGCTTGTCACCCCCCAGCGTCGCGTTTCGCCGTCGTACTCTGGAATTCCGCAAGGGTGGCCGCAGCATGGGCAGCGATTTTTTTGCGGAAATGGG
Source organism: Novosphingobium sp. (assembly GCA_043781375.1). Classification (GTDB taxonomy): domain Bacteria; phylum Pseudomonadota; class Alphaproteobacteria; order Sphingomonadales; family Sphingomonadaceae; genus Novosphingobium. The sequence goes on from JAYWBP010000086.1 coordinate 33,775, forward strand.
CCTCTGTCCAGCGCGCGGCCTGGGCGGCAATTGCCGCCTGATCGAAAGCCCCTCGCTGCCAGCGCGCTTCCGCCCGGGTTAGCTGGGCGTCGAGGCCGTCGATATCTCCAGGAGACACCAGGGTGAGTGCTTCGTCATCCAGTTCAAGATCGGGCAGTCCGGTATTGGCAGTACCGATCACATGGCAGCCGTGGGCCAACGCTTCAAGGTAGACGAGGCCAAAGCCTTCGATGAGCGACGGCATGGCGAACACATCGGCCTCGCGCATCAGGCGCTCAAGCTCCGATTTGGACTGATAGCCCAGGAGAATAATCGAAGGATCGGTGATCAGCGCGGCTATGGCCGGATCAATCTGATAGCTTACCAGAGTAAGCCGTGAAGTCCCGCGCGGACGCGCCTGCCAGGCGCGGATCAGATGATGCAGCCCTTTGCGCTGAATGCCTTGCCCAACAAACAGGAACTGGCAACTGGCTCCCCGGGTTTGGAGAAGGTCCGCGGGTCGTTTCGCTTCCGGGAGGCCATAGGGAATTACCGTGATGCTCTCGCTGGCGATACCGCTGGCCAGCAGCGAGGCCTTTGTGAAAGTAGATGCGCAAACAAAGGCGCTGGCCTGGCTCCAGGCCTCGGTAACTTCCTCGTGACGCGCAGCGATAGATTCGAGAGCGAACGATGCGCTTGCTTCGGGATAGCGCTCGGCATCGGCTGCGAGCATACCAATGTCGGCTTGGGCAAGCGGATGGAACACGAAAATCACGAGCGGCTGCTTGAACGAACGATCAAGCGGCACGTAGTCATGATAGCAGTACAGCGCAGATTTACGCCGCGCGGCGACAATCCTCGCCTTCCGCGCCAATAGACCATCGGAAGTCCGGACAATCCGAGACAACGGCAAGCGCAGCACTTGTGCGCCATATTGAAGAAAAAAAGTCAGACGGCTGGTAATAGTCTTTGCATGGGGCAGCCCATCGATCCTGCGACAGGCGAGGAATTTTGGCAGCCAGCGCGGAGCATTATCCGGCGCGTAAAAATCAGTAACAAACGCTTCAAGCAGACCCGCATTCTCGAGGGCGAGCGGAACCTGGAAATTGTCTCGATTGCGGTTGATGACACACACGAATCGCTGGTTCATGGCCGATGCCTATAAGCAGGGCCCTGTTGCGGTGCAACAAAGCCGGCCCGGCACGAACGCGGGGCTGACAACGGCGCAAGGAGTTGTCCCAACAGGCCATAGTCGCGCAAATCGAGGGGTCTGGCGGGAAATAGCCTGTGTGCGATCCCGGCGGCTCCAACTTAGAATTCTAGACTCGCTTACGAAAAGCCATGGCCATGCCGTTCCAGAGGAAGGGAAATAGGCGCCGCTGGCCCTCACTGCAGCCGCGAAACGCGACTGTTTCAAAACCTGCCGTTTCCATCAATTCAGTCAAAGTTTTGCGGGAAAAGTGCTTGATATGCCCGCCTTCCCATAACGCCGTGAGCGAGCGGTCCATCCGATTTGTCACAGCCAGGACAATCTTCTTGAGCCAGCCCCAATAAGGCGTTGTGACAACAAGCAATCCGCCGGGCCGCAACGACGCCATGGCGTTCTGCGCAAACCCTCTGGGACTATAGAGATGTTCGATAACCTCGACCGACACAATTGCGTCAAAAGTTTCTCTGGCAAATGGCACCGCGAGTGGATCATATATCGAGGAGAGGACGAATTTGCCGACGTTCAGACTCTGCGCGTGCCTGATCCCCGTCGGCGACAGATCCGATCCGAATACATCGTATCCTGCCGCATCGAGGCCGATCGAAAAGTCGCCGCCTCCACAGCCGGCGTCAAGCACGGCAGAGCCTGGAGGAAGCGGCTCAAGAAATTTAAGAACTGTTGCCAAGTACAACGGACGATGGCTTGGATCTGGTGCCTCGTCGAAGGGGCTGTAAGTGTAATCGGTGCCGGCAGTATCCAGTCTAGCGACGCCCTCAACTAGGCCACCAACGTGGCCTGGTGGCCCGACCATCGACTCTGTTTTCATGAGGCGTTTTTTGCACACTGAGGAGGCAATCGCTAACGATATAAACCACCGACATCACTGACCAAGCGGCGAAAATCGTGGGTTTTACAGGCCTCAAACGGCGAACTGGCATTTTTTGCTGCACCCGGGATGAGCAGGCGCAGCATAGTCAGCCTTCGGGCCTGCGATAATCGCTCAGTCGATCACCGCCACCATATGCGGCAGCTTGGCAAGCGTGCCACGCACTTCGGCGGTATCCTGGAGCGTCACCACGCGATGCATCTTGCCCAGGCCGAGGCCGATCAGCATCTGCTTCTGCTTTTCCGGACGGCGGATCGGCGAGCCAATCTGCTTGAGCGTGATGGTCTTGGTTTCGCCCGTCTTGGCGGTCTTGGGGGCCATCGTGCTTACTCCGTAATCGCGTCGGCGGCGGCTTCCGCCTCGACCGTGTTGGCGCCGCCCCGACCAAGCAGGTCGGAGACCTTCTTGCCGCGACGCTGGGCGACCGACTTAGGCGAAGTCTGGTCGGTCAGCGCGTCGAAAGTGGCGCGGACCATGTTGTAGGGGTTGCTGCTGCCGACCGATTTGGTCACCACGTCAGCGACGCCCAGGCTTTCGAAGACAGCGCGCATCGGGCCACCGGCGATGATCCCGGTCCCCGCCGGAGCGGTCCGCACCGTTACCTTGCCAGCACCAAATCGGCCCTTGCCGTCATGATGCAGCGTACGCCCTTCCTTGAGCGGAACGCGGACCAGCGCCTTCTTGGCAGCCGAGGTCGCCTTGGTGATCGCCTCGGGCACTTCGCGGGCCTTGCCGTGGCCGAAGCCGACGCGACCCTTGCCGTCACCCACCACGACCAGCGCGGCGAAACCGAAGCGCTTGCCGCCCTTCACCGTCTTCGACACGCGGTTGATGTGCACCAGCTTTTCGATCAGTTCCTCGCCGCCGTCGTCGTCACCGCCACGGCCACCGCGACGATCATCACGACGTCCACCGCCGCCGCCACGATTGCGGTCGTTGCCGCCGCCGGGGCCACGACCACCGCCGCCGCCGCCACGGCCGCCACGCGGCGGACCACGGTTATCGCGGGGTTGCTGTTCAGGCGCCGCGGCGGGCGCTGCTGCTGCGACCGGAGTCGCTCCGGCTTCGATGTTGGTTTCGGCGTTGTTTGCATCTGGCATGGGTTAGAACTCCAGACCGCCAGCGCGGGCGGCTTCGGCCAGCGCCTTGACGCGACCATGGAAGATGAAGCCACCGCGATCGAACACGACGGTGGTGATGCCAGCGGCCTTGGCCTTTTCGGCGATGTCGGTGCCCACCTTGGCGGCGGCGTCGACATTGGCGCCGATCTCGCCCTTGAGCAGCGACGATGAGGCCGCAATCGTGCGCCCCGCAGCATCGTCGATGATCTGGGCATAGATGTGCCGGCCCGAACGGTGAATCGAAAGCCGGGGGCGACCGCCCGAACGCGCCTTGAGCGCAGTCCGCACGCGCTGACGGCGGCGATCGAAGAGAGAGAGCTTGGCCATCTTACTTCTTCTTCCCTTCCTTGCGGAAGATGTATTCGCCGCGGTACTTGATGCCCTTGCCCTTGT
>JAYWBP010000087.1:0-5047 GCA_043781375.1 Novosphingobium sp.
CGAAGGCGTCAACGACGATCATCAGACCCCCCGCGAGCTGGCTGCCTGACCTCCTCCTGACAGGCAGACAACTCGTCCCTGAAGCGGTCCTCTGCCCCCCCGGGCAGGAGGCCGCTTCCTTTTTGGGACCAGAGCAGAGGGAGCGCTGGGCCCTTCGGACCTGTCCGGCGAACCTGCCGGCAGGCCGGATCAGGAGACCCAGGATGGCCTATCGCAAGCAGTTTGGCGACAAATCGGGCGGCGGACTATCGCCCGCAACCCGTATTACCCAGGAGATCATCGCCCGGCTCGAGGCTGGCACCAAGCCGTGGATCCAGCCCTGGCGCGGGCTGCCGGTCTCGCGGCCCTTGCGGGCCTGCGGGATCCCGTACCGCGGAATGAATGTGTTCTGGCTGTGGATGGTCGCCGACATGTGCGGATATGCCTGACGAAACCCAAGCCCGCTTCGATGCACTGCTACACGCGATGGCGCACGGCCAAGCGCCCTCTAGCGCGCGAAAGAAACCATCAGACGATCAAGCATCGAATGCGGGTTCTGACGCATGTTCCAGCGATACTCAAACTCCGCCAGATACTTCGGCAGATGCTTCGCGCTGACATGGATATGCGTGCCATTGATCCCGCGCTTCACCGCCGCCCAAAAACCTTCAATCGAGTTGGTCGAAGCGCCCTCGAAGCCGACATATTCGTGCGCACTGTGGTTGACCGTCATGTGCCGGTGACCGCGCTTGTGCAGCCCAAGGTAGGAGCGCAGCTCATCGGTATGAACCGCGCCGCCGGGGATCACGTTGGCATCAATGAGAGGCGTGAGAGTGGCCCGGCGCTGGTTGGCAACAACGTGCGTCATTACGTCCCCGCCGCGTTCCACCATGCCCAGCACGACCGCCTTGGGGGAGCGGAACCCGCCGATGAAAGTCTCGTCAATCTCGACATGCTTGCCCGGCCCGCCCAGCGGATCATTGCCGTCCACTTCGCCCATGTATTTGCGGATTTCGTGGCACATGCGCCAAGCGGTTTTGTAGGTCACCCCAAGCTGGCGCTGCACTTCCTTCGCCGCCACGCCGTTGCGGGTGGTGCTGAACAGAAACATGACATGAAACCAGTCGCGCAGCGGAGTGCGGGTGCGCTCAAACGGAGTTTCGGCCATCGGGGCAACCTGATTGCCGCAATACTCGCATGAATAGACCTTGCGCGCCTTCACCCGGTAGAAGTGGGCATTGCGACCGCACTTTGAACAGCCGTGCCGATCACCGAAGCGAATGCGCATCAGGTGTTCGAGGCAAGCGTCCTCGGTCGGAAACTGGTCAAGAAACTGGCGAAGGGTGGGGGCTTTCGTTTTCATACATATTGTATGCCACACCTTTCAACCTGACGCAAGGGGATAATTCCCCATATTCATGCTCGAATGTGTCTTCGGGGCGACGATCGTCAACGCCGACGGCCGGATCGTTCCGGTGCGTTTGATCGGTGAACAGCACGTGCGCGAGGACTTGGGCTCGATCCCTTCCTTTGCCGACTGGGCGCGCCTCATCGCCCCGCAGACCTGGATGCTGTCCGCTCCGTCTGCAAAGACGCTACGCGCCTCAAGCGCTGAGCCAATTCGTACAAACGCATGACCATCGACGCTTGAGCGCGGCGCAGGCCAGCAGATAAGTTTGAGCGTGGTGTAATCTATCTCATCGCCAACAACGGTTGCGAAAAATGAGAACGCGGTCGGGACCGGCACCGTATCGGCGATGGCCTGGAGTTGGCCCATAAAAATGGGGAACGCCGCCCGATAAAGCGCCGCTATTTGCCCCGGCTTCCAGACTCGGCTCCCTTCAGCCAGCAGGGTCGATCCGACCGGGAGGGCCGCCTCCCTCAGCGTAATACCGGCGATTGGCTGGTCGCCTTTGTCGGTCCAGATGACCCCGACCGGGGCCGAGCTCGGACCGCCGGCTGACGCCAGTAGCAAGCGGCCATTGCTGCACATTAACAGGATGCCGGATGCCTGGAGTCCAGGGGGCGAGGGAAGCGGTATTGCGTCAACTGATCCAGCGATCAGGCGCATAAGCCGTGGCCGGCGCGCCGCTACGCTTGCAAAGGCCTCATGAGCGACGTTCACCAAGGTCGCGGCGGCATCCAGTTCAACATCGGTGGCCGACGGGCTATCTGTTCCGTCCGAGGTTCCGGGTGCCCACACTGCCAGTATTGTTTCGGACAGATCGATAACGCTGTTCGGCTCCGCAGAGATCCCAGCGACAAAGGGAGCTGGCTCTTCGGTTTCACCATGCGCTGCGACGCGCTGCAGTTTCACTAACGTCCGGTTCAATCCGGCGAATGCGGCCGCAGATGATTGTTCGCGCGAAACAATCAAATCCGAAACGGTTGTGTCAAATGACCGGTCGAATTTAAGCAACGACATTCGCAGCCCATCCGGTAGTTCCGAGCCGCCGCCGGAGCCGGGTTGAAGGATCTGACTGAGCGCGGCGAAGCGGAAATCTGCAGCGCTTGCATCGACCCTCTGGGCTGCAAGACAGGCGACTATGCCGATCTGACAGCGAACATCGTACCGCGCCAGGAACTCTTCGCCACCGCGGACGCCGAGAAAGCTCGCAGCCAGCTCTCCGAACACATTATCGATCGCGCAGGCGGCGAGCTTCGCGGCGTTTTTGGTGATGCGGGCGCAGATATCGTCTCCAAACACCCCCGGCGGAATGACGGATCGCAGCGCCCGGTCGAGACCCTCGACGGCCGCAAGACAGAAATCGAGACGCTCGGTGTCGTCACCCGATTGCTCCACGCGCGGTTCGGCCTGTCGGACCAAAGCAAAGAAAGCACCTGCGAGCGCCGTACCCGATATCACCTGGAGTTGGTCCGCAGCGAGGCACCACAAGCGACGATAAGCGCTTGCGCGATCGTTGAATCGAATGTCTTCCGCGCCCAGTGCGATGCCAATTTTCAGCAGGCTGATCGCGGCATTCGCCGGGTTATCTAGCTCAGGATCGAAAATGAGTCCCAAGGCAGTTCTTCGGTCAATCTCACCAGCGTCAGCGAGAGGATCCATCGCTTCTGTATTGGGCAAATCTGCTAATGGGCCTGAGAATCCAAAACCCGCCCGGTTGTCCGTAATCCAGGCACGCGCTTCCGCGCGCGTCATCGGTGGCGGGACGACATTCTTCCGATTGAGTGTGAGTCCCTTGAGCGCGATCAGGGACTCGACCTTGCGCCGGAGCTGAGTTGCTACGCCGATGTCCCGGCAAATGATTACGACATCATCAACATAACGGGCGTAGGCAGCAGCGCATTTTGTCTCTTGCGGCGCGTCCAGTTCGGGTTGACCGCTGTCGTTCAGGCGATCGACTTCGGCTTCCATCATCTCATCGAGATCGAAGAGTGAGATGTTCGCGAGATAGGCCGATAGGTCCGGGCCTTGTGGGATGCCCCGACGCGCGTCGGAAGGCCGCGTCACCGCGCCCGTGATGGGATGAAAATAACTTTGGCCGAAGCTGTGGTTCAGGAGAAATCTGGTGAATGTTTCCGCTCGATTGGCTGCGCCTTCACAGGCATTCGGCGCCAGAAGCGGTGCGAAAGATCGGATGTCGCCATCGGCCGCGTTCAACGAATGTAGCGCACGCTCCAGCGGCTTCGCCAAGGCATCGTCAAACGCGTCAACACGGATGTGATCGTAAAATCCCGTGATATCCAGACGAAGAATTTGAATTTCATCATGCCCGAACAACTTGATTCGGTCGTCCAAGAAATCGACGAATGAGCGCCAACACTCGAAATAAGGCCGGAAAATGCCTTCCCGCTTCGGCGGAGCGAGCCCATTTACGATCGCCATGTCGATTTGATACGCGAAGCTCAGAGACTGACGCTGTTCCCCGCTTCCAGTTCGATAGAGGGAAGCTTTCGCTCCCCGGTCCCGAGCATATCGAATTGCAGGTATGCTATTGGCAAAACCCGGACATTCGTCACGGTCGCGCAGCAACTCAACGAGCCCATATTGCTGGAGGAGCGCATCGTGGGAGACCGGGCCGGACTTTAGGCGATAACGACCGTCGCCCTTCGGGAGTTGGCGCGTCAGCAACGGACTGGACGGACCGTCCGCAACCTCCAACCGTGCACGATGGACATGGAAAAGCGGAGATGCGGCTATTGTGCGCGGCGTCCCGGTCCGGCAGCCCCGCCACGATCGCGTCCAGATTGTCAAGCGTCGCCGCGATCGTGCGGAGCGACTGCTGGAACACGCGATCGGCGCCGTTATGGCCGCAAGCGGGGCAGAAATAGGCCGACCCGATCACCGCGACGCGGCACTGGCACGTCTCGCAGGTGACCTTGAGCTCCATCGGCGCGGACGCCGCGGCAGGCAACGTAACTGTTTTCGGCCGCGCGTCGACGCGCATCGTCATCGACAGGAAGGAGCGCTTGGGCTGTCGGCGATTGAAGCTGGCCGCGTCGCGAAGCATCGCTCCGTTGATAAGGCCGCCCACCTTCGCCAGCGCCGCCTGTTGCCCGCTTTCGATCTGCTCGGTCGTCCACCACGCGTTGGCATCGCGTTCTTCGCCACAAAATGGGCACCAGACAGCTTCGTCTCGAACGATGTCGCGCCAGTCCTCGCCATGCACCTTGAAAGTGAAGATGCACTCCTCGGCCGGGCACTCCCGGTCGATATAGCCCTGTTCGTCCGGCTCGGCGGAGATCTGCACCTCGACCTTGCTGCCGTTCAGACCGGAAATCGTCTTGAGAAGGTCTTCGAACATGTCGCCCACCGCTGATTCAGGTTAGGAACATAGCACGAACCAGAGCGGATCGCGACGGGCACGACATTCGCACCGGGGAAAAGTATCGCTCGCTCGCCGAGCTGCCACTATCCAACCGGCAGGGAGCAGGCGGCGCATGACAGAGCTTTTCCATCGAAACGCAGCAAAGCCCGCAGCGGGTTCGCGTAAGGTCGATCCATAAAGGACAACTAGGAGGCGTTGACAAATTCACGCATCCACAGACGGATTGAGACGATGTGGATGAAGCCGAGGTAACTATCGGCGGTTTTGTCGTACCGGGT
>JAYWBP010000088.1:0-4971 GCA_043781375.1 Novosphingobium sp.
CATCAGCGGCGCGGCCTCGGTCCGCTCCATCCGGCCAAGCAAGGCCAGCATCAGCTCATGACGACTGTCGCGCGGATCGCCCGCGGCCTGGTGGACCAGCTCGCCGCTGGCCAGCTCGTATTCGCGGCTCGGCTCGTTGCCGTGACGGCGGCGCTGGAGGCGCAGCGATACCAGGCAGCCGGTCACCCGGCGCAGGATCAGCGCCTGGCGGCTGCAATCGCGGGCGAGAATCTTGCCCGGAGCAAGCGCGATCTGCCGGGCCTCGAGCCGCACCCGCGATGCGCCGTCAGGACGGGCGAGAATAAGGTCCGCCTCGGCCGTGCCTGCCAGCACGCGCTCCCACTGCTCGCTCGGGCTGAGGTTGACCGACAGCGGCGCGGGCTTGCGCGCAAAACCTGCCCCGTCGACCGCGATCAGCGACAGGCTGATCGGGCCATCCTGGGCGAGCAGCAGCGTTGATACGGTCCCGTCGGTGAAATGGCGCTGCGCGACGTGGCCGAGAGGCGCCGCGGCCAGCGCTCGGGTCGTGACCCAAGCCAGGCGGTCAGCCAGCCGCATGGCCGCCGGGTCCTCGTCCTCGAACAGCGCCGCCAGTGCCGGACACTCGGCCATCGCCGACCCGGCGGCGAACCGGGCAAGGTCGGCAAGAACCGGAGCGACCTCTGGCGATGAACGCCAGACGTCGCGCGCCGCGAACATCGCGGCCTGGGCAGCGCGCTGCGGGGTATCGTCACCCCGCAGCGCACGCAGTTCTTCGGTCAGCTTCATCGATCGATCGCTGCCGATTACCGGGTCGGGCTCAGGACTTCGAAGATGATGGTCATCAGCATGACGATCGAATCGTCCGAATAGGCCTGGACCTGGTGATGAAGGCTGCCGAACAGACCGGTCATCACGTCCAGGTCGGGCAGGGTAGTGATATCGATCTTGGGCAGGTTCATGAGCCAACCTCTCGCTTGGCAAAGCCCGATCGCTTTGCCGGAAGACGATGAGCGGCAGATGTTCCCGGCTAAGTTCAAAGATTGTTATCCCAGCCAGCCCTCTGAAATACGGGCGTTACCCGCCGCTTGTCACACCGCAACCGATTGACGGCTGCGCGGTCGTGTGATATGGTTTCAAAAGATACTAATAAGGATGCGCCATGACCGATCTGTTCGACAATCCGCTAGGCCTCGACGGATTCGAATTCATCGAGTTCTGCGCCCCGGTAAAGGGCCTGCTCGAGCCGGTGTTCGAGGCTACCGGCTTTACCCGAATCGCTAGCCATCGCTCCAAGGATGTCGAACTGTGGCGCCAGGGCGCGATCAACCTGATCGCCAATTACGAGCCGCGCAGCCCCGCCGCCTACTTCGCCGCCGAGCACGGCCCGTCGGCCTGCGGCATGGGCTTTCGCGTGCGCAATGCCCGCATCGCCTATGCCGAAGCGATCGCGCGCGGCGCCCAGCCGGTCGAGACGGTAACCGGTCCGATGGAACTGCACCTGCCCGCCATCCGCGGGATTGGCGGCGCGATCATCTACCTGATCGACCGCTACGACGACGGCCAGACGCCCGCCGCGCTTTCCATCTACGACATCGATTTCGCCTACCTCCCCGGGGTCGATCGCCATCCGGTCGGTGTCGGGCTCAAGCTGATCGATCACCTGACCCACAACGTCTACGGCGGGCGGATGGACCACTGGGCGCGGTTCTATGAGCGGATCTTTAACTTCCGCGAGATCCGCTATTTCGACATCAAGGGCGAATATACCGGTCTGACCAGCCGCGCGATGACCGCACCTGACGGCATGATCCGCATTCCGCTCAATGAGGAAGCCCGAAAGGGCGCCAATGCCGGAGGGGGCCAGATCGAGGAGTTCCTGCGCGAGTACAATGGCGAGGGCATCCAGCACATTGCCTTTGCCTGCGACGACCTGCCGGGCACCTGGGACAGGCTCGAAAAGCTTGGCGCCAGGTTCGCCCCGGCCCCGCCTGCAACCTATTACGAGATGCTCGACGAGCGGCTGCCCGGTCACGGCGAGCCGGTTGCCGAATTGCAGCGCCGCGGCATCCTGCTCGACGGATCGACCGAAAATAACGACCCGCGCCTGCTCCTCCAGATCTTCTCGCAGCCGCACATCGGCCCGGTGTTCTTCGAATTCATCGAGCGCAAGAAGGACGAAGGCTTTGGCGAGGGCAATTTCACCGCGCTGTTCAAGAGCCTCGAAGCCGACCAGATCAGGCGCGGGGCGCTCACTGTCGAAGCGGAGGACGCCTGATGGACGCGCACCCGGTCAAGCTCGGCGGAATCCACCACGCCGCCTATCGCTGCCGCGACGCGGGCGAGACGGTCGAATGGTATGCCCGCGTCATGGGCATGACCTACACCACGGCCTTTGCCGAGGATCACGTGCCCTCGACCGGCGCCTATGACCCCTACATGCACGTGTTCCTCGATGCGGGCGGCGGCAATGTCCTGGCGTTCTTCGAACTGCCCCGCCAGCCCGCGATGGCGCGCGATCCCAACACCCCCGAATGGGTCCAGCATATCGCCTTCAAGGTGCCCGACATGACCGCCCTGCTGGCGGCCAAGGCCCATATCGAAAGCCAGGGCGTGGAAGTCCTGGGCCCGACGCACCACGGAATTTTCCAGTCGATCTACTTCTTCGACCCCAACGGTCATCGCCTTGAGCTGGCCGTCGATATCGGCACGCCCGAGCAGTATGCCGAGCTGCGCCGCGTCGCCGCGCCGATGCTGGAGGAATGGAGCCGGACCAAGCAGGCTCCGCGCCATGCCGACTGGCTGCACGGGCAGGGGTAAATTCGGGGCACCGCGTGTTCCCCTTATTCGTCATTGCGAGGGGCGAAGCCTCGGAGCAATCCAGAGCGTAGCGCACCCGGCTCTGCATTGCCGCGCGGCTCCGCCGCTCGCAATGACGAGAGGCGGAGCGATCGCCCGATTTGCCATCCATCGCCGGTTCATCACCCGTGCGCCAATCCCGGTCGGCCCCACTTGCCGCGCCGAACGGGGCGGCTATAGAGGCGCTCACAGATTCCGGCGCCGCGCGGCGCCCCTGACAGGACGTGGAACCGAACGATGAACGCCAGCACTGCATCCGGGCATAGCTATTCGCGCCCGGCTCTCTCGCGCCAGGTTCTCACAAAAGTGGCCATCGCCGCCATGCTGGCCCTGAGTCTGGCGGGATGCGGCGGGAAAAAACATCGTCCCAAGCTCGACCTGGCCGCATCGAAGGTCACCACCATCGGGGTCAATTCGTACCTGTGGCGCGCCAGCCTGGATGCCCTGTCGTTCATGCCGCTGCTCCAGACCGACAGCAACGGCGGGGTGATCGTCACCGACTGGTACACCAACCCGAACAATCCGGGCGAGCGCGTGAAAGTCTCCGTGACCATCCTCGACCAGGACCTCAGCGCGGACGCCGTGCGCGTTGCAGCCAGCCGCCAGGTTGCGCAGAACGGCGGCTGGGTCGATGCACCGGTCCAGGCCGCGACCGTGCAGAAGCTCGAAGAAGTCATCCTGACCAAGGCCCGCGACCTACGCCGCAGCGCGATCAGCGGCTAATTCTTCAACATCCGCTCAAGCTAAGCTTGTTGAAGCACCCGCAGTATGGCGCGCGATAATCCGGGCGTAGGGCTTGATCCTTCGACAAGCTCAGGATGAGCGGGGTTTGGGTTTCTGATGGTGCGAGCTGCGGACATTTGGTGTTGAGATAAAGCAATGACCGCCGAACGCTTCGATCCCCCACGTTTCGACCCCTCACGCTTCGACCCCTCTAGCGCCGACCCGCGCTGGCAGCAGCAATGGGACGCCGCGCAGACGTTCCGCGCCGACGACGCCAGCACGAAGCCGCGCAGCTATATCCTCGAAATGTTCCCCTACCCTTCGGGGCGGATTCACATCGGCCACGTCCGCAATTACACAATGGGCGACGTGATTGCGCGCTACAAGCGGATGCGCGGCTACGAAGTGCTCCACCCGATGGGCTGGGACGCCTTCGGGATGCCCGCCGAAAACGCCGCGATGGAAAAGGGCGTCCACCCCGGCGGCTGGACCCGGCAGAACATCGCCAGCATGAAAGAGCAGCTCAAGCGACTGGGCTTCGCTCTCGACTGGAGCCGTGAGCTGGCGACCTGCGAGCCCGACTATTACGGCCACGAACAGGCGCTGTTCCTCGATCTGTTCGCCGCCGGGCTGGTCTATCGCAAGGAATCGGCGGTCAACTGGGACCCGGTCGACATGACCGTTCTGGCCAACGAACAGGTCCTCGACGGGCGCGGTTGGCGTTCGGGTGCGCTGGTCGAAAAGCGCAAGCTGAGCCAGTGGTTCCTCAAGATCACCGACTTTGCCGACGAGCTGCTCGCTGGCCTGGGCGCGCTTGGGGGTTGGCCGGACAAGGTCAAACTGATGCAGGAAAACTGGATCGGCAAAAGCCAGGGGCTGGAGTTTTCGTTTGCGCTCAAAAAGGCCCTCCCGTTCAGGGGAGGGGGCGGGGTGGGGCTTGTCATGCAAACCCAGCAATTGCCGACGGGCCCCACTGCCGACCCCTCCCCTGAAGTGGAGGAGAGCATCGCGGTCTATTCCACCCGTCCCGACACGATCTTCGGCGCCAGCTTCGTCGCGGTTGCCGCCGAGCACCCGATCGCGCAGGCGGTGGCCGAAGGTTCGTCCGATGCGCAGGAATTCATCGCGCTGTGCAAGGCGGGCGGGACTACCGCCGCCGAGCTGGAGACCGCCGAAAAGCTCGGCTTCAACACCGGGCTGAAGGCGATCCACCCGTTCACCGGAGGTGAGCTGCCGGTCTACATCGCCAATTTCGTGCTGATGGAATATGGCACCGGCGCAGTGATGGGTGTTCCCGGGCACGACCAGCGCGACTTCGAATTTGCTGTGAAATATGCATTGCCGATCAAACGGGTGATCGCTGCCGATGCCGCCTTGGCCCACGCGCCGCTGTCTGGCGCCGAGTCAGGC
>JAYWBP010000089.1:0-4944 GCA_043781375.1 Novosphingobium sp.
GGTTGGTCACGCACGGCCCCGAACCGGTCGAGATCGTGCACAGGCCACTGGTGAAGATACCGAGTGGCGCCACGGTGTTGCGCGCGTGGAGATAGTTGACCGACCCGCGTAGCGTGAGCCGCGGTACTGGCTTGGCGATGAACGACAGTTCGGCACCGGGCGCGATTGTATCGCCGGAATTGGTTATCGTCGCGATGGTGACGCCGGTGTTCGCGCCGGTTGACACGAACTGCGAGCCCTGGACCTGGTTGTCCTTGTACCGCGTATAGAACGCCGCAGCGTTGATCTGCAGCTTGCGATCGAAGAAAGTGTTCTTGGTACCGATCTCGAACGACCGAGCGCGCTCGGCGTTGAACGCGGCGAATTCACCCTGCGGCACTGCCGTAGTGACGAACGGCGAACCGAACCCGCCTGAGTGCACGCCGGTCGAATAGCTGGCGTAGATCAAATTGTCGGGCGTCAGCCGATAGTCGGCCGCGAGGCGATAGGTGACGTATTTGAACGTCCGCTGTCCGCACCGCGTGACCAGGTAGTTTGGCACGGTACCGACTATGGTGTTGGTACCCGCTGCGCCGAACGTTCCCGGTGTGAAGCCGCCGCAAACCTGATTGAAGGCAGTGGAGCGGTTTTGGTTAAACGGGTTAACCGCACGATAGGCGGCAGCCGGGAACGGGATGGGCTGGCCAGCCGCGACTGCCGCAGCATTTTGCGCCGCGACATAACCGCCGACGAACGTGGTGCCGATTTGCGCGGTGTTCTTGTATCCTTTTTCATCCACGGTGTAACGTATGCCTGCCGTCAGCGTCAGCTTGTCGTCGAGGGTATACGAGGCCTGGCCATAAGCGGCGTACGACTTCGTCCGCGCCGCCGCCGGACCAATGCCGTCGGCTGCGGTCGTGTTGTTGAGATTGCACGAGAACGGCGCGACCAGCGGCGAATATGTAAAGCCGCAGTTGCTGCCCGACCCATAGAGTGCCGGCAGGCCGTTCGCCGCGGCCGTCAGCGTGGTGTAATTGCTGCCCGAAACGACGGTCGCACCGGCCTCGTTGACCTTGTCGAGCATGTAGAACGCGCCAAGTGTATATTGCAGCGGGCTTGAGCGGTTTGCCGATTGCAGTTGCAGTTCTTGCGAGAACGTCACCGCCTTGGTGATGAAGTAGAATTCGGAGAACGGGATCGGGCTCCCGTCGCCGTCGCTGCGGTTGTAGGTCAGGAAATCACTGTAGCCGGTGATCGAGCGCAGGCGGATATCGTCGCTGAGGTTGAAATTAATCGCCGCCGAAGCGTTCTTCGCCTTCACCCGGTTCTGGGCGGGGAAATCGTAGAGGACGCCGTATTTCCCCGGAATTGGAATGCCGATGTCTGCCCCGCCGATATCGGCGATGCCGTCGCGGAAAACCGGACTGAACGGCACCAGCACTCCGGTAGCATAGTTGCCGCCGTTATAGCCGTTCGGAAACGGGTAGGTCGCGCCGTTGAAAGTGACGCTGCCGCCGGGCGCGCGGATCAACGACGAATCGACGATCGCGCCGATGTTTTTGGCGTTGAACGAACTGAGGCCGCGATCGTCCTCATCGAAGTATGAGCCGCGCAGGATCACTTCGAGACGGCTGCCGGACGGAGCGTAACGCAAGCTGGCGCGGATGAACTGGTAATTCTGGTCACCGATGCTGGCGCGGCTGTTCACGGTACTTTTGTAGTAGGGATCATGACGATCAACCGCACCCGCGACGCGCAGTGCAAGGCCGTCGGCGATCGGCAGGTTGATGAACCCTTCGGCCTTGACGCGGTTGTAGTTGCCATAGATCAGCCCAAAACCGCCCTCGAACTGGTCGGTTGGCCTGGCGCTGGTCAGCGCGATGTTGCCGCCCAAGCTGTTGCGACCGAACAGCGTGCCCTGCGGACCTTTTTGAACCTCGACCCGCTCCAGATCGATGAACGCGCCGGTCGTCTGCTGCAGACGCGACTGATAGATTTCGTCAATATAAAAGCCGATGCGAGGGTCCGAATTGGCCTGAATGGCTTCGGTGTAAACGCCGCGGATCGCTGGACGAGCGGCCGCGCCCGAACGCGCGATGCGAAGGCCGGGAACGGCTTGTTCAAGCCGGGTAATGTCACGTATGTCCTGGTTCCGGAGCTGCTCACCCGAAATTGCGACTATCGATAGAGGAACCTTCTGAACTGACTCCTCGCGCCGCTGAGCTGTGACAACAATGTCGGTAACTCGGTCCTGATCATCGACTGTTGGCGTTGGCGTTGGCGCTGGAGCGGCCTGCGCCAAGACCGGGCTCGCGAGCGAGAACGCGGTTATAGACACGGCAGCGAGCATTGCGCCCCGAAGCTTTCTGGTGTGCGAAATGGTCATTAGTCCCCCTCCGGAATGTTTCCCTGGCGAATGTTATCCGATATTTACGACAATGCAAGCGCCGTCATTACCGAAATCTACATGGACTGGCGGGCTGCGTCGAGAGATTCTATAAAAGCGGTGCAATAAAGTGCATTCGCTTTCACGGGTGGAGGTTTTCGTCCTTTCGCCTGGCGGTGGCTTTTGGCAATCGACATCCACAGCCAAGTGCCATCATTCGCAGGGACAGCTGCGATATCGGGCCAAAGTCTTCAATATTCGCGGATGCGCTGCATGCGGCCCAGCACGTCCAACCCCTGGATGGCGAGATAGTTGAGTATGTCGATGAATATCCAGTTCTCGGCGAGTTTTCCGTCCTGCACGCGATAGAGATCGACCACGCGCATCTCTGACGGCGCGGGCCCTTTGGTCATGCCAAGATAGCCGCCCGAGTTGAATACTGTCAGATTGGCCCAGCCGAAGAAGCCGCCGAAATCGCCCTCGGCCATGCGGCACAAATGCCCGTTGAAATTGTACCCGGTATGCAGACCATCGCTGAACGGTTCCGAATGCTGCTTCAGATAGCGCGGGATCGTATAACTCGCGCCGATCCCGCCGGGCCCCCACCAGATCATGTCGTCGTGCCAGACCCGCCGCAGCCGCTCGCCCTCGGTAATACCGAGTTCCTTCGACTTCGGATTCCCGAGCAGCGCGTTGATCGCCGCGAGCGAGCGCTCGCCCGTCGCAGGATCCTGCCGTTCGTGCATCACCCCCTGATGCGTCATCGGGCCCGGCTGGACGAGTTGCGCTCCGGTCTGTGGAGGCAGCGGGAACTGGCCCGCCTGGGCCATCAGGTGAAGCAAATCGACGAACATCGCTGTTTCGATGATGCGTCCGCCCTCGACGCGATTGAACTCAGCGAAACGCAGCATCGCGATCTTTCCGGTCGGCAGGATCCCGAGATACGGGTTGTCGAACAGCGCCATCAAATGGCCCATCTGAACAACCCAGCGTCCCTTGAAGCCGTCGACCTCGTTGAGGCCGGCCATGAAGATGTCGGAGCGTCGCTGTACGCGCGTCATTGCAGTCAGAAATGGCGTCCAGAACACGTCCGCGACGGCCTCTGCCCCGAATTGCTCGTGGAACGGATGCATGCCGCGCCAATGCCAATCGGGCGCGGTGTAGCGCTGCAGGATGCTGACCACTGAATCGGGCGTCGCAAGCGCCAGTTCGTCATGATAGGCACGAACCAACTGCTTCTCTGCCTGAAAATCGCTCACCTAATCCCCCTTGCCTGCCGGCGCGATTCGAATATCTGCACGCGCTTGCAATATGCGCCTTTTGCCGACATGTTTTTGGCGAAGCAAACAAAAGCGTGCGCAGGCGCTCGATCAAGCAGTGACGGTGGACCATGTGGGATCCGACTTAAGGCTCAGCAAAGTGGGTTTCGCAATAAACACCTCCATTCGTTGCCTGCCCGGCACTTCGGGGATAAGCATGTAGCCATGAGTGATTTTGCAGCTGTGGTTCCCCGCCGTACGGGATGGAGTGATCGTCCGTGAGCGGCTCAGGTCGGCGACCCCGGACTCCCGATAACAAAGACAAGAAAGGGGCAGCCCGCCGGCTGACATCGGTAGACGTTGCACGCGTTGCAGGGGTGTCGGCTTCGGCAGTATCCCGCGCTTTCACCCCCGGAGCCAGTGTGGCGCCGGAAAAGCGCGCCCATATCCTTCGTGCCGCCCGCGAGCTTGGTTATCGGCCCAATGTGATGGCGCGTGCCGTCGCTACCCGGCGCTCGAACGTCGTGGGATTGATCCTGTTCAACGAAACCAACCGTCATCATCCCGGCGTGCTGCTTGCTTTGTCGCAGGCATTTTCGTTGATAGGCGTCCGGGTTATGCTGTTCCTGCTCGAAGATGTGGATGAGATCGGGGCGGTTATCGATCATATATTGTCCTATCAGCTTGATGGCGTCATCGCCGCCGCCCCGATTCCGCAGGAGGACCTCGACCATCTTGCCGCTGCGCAGGTGCCGTTGCTGTTTTACAATCGACCGGGCGAGGACGGCGTAGCGTCGGTCAGTTGCGACCATTATGCCTCGGGAGTTCTGATTGCGCGGCATGTGCTCGCATCAGGCGCCAGGCGCATCGCGCTGATCCGGTCGTACGCTGAGGCCTTCGTCGGTAACGAGAGGATGCGCGGCGTCGAAGAGGAACTCGCCCGCAATGGCGCGAATGTCGTTGCCGAATTTCGCGGCGACTTCGATTACGATCGCGGCGTTGCTGCGGTCCTGGACTGGGCGGCACGCGGCATTGACGATTATGAGGCGATCATTGCCGCCAACGACATGATGGCAATCGGTGCCAAGGACGCTCTGGTCCATAAATTGGGAAAGCGCGTGCCCCAGGACGTCGCGGTTGCAGGGTTTGACGGGGTCGAAGCGTCCCGCTGGCTTAGCCATAGCATCGCATCGGTCGATCAGCCGATCGAACATATGGCGAAGGCAGCGGTCGATATGATGGCGCTGCGCATTGAAAACCAGCATTTGCCCGCCGAGCGCCGCTTGTTTCCAGGGCGATTGCAACACGGGTCGTCGGTCG
>JAYWBP010000090.1:0-4940 GCA_043781375.1 Novosphingobium sp.
CAACGCGCCTCGCGGCTTGGCGAATTTTGCGTTTGCAGCATTGGCACCCCGGTGAACAACAGCGGATCAAACCGGGCGACGCGCCACTTGATGCTCCAGGGAGCTGCGGCCCGGTCGCCCGTCCGGTCATGCCGATTCGCCCCAGCAGCTGTCCCTGACGCACTTTCTGGCCCGCGCTGACCAGCAATTACGAGGAATGGAGGAAGGCGCTGGAACGCCCCATGCCGTGATCCACGATCAGCAGATTGCCCTCCAGGGTGAATGGACTCTGCGCGGCAAGGAGCACCCCGCCGTCGGCCGACGCGACATATGGTGTGCCGCCGCCAGCCGCCAGATCGAGCCCCGAGTGATCGGCCGCTGGCGCGCCCCGATAGACCCGCTGAGCGCCGAACCTGCCCGAGATCCGCGCGACGATCGGGAAGATGAAGCGTCGGCGCCAGCCTTGGGTGTCGGCCGCGAACGCGCGCGCCGCTTCGATATGCACGAGCGCGACGGCGCGGCGGCGCTGAAACTCGGCGTCGGGGATCGCTAGAGGATGCCGTGGCAGGTTGATCCGCTCAATCTCCCAGGCGCGCGGAGCACTAGCCAGCTGAATGACAAGGATGCGCGCCCCCGCGAAGCGGGCGAGGAGCGAAGCGGGCGAGGAGCAAAGCGCTCGGCCCGGCATCGCGGTCGAAGGCGATCAGGAAGCCACGATCGGGGGCAAGCGGCACGGGCTGGTGGCCAGCCAGCCGCAGCGGCTCACGCCGATCCCAATAGCCTGCGGGTAGCGATATCGGGGCTGACATAGGGCTCCTGCCGATCGACACTCCAGTACCGCAGCGCCTCGAGCGGGATCCGTTCACCGGTAACCGCGCACAGCACGTAGCTCCCCGTGGCAAGGACGCGGAAGCCATTGGGCTGGAACAGCAGCGTGGCAGGGCGATCGGTCGAGGACATCAGCATGGCGAGATCTTAGCCGCTTGGCAGCTTTAAAGCAATTTGCCCTGCTGCGGTGGGTCGCGCGCGGGCACCGGCGCGGCGCGGTGGGGGCGGGGGCTTGATGTGGTCGAGACGATCAGCACACCGTCGCGGAAGTGCAGCGCCAGCTCGGCCTCCTGCGCCGCCGTGGCCTTGGTCACGAGCGTGCGACCGTCGGCCGCGGTGACACGGACATAGCCGCGTTCGAGTGGGCGATTGGGATGAAGTTGCTCGGCGAGGCGCGCCAGGGCGGCAAGGCGCTCGGTGCCCGCAGTGATCCGCGTGGTGATCAGCGTGGGCACCAGTCGTGGGCTCGCCAACCTCTGCTTCTCGTAGGACAGCCGCGAAGCGAGCAACGGCGCGGACAGCCGCCCGGCATCGCTCTGCAAGCGGCTGCGGGCGGTGATGATCCGCTGGCCAAGCGCGCGGCGCAGAAGCTCGCCGAGATCGTCGAGCCGCTGGGTTGGCGCAGCGAGCAGCGCATCGGGGTGGGGCAGGCGCTGGGCCCGCGCCGCCAGCCGCTCACGCCCCAGAGCTACTGGCCGCAGCGCGCAGCGCCGCTTGCGTAGGGCCAGCTCGGCCAGCAGCGCCGACAGCTCGGCGCGCACCGGCACAGCCATCTCGGCCGCCGCAGTGGGCGTGGGCGCGCGCAAGTCGGCGGCGTAGTCGGCCAGCGTGGTGTCGGTTTCGTGGCCGACGGCGGAGATCACCGGGATGCTGGATCCAGCGATAGCGCGCACCACCGCTTCCTCGTTGAACGCCCACAGGTCCTCGATCGAACCGCCGCCCCGTGCAACGATCACCAGGTCGGGCCGGGGTATCGCTCCGCCCGGCGTCAAGGCCGAGAACCCGCGCACGGCGGCAGCGATCTGCTCGGCCGAACCTTGGCCCTGGACCAGCACCGGCCAGACCAGCACGTGGCTGGGGAAGCGATCGGCGAGGCGGTGGAGGATGTCGCGGATTACCGCCCCGGTCGGCGAGGTGACCACGCCGATGACCGTGGGCAGGAACGGAATGACCCGTTTTCGCGCGGGATCGAACAGACCTTCGGCCTCCAGCCGGGCCTTGGTCTTGGCGAGCAGCGCCAGCAGCGCGCCCTCGCCCGCAATCTCCATCCGCTCGATCACGATCTGATAGTTCGAGCGGCCCGGATAAGTGGTCAGCTTGCCGCTGGCGATCACCTCGATGCCGTCCTCGGGGAGGAAGCTCAGCCGCTGCACCCCGCCGCGCCACATCACGCCATCGATTTTGGCGCCTTCGTCCTTGAGGCTGCAATAAAGGTGCCCCGAGGCCGCGCGTTTGACCCCCGACAGCTCGCCGCGCAGGCGGACGAAGCCGAAGCAGTCCTCGACCGTGCGCTTGAGCTGCGCGGATATCTCGGTGATGGTCAGCGGCGCGGCGTTGTCGCCGGGGACCTGCTTCGCTAATAGACCAACGCCCGGCAGCCCCGCTTCGGAAAGTTCATCGTATGGCGAAGGCGAGTCCATGAATATCCTGCTACTGGGATCGGGCGGGCGCGAACATGCGCTGGCGTGGAAGTTGGCGCAATCCCGTCTGCTCAAAAATGGTACGCTTTTCGCCGCCCCGGGCAACCCGGGGATCGCGGACTACGCCACGCTGGTTACGCTCGACGTGACCGACCATGACGCAGTGATTGCCTTTGGCGTAACCGAAACGATCGCGCTGGTGGTTGTCGGCCCCGAGGCGCCGCTGGTCGATGGACTGGCGGATTCGCTGCGGGCTGCGGGCATCGCCGTGTTCGGGCCATCGCAGGCTGCCGCCCAGCTCGAAGGGAGCAAGGGCTTCACCAAGGACCTTTGCGCGCGGGCCGGGATCCCGACCGGGCACTACGTCCGCGTGACAAGCGCAGCGCAGGGCCTGGCCGCGCTCGATAGCTTCGGCATTCCGGTGGTGATCAAGGCTGACGGGCTGGCGGCGGGCAAGGGCGTGACTGTCGCAATGACCCGTGGCGAGGCACAAGCGGCGATCCACGAAATCTTCTCCGGCCGGTTCGACGCCGCCGGGGCCGAGGCAGTGATCGAGCAATTCCTCGAAGGCGAGGAGGCCAGCTTCTTCGCGCTCACCGACGGCAGCACCATCGTTCCGTTCGGCTCGGCCCAGGACCATAAGCGGGTCGGCGAGGGCGATACCGGAGCCAATACCGGCGGGATGGGCGCTTACAGCCCGGCGCGGGTGCTGACACCGCTGCTCGAAGGCGAGACGATCGAGCGGATCATTGCGCCCACTGTGCGCGCTATGGCCGAGGCCGGAATGCCCTATTCGGGGGTGCTGTTCGCCGGGCTGATGCTGACCCGCGAAGGGCCGCAGCTGATTGAATATAACGCGCGCTTCGGCGATCCCGAATGCCAGGTGCTCATGCTCCGGCTGGAGAGCGACCTGGGCGAACTGCTGCTGGCCTGCGCCGAAAATCGCCTTGGCAGTATCGAGCCGCCGCGGTTCTCAGGCGAAACCGCATTGACCGTGGTAATAGCGGCTGAGGGCTATCCGGGGGTGCCCAGAATGGGCGGGCGGATCGCCGGGATTGCGGCGGCCGAGGCTGTTGGCGCCAGGGTGTTCCAAGCCGGAACCGCGCTGGAGCAGGGCACGCTGACCGCAAGCGGCGGGCGGGTGCTCAACGTCTGCGGCTCGGGCGGCAATGTCAGCGAAGCCCGCAACCAGGCTTACGCCGGAGTCGATGCGATCGACTTCGCCGATGGCTTTTGCCGCCGCGATATCGGCTGGCGGGAACTTGCGCGCGAGGGGAGCAAGGCGAACTCGCCTTAACCCAGCCTCCCCGCCACCAGCGTCTGCAAATCCGCTTCCGGCCTTGCTCCATAATGCGAGATCACTTCCGCCGCGCAGATCGCGCCCAGCTTCAGGCATTCGGCCAACGGACGCCCCCGGACATGGCCCGAAAGAAATCCGGCGGCAAACAAATCGCCCGCCCCAGTGGTATCGACCACTTTGGCGACAGGTTCCGCCGAGACTTCGGCGCGCTCGCCGTGGGCAATGGCCACCGCGCCGTGCTCGCCGCGAGTGACGACCAGCACCGGGACCTTCCCCGCCAGCGCCGCGACCCCTGCTTCGAAATCATCGAGCCCGGTCAGCGCGGCCAGTTCATCGGCATTGGCAAAGAGGATATCGATCTGCCCGTCAGCGATCAGCGCGCGAAAATCGTCGCCGTGGCGGCTGATTACGAAGGCGTCGGAGAGGGTGAACGCGACCTGTCGCTCGGCGCCGCGTGCGGCATCGATTGCCCGACGCATTGCCGCGCGCGGCTCTTCGGGATCCCACAGGTAGCCCTCGAGGTAGAGCACCGCAGCGTCGGCAATCGCCGCTTCGTCGAGCGCGGTGGCGGGAAGATACTGCGAGGCGCCGAGAAAAGTGTTCATTGTCCGTTGGCCGTCGGGCGTGACGAAGATCAGGCAGCGTGCGGTCGGCGGTTCCGCAGCGCGCGGCGGAGTGGCAAACTTGATCCCCCCCGCGCGAATGTCGTGGGCGAAGACCTCGCCCAGTTGGTCGTGCGCAACCTGGCCGATAAACGCGCACTTTGCGCCCAGTGCCGCCAGCCCAGCCAGGGTGTTCGCCGCCGACCCTCCCGAAATCTCGCGCGCCGGGCCCATCGCGTCGTAGAGCGCCTGCGCCTGATCGGTATCGACCAGCGTCATCCCCCCGCGGACCAGCCCGAGTTCCTCGATCAGCGCATCGCTGCACGGCGCCATGACATCGACGATGGCGTTACCGATGGCGATGACGTCGGTCGTGGGCTGCGACATGGCGGATTCCTGATCGGGCAATTGCGATGAACGGAGTGCGAAAGGCGCGCGACTAGCCCCAGCCATGATGACAGGCAAGGCCGTGGTTGACAGGCAAGGCGCTTGGCACGATTCCGCTGGCGATGATTACCGCATTCCTGATGGCGCTGGGCCAACTGGGCGACCGCCGTATCCTGGCCGTGCTGGTCCAGAGCATCGCGATTA
>JAYWBP010000091.1:0-96976 GCA_043781375.1 Novosphingobium sp.
CGAATTCGGCGAAGGCAAGCGCGTCGAGGGCGTGATCTTCGGCCGCGTCAAGGGCGGCTTCACCGTCGATCTTGACGGCGCCGTGGCCTTCCTGCCCGGCTCGCAAGTCGATATCCGTCCGGTCCGCGACGTGACCCCGTTGATGGACATGCAACAGCCGTTCCAGATCCTCAAGATGGACCGCCGCCGCGGCATCATCGTGGTTTCGCGCCGCGCCGTCCTGGAAGAAACCCGCGCCGAACAACGCTCGGGCCTGATCCAGAACCTGGCCGAGGGCCAGATCATCGAAGGCGTGGTCAAGAACATCACCGACTACGGCGCGTTCGTCGATCTGGGCGGGATCGACGGCCTGCTTCATGTCACCGACATGAGCTACAAGCGCGTCAACCACCCCAGCGAAGTCATCAACATCGGTGACACCGTGCGCGTTCAGATCGTCCGCATCAACCAGGAAACCCAGCGTATCTCGCTGGGCATGAAGCAGCTCGAAAGCGATCCGTGGGAAGCGGTTGCAGCCAAGTATCCGGTCGGCGCCAAGCTCAAAGGCGTGGTCACCAACATTACCGAATACGGCGCCTTCGTCGAACTGGAAGCGGGCATCGAAGGCCTGGTCCACGTCTCGGAAATGTCCTGGACCAAGAAGAACGTCCACCCCGGCAAGATCGTTTCGACCAGCCAGGAAGTCGACGTCATTGTGCTCGAGGTCGACAGCGACAAGCGTCGTATCAGCCTGGGCCTCAAGCAGGCGCACCAGAACCCTTGGGAAGCCTTTGCCGACAAGCATCCGGTGGGCTCGATCGTCGAGGGCGAAGTCAAGAACGCCACTGAATTCGGCCTGTTCATCGGCCTGGACGGCGATGTCGACGGCATGGTCCACATGTCCGACATCGCCTGGGGCATCTCGGGCGAGGACGCCCTGGCGCTCCATCGCAAGGGCGAAGAGGTCAAGGCCGTTGTGCTCGATGTCGATACCGACAAGGAGCGCATCAGCCTGGGCATGAAGCAGCTCGAAAAGGGCGCCCCGGCAATCGGCGGTGGCACGGGCGCCGGCACTGCAGCCGATGGCTCGGGCACCGGATCGCTGCGCCGCGGCGAAGTGATCACCGTCACCGTGCTCGAAGTGCGCGACGGCGGGCTTGAAGTGCAGGCTGGCGACGATGGCGCAACCGGCTTCATCAAGCGCACCGACCTTGGCCGTGATCGCGACGAGCAACGCCCCGACCGCTTCCAGGTCGGCCAGAAGCTCGATGCTATGGTCACCGGGTTTGATCGCTCGAAGAAGCCTAACTTCTCGGTCAAGGCGCGTCAGCTGGCCGAAGAGAAGGAAGCCGTCGAGCAGTTCGGTTCGTCCGACTCGGGCGCCTCGCTCGGCGACATCCTCGGCGAAGCACTCAAGAAGGCGAAGTAAGCCGAAACGTTCGTCATTCCTGCAAAGGCAGGAAGTCAGTTCGGGCGTCTCCGCCAGCGGAACGGTCAGGAGATGGGTCCCCGCCTCCGCAGGGATGACGAGAAGTTTGTGATAATGTGCAAAAGCCCGTCCGGTCACGCGATCGGGCGGGCTTTTGCTTTGCACATGAGAGGCCTAAGGCACCCGCCAAGGAGTGTGCCTTATGCTCGAAGTTCACCAGTTCGCCTGTTTGTCCGACAACTATGGCTTCCTGCTCCACGATCCCGCCAGCGGCGAAACCGCCTGCATTGATACGCCGGATGCCGCCGTCTATTTGCGCGAGGCGGCCGCGCGCGGTTGGCAGATCACTCAAATCTGGAACACCCACTGGCACCCCGACCACGCCGGCGGCAACGCCGCGATCAAGGCTGCGACCGGCTGCACCATCATCGCTCCCGCTGCCGAGGCCGAGAAGATCGCCGGAATCGACCGCACAGTCGGTCAAGGCGATGTCGTGACGCTGGGCGCGTGGAAAGCAGATGTGATCGACGTGGGCGGGCATACCCTGGGCCACATCGCCTACCACCTGCCCGAAGCCGAGATCGCCTTTGTCGGCGACGCAGTGTTTGCACTGGGCTGCGGACGGATGTTCGAAGGCACGCCGCAGCAGTTCTGGGCTAGCCTGTCGCGAGTCAAAGCCCTCCCCGGCGCGACCACGCTGTACTGCGCGCACGAATACACCGCTTCGAACGCGCGCTTTGCCTTGCACGCCGATCCAGAGAATCAGGCGCTGATCGACTATGCCGACGAGATCCGGGAGCGCAGGGCGGCGGAGCAGCCGACAGTCCCGATGAAACTGGCCCGCGAGCTCGAAACAAACCCGTTCCTGCGGTCGGATGATGCGGATTTGCAGGCGCGCTGGGGCGGCGGCGATGCGGTGGCGACGTTCGCTGCGCTAAGGGCGGCCAAGGACGGGTTCTAAGGTTCGTCCCCTCACACGCATCCGTTCGGTAACTTGGGGTTTCACAGGACCGCAGTGCCGCGCGTCCTTTGGCCGGAGTCAAATCCCGGCGATCGCCTGATCGACCAGCACCTTATCCGCCGCAGCCGAATGTTGCGCCGCAATGATCGAGCGCGCCGCACCACTTGCAGCCTCAGCCGCCATGGCGCGCAGGTCAGCAATCGCGCGGCGTTCGGCCGAGGCGATCTTTTCTTCGGCCATCTTTTGGCGTCGGGCGATCAAAGCGGTGGCATCGACTTTGGCCTGAGCGACGATCTCATCGGCCTCACGGCTGGCCGCGACTTTCAAAACTTCGGCTTCCTGAGCAGACGCCGCCATCTTGGCCTCGTATTCAGCCTTGAGGGCTTCGGCATCCTTGCGCAGCTTGGCCGCCTGGTCGAGCTGCTCGCGGATCCCGGCAATCTGCTTGTCGAGGATCCCGGCAACGATTGCCGGGACTTTCACATATAGCATTACCGCGATCACCAGAACCATCGACAGCGCGACCCAGCCGCCGGCATCGAAGCCCCAGGCGGTCGCTTCGCCGCCCTCGGCTGCTTCCGTTGCCGCGCTCAGGATTGCATTAAGCATGGGTCAGAACCGCCTTAACCGCCTTGGCGGCGCTGGCCGCCGTTACCTTCATTCCCGAAATCTTGGCGACGATGTCCTGAGCTGCATCGGCAGCGACCTGCTCGATGCTGGCCAGAGCCTCGTTGCGCGCCTTTTCGAGCGCGGTTTCGGCAGTGGAAAGGCGCGTGGCGATGACGCCGTCGGCTTCACCCACGCGCAGAGCCGCCGCCTCGGCCGCGCTGGCCTTGGCCGCAGCAGTGATCGCCTGCGCATCGCTACGCATCGCCAGAGCCTTGGCCTGAAGCGCAATTTCCGCCTCGTCCGCTGCCGCTCGCGCCTTGTGCGCGGCGGCGAGATCGGCGGAGATCTGCCGATCGCGCGCTTCTACCGTGGCTTCAACCTTGGGGACCATGCCCTGACCGATCACGACATAAATCACCGCCAGCACCAGCAGCAGCCAGAACCACTGCGATGCATAGGCGAGCATGAGTTGGTTGAGTTGAGGCATCGGTTCTCAGATCCCGGATCGCCGCCCCTGCCCGCACTAGGGCGAGGCAAGGTCGGCAATGCGTTGTTTATCAGACGGCGTAGAGGATGATCATCGCCAGCGCGAAGGCGATCAGGCCGAGCAGTTCTGCGGCGGCGAAGCCGATGAACAGACGGCCCTGCTGGCCATCGGCCGCAGCCGGATTGCGGAGCGCGCCCTGAAGGAACGAGCCGAACACATTGCCCACGCCGATGGCGGCAACGCCCACGCCGATGGCGGCAAGACCGGCACCGATAACCTTGGCTGCTTGAAGATCCATGAACTTAACTCCGTTTCGTAGGATGTTGGTTAGAAAGGATAATCATAAAACTTAGTGCAAGTGCACTGCGTCGCGGATATACAACGAGGTCAGCAGCGCGAAGACATAGGCCTGAATCGCGCAAACCAGCAGTTCGAGAGCGCCGACGCCAGCGATAAACACGAAGCACAGCGCCGAGATGGCATAGCCTGCGCCGCCCGCATTGAGCCCCTGGACGATGAAGTTGCCGAACACGTCAACCAGGATGTGCCCCGCGATCATCGCCACGAACAAACGCAGCATCAGACTGAACGGGCGCACCAGGAACGAGACGAACTCGATCGGTACGATCAGCAGCTTGAGCACGAACGGAGTACCGTGCGGCACGAACAGCGAGAAGAAATGCAGCCCGTGCTTCCACAGCCCGACTACGATGACGATACCAAAACTGATCAGCGCCATCACCCCCGTCACCGAAAACTGGCTGGTCACCGTGAACGGATGCGCCGGCGAATAGACGCCGAAAGGCATCATCCCGATCAGGTTGGCGAACAGGATGAACATGAACACGGTGAACACCCAGGGCACGTATTTGCGGCCCTCGGGTCCAACATTGGCGTGCATCATCCCGGTAATGAATGAGGTGATCGATTCGACCGCAGCTTGCCAGCGGCCGGGGACCAGTTGGCGCTTCATTCCGCCGAGCATGAACAAATAGATGCACGCCAGGACAATCACCATCCACAGCGCGCTGTTGGTGAACTGGAACGGGGACCCGGTCAGCTCGCCGCCACCCAAGGGGTGGATCGAGAACTGGTGCATCGGATCGATCTTGCCTGCGGCCGCCACGGTGTACCCTTGTTCTATCTACCAGAAAACACACGAAATTATTCCGCGCGTTCTTTCGAGATTCGCCATATTTCCCTGCCCGCGGCAACCGTTCCGAGGAACAGCAGCACGAGCAGCGCCTTGGGGCTGCTTCCCAGACTCCGGTCGATCAACCAGCCAACCAGCGCCCCGCCCAGCGGAAAGCCAATCAGCGTCGACAGCACCCGATTGCCTTGCGACGTGCCCTTGCCAGTCATGCCAAGGTTGCCCGAAGGCGTCGCGGTGCGGACATGCTCGGCTTGCTGAACCTGCGCCAGTCGCTCATCGAGCGAGGTCAACCGCGGGTCCTGCACAGTCTTGCCGTCCTCAGCCGGGTCGTTCACTGCGATGTCGATTCGTCCGCCGTTTCAAGGAAAACTGCCCCGAAACGGGGAACCCCGTCAAGGCGCGAACCCCTTAGGAAAGGGGGGGGGCGGTGTCAACCAGCGGCGTAGTGCGGTGCGGGATAGTGGTGAGCCTCCCCGGGACTGGGCGGCTCTTTCACCTCAGGGGCAGCGACTGTCGCGTTGCGCCGGGCCGGACCCGCGCGTCAGCCACGAACCGTCCGGCCCCTGGTACTTTTCCCCCGGCGAAGTGCGCGCGATGGCGAGACAGCCGGAAGTAAAGGCATATTCCTCGACGGTGGCGTGGTTGGCCTGGGCCTGGTTCGAATAGAGCGACTTGCGCTTGATGTTGAGGTCTTCGACCATCGCGCGCAGACCCGGGCTGCCCGCGCCGACCAGGCCGAGATAACCGTCCATCTTCTCACCGACATGGCCTCCGGCGCGAGCTGCGGCATAGGCCGGGTCGCGCTGGGCCAGAGCCGGGGTGGCGAGCGCAAGGCTCAGCATCGCAGCGGCAGCAATCTGGGCGTATTTGGCTAACATCAGAAAATCTCCGGATTCTTGTCGATCGTGTTCCCGGCATCGGCCGCGAGACGATAGACCACTTCCTGCTTGATGTTGATATTGAGCTCGATCACGATCGGCTTGTCCGGCGCATTGACCGAAACACAGGCCGAAAGTCCCATCGCGGCTCCACACACCACCAAGCCGACGCGGACGGCGCGCCAGCCGGACCTTTTCCCTTGGTTGCGCTGCAAGCCGTGCATGACGGCCAGTTTCGCAGTCCCTGCAGGGCAGGTCAATTGCACACGGATCATGGCGTTTTCTCGCTGACTGGGGGCTGAATGGCTGGTGGTTGAAGGGCCGGCGGGGGCGGAGTGGCGGGAGCGGGCGGCGGGAGTTTGACTGGCGGCGGCGGCGGATTGGTGACCGCAGGTGCGACTGGCTGCCCCTTCTTGTCGACCAGCCCGATGGTGCGCGGATCGCGGACATAGGCCGGATCGTACAGAGCCTTGAGCGAAGTGATCAACTGGTAGAACGGCGCGCGGACATTGACATTGAACTGCAACGGCAGGTTCGCAAAGCGCCGGGTGATGAAATTCTTGCGCGCCGTGGTGCCCTGCTTGACCCCGTCGAAACGCAGCCGGGTCACGATCTCGCCCGCCAGCGCCCCATCCATTGCAATCCGCATCTGCCGATAGTCGAGCGACTTGAGCGCGTCGAAGGCGAAGTTCGCCATCGCCGACAAGTCCTTGTAGGTCAGCGCGCCGACGTATGAGACATTACCGCCCGGCGGTCGCGACGTGAGCAGGCCGCCCTCGATCCGGCCGCCATCCTGGTCGAACACCAACGGCAGCTTGCCGTCGAAAGTGCCGGTCGCTGTAAGGTTGGCCAGACCCATCCGCTCAATGAACTTTGCGGCGTTGAGCCCTTCGATATCGAGCACGTAGCGCCGCGTCTCGGATGCCCCCAGCGTCATGGTCACCGGTTCGAGCCGCAGCGTGCCGTCAAGAAACGGCCACGTCCCGCCCTGCACTGCCAGAATCAGCCCGGGTTTGAGCGCATAGACCACGTCGCCGTCGTTTACCTCGATCCCCGGATTGATCGCGGCGACGCGCAGATGCTGGTCGGGCGCGGTAACCATGCCGAGCAGGTCGGTGAAATGGATCGTGCCCGAGGCGCCTTTGACCGGACCGAAGGCGGCGGCGAAGTCCATCGTCTCGGTGGTGAACTGCCCCGTGCTGGTGACATCGCCTGGCGCCCAGTCAATCCGGCCATTGCCGCGCACGGTGCCCCGCGCGTTGGCAATTACGCCCAGCGCCAGCCGGGTCAGGGTATCGGGCTGCACCGCACGGTCGAAGGTCAGACCCTTGACCGCAAGGTCGGCCTCGCCGCGTCCGGTGGAAAGGTCGGAGTGGACGGTCACTGCAGTAACCTCACGGTCGCTTTTGGGCTCGCGCAGGGTCGCGGCGGCCTGGACCTGGTTGTTCAACAGGGTCAGCACCCCATCATGCGCGACCAGCGGCTGGAAGCGTGCATCGGGGCGGCGGTCCAGCAGGCGAAAGTCCGCGCCCGCGATGCTCAGCTTGCCACCGGCATAACGCCATGCACCATTCGCCTTGAGCAGGTCGAGCGGCACTGCGGACAACAGTACGTCGGCCTCGGCAAACCGCCCAGCAATGTCCTGGCCGATCTTGGCGCTGAGGTTGGCGATGTGAAACCGCGACGCGGTTTCTGGTGGACCCAGTGCGATATCGAGGCTGCGCGCGGCGAGCGCACCGGGCCATGCCAGCCCGACCGGGCCGCTGACAATGCGGATGGGAGTCGTCCCCAGCCGCCCGGTCACGTCGAGCGACGGGGCGCCGGCTGCGATCCGCGTACCCCGGCCATCCGCGCGCAGGATTGCGCTTCCCGACGGCGGGCACAGGGTGATCGCGTGGCGGGTCAGCACCAGGTTAGCCACGGCCAGGCTGTCGAACCGCAGCGGGGTGCAGCGCCGCCACAGGGCAAGCCCCGAGCGCGACGACCAGTTGCCATCGAGCGGCACCGCCAGGTTGCTCGCCTGCCCGCCCGGCAGCGCGCCGCTGAGCACGGCCGATCCGGCAAAGCCTACGCTTCCGCCCGGCGCTTGCACCACCAGCAGTTGCGGCAAGGCGAGGCGTGAAGCACCAGCGCGATAATCCGCCATGGTCGCGCGCAAGGTCATGTCGCCACCGCTGCCCCGCTCCATCCGTCCGGCGATCTGCGGCAGGCCCGGACCGCCGAACATGAAATTGCCCGCCAGCCGCGGCGCAAGTTGCGCGCCGCTGGTCAACTGGAAGCGCGACAGCGACAGCAGGCTCGCCCCGCTGCCGCCCTGAAGCGACGCCCGGGGGATCACCAGATTGATCACCGCCCCGGTTTTGCGCAGGATATAGCTGCCCTCGGCTCGGCTGCCCGGAGCCTCGCGACGCAACGCAGAACGGATTTGTGCGAGCAACGGCGCCGCCAGGGTCGAGGCGCTGCTGCGCTCGAACCGGGCGAGCATTGCATCCAGGCCATTGCCGAGCCTCACGTCGCGCGCGCGCAAATCGCCTTCGGCCTCGAGCCGGGTCAGACCCTCAGCTGTCCGCAGTGAGCCTTCCAGTGCCAGGGTTCGCGCCGCCGCCTGGGTGCTCGTCAACCCAGTTCCTGCCAGCTTGTAGTGCGCCATAAGCGCTCCTTTGCGCCAGACCAGGCTGCTGCTGCCAGACAGGCCCGCGGCGCGCTGTGCACCCCAGGCTACGGCACCGGTGCGGAGCGTGGCTTTGCTCTCGGCGCCTTTGAATGACCGGTCCAGCAAGGCATCGAGACCAAGGTTGACGTTTCGCAGGGCCAATCCGCTGGCCGGGCAATCAACCTGCGACATGTCCAGCGGCCCAACGAAATGGGGCTGTTCGGTCTCAACCTTGAGCGTGCCGGTGAGCAGGGCGCCAACCACCGCACAATCGCTTGTGCGGATCGACGGCGCAGCCACTGCCAGTCCGCCAGTAAATCCATCGCGCAGCCCGCCCTCGCCCTGCACCTTGAAGCCCAGTGTGCCGAAATCGCCAACGAGCCGCCCGCGACCGTCCCGTACCACCAGGTTGAGGTTGGGCAGGCGGAACTTGCGGCCCGTGCTGGGTCCGAACAGCAGCTTGTCGAGGCTGCCGAAACTGAGCTTGCCCTGATGGTAAGTCCCTGACAGCCGCGGCCTGATCAGCGTCACCTCGCCGATACCGGGCAAACCAAATCGTGGGCGGATCTGGACCTCGGCCCGCTCGATCGTCAGGTCGGGATGGCGCGGATCACCGACGACGATATTGCGCAAAACCTCGCGCTTGGTCCCGATCGATTCAACCTCGTAGGTCGCCGCCAGCCCCATCGTGCGCAATTGGCTGGAGATGTAGTTGGCCGCGATCTGCTCACGCGTTGCCCAGACATAGCCCAGTGCGCTCAGCACCACAGCCGCCACGACCAACACCAGCCCATGCCAGCGACGCAGGCGCAGCCCCGGTGCGGCGGAAGTCTCGGCCGCCGGGATGTCATCTTCTGGTACCGCCATTGCTCCAACACTTGCGCGCACAGCCCGGCAAAGGCAATGCTGTGACGATAACGCGCAGGGAAGCGGGGAGTTGCCCTGCGCCTGCACCAAGGGAAAGCGGACAATGCGGCGAAAGAGCGTCTCCAGGGGATGAAGGCCACCGACGGCCAGGATGCCACGGGCCATGACTCCTCAGGCCATCGTGCGCGCTTGCGCAAGCGCCTGCTCGAAGGCGGGGCTGAAGCGCTGGGTGACCACGAAGTTATCGAATACCTGCTGATGACCGCGATCCCCCGTCGCGACGTCAAGCCACTCGCGCGCAGCCTGATCAAGCGTTTCGGCTCGCTTGCCGGGGTGCTCAACGCCGATCCCAGGGCGCTGGCACTGCACCCGGGGATGGGCGAGGCAAGCGCGGCGGCGATGAAAGTCGTGGCCCTGGCCGCCCGCCGCCTGGCCCGCGCCGCAGTGCGCGAACAGCCGGTGCTGGGCAGCTGGCAGGCGCTGATCGACTATCTTCACATCGATATGGCGCACCTGACGGTCGAGCGGGTGCGGGTGCTGTTTCTGAATTCGCAGAATATGCTGATCCACGATGAACACGTCGGCGACGGCTCGATCGACGAAGCCGCGATCCACCCGCGTGAAGTCATCCGCCGCGCGCTCGACCTGGGTGCGGTCGCGCTGATCCTGGTCCACAACCACCCCAGCGGCTCCCCCCAGCCCAGCCGCGCCGACATCCAGATCACCAACCGCATCGCCGAAGCCGGGCGGCTGCTGGGGATTACGGTGCATGACCATGTGATCATCGGTCGCGAGGGACACGTCAGTTTGAAGGCGCAGGGGCTGATTTGAGGGAGCTTACAGATCAGCCCCGCCGGCTGTGGAGGGATTCGGTGTCCCCATGTGCGTAGCCGCCCTCGCCTACCTCGCCCATCCGCGCTGGCGTCTCGTCGCCATCGGCAACCGCGACGAATACCACGCCCGCTCCGCTGCGCCGCTTGCCGCCTGGGGCGATGGCAGCGGAATCCTCGCCGGTCGCGACCTCCAATCGGGCGGGACCTGGCTGGGGGTCAGTCCCGGCCACTTCGCGCTGGTCACCAACCGCCGCGGCTTTGGCGAGGCGGAACCGAGCAAGGCTTCGCGCGGGGCGCTGGTCACAGATGCGTTGCGCGGCATCGAGCCCGAGAATCTGGCGACCTTCAACCCGTTCAACCTGATCCGTATCGACCCGCTGGGCGCGCGCTTCCTGAGCAACCGGCCCGAGCCCAACCGCGCCGATCTTACCCCTGGAATCTACGGTCTTTCGAACGGCATGCTCGATGAGCCCTGGCCCAAGACCCTGCAGTTGAAAGCTGCAGTGCAGGATTGGCGCGAGGCCGAACTGAATGACATCGAGCCGCTCTTCGCAGCCTTGCGCTCTGAACACCTCGACACCCAAAGCCTGCCCGGAACCCAGCCTTCCGACATCCCGCGCGAGGCTGCGCAGACCCCTCCGTTTATCTGCGCCCCGATCTACGGCACCCGCTGTTCGACGGTGGTGACATTGGATAACACCGGAACCGGCACCATCGCTGAGCGCAGTTTTGATGCAAATGGCCAGATAACCGGCGAAGTGAGCCTGCAATTTGACTGGCTCATTTAGACCGCTTGCCATTCCACGCCTCGCCCCCTAGCCGCAGCCCGCGTCCTCACAACCGGAGTTAACCCATGGTCCCCCGCTATTCCCGCCCGGCGATGAGCGCGATCTGGGAGGCCGAGGCACGCTATCGCATCTGGTTCGAGATCGAGGCCCATGCCACCGACAAATTGGGCGAACTCGGCGTCGTCCCGACCAGCGCGGGCCAAGCGCTATGGGCGTGGTGGGCGACCAAACCGACCATCGATGTCGAAGCAATCGATGCGATCGAGGCGGTGACCAAGCACGACGTGATCGCCTTCCTCACCTGGGTTTCCGAGCAGGTGGGCGATGAGGCGCGCTTTATGCACCAGGGTATGACCAGCTCCGACGTCCTCGACACCACCTTGTCGGTGCAACTGGCCCAGGCCAGCGACATCCTGCTGGCCGATCTCGACGCGCTGCTGGCGGCGATCAAGCGCCGCGCTTTTGAGCACAAGCACACCCCGACCATCGGTCGCAGCCACGGCATCCATGCCGAGCCGACCACGTTCGGCCTCAAGCTTGCCCAGGCCTATGCCGAGTTTACCCGCTGCAAGGCGCGGCTAATCGCAGCCCGCGCCGAGATCGCCACGTGCGCCATCTCGGGTGCGGTCGGGACTTTCGCCAATATCGACCCGGAAGTAGAGGAATACGTTGCCGCCAAGCTGGGCCTGGAAGTCGAGCCGGTTTCGACCCAGGTCATACCGCGCGATCGCCACGCAATATATTTCGCCACACTGGGCGTCATCGCCAGCTCGATCGAGCGGCTCGCCACCGAGATCCGCCACCTCCAGCGCACCGAAGTACTCGAAGTCGAGGAATATTTTTCGCCCGGTCAAAAGGGCTCGTCGGCAATGCCGCACAAGCGCAATCCAGTGCTGACTGAAAACCTCACCGGACTTGCCCGACTGGTCCGCTCGGCTGTCGTGCCGGCGCTGGAGAACGTGGCGCTGTGGCATGAACGCGACATCTCACACTCCTCGGTCGAACGCTTCATCGGCCCTGACGCAACGATCACCCTCGATTTCGCCTTGGCGCGACTGACGGGGGTCATCGACAAGCTGCTGATCTATCCTGAGCGAATGCAGAAAAATCTCGATCGCATGGGGGGCCTGGTCCACTCGCAGCGAGTGCTGCTGGCGCTGACTCAGGCGGGCCTGAGTCGCGAAGATTCCTACCGCCTGGTTCAGCGCAACGCGATGAAGGTCTGGGAGAGCGACGGCGCGCTGTCGCTGCTCGAATTGTTGCAGGAGGACACCGAAGTCGCTACCAAGATTTCACCTGAGGAACTGGCTGCAAGTTTCAATCTAGGTTATCATTTTTCTCAGGTAGACCGGATTTTTGCGCGGGTGTTCGGCGAGGCCTAACCGGAAATCCAGTCCTTTGCGGCAAAGCCCAAGCAAACGCTGGCGACCACGGTTGACCAGAACGCGATGTCGCGCCAGGGCATGAAGCCGACCGCGTCGGGATCGCTGCGCCGCATTCGTCGCCGGTCACCAAGCCAGGCAACGATCGCCAGGACCAGCGCGGCCAGCCCGGCGGTGGTCAGCAGGGCCAGAGGTTCGACGGTCACTGCGCTTGCTCCTGCGGTTTTGCTTGATAAGGCACAAAGCGTGGAATCGTTGCACCGTCCAATGCTGGCGCTGGGCTTGCGGTTCGGCGCGATGGCCCTGCTGGCAACGCTTTCGCTGCTCGTCAAGCTGGCCGGGCAATCGGGTATCGCCCTGCCCGAGATCATGTTCTGGCGCCAGGCCCTGACCATCCCGCTCGTCCTGGTCGGCTTGGCCGCGGCGGGTCGCCTGTCCTCACTGCGCAGCGAACGCCTCCCCGCCCACGCCGTGCGTGCGGCAATCGGCAATATCGGGATGTTCTGCAACTTCGCCGCTGTCATCGCCCTGCCCCTGGCCGAAGCGACCGTGCTTGGCTTCACCACGCCGTTGTTCGCAGTAATCCTGGGGGTTCTGCTGATGCGCCAAACCGTCGGTCGGTGGCGGATCGCAGCGGTGCTGTTGGGCTTTGTCGGCGTGTTGATCATTGCCCAGCCCGGCGGATCGCCCCTGCCACCTCTGGGCGCAGCCGCCGGAGTCGCGTCGGGTTTTATGGTCGCATTGATCAGCTTCCAGATCCGCGACCTGGCCCGGACCGAAGCCCCGCTGACTATTGTCTTCTGGTTCTCGACCCTCTCCGCGCCGGTTCTGGCCCTGTTCCTGCCGTTCTACGCCACGCATCACACCGGCGCGCAATGGCTGCTGCTGATGGCAATCGGGGTGACCGGGATTGCGGCCCAGTTCCTGCTATCCGCCGCGCTGCGGTATGGCGCGGTGATCAGCGTGATCGTAATGGATTACACCGCTCTGATCTGGGCGGCGTTATACGGCTGGGCGCTGTGGGGCCAGGCGCCGACGCAAGCAACCTGGCTGGGTGCGCCGATCATCGTCGTGGCGGGACTGATGATTGCCTGGCGCGAGCATAAGTTGGCCAAGGCTCAATCGCCCACAAGTGCGCTCTTGGGCGATTGAGGAAGTTCCCGCTCACCCCTTCCAGGTCAGCACCGGCTTCCTTGCCGCAAGAGTCTCGTCCAGCCGACGCCTTGGGGCGAAGTGCGGGGCCGACTTCAGCGCCACATCCCCTGCCTTTGCTCGCCCGGCCAGGCTCCTCAGCGATGAGATGAAGCGGTCGAGGCCGACCTTGCTCTCGGTCTCGGTCGGCTCGACCAACATCGCGCCGTGGACCACCAGCGGGAAGTAGACCGTCATCGGGTGGAAGCCCTCATCGATCAGGCCCTTGGCGATGTCGATGGTCGAGAACCCCTCGGCCAGTCCGGCATCGCTGAACAGCGCCTCGTGCATGCACGGCCCACTGTCGGCGAACGGCGCGTCGAGGCAATCCTCCAGGCTGCGCAGCACGTAATTGGCATTGAGTACCGCGTCCTCGGCGACTTGCCGCAAGCCGTCGGCGCCGTGGCTGAGGATGTAAGTCAGGGCGCGGGTGAACATGCCCATCTGGCCGTGGAAGGCGCACATCCGGCCAAAGCTGTTCGGGTGTTCGACTGGAGCATCCTCTTCCTCGATCAGTCGGATGTGACCGTCGTCGCCACGCACCGTAAACGGCAGCGGCGCGTAGGGGACCAAAGCCTTGGACAGTACCACCGGCCCCGAGCCCGGCCCGCCGCCGCCGTGAGGGGTTGAGAAAGTCTTGTGGAGGTTGATGTGCATCGCATCTACACCGAGGTCGCCCGGGCGGACCTTGCCGACGATGGCGTTGAAGTTGGCCCCGTCGCAATAGACGAAGCCGCCCGCAGCATGGACCGCGTCGGCGATCGCCTTCATCTCGCTTTCAAACAGGCCGCAGGTGTTGGGGTTGGTGATCATCACCGCCGCCACATCCGGACCAAGCCGGGCCTCTAGCGCCGCGCGATTGACCCGGCCCGCAGCGGTGGCGGGGATGGACTCGACGCGATAGCCGGCAAATGCAGCCGTCGCCGGGTTGGTCCCGTGGGCACTCTCGGGCACCAGCACGACCGAACGCGCATCACCGCGTGCTTCCAGCGCCGCGCGGATGCACAGCAGCCCGCACAGTTCGCCATGCGCCCCGGCTTTGGGCGTCATCGCCACGCCATACATGCCGGTCAGACGGATCAGCCAGTCGGCCAGCTGCGTAATTACGCCAAGCGCGCCCTGCACCGTGCTGCCCGGCTGGAGCGGATGGAGATCGGCAAACCCCGGCAATCGCGCCAGCTTTTCGTTGAGGCGCGGGTTGTGCTTCATCGTGCAGCTGCCCAGCGGGAACGGCCCAAGGTCGATCGCGTAGTTCTGGCGGCTGAGGCGAGTGTAATGGCGCACGGTCTCGGGTTCGGTCAGCCCAGGCAATGGCGCAGGCGCCTTGCGCAGGAAGTTGCCGAGCGCGGGGAGCACCTCGCCCGGGTCTTCGTCGAAATCGACGCCGCAGGTTCCGGGCTGGCCCAGCTCAAAGATCAGCGCCTCTTCCAGCATCAGCGCGCGGTCACCGCTGTTAGTCGCGGGCCCGGCGTTCTCGTGCGAGGGATGCTGTGCCGGGCCCATCTCGGGACGCCAACCGGCGGGGTTCATATCGTTCATGCCAGCACCTCCGTCAGGGCCGTGGCGAAGGCCTCGATTTCTGCTGCTGTCGTGGTTTCGGTGGCGGTCACCAACAGCCCGTTGGCAAGATCGCCTGCGTCAGGATAGAGCCGTCCCAGCGACACCCCGCCCAACACCTGCCGGTCGGCCAGTTCGCGCACCACTTCGCGTGCATCGCGCGGGAGAATGACCGCGAATTCGTTGAACCAGCTGGTGTTGACCAGGCTCACGCCCGGCACCTGCCCCAGCCGCTCAGCCAAAGCCCGCGCCCGACTGTGGTTGATCCTTGCGAGCTGCGCCAGCCCCTCGCCGCCGAGCAGCGTCATGTGGATCGAAAATGCCAGCGCGCAAAGCCCCGAATTGGTGCAGATATTGCTCGTCGCCTTTTCGCGACGAATATGCTGCTCGCGGGTCGAGAGGGTCAGCACGAAGCCGCGCTTCCCCGCGGCATCGACGGTCTGTCCGCACAACCGCCCGGGCATCTGCCGGACATACTTCTCCGAAGCCCCGAACAGGCCCAGATAAGGCCCGCCGAACTGTAACCCGACGCCAAGCGATTGCCCCTCTCCGACCACGATATCCGCGCCGAGATGCCCCGGCGCTTCAAGCAGACCCAGCGCCACTGGCTCGGTCACCACCACCACCAGCAGCGCGCCTTTGACGTGTGCTGCCGCGGCAATCGCGGCCAGATCGGGAATACGTCCGAGAATATCGGGATACTGGACTACCACGCACGAAGTCTCGCCATCGATCGCGGCAATCACGGCGGCATCGTCGGGCTCGGCTTGGAGCACCGGACGGCTGGTGACCAGCACGTCCCCAGTGAACTTGGCCATGGTTCGGGCAGTCGCGACATAGTGCGGATGCACCCCGGCGGAGAGCACCGCCCGTGCGCGCCGCGTAACCCGCCCGGCCATGGCGATGGCTTCCCAGCAGGCGGTCGAGCCGTCGTACATTGAGGCATTGGCGACGTCGGTGCCAAACAGCCGGGCGACCTGGGTCTGGAACTCGAACAGCACCTGGAGCGTGCCCTGCGCGATTTCGGGCTGGTAGGGGGTGTAGGCGGTGAGGAATTCACCGCGCTGGATCAGGTGGTCGACCGAGGCTGGAACATGGTGGCGATAGGCGCCCGCACCGATGAAGAACGGCGCGCTGCCCGCGCTCAGGTTCTGCCCGGCGAGCGCAGTCATGTGACGTTCGACAGCCATTTCCGAGGCGTGCAGCGGCAGGCCATGGACTGGCCCATCGAGCCGGGCTTCGAACGGCACATCGGCGAACAGCGCGTCGACGCTGTCAGCGCCGATAACGCTGAGCATTTCGGACCGGTCGGCTTGGGTCAGAGGGAGATAGCGCATCGTGTTACAGCCCCTCAACGAACGCGTCATAGGCTGCTCGGTCCATCAAACCGGTCAGTTGGCCAGTATCGGACAAAGTCAGGCGAAACAGCCAGCCGCTTTTTTCCGGGTCGGTATTGACCAGCTCTGGCGCGGCCTCGAGCGCAAGGTTCCCCGCGCTCACCGTGCCACTGACAGGCGCGTAAACATCCGCCGCAGCCTTCACCGAATCGACCACCGAGGCCGCGTCGCCCTTCTTGATCGCCTGACCGGTGCTCGGCAGATCGACGAAGGTGATGTCGCCCAACTGGCTTTGCGCATAGTGGGTGATGCCGACCGTGCCGGTTTGGCCGTCGACATCGATCCATTCATGGTCCTGGGTATAATAGCAGGTCATGCCGAAGCTCCTGTGCGGTGATAGCGGTGAGGGACGAAAGGCAGCGCGACGACGGTGGCACTGAGGCGCTTGCCGCGGTTGTCGAGTTCGAG
This sequence comes from Novosphingobium sp., assembly GCA_043781375.1. Classification (GTDB taxonomy): domain Bacteria; phylum Pseudomonadota; class Alphaproteobacteria; order Sphingomonadales; family Sphingomonadaceae; genus Novosphingobium. Next base: position 16,573 of record JAYWBP010000091.1, read on the forward strand.
GCGGGTGCCCGGCGCGGCACTGGCGGCCTCGACATAGGCCATGGCGATCGGGTGCTGAAGGCTGGGCGAGAACCCGCCCGAGGTGACCCGGCCCACTTCGCGCTCACCGGCCATGACCAGAGCGCCTTCGCGCGCGGCCATCCGGCCATCAACGGCAAGACCGACGCGCAAGCTGGCCGTGCCATCCGCCAGAGCAGCCAGCACGGGTTCGGCACCAAGGAAGCCACCCTGGGCCCGACGGCGTTTATTGATCGCGAATTTGAGATCGGCGGACACCGGATCAGTCTCGGGGCCCAGATCGTGCCCATAGAGCGGCAGCCCCGCCTCCAGTCGCAGCGAATCGCGCGCGCCCAAGCCGATCGGGCGGACCTCCTCCATGGCGCATAGAGCGTCCGCCAGATGCGTCGCCGCCTCGCCCGCAACCGAAATCTCGAATCCGTCCTCGCCGGTATATCCCGAGCGGCTGATTGCCAGCTCAAGACCCTGCCATTGAAAGCTTCCGCTCTGCATGAAGCTAAGCGCGCGCACCTCAGGCACCAGCCGGGACAACGCAGTCACCGCCTCGGGGCCCTGCAAAGCAAGCAGGGCACGCTCATCGAGGTGGTTTAGGGTGATCGCGTCGGGCAGATGTTCACGCAAATGGGCTATGTCGTCCCACTTGGTCGCGCCGTTGACGATCAGGAACCAGTGGTCGGCTGCATTGGTGACCATCAGATCATCGAGGATCCCGCCTTCCTCGTCGAGCAGCAACGAATAGCGCACCCGGTTGGGCTTGAGCGACGCCAGGTCGATCGGCAGGACGGCCTCCAGCGCCGCCTCGGCGTCCTCTCCCGACACCGCCAGCTGGCCCATGTGGCTGACATCGAACAGCCCGGCGTTTCCGCGGGTCCACAGGTGTTCGGCGATGATCCCGCCCCCCTCACCAGTATACTGGACAGGCATCCAGTACCCGGCGAACTCGACCATCCGCGCACCATGGTCGCGGTGCCACATATCGAGCGGCAGGACACCGACCTCAGGGGCCTCTTCGTCGTCTTCAAGTAATACGGTTTCGCTCACGAACCACGGACTCCATGCAGAGATGCGCCTCAACCAGCGCCCCCTCTGTCACGGAAACCTGAGAGCTTTCCCCTGCCTGGCCGCCGTTAGACGATCACAGCAAGGTTACCCCTTCGGCGGCCCGACGCCGTTGGGCCGGACTCTTTCCAGAGCATCGCTATTAACCGGTGCGGTCCTTTTGCCTGAGAGATTCCGGGGCGGTTGCTCCTTCGGCGCCCGACGATCCGTTAGACGAATCATCGGAGCTCTCCCGCGCGGTCAGCGATTGCAAGTGGGGATGGCCGGGCAGGATGGGCGTGTCAACTGGCGAGGTGCACAATCCCGCTCAAACGTTTCGTAAACCTTCGGGGGTACGGCCATAGATTGCCGCATGACGCGCGATGGCGAACCGGTCGGTCATGCCGGCGATGTAGTCGGCGATGTGCCGACTGCGCGCGGGTTCTGTTGCGGGTACTGCCGAGCCCCAGCCCTCGCCCATTATCGCGGGATCGGCGGCGTAAGCGGCATAAAGCTCAGTGGTAACGGTCTGTGCACGCTGGGCCGTGGCGAGCTGTTCGGGATGATGATAAAGCCGATCGTAGAGGAAGCGCTTGAGGTGCCGCTCCTCCTCGGCCAGCCCGGGTGAGAACGCCGCCGATGCCCGCCCCGCCCCGCGAATTTGCACAACATCCTCCATCCCGGCGACCCGCGCTTTAGTCTCGGCAAGCAGATCGTTGACCATCACCCCGATCTGGCTGCGGACCAGTTCGCGCAACTGGCGTTCGCGCGGCGCCGAGGGAAAGCGCACCTCGACCGCGCGCCACTGTGCGGCGATGAACGGCTGTTCAAGCAATTCGTCGAGGCCAAGGAACCCGGCGCGCAGGCCATCGTCGATGTCGTGGTTGTCATAGGCGATGTCGTCGGCGAGCGAGGCAACCTGGGCTTCGAGCGACGGCCAGGTGGCCAACTCCAGCGGGAACGCCGCGTCCAGCTCGGCCAGCGCCCACGACGGATTGGGCATCGGGCCATTGTGCTTGGCCAGCCCTTCGAGCAACTCCCAGGTGAGATTCAGCCCCTCGTGGCCGCAATAGGGCGATTCCAGCCGCATCAGGGTGCGCAGGCACTGAGCGTTGTGATCGAACCCGCCGTAAGGGCTGAGCGCCTGGTCCAGCGCTTCCTCTCCCGCATGGCCGAACGGCGGGTGGCCGATGTCATGCGCCAGCGCCAGCGCCTCGGTCAGGTCCTCGTTCAACCCCAACGCGCGCGCGATGACCCGGGCGATCTGGGCGACTTCAAGACTATGCGTAAGCCGCACGCGGTAATGATCGCCGTCGGGTGCGATGAACACCTGGGTCTTGTGGCGCAGGCGGCGGAAGGCGATCGAGTGGATAATCCGGTCGCGATCGCGCTGGTATTCGCTGCGTGGCCCCCGGGTCAGCGGGGCATCGACCACAAATTCGCGGCCTCGCGACTTGGCCGGATCGCAAGCGTAGGGCGCGCGATCTTGCGTCACCCCAAAATCCATTCCGCCGCGGCCCGGGCGTGGATCGCGGTGCAATCGTAGATCGGCAGGACATTGGCATCGACGTCGACAATCATTTCCAGTTCGGTACAGCCCAACACCACCGCCTGCGCGCCGTTCTGTTCGAAATCGACGACGATCGACTTCAGCGCCCGCTCGGACTGGCGCGAGACCTTGCCCAGCATCAGCTCGTCATAAATGATCGTGTCGACCACATCGACGATGCTCATGTCGGGTGGCAGTAGTTCAATGTCGTGCGCGATCAGGCGCTGGCGGTAGAAGCTCTCAACCATCACGTTGCGGCCGCCGACCAGGGCCGCCTTCTTGACCCCGTCAGTGGCCATCTTCGCGCCCACGCAATCGGCGATGTGGATGATCGGCACCGCAACGCTGGCTGCCACCGCGTCATAAACCTTGTGCATCGAATTGGCGCCGATGATCAGCGCCCCGGCCCCCGCTGCTTCCAGCCGCCGGGCCGAATCGATCAACACTTTGCTCGCCCGCTCCCATTCTTCCTTGCTCGACAGCCGGGCGAGATCGCTGAAATCCAGGCTCTCGATCAGCAGCGGCGCGCTGGCCCGCTTGCCTGCGCGGTTCTGGACCAGGCGGTTGATGTGTTCGTAATAGGTGCGGGTCGAATACCAGCTCATGCCGCCGATCAGGCCGAGTTTGCGCAAGCGTACCTCCATGCGACGTTCGCGCGCGCTTTAGGCGAGGCGTGGCAAGGCGTCCACCGCGCGGCACGGCTTATCGCCAGACCTTCGCCCGGCGGGAACACAGCGCCAAGGTCGGCGTTGAATCGCCAAGTCGTTGCCATTCCGGCATCGACACCCGGGACCTCGTCGCCATGAAAACTCTGATCGCTACCGCCCTTGCCGCCACTGCCCTGCTGGGCATCAGTGCCACCCCCGTCGAAGCCAAGGGCTGCCTACGCGGCGCTGTTGCCGGCGGGGTTGCAGGACATTACGCGCGCCACCACGCGATTATGGGTGCCATGGCCGGCTGCGCTGCCGGGCATTACTACTACAAGCATAAAGCTGCGCGCGCGCAGATGGCACCAGTTCGGCATTGATCTGACCGTAAGGGCACAGCGAAATTAGTCCTCAATTCCCGATCCGCCCATGCTGAGCTTGTCGAAGCGCTGCATGGGCGGTTTTTGGGGTGCATCGAATGGAACTAATGCTGCAGCGCTTTGACGATCTCCTCGACCATCTTCTTTGCGTCGGCCAAAAGCATCATGGTCTGGTCCATGTAAAATACCTCGTTATCGACCCCGGCATAGCCGACCCCGCCCATCGAGCGCTTGATGAACATGATCGTCTTGGCCTTCTCCACGTCGAACACCGGCATCCCGTAGATTGGCGATGACTTGTCGGTCTTGGCCGCTGGATTGACCACGTCATTGGCCCCGATGATGAAGGCCACGTCGGTCTGGGCGAATTCGCCGTTGATGTCCTCCAGCTCGTACACATCGTCATAGGGCACGTTGGCCTCGGCCAGCAGCACGTTCATGTGCCCCGGCATCCGCCCCGCAACCGGGTGGATCGCGTACTTGACCCGCACGCCCTTGGCCTTGAGCTGGTCACCCATCTCGCGCAGCACGTGCTGGGCCTGCGCCACCGCCATGCCGTAGCCGGGGATGATGATCACCTGCTCGGCCTCGCCCAGCAGGAACGCCGCATCCTCGGCGCTGCCGCGTTTCCATGGGCGGTCGATTTTGGCCGCGCCATCGCTGGGGCCACTTTCCACGCCGAAGCCCCCGGCAATTACCGACAGGAAACTGCGGTTCATCGCCTTGCACATGATATAACTCAGGATTGCGCCCGACGAACCGACCAGCGCCCCGGTGATGACCATCGCGGAGTTGTGCAGGGTAAAGCCCATCGCCGCCGCTGCCCAGCCCGAATACGAGTTGAGCATCGAGACAACGACCGGCATGTCTGCTCCGCCGATCGGAATGATCAGGAGAAAGCCGATGGCGAAGGCGAGAAACGTCGCCAGCGCGATCACCCACGTCGCCTGGTCCTGTGTAAACCAGGCGATCAGACCCAGGATCGCGACCAGCGTGCTGAGGTTAAGGATGTGCCGCCCGGGCAGCATGATCGGCGCGCCGCTCATCTTGCCGGCGAGCTTAAGGAAGGCGATCACCGATCCCGAGAAGGTAATCGCGCCGATGGCAATGCCCAGCCCCATCTCGACCCGGCTCTGCGCCTCGATCAGCCCATCAGGCCCGGCGATACCAAAGGCTTGCGGGTTGAGGTAGGCCGCCCAGCCGACCAGCACTGCGGCGAGGCCGACGAGGCTGTGGAACGCCGCGACCAGCTGCGGCATATCGGTCATCTTGATGCGTTTGGCGGTAGTGATGCCGATGGCGGCGCCAATGGCTATCGCTGCGAGGATTTCGAGGATCGAAATCACATCCGGCGTGCCGCTGTCCGGCAAGTGTGGAATATGCGTGACCAGCGTCGTCACCACGGCAATCGCCATGCCGATCATGCCGTAGCGATTACCCTTTTGGCTCGTCGCCGGCGATGACAGCCCGCGCAACGCAAGGATGAACAGCACTCCCGAGACGAGATAAGCGAGCAATGCCCAGGCCGGAGTTGCGCTGTGCTCCATCACTTGCCCTCAACCTTGGGAGCAGGCCGATCTTTCTTTTTGTACATCGCCAGCATCCGCGCGGTGACGGCAAATCCGCCGAAGATATTGACGGAGGCCAGCACCACGCCGAGCAAGCCCAGCCACCGCGACGAAGTGCTCCCGCTCGCAGCAGCCGCAATCAGCGCACCGACGATGATCACCGATGAGATCGCATTGGTCACCGCCATCAACGGCGTGTGCAGCGCAGGGGTGACCGACCAGACGACGTAATAACCCACGAAGCAGGCCATAACGAAGACCGAGAATATTGCGATGAAGTCCATAAGTTAGTGTGCCTCCCCGGCACGGGAAGGGGGACCGTCCGCAGGTCGGTGGAGGGGGTTGGTCGCTCGCACGGCAATTGCTTCGGCAGTGCCAGCAGCATCGACAACCACGCGGTAGGCGACGCGGCAGAAGTCGACCACATAAGGCCCGACTGGATGCTGGCGGCGGAATTTCAGGCCTGAGGGCTGCAGGCGGAGCGACTGCCATAGCAGGCGCTCGGGGTAGTCCATGTCACTTCGGAGTTTGCGGGCGCGGTAAATGACCGGGCGCTGCATGGGAGGCGAGCCCCCGCCATCACGCTGCGCGTGGTCCTCCTCCCCGTTCCGGGGAGGCACGGGCTGGTTGGGAATCACCCCAACAACCTCTCATGCACAACCTTCCCCCCGGAAGTCAGCCGCACCGCGTTGCCGATCTCGTCGTCCAGCACCGGCTTACCCGCATCCTTATCCCAGAACGCGCTCAGGAAGTTGTACAAATTCCGCGAAAACAGCGCCGAAGCATCCGCCGCCAAATGGGTTGCGGTGTTCGAATAGCCGATGAGCTTGACGCCGTGCTTCACCACCATCTGATCGGCCACCGCACCTTCGACGTTGCCGCCTTGCGCCACGGCCAGATCGTAGATCACACTGCCCGGCTTCATGCTGGCGATCTGCGCGTCGGATACCAGGCGCGGTGCCTGGCGGCCCGGGATCAGGGCGGTGGTGATGACGATGTCCTGCTTGGCGATGTGGCTGGATACCAGCTCGGCCTGGGCCTTCTGATACTCGGGGCTCATCTCGCTGGCATAGCCGCCCGCGCCCTCGCCCTCGATCCCGGCGACGCTTTCGACAAAGACCGGTTTGGCTCCAAGCGACTGGATCTGCTCCTTGGTCGCCGAACGCACATCGGTGGCGGAAACCTGAGCGCCCAGTCGCCGTGCGGTGGCGATCGCCTGCAACCCCGCGACACCCACGCCCATCACGAACACCCGCGCCGCGCTGACCGTTCCGGCGGCAGTCATCATCATCGGGAAAGCCCGGCCAAAGGTATCGGCAGCAGCGATCACCGCCTTGTAGCCTGACAGGTTTGACTGGCTGGAAAGAATATCCATCGACTGCGCGCGGGTGATCCGGGGCATGAATTCCATCGCCAGCGCCTCATATCCGGCGCTGGCATAGGCATCGATGCGTCCGCGCCGTCCGAACGGATCGAGCCCGGCGACGATCCACGCTCCCGGCTTGGCTCCGGCCAGCAAGGCCACCTCCGGCCCCTGCACGCCGAGCACAATATCCGCGCCCTGCACCACTTGCGCCGCAGTCTGGAGCAAGGCTCCGGCTGCCACAAAGTCGGCATCGGGGATCGAGGCGCCGGCCCCGGCCCCCTGCTCGACCGCAACTTCGGCGCCAAGTGCGATGAACTTTTTCACCGTTTCGGGCGTGGCAGACACGCGCTGCTCCCCGTTCGCGCGTTCGGTCAAGACCGCGATGCGCAGCGGCTGGGTCATCGGGTTAGCGCGAAATCAGCAGGACGACGACCAATGCAATCACGCCAATGCCCGGCACGGCCCATTTGATCAGGTCGATGAAGGCTTCGTAGGTGGAAGTTGCGGCTTTGATATCGTTCGCGGGGGTCATGTTCGTAAATTCCTCGGGCAATCTGAAAATGGTCCGCACAGCGTCTATCGCCCTGGGTCGCTCCACTCAAGTCCCCTGCGTAAAAGCCGACACCTGCCTTACGCTTAATTCCGTCTTTACCCGATCGCGGTATGTCGCGGACTTCCGAAGCGAAGGGGCTTGCGTAAAGCAATGGCGGACATGGAGCAGCGACTGCTCATGCTGATCGACGATGAGCCGGCCCAGTGTCGGCTGATCTCAGCGCTTGCCGCGCGCGAGGGCTGGCGCACGCTGGTCGTGCGCGATTCGGAAACCGCGATTGCAACCCTTGGAACCCGCCAGGGAATGCAGCTCAATGCCATCATCCTCGATCAGTGGGTGCCCGGCGACGATGCCTGTACGCTGATCGCCGAACTCAAGAACCGCCGTCCCGCCTTGCCGATCCTGATGCTAACCACCAGCGCCTCGCCGCTGCTGGCCGTAGAGGCGATGCGCGCCGGAGCGACCGATTACCTGATCAAGCCGGTTGCGCCCGACCGTCTGATGCAGGCCCTGCGCGCTGCGACCACGCGCGATACACCGCGCGACGAGCTGGCGCCGATGACCGAGAAGATGCCGTCGAGCCCCGATTTCGACGCGATGATCGGCGCCTCGCCCAATTTCCGTGCCGCGCTGGCAGTCGCCGCCAAGGCCGCGCGCGGTCACGGTCCGGTGCTGATCGAGGGCGAGAGCGGGACCGGCAAGGAAATGATGGTCCGCGCGATGCACGCCGCCAGCCCGCGTTCCAAAGCCCCGTTCCGGATCATCAATCTGGCTGGAACCAGCGCCAGCGCAATCGAATCGGTACTGTTCGGGCATGAGAAAGGCGCCTTCCCCGGAGCCTTTGAGCGCCTGATCGGCGCGCTTCAACATGCTGACGGCGGCACTCTGGTGATCGACGAGATCGATCGCTTGCCAGCGGAAGTACAGCAGCGGCTGGTCGAATCGATTGCGCGGGGCGATGTTCGCCCGATCGGCGCGCGCCACCGCTTCCGGGTCGACGTGCGCCTGATGGCGGCGAGCAACCTGCCTTTGCGCGAAATGGCCGATGTCGGATTGTTCCTGCCCGAACTGCTCCAGGCGATCTCCGGTGTGCTCGTCTCGCTACCACCCTTGCGCGAGCGGGCGGGCGACATCCCTGCCCTGTCGCGCCACTTCCTGACCAGGATCGGCGAACAGCCCGGGCTGCGTCCGCTGGGCATTACCGACAGCGCGCTGGCCCTGCTGGGCGCCTACGACTGGCCGGGCAACGTCCGCCAGCTCCAGGCGGTTCTGTTCCGCGCCGCCGTATTCTGTGACGGTGATGCGCTGACATCGCTCGATTTTCCGCAGCTGTCCGATATGCTCGGCGACGACAGGGGCCCCGCTACCACGTCTACCCACGAGGCAATGGGCATCACCCTTTACGCCGCCGACGGCAACCTGCGTCCGCTCGAAGACATCGAAGCCGACGTCATCCGCCTCGCCATCGGCCACTACCGCGGAAGAATGACCGAGGTCGCGCGGCGTCTGGGGATCGGGCGCTCGACATTGTATCGCAAGTTGAGCGACCTGGGGATTGAAAGCGCGGCTTAGCGCTTTGATCACCCAGCCAACTGCGAGAAATCCGTCAGCGCCGCATCTCTGAGCCCGCGCCAGACCCGCACCGCCTGCACCGTCTCCGCCACGTCATGCACCCGCAGAAGCTGCACACCCGCGTCCATTGCCTTGCCTGCCAGCGTTAGCGACCCACCGAGCCGCTGGTGAGCGGGGGCCTCGTTGCCGAGCGCGCCGATCATCCGCTTGCGGCTGGCTCCGACCATCAGGGCATGGCCGAGCGCGTGGAACACGGGCAGCGCGTTAAGCAGGGCGAGGTTCTCAGCCAGCGACTTACCAAAGCCAATGCCGGGATCGAGGACGATATTTTCCGGCCGCACCCCCGCCGCCAGCGCCGCATCGCGCCGCGCTGCGAGCCAGTCGAACACTTCGAGCACGACATTTCGATAATTACCGCCATCATGCAGGTTATCGCCCTCGCCCGGCGCGTGCATCAGCACTACCGGCACGGCAACGCGGGCGACGAATTCGAGGCTGCGCGGATCGTGGCGCAGCGCGGAGACGTCGTTGATCATATGTGCGCCTGCCGCCAGCGCGGCTTCCATCACCGCTGGACGGCGGGTGTCCACGCTGATCGCCGCGCCCATCGCCGCCGCGCGTTCGACAGCCGGGATCACCCGTTTGAGCTCGTCGCCTTCCCACACGGCAGGCGCGCCGGGCCGAGTGGATTCGCCGCCGATGTCGACCATCGCTGCGCCGGCTTCGAGCATCGCCGCAGCATGGGCCGCCCCGGCTTCGGGATTGTCGAGGAACACGCCGCCGTCAGAAAAGCTGTCCGGAGTGACGTTGAGGATACCCAGTACTTGCGGCTGGTCGAGGCGGATCGTGCGGGAGCCGCACTGGAGCGGCGCGCGGGGAGATTGGAGCGCGGTCCATTGGGCTTGAGCCTGCTGGGCCAGATCCGCTGCCAGCAGGTCGAACAGTCCCGGCATTTCTGCAACCATCGCGCGTTGGCGTGACACAACCTTGCCATCGCGCCGCACGATGAGGGCGAAACGGCTGGCATGAACCAGCCCTCCTGCAAGACGCAACGTTTCGCCCTCCTCGCTCTGCGGACTTTCAGCCAGGGCGATAGGGATCAAGTAAAGTTTATCGGTCATGCGGCGTTCTTAGGACACGCTGACCTTAAAGGGAATCGCGACAAATCTCCGTTCGTGTCGCGCGTAGTCGAGACAGCTGCGCAACGTTTCTCGACTACGCGCGACCCGAACGGAACATTGCAACGAGCGGGCAATCGTTCAATCCTCGGTCGCCAGCAGATACAGCTGCCGTAGCGCGTCGATCGGTTTGAACTCGCCCTGGTGCTCGACGTGCCAGAAGCTCCAGCCGTTGCACGACGGCGCGCCCTGGATCTTGGCGCCGAGGCCGTGGATAGAGCCCGCCTCGCCCCCCATCACCAACGAGCCATCTGTGCGAACCGTCGCACTATGCCGCCGCTTCTTGTCCGACAAAACGGTCCCCGGCGCGATCCAGCCGGTTTCGACCAGCTGACCGAAAGCCACACGCGGCGCGGACTTGCCGACCTGCATCGTGGTCAGCGCGCTTTCGTCAAGCGGCAGCGCCAGGGCGATCCGCTCGCGCGCAACTTGGCGATAGGTTTCTTCGCGCTCACAGCCGATCCACTCGCGCCCCAACCGCCGGGCAACCGCGCCGGTGGTTCCGGTGCCGAAGAAAGGGTCCAGCACCACGTCGCCCCTTTTAGTCGTAGCCAGCATCACCCGATAGAGCAGCGCCTCGGGCTTTTGCGTGGGATGAGCCTTGGTCCCGTCACGCTTGATGCGCTCCTGCCCGCCGCAGATCGGCAGCAACCAATCGCTGCGCATCTGCAATTCATCGTTAAGCGTCTTCATCGTGCGGTAGTTGAAAGTATAGCGCGCCTTCTCCCCTTGCGAGGCCCAGATCAGCGTCTCATGCGCGTTGGTAAAGCGGGTGCCCTTGAAATTAGGCATCGGATTGGCCTTGCGCCAGACGATATCGTTGAGGATCCAGAATCCCAGGTCCTGGAGGATTGTCCCGACCCGGAAGATGTTATGATAACTGCCGATTACCCACAGCGAACCCTCGGGCTTGAGCACCCGCCGCGCTTCGGTGAGCCAGGCGCGGGTGAATTCATCGTAGGCGGCAAAGCTGGCGAACTTGTCCCAATGATCGTTGACCGCATCGACATGGCTGCCGTCGGGTCGACTGAGATCGCCGCCGAGCTGGAGGTTGTAGGGTGGATCGGCAAAGACCAGATCGACGCTGTTCGAAGGCAGCGCGCGCATCGCGGCGATGCAGTCGCCATCGAGGATCTGGCCGAGCGGAAGGTCGGCGCGCAGTGCTGCTGGCGTCACGCTTTTGCGGACGCGTTCCTTGATCAAGACTTGCCCCATGTGTTGCTGCCGTCCCCCTTTGAGCGCTCAGGGTGAGTCCTCGGGAGTCCGCCGTCAAGCGTCGGCCCCTGCCAACGGCTTAGCGCAACATGGTTAACCAGGCGTCAATGCAGCGGAACACAACGAGTCCGGCACACGATCTAGAGTCCCCAACGGGCTGGGAGACTCGATATCTAGTGGTGTGGCGGCAAGGACTCGCTGGGCGAATTTATTTTCAAGCCGGAGCCAGACCGGGGTCGACCCCGGTCAGCGCGATCGAGCGTTCCCACAATTTGCGCGCGGTGACAAGATCGAGCGCCTGGGGTGCGCGTTTGGCCGGTCCCGATGGCCCGCGCATCTCGCGCATGCCCTGCGAGCCGAAATAGTCGCCGCCCTGGACACCGGGAGCGGTAGCCGCCTGCAAAGCGGGCCAGGCTCCGGCAGCGGCGGTGTTTAACAGCGGACTGAAAATCGGAGTGAGCAACCGCAGCGGTCCGGGGATATGCCGGATCAACTCGGTCATCGCCACGCCGGGATGGCAACCCACCGCGATCAGCGGCGAACCCGCTGCGCGCAGCCGACGGTCGAGTTCGAGCATGAACAGCGCATCGGCCAACTTGCTCTGGGCATAGGCCGCGCTGCGGTTGTAGCCCTTCTCGGCATTGAGATTGTCCCAGTCGATCTTGCCGCGCTTATGCGCGATGGAGCTGGTGATCACGATCCGCGCGCCGGGTGTCTCGGCCAGCTTGCCCAACAGCAGCCCGGTGAAGGCGAAAGTGCCGAGGTAATTGACCCCGAATTGCGTTTCGAAGCCCTGCACGGTGCGGCTCAGCGGCGGGATCATGACCCCAGCGTTGTTGATCAGCCCGTCGATCCGCGGCTCATGCCTGGCAAGGTCAGCAGCCGCGCGGACGGAGTCCAGATCGGCCAGGTCCAGCGGCAGGATCGCCAGATCGGCGCCGGGCACCGCATTGCGGATTTGCTCCACCGCTGCCTCTGCCCGGCGCGGATCGCGGCAGCCAAGCAGGACACGCGCGCCTTTGCTCGCCAACACTTGCGATGCGGCAAAACCAATCCCGGCATTGGCCCCGGTGACGATGAAGCACTTGCCCGTCTGGTTGGGCACGTCTGCAGCGGTGAACCCGCCAGCCTGAGACTCGGGCGTCATGCAAACATCTCCAGCTGGGCGACCGGCGCGAAGCTCCGGCGATGCAAAGGGGTAGCCCCGTGGTGACGCAGCGCGGCCAGGTGTTCGGGCGTACCATAGCCGCAATTGCGCTCCCACCCATATTGCGGATGATCCAGCGCATGAGCCCGCATCAGCCGATCGCGATGTTCCTTGGCAATGATCGAGGCGGCGGAAATACACGGCTCGATCGCATCGCCGCCCACAATCGCCCGGGCCGGCCAGCGCCACTCGGCCCGGCGGCCGTGCGGGGTGAGGTTACCATCGACCAGCACCACGTGCGGCTCGTCCTCCAGCTGTTCGCACAAGGCCGCAACCGCCAGGGTCATCGCCAGCATCGTCGCGCCGAAGATGTTGAGGCTGTCGATTTGCTCGACGTCGACCACGCTCACTGCCCAGCGGCAGCGCCGCTTGATCCGGTCTTCGAGTACCGCGCGGGTCTGGCGGCTGAGCTTCTTGGAATCGTCAAGCCCGGCAGGGCGCGGCCGACACAGCACCACTGCGGCGGCGACTACCGGCCCGGCCAGCGGCCCGCGGCCGGCCTCGTCGACCCCGACAATCAGGTGTTGGCGCCCCATGAGGCCTTGGCAACTCATGCCCGGCCTATCGCCAATCGGCTGTCGTATCGCAAGGCGCCGCCGACCTGAGCGGTGGACATTCGCGCGCCCCACCCCTATCGGCGCGCGGCTCATGGCAACTCCCGTTCCCACCCTGATCCCGCTCGACGCGGTCGACCCCATGCTGATCGAGGCGCTGCTCGACCGCGCTTTCGAGCCCGAGCGGCGCTCGCGCACCGCTTACAAGCTGCGCGAAAATACCCCGTGGTTAGCGGGTCTCAGCTTCGCCGCGTTGGACGAAGACGAGCGCCTGTGCGGCACGATCCAGTGCTGGCCAATCGCGCTGACCGGGGCCGATCGCCGTCCCAAACCGCTCATCATGTTCGGCCCGGTCGCCGTGCTGCCGGAGGAGCAGGGTAACGGCTATGGCCGCGCGCTGATGACTGCGAGCATCGCCGCGCTCAGCCCGCAGGCGCCGATCCCGCAGGTGATGATCGGCGATCCTGAATACTATGGCCGCTTCTGGGGCTTCTCTGCCGAGCACACTGGCGGCTGGACCCTGCCCGGCCCGTGGGAGCCCCACAGGCTGCTCGCACGCGGGATCCTGCCGGGGATGCTTCCGAGCGAAGCCAAGCTGGGGCCTTGGCGGAACTGAGCGCATCTGGCATCGCACTTTCGATGCCCTACGATCCGCCGCCCGAACTAGCCGTCCTGTCGCTCGCCGAAATTGCGGGCCTGGTCGAGGCGCGCAAGCGGCCGCCGCTGGCGCAGTGGTCCCCGGCCGCGACCGGTGACAGCGAAATGCGCATCGCTGCCGACGGGCGCTGGTTCCACCGCGACGGTGAGATCACCCGTCCGGCGATGATTCGCGCGTTCTCCACCCTCCTCACCTGCGACGAGAGCGGTCAGCACTGGCTGCTGACTCCACAGCAGAAGCTCGCGCTCGAAGTCGAGGACGCGGCGTTTATAGCTGTCGATCTGGCGGTGCAGAATGCGGCATTGGTGTTTCGCCTCAATACCGATGAATTTGTCATCGCCGGACCCGAGCACCGCCTCCACGCCACGGGCGATCCGGACACCCCGGCACTTTATCTTGACGTGCGTCACGGCACCCGCGCCCGGCTCAACCGCAGCACCTATGGCCAACTGGCCGAGATCGCGCTCGAAGGTGGCAACCTTACGGTGGCCAGCCAGGGCGAGATCTTCTCAGTGATCCCGCGATGAGTTCGCTGCGTGACCGGGTCGAGGCAATGTTTGCGGCAGGCCACGTCGGCCAACCGCCCGAACTGTGGGTCGATCCCCGTCTGAACGGCGACGAGCAACTGCGCCCGGCGGCAGTGCTGATCGCGATCACAAACCGCGCCACGCCTGGTATGCTCCTGCTTCACCGCCCCTCGCACATGCGCGCCCATCCCGGCCAGATCGCCTTTCCCGGCGGGCGCTTGGACGAGGGTGAAACCCCGGTTGAGGCGGCCTTGCGCGAGGCATGGGAGGAGCTGGGACTGAACCCGGCGCTGGTCGATGTGATCGGCACGAGCGATATCTACCACACCGGATCGGGCTATGAGATAACCCCGGTCCTCGGCATTATCCCCGCCGACCTGGCCTTGGTTCCCAACCCCAGCGAAGTCGCCAGCTGGTTCGAAGCGCCCGTCACCCATCTCCTCAACCCCGCCAACCACGAGCATAAGTCGCTCGAGCACGACGGCGCAACGCACGACTTCATCGAGATCAACTGGCACGAACACGCTATCTGGGGCGTGACCGCAGCGATCCTCGCCAACCTGAGCAAGCGAATGAACTGGCATGGCTGAGCGCCTGCCCGCAGCTGACTGGACAAAGCGCGAGGACCTCGCCCGGCTGATTACTGCGCTGGGCAAAGGCCAGGCGCGCTATGTCGGCGGGGCAGTTCGCGACACCCTGCTAGGCGAGGCGGTCAAAGACATCGACCTGGCAACGCCGCTGCTGCCCGAAGCGGTGATTGCCCGGCTCGCCTCCGCCCGGATCAAGACCATACCGACTGGCATCGCCCACGGCACGGTCACTGCGCTGCTGAGCGGCGGCCCGGTCGAGATCACCACCCTGCGCCGCGATATAGTCACCGATGGCCGTCGCGCCACTGTCGCTTTCGCCCACGACTGGCGCGAAGACGCGGCGCGGCGCGACTTCACCATCAACGCGCTCTATGCCGATCCGGCCAGCGGCGAGATTTCGGACTGGTTCGGCGGACTTGAGGACCTTGCCGCTCGCCGGGTCCGCTTCATCGGCGAGGCTCACGAACGCATCCGCGAGGATCATCTGCGGATCTTGCGCTACTTCCGCTTCCAGGCGCGGTTCGGTGGTGAGCCAGCGGATAGCGCCTCGGAACAGGCCTGCGCCGATCTGGCATCCACATTGCTCGGGCTGTCGCGCGAACGGGTGGGGACGGAGCTTCTCGCGTTGCTTGGCCTGCCCGATCCGGCAGCGACGGTTGCGCGGATGGCGGAATTGGGCGTGCTCGGGGTGATCCTGCCCGAGTCCGTGCCCCAGCAACTGGCCCGTCTGGTCGCCCAGGAGCAGCGACAAAGCGTCGCCCCTGATGCGATGCGGCGGCTGGCGGCCCTGCTTCCGCCAGACCCCGACCTCGCTCAGCACGTCGCCGCCCGCTTCCGCCTGTCCGGAGCGCAGCGCAAACGGCTGGCGCTGGCGGCAGGACGGGATAGTGATCAACCCGACGCGCGGGCGCTGGCCTATCGGCTGGGGCGCACCCAGGCGCTCGATCGGCTGCTGCTGAGCGGTGCGGACATTGCGCCGCTGCACGATTGGCCCATCCCCCAGTTCCCCCTCAAAGGCGGGATGATCGTTGCACGAGGGATCAATGCCGGGCCGCGCGTTGCGCAATTGCTGCGGTCGATCGAGGAGCGCTGGATCGGCGAGGGATTTCCTGGACACGAGCGGGTTCTTGCGATGCTGGATGAAGCGCTAAGAAAGCCCTGAACAAACCCACAAACCCCGTTCGTATGACTGCGGCATCTGGTCCTACCGCACAAACAAACTCGCTAATTCTACGTGCGTCGACCAGCGAAATTGCCCCACCGCGCGCAGTTCCGCCAAGCGATAGCCGCCCGCCACCAGCGCCGCTGCGTCGCGCGCCCAGCTGGCCGGATTGCAGCTGAAGTAGGCCACCTGCGCCACGGTGCTTTCGGCCAGCCGCGCCACTTGTTCACGCGCCCCGGCCCGTGGTGGATCGAGTATAACCCCGGCAAACCGGTTCAATTCCTCACGCGTCAGCGGATTGCGAAACAGGTCGCGGTGAAGCGCATGGACCGGCTTGCCTGCTCGCCCCGCGGCGCTCTTGCACGCCAGATGCGCATCGCGCGCCGCCTCGACCGCAAGAACTCTCGGGGGACCGGCCAGGGCAAAGGCGAAAGTCCCCAGCCCGGCGAACAGATCGGCCACCGTGGCGCACTCGCCCAGCCATTCGCGCGCCGCCGCGACCAGCGCCGCTTCGCCATGCGCGGTCGCCTGCTGGAACGCGCCCGACGGCAGCGGCACACTGATTCCGAAGAGTGCGACCGTCACCGGCTCGGGCTCCCACACCGCCTCGGGGCCATAACCCTGGTCGAGAGTCAGCCGCGCCAGCGAATGATCGCGGGCGAAATCGAGCATCGCCTCAGTTGCGGCAAGGCCCTCCACAGTCAGGCCCTTAAGAGCACAATCGACCCCTTGCTCGGCCATGGCGAGTTCGACGTCGACTGCGATCCGTCCCCCCTGGCGAGCCAGCATTTTGCGCAGCGGGGCCACCAGCGCGAACAGCTCGGGTACCATGACGTGGCATTCCTGGAGATCGACGATGCGGTGCGATCCCGCCTCGCGAAAGCCCAGCACGATCCGCCCGCCCTGGCTCTCCGCCCGCATCGCTGCGCGGCGGCGGCTGAAGGGCGGCGAGAGCGTGGCGGGCACGAACAGCGCGGGTTCCAGTCCCTGCCCGCTCGCGGCATTGGCAACGCGATCGCTGACGAATTGCGCCAGCGATTCCTCGTCCAGATGCTGCAACTGGCACCCGCCGCAGGTGCTGAAATGGCGGCATGGCGGCACTGCGCGGTGCGGGCCGGGCAGGATCGAGCCGTCCACCAGCACGCTATCGCCCGGCGCGGTTCCGGCCAGATGCCGCCCACTCGCGGTGACGCCGTCGCCTTTGGCGGCGATCCGCAGAATGGTCTCGGCAGCGCTCACAGACAAACCTTCACAGCGAGGGGAACAGTGAGGGCCAGGTCAGCCGGAGTAAATGCAGGCGCGCACAGCCGCGCCGCTTCGCCATGGAGCCACACGCCCTGGCAGGCGGCGTCGAATGGCTCGGCACCACAAGCAAGTCGGCTGGCGATGATCCCGGCGAGAACATCTCCGGTTCCGGCGGTGCTCAGCCACGGTGAAGCCGACGGCGCACAAACCAGCCGCCCATCCGGCGCGGCGATCACGGTATCCGGCCCCTTGGCAACGATCGTCATCCCGCTCGCCTTGGCTAGCGTGGCGGCGCGGTCAGGTTTGGCGGCGTTGGCATCCAAACCGAATACCTCCTCCAGCCGCGCCAGTTCGCCCTCGTGGGGAGTGACGATCAGAACCTTGTCTTGCAATTGCGCGCATTCGAGAATCATCAAAGCATCGGCATCAAGCACGGTCGGGCGATTGGCCGCAAGCACGGCAGCCAGCCGCTCCCGCGCGGCGTCATCGCGGCCCAGCCCCGGCCCGATCAGCGCCGCATTGATCCGCTCGTCAGCCAAAGCATCGCTCAAAGGTGAGCGTTCGATGACCAGTTCGGGCGGCGCATTCACTGCATTCCCGGCCAGCAATTTTACATAGCCCGCCCCGCTCCGCTGCGCTGCTGCACAGGCGAGCAGGGCTGCGCCTGGCATCGCTCCTGCGACCACTGCCAACAACCCGCGCCGATACTTGTGCGAATCAGCCTCTGGCGCGGTCAGGTGCGGTTGCGTGAGCTTTTGCGCGGCGCCGGGCACTTGCTCAACCCCGATCCCGACCAGCCGTCGCATACCCATTCCGGCGCTCGCAGGCATCAGCCAGTGCGCGAATTTCCACGCTCCCAGCGCCAGGGTCAGGTCGTAGTGCGGCAGTCCGGGATTAAGCGCAGCGCCGTTGTCGCTGGTGATCCCGCTCGGCAGATCGATGGCGATAGACTGACGGTGGGTTTCGACCAGGCGGCACAACAGGGCCAGATCTTCATCGCGCAACGCGCGGGTCAGCCCGCTACCATAAAGGCAATCGACCACCACTTCGCCCGCACCCGATGCCGTGCCAAACACTTCGCCCCGATAGCGCGCCCGCGCCGTGCGCGCCGCGTCGGTCTTAGGCTCCATCGGCGCGATGACCTGCACCACCAGCCCCCGTTCGCGCAAAACCTCGGCAATGACGTAGCCATCGCCACCGTTATTGCCCGGCCCGCACAGCACCGTGACCGGGCGCCCCGCAGCCATCCGCCAGACCCACTGCGCCGCGCCGCGACCGGCCTCGTCCATCAGCGCCTCAACGCTGCTGCCTGCCGCGATCAGCCTGTCCTCAGCGACGCGCATCTGCGCCACGGTGAGGATCTGGTCGGCGCTTTGCGGCACTCTATTCAGCGCGCCGCTGGGCTGGGCGCAAGCGTTACTGGAAAGCGATAGCGGTCCGGTCCGACACTGACCGCCAGCATTTGCCCGTCAAGCGCCACCTGGGCCAGCTCCGCACCATCGCTGGTGGCGAGGCCATGTCCGTCCTTGAGGACGTCAAACCGCCGGAACCCGCCATCGGGGTGGCGCACGGTCAGGACCAGAGTTCCGTCGCGTTCAGCGCGCTCGGCCGCGCAGGACGGCGTGAACTGTGCCGCCCCGGCCAGCGCGCAATCGACATGCTCGCCGCCATCGGCAACCGCAGGCACCAGGCTCTGGCTCGGCGAGCAGGCGCCCAGCCCCAGCACCAGGCCGAGCAGGCTAGATATCTGCATACATATGCGTTTCCGCCGCGCCGCCGGGATGCGTAACCGCGCCTTTCCAGGCTGGGCCGACGTTGCGGGCATATCGCCACAGCGCCCCGGCATTGTAGTCGTGCCCGCGCGGCTGCCAGGCTTTGCGGCGCTCGGCCAGCACAGCTTCGCTCACGTCCAGGTCGATCGTCCCGAGTTCTGCGTCGATGGCGATGCTGTCGCCGTCCACGACCAGCGCAATCGGGCCGCAGTCAGCCGCCTCGGGCCCGACATGGCCGATGCAGAAGCCTCTCGTGGCGCCCGAAAAGCGCCCATCGGTGATCAGCGCAACTTTCTCGCCCATGCCCTGGCCATAGAGCGCGGCGGTGGTCGAGAGCATTTCGCGCATTCCCGGCCCGCCCTTTGGGCCTTCGTTGCGGATCACCACCACGCTGCCCTCGCGAATCGTGCGCGCTTCGACGGCGGCAAAGGCGTCTTCCTCGCACTCGAACACCTGGGCCGGGCCGGTGAACTTGAGCCGGTGCATCCCGGCAACCTTGACGATCGCGCCATCGGGCGCGAGCGAGCCGCGCAGACCGACGACGCCGCCCGTGGGGCTGAGCGGGGTCTTCACGTCGTAAATTACCTTCTGGTTGGGGTTCCAGGTGATCTCATCGATATTCTCGCCCAGCGTCTTGCCGGACACGGTCATCGGGCTGGGATCGAGCATTCCGCCGTCGAGCAGCGTCTTCATTACCATATAGACGCCGCCGGCGTCATACATATCCCTGGCGACGTATTTTCCACCCGGCTTTAGGTCCGCAATGTAAGGCGTTGATTTAAATATCTCGGCGACGTCGAACAGATCGAACTCTATGCCGCACTCGTGGGCCATCGCCGGCAGGTGCAAGGCGCCGTTAGTCGAGCCGCCAGTGGCAGCAACAACCCGCGCCGCGTTCTCGAACGCGGCGCGGGTGCAGATGTCGCGGGGGCGCAGGTTGCGGGCGATGAGCTCGCCGATCTGGCGCCCGGCAGCCACTGCTACTTCCTCGCGCGATTTGTACGGAGCTGGTGCCATATTGCTGTTTGGCAGAGATAAGCCGATTGCCTCAGCGACGCAGGCCATGGTGTTTGCGGTATACTGTCCGCCGCAGGCCCCGTGCCCCGGACAGGCCACCTGTTCCAGCGCGGTCAATTCGCTGAGCGGACAGGCCCCGGCCGAATAGCGCCCCACGGCCTCGAACACGTCAACCACGGTCACGTCGCGATCTTGGAAGCGCCCAGGCAGGATCGACCCACCATAAACGAAGATCGAGGGCACGTTGAGCCGCAGCATCGCCATCATCATGCCGGGCAGGCTTTTGTCGCATCCCGCAAAGCCGATCAGCGCATCGTAACAATGCCCGCGCACCGAAAGCTCGATCGAATCTGCGATCACCTCGCGGCTGACTAGGCTCGACTTCATGCCCTGGTGACCCATGGCGATGCCGTCGGTGACGGTGATGGTGTTGAACCGGCGCGGGGTGCAGCCGCCTTCGATCACGCCGTCGCGGCAGATATCGGCCTGCATGTCGAGCAAGGTGTTGCACGGCGCACTGTCGTTGCCAGCGGAGACCACGCCAACGAAGGGCCGGTTGATCTCTTCCTCGGTCATGCCCATCGCATAGTAATAACTGCGGTGTGGCGCGCGCTCGGGGCCGACCGAAACATGGCGGCTGGGCAGGCGCGATTTGTCGAATGTGTGGCTCATGGAACTCTCCGGCTGCGGCGCCCCTTTCGCGGGCTTGGCCGCATGGGTCAAGCCAGAGCTATTGCGATCGTGTTGCATATGCGCCCGAGAAGTTCGGCAAAGCGTGCCTGCCCTACCGCGTCGGCGATCTGGTCCTGGCGGATCTCGATGCCCAGATAGGGTCGTCCTTCGGCCTCAGCATGGCGGTTCATCGTCGCGTTGAGCTCGCGCCCCGAATAGGGCTGCTGGTCGCCGACGAGCAGCCCCTCGGCTTCAAGCAGCGGCAAGGCAAGGCGGGCGGCGCGGTCATCCTGGTTGTAAAGCACGCCGACCTGCCAGGGGCGCTGCACGTCAGGGCACGTGGCGAGTTGTGGGGTGAAGCTGTGAAGCGAGAGGATCAAGGCCTGAGGTGTGGTGTCGAGGATTTGGGACAAGACGTTGTGATAAGGGCGGTAATAGTTGGCCAGGCGGTCCTCGCGAAGTGCAGATGCGTTGCCCGGAATGGCATGGCCATCGCTAACGAGTGGCATGACGCCGGGCGCGTCCTCATCGCGGTTGAAGTCACAGACGAGGCGGCTGACGTTGCCCAGGAAAGCCGAGAAACCGTGTTTTCCCGCCAGCCGGGCAGCAACTTCGGCAACGCCCAGGTCGATGGCGATATGCTGGGAGAGCAGGTCAGAGGCAATGCCCAGATCGACCTCGTCGGGCACGCGATTGGAGGCGTGATCGGCCACGACCAGAATGCCACCAAAACGTGGCGTACCAAGAATGCGAAACCCGTCGCTCACCGCAGCTTGCCCTGCATCTGCCACCACCGGGGGTACGCTGCGGCAATGATTGCGGATCCTGCGGCGAGCGCTTCCGGACTTTCATAGAGCGCAAAGCAGGTCGCACCCGAGCCGGTCATGCGGGCGATGATCGGCGAAGTAACTGCAAGCGCCGCCAGCACTTCGCCGATTATCGGGCACAGCGCCAGTGCCGGAGCGGTCAGGTCGTTGCGCCCGGCAAGCATAACCTCCCGCGCAGTCTGACCCTCGATTGCGCCGCGATCAACGCCGTCCCAGCCTGCAAACACCGGCCCGGTGGCCAACGGCTGCCGCGGGTTGACGAGCAGCACCGGCGTTCCGGCCAGATCGTTAATAATAGGCTCCAGCTCGGTCCCCGTCCCGCGCCCGATGCAAACCTCGCTGGCGACACAAGCGGGCACGTCCGCACCCAGCGTGGCAGCCCGCACTTGCCATTCTTCGGGCAAACCATGCGCCGCCTCGACCATCCGGAACACCGCCCCGGCATCAGCCGAACCTCCGCCCAGCCCGGCGGCCACCGGGAGGTTTTTCTCCAGCAACACCGCCCAGCCCTGCCCATGCGGCAGGCGGTTCAGGGCTTTGGCGACGATATTGCCGAACGGGTCGGTGAGGCTGGGTGCGAATTCGCCCACGAGGTGAAGAGTATCCTGAGCCGCCGGGGTGGCTGTCAAAACGTCTCCCTGATCGACAAAGGCAAACAGCGTTTCCAGCTCATGATACCCATCCTCTCGCCGCGCGCGGACGTGGAGGGCAAGGTTGAGCTTGGCGTAAGCGGTTTCGTGCAAGGCGGGGTCCTGAAAGGGTTGCGTCAGGTGCTGGCGTGGCACGGGGACGTCGATGGGCTCAACCCAAGACCCCAGCCAACGTCACATATTCGGATAGTTCGGCCCGCCGCCACCTTCGGGCGCGACCCAAACAATGTTCTGGGTCATATCCTTGATATCGCAAGTTTTGCAGTGGACGCAGTTCTGGGCGTTGATCTGGAGGCGCGGATTGCCGTCCTCGACGCCGAGGTATTCGTAGACCCCGGCGGGGCAATAGCGCGCCTCAGGTCCGGCGTAGATCGGCAGGTTGATTCGCACCGGCACCTCGGGGTCCTTGAGCTGCAAGTGGCAGGGCTGGTCTTCCTCGTGGTTGGTGTTGGACAGAAACACCGAGGACAGGCGATCGAAGCTGATCACCCCATCGGGCTTGGGGTAGACGATCGGCTTGAACAGATCGGCGCGCACGGTCGTCTCGCTGTCCCAGTGGTGCTTCATCGGTTTGGCGATTCCGAAGCCCAGCAGCGTGCGCAGCCACATGTCGGTCCCCGCCAGAACCGTACCCAGCGAGCCACCGAACTTGGCCACCAGCGATTCAGCATTCTGAACCAGCTTCAATTCCTTGGCGATCCAGCTGGCGCGCACAGCGGCATCGTATTCGGCCAATTCGTCCTTCTGGCGGCCAGCCTTGATCGCCGCCGCCGCAGCCTCAGCGGCGAGCATTCCGCTTTTCATCGCGGTGTGGCTGCCCTTGATCCGGGGGACGTTGACGAACCCTGCCGAGCAGCCGATCAGCGCGCCGCCGGGAAACGCCAGCTGCGGCACCGACTGCCAGCCGCCTTCATTGATCGCCCGCGCGCCATAGGATACCCGCCGCCCCCCTTCGAGGATCTTGCGGATTTCCGGGTGTTGCTTCCAGCGCTGGAATTCTTCGAACGGATGGACGTAGGGGTTCTGGTAATCGAGCGCGGTGACGAAGCCGAGCGCGACCTGATTGTGGGCCTGGTGGTAGAGGAACCCGCCGCCCCAGCTATTGCTTTCGGACAATGGCCAGCCTTGGGTGTGGATCACCCGGCCGGGCATGTGCTTGTCCGCCGGGATGTCCCACAGTTCCTTGATGCCAAGGCCATAGACTTGCGGCTGGCAGTCCTTTCCCAGGTGGAACTGATGCTTGAGCCGCTTGGTCAGGTGGCCGCGCGCGCCTTCGGCAAAGAAGGTGTACTTGCCATGCAGCTCCATGCCCGGCTGGTAGTCGCTCTTGTGCGAGCCATCGCGGGCCACGCCCATGTCGCCCGTCGCCACGCCCAGCACTGCGCCATTGGCATCCTCCAGTATTTCGGCAGCGGCAAAACCGGGGAAGATCTCCACGCCAAGCTCTTCGGCCTTGCCCGCCAGCCAGCGGCACAGGTTGCCCAGCGAACCGGTGTAGTTACCCTCGTTCGAGAGCAGCGGCGGCATGATCGCGTGTGGGATCGCGTACTTCTTGTTCGCGCTCAGCACCCAGTGCCGGTTGTCCGTCACCGGCACCTCGGCCATCGGGCAATCATCCCGCCAGTCGGGCAGCAGCTCGTTGAGCGCACGCGGATCGACCACCGCGCCCGACAGGATATGGGCGCCGATTTCCGAGCCCTTTTCCAGGACGCACACGGTCAATTCGGGATCGACCTGCTTGAGCCGGATTGCCGAGGCCAGCCCGGCCGGGCCACCGCCGACGATTACCACATCGTAGGCCATCGATTCGCGCTCGCTCATTTCCGTCCCATCCTGTCATTACGCTGGCGGATATTCCCCATTGAGCCTTGATTGCTGTGGTCGGGCAGGTCAAGACCGCATGATGAAGCACGGCGCGACATCACCCTTGGGATCGCAACTGGCCGCCGCACTCGACTGGTGGCGCGACGCCGGGGTCGACTGCGATTTTATCGACCAGCCGCGCAACTGGTTGCCCGTCGCCGTAGCGGCAGAGGCCGCGCCACCCTCGCCAGCCAGCAAGCCGAGCGAGCGTTCGTCCGAACCGCAAACCACCGAACCGGCGCAGATCGCAATCGGCGGCGACCGTTCAGTCTGGCCCAAAGACCTGGTAACATTCCAGACCTGGTGGATGAACGAGCCCTCGCTCGACCCGAGCGAAGGCTCCGCCCGAGTCCCGCCACGCGGGAACCCGGACGCAGAAATCATGGTTCTGATCGCCCAGCCTGAGGCGCAGGATACCGATCAACTCCTGTCGGGGCCGAACGGCAAACTTCTCGACGCGATGCTCGCCGCGCTGGGGATAGAGGCCACCCAAACCTATCTTGCCGCCGCGCTTGTCCGCCACACGCCGATGGCCGACTGGGCCGATCTGGCCGCGCGCGGGCTGGGTCCGATCCTGCGCCACCACATCGCTCTGGTGGCGCCAAAGCGCCTGATCGTGCTGGGAAACAACGTTCTGCCGCTGCTCGGCAACGATTTGACGCATAGTCCTGCATTTTTACCCGGACTTAACCAAGACGGAGGCAACCTTCCCGTGCTTGGTGCCGTCGATCTTGGTGCCCTGCTCGCAAGGCCACGCTCACAGGCTCGGTTCTGGGAGCGCTGGCTGGACTGGACAAATCAAGGGGCGACGTAAAGTCGACGGGAAGCAAGCGAACGTGACAGCGACAAAAACGCGAATACTCGGTTGGGCCATGGCGGGTGCCGCCACGCTGGCCGCGCCGCTGGCCCATGCCAATAGTGCCGCGGTCGATTACTTCCGCAACCGCGCCGATCGCACCGCCGTCCCCACCCTCCTGACCCAAGACGAGCGCCAGTATTACCGCGATCTGTTCGCCGCAATTGACCACAAGGACTGGACTCGCGCCCAGACGCTGTTCGCCCAGAAGGCCGACGGCCCCCTGCAATCGGTGGCGCTCGCCGAATACTACCTCGCTGCCGGATCGCCGCAGATAGGGCTCGATAACCTCAACCAGTGGCTGGCCAAAGGCAGCGACCTGCCTGAGGCCGAGCAAATCGGGCGGCTGGCGACCCGCCGCGGTGCCACCGCCCTACCCGCGCTCCCCGGCGCGCAGATGCTGGTCAGCCTGCCCGGCAGTCCCAAGCGCATCCGCCCCCGCGACACCAACGATGGCACTATGCCGGCGAGCATATCCGGCGCCATCCTCGAACGGATTAAGGGCGACGATCCGGCCAGCGCCAGCCAGTTGCTCGATGGAATCGATTCGCTGCTGAGCCCCGAGGCGCGCGCCGAATGGCACCAGAAGGTTGCCTGGAGCTATTACATCGAGAACCAGGACGCCCCGGCCTTCGCCATGGCTCAACAGGCCGCGCAAGGCCGCGGGCCATGGGTGGGTGAGGCGTGGTGGACCGCCGGTCTCGCCGCCTGGCGCCTCAATGACTGCGCCGGGGCCGCCGAGGCGTTTGGCCAGGCTGCGGCCCGCGCCGACAACCCCGAACTGGGCGCCGCCGCCAATTACTGGCAGAGCCGGGCTCTGGTTCGCTGCCGCCAGCCCGAGAAAGCCGCCGCCCCGTTGCGCGCTGCTGCTGCGCGCGACGAGACGCTCTACGGTATGCTCGCCATCGAACAGCTCGGCATGAAAGTCCCGGCCACGCACAGCGGCGCCGACTTTACCCAAACCGATTGGCAAGCTTTGCGCGATGTCGGCAACGTGCGCCGCGCGGTCCAGCTGGCCGAAGTCGGCGAAGATGGTCTGGCCGACGAAATGCTGCGCCACCAGGCCCGCATCGGCGAGGCCGGGCAGTATCAACCGCTCTCACGCCTGGCGCGCGATCTGGGCCTGCCCTCGACCCAGCTGTGGATGGCCACCAATGCCCCGCGCGGCGGTGCGCCCGAGCCGGCGGCACGCTTCCCCACGCCCAAGTGGACCCCGGTGACCGGGTGGAAGGTCGATCCGGCGCTGGTCTATGCGCATTCGCTGCAAGAATCGAACTTTCGCACTTCGGTCACCAGCCCGGCGGGCGCGATGGGGCTGATGCAGATCATGCCCAGCGCCGCGCGCGATCATGCTGCCGAGCTGGGCATCGTCGGCAATGTCACCGACCTTTCGCGGCCTGAAGTCAATCTTGCGTTCGGCCAGAGCCACTTGCAGATGCTCCGCGATTCGGCGGGCACCCAGGGCCTCCTGCCCAAGGTGATGGCCGCGTATAATGCCGGTCTGGCCCCGGTGACCCGCTGGAACACCGAGATCCACGATGGCGGCGATCCGCTGCTGTGGATGGAATCGGTGCCCTATTGGGAAACGCGTGGCTATGTGAACATCGTCTTGCGCAATTACTGGATGTATGAGCGGCAGGCCGGCGGCAGCTCGGAAAGCCGCAACGCCCTGGCGCAAGGCCTGTGGCCGACTTTCCCCGGCCTCGCCGGATCGAGCGCAGTGCGCCTCGCGGCCAACGGGACTCTCTCGCGTGAGCGTTGATCCGACGCGGGTGTTCAAGCCGATCAATATTGCGATCCTGACCATCTCCGACACCCGTGGGCCTTCCGATGACACCTCAGGCGACTTGCTCGAGCAACGCGTCCGCGCCGCCGGACACAATCTGGCCGGGCGCGCGATCGAGCAAGACGATCCGGCGCGGATCTGCTCGCGGCTCAACAACTGGATCGACGACCGCGCTGCCGACGCCATCATCACCACCGGCGGCACCGGGCTGACCGGACGCGACGTGACCCCTGAGGCGCTCGACCGGATCAAGGACAAAGACATCCCCGGCTTCGGCGAGCTGTTCCGCTGGCTCAGTTATAAAACCATCGGCACTTCTACCGTCCAGTCCCGCGCCTGCGCCGTAATCGCGCGCGGGGTCTATATCTTCGCCTTGCCCGGATCGAACGGCGCGGTGAAGGACGGCTGGGACGGGATCCTGGCCGAGCAACTGGATAGCCGCAACCGCCCGTGCAATTTCGTCGAGCTGATGCCCCGGTTGCGCGAGGTTTGAGTCATTGCGAGGGCGTTGCGCGTGATCCTGCGCCAGGCTCGGGATGAACGGACCTTGGAATTTTGCGCTTCCTCAAACACCCGCTCAGGCCGAGCCCGTTGAAATTTCCGCGCCACCCTTGCAATTAAGTTCTCTATATGTTCTCATCTGCGGATGAGTTCCCCCACCCCCGGTCGCGGCGCACCGAGCGCACACGTCCCCCACCGCTTCGGCCTGGCCAGCCGCGAGTCCGACCTCGACTGGCTCGATCTGGTCGAGGACATCGATGGCCCCGGCCCGAAACTGCGCACCACCGTCACCGAGGAACACGCGCGCACCATCCTGAGCTTCAACAAGTCGCCCGACATCGGCTTCAACCGCTCGATCAACGCCTATCGCGGCTGCGAGCATGGCTGTGTCTATTGCTTTGCCCGACCCAGCCACGCCTACCACGACCTGTCGCCGGGCCTCGACTTCGAGACGAAACTGTTCGCCAAGCCCAACGCTGCGGCGCTCCTGCGCCAGACCCTGGCCAAGCCCGGCTATAAGCCCGCCCCAATTGCGATGGGCACCAACACCGATCCGTACCAGCCGATCGAGGCGCGCTATCGCATCACCCGCGCGATCCTCGAAGTCTGTCTGGAGGCGCGCCACCCGGTGACAATCACCACCAAGTCGGCGCGGGTGCTGACCGATCTTGGCCTGCTGACCGAGCTGGCCCGGCACAATCTGGTGGCGGTGGGAATCTCGGTGACCAGCCTCGATCCCAAACTATCCGGCCTGCTCGAACCGCGCGCCTCGGCCCCGGCCAAGCGCCTCGCTGCACTGGCCGAACTGGCCGCAGCGGGGATCCCGACACACCTCATGCTCGCCCCGGTGATCCCGGCGATCACCGACAGCTTCATGGAAGAAATCCTGCGCAGCGCCGCCGCCCAAGGCGTGCGCTCGGCCAGCTGGATCGTGGTCCGCCTGCCGCACGAAGTCGCGCCGCTGTTCCGCGAGTGGCTCGGCGTCCACTATCCCGACCGCGCAACCAAGGTCATGAACACGATCCGCTCGATCCGCGGCGGGCGGGACAACGATCCTGGGTTTTTCACCCGGATGAAGCCGCACGGCGTCTGGGCTGAACTGTTCCGCGCCCGCTTTCGCCTCGCCTGCCGACGGTTAGGGTTGAACCGCGAGCGAAACGCGCTGGATATGAGCCAGTTCAGGCGGCCGAACGTCGATGGACAGTTGGCGCTCCTGTAACTTAAACCGCCGACCATCGCGCGGGACGGTTTGAGGTCATCCGAACCGATAATCCCGAAACTGCTCGCGCAGGTCTTTCTTGCTGATCTTGCCGGTGCCGGTGTGCGGGATCGCCTCGACGAATTCGACCGCATCGGGCAGCCACCACTTGGCCACTTTGTCCGCCAGAAACTCACGGATCTCGGTGTCGGTCAGCTCAGCCCCGGCCTTGACCACCACCACCAGCAAAGGCCGCTCGTCCCATTTGGGATGCGCAATCCCGATCGCCGCTGCCTCGGCCACCGCCGGATGCCCGACCGCGGCATTTTCCAGTTCGACCGAGCTGATCCACTCGCCGCCCGACTTGATCACGTCCTTGGTCCGGTCGGTCAATTGCAGCGTCCCATCGGGATGGATCAGCGCGACGTCGCCGGTATCGAACCACTGCTCGGCGTCGACCACGTCCACTTCGGCTTTGAAGTAGCGGCGGATCACCCAGTCGCCACGGGTCTGAAGTGCGCCCGCCGTAACCCCGTCGCGCGGCACGATCTTGTCCGGATCAGACAGATCGACGCAGCGGATCTCAACCCCGAAAGGTGTGCGGCCCTGCATTGTCTTTAGCGTGACCTGTTCGTCGAAGCTCATCTCCTCCCAGCCCTGCGGCTCGCAGCAGACCGTGCCGATCGGCGACATCTCGGTCATCCCCCAGACGTGAACCACGCGAATGCCTTCGCGCATCAGCCGCTCGATGACCGCGCGCGGCGCAGCAGAGCCGCCGGTGATGACCTGGGTCAGCTGCGGAAACTGCGCGCCCGTCGCATCGACATACTGGATGACTCCGAGCCACACCGTAGGCACGCCGGCCCCATGCGTGACCTTCTCGCGGCGCATCAATTCGCAGCAAAGCGCCGGATCGTTGCCCTGCAAATAGACGAATTTCGCCCCCACCGCCGCAGCAGACCAGGGCAGGCCCCAACTGGCGGCATGGTACATCGGCACGATCGGAAACAGCACGCTGCGCGAATCAAGCGCGAACATCGCGGGCTGCAGCGCGGCAATGGCGTGGAGCACGGTCGAGCGGTGTTCGTAAAGCACACCCTTGGGATCGCCGGTCGTGCCGCTGGTGTAGCACAGCATGCACGGATCGCGCTCCTCACCGGCCTCCCACTCGGCAATGCCATCCTCGGCGCCGATCCAGTCTTCGAAAAAAATGGCGTCTTGGGCGCTGTCGAAACAGATGTAATGTTCGATCGTGGTCCAGCGCGTCTTCATCCGGTCAACCAGTGGTTGGAACTGGCTGTCATACAGCAGCACCCGGTCCTCGGCGTGGTTGGCGATGTATTCAAGCTGGTCGTCGAACAAGCGCGGGTTGATCGTGTGGAGCACCCCGCCCACGCCCGCTGCGCCATACCAGGTGACAAGGTGCCTGCCGTGATTCATCGCCAGGGTCGCAACGCGGTCGCCCTTACCCACGCCCATCCGGCGCAGCGCCTGCGTCATCTTAAGCGCATCGCGGCGCACCCCGGCCCAGTTGCTGCGCGTCACGGTGCCATCGGCGTAGTGGCTGACGATCTCGCTCGCGCCATGCTGCTGCGCAGCGTGATCGATTAACCGCGTAACCCGCAGCTCCCAGTCCTGCATCGCTCCCAACATCGCCACGTCTCCCGTTTACACCGATCTAGGGCAATTCCGGGCTGGTGGGGAAGAAGACTTTCGCCAAATGGCGCTGACGGACGAGAAAAGCGGCTCAGGCAACCAGCCGCAGGTTTCCGATCCCGCGCTGGGCGGTGAGCGAGACGTTGGAGATGCCCTCGATCGCCATGACCTGCTCGACCAGATCGCCGTCGAGGAGGAAGTCGCGGCCCAGGCGCATCACCGGCTCGATCTCGGCACCGGTGCGCAGGGTGCAGCGCACCTCGCCGCGCCCTTCGGCGCCGCCGGGCAGCATCAGGGCAAGCGCCTGCAAGGCCTCGGACATATCGCACTCGAGGCTCAGGACCATCCGTGCCGCGCTCTTGACCTCGGCCAGGGGCCGCGCACCGCGCACCGTAATCCGGGGCGGCTCGTCCGGGCTGGGGCTATCGAGATCAACCTGGAGCAGCAGGCAGGTGCCCTCCGTGGCCCAACGCTCCATCGGTTCGACCAGCGATTCTTCGAAGCACGAGGCTGAGAACTGGCCGGTCGAATCCGAGAAGTCGGCTATCACGAAATCCTTGCCGCGCTTGGTCTTGCGCCGCTGCACCTTCTCGACCAGCACCGCCATCACCGCCGGCTGGCGCATTTCGCTGCTGGCGGAGGTTCCCCCTGCGATCAGGCTGGCATGGCTGCGCGCGCCATTGGCCGAGGCGATCGCACGGTACTGCCCGACGGGATGCGCAGCGAAATAGAAGCCGAAGTTCTCGCGCTCCTTGGCCATCTGCTCGGGCTTCGACCAAGGCGCCACTTCGCTCAGTCGCAGTGATGGCTCGGCATGAGCGTCGCCGCCGAACAACGCCGCCTGACCGCTGCTGCGCGAGCGTTCGGCCTCGTCGGCGACGGCCAGCAGCATGTCGGCATTGGCGACAATCTGCGCCCGGTTGGGCTCAAGCGAATCGAGCGCACCCGCCGCCGCCAGCCCTTCCAGCGCGCGGCGGTTCATCGATCCGGGTGGCAGGCGGCGGAACAGTTCTTCCAGGCTTTCAAACCAGCCCTGCGCCTCGCGCTCGGCGGCGATCGCATCCATCGCCTTTTCGCCGACATTGCGGATCCCGGCCAGGGCATAGCGCACGGCATAGCCATCGTCGGTCCGCTCAACGGTGAATTCGGCCTCCGAGCGGTTGATGTCGGGACCTTCGAGCGTCACCCCGGCGCGGCGCATGTCGTCGACGAAGATGCTCAGCTTTTCGGACTGGTGCATGTCGAAGCACATCGAAGCGGCGTAGAATTCATGCGGATAATGCGTCTTGAGCCATGCGGTCTGGTACGACAGCAGGGCATAGGCTGCGGCGTGGCTCTTGTTGAAACCATAGCCGGCGAACTTGTCGATCAGGTCGAACAGCTCGTTGGCCTTGGGCGCAGCGATTCCAGACACTTCCTCGCAGCCATCGACGAAGCGCTGGCGCTGTGCGTCCATTTCGGCCTGGACCTTCTTGCCCATTGCCCGGCGCAGCAGGTCGGCGTCACCCAGCGAATAGCCGGCCAGCACCTGTGCCGCCTGCATCACCTGTTCCTGATAGACAAACACGCCGTAAGTTTCGGCGAGGATTTCTTCGAGCTTGGGATGCGGATACTCGATCGCCTCGGCGCCGTTCTTGCGGCGTCCGAACAGCGGGATATTGTCCATCGGGCCGGGCCGGTAGAGCGAGACCAGCGCAATGATGTCGCCAAAGCCGGTCGGCTTGACCGCCGCCAGGGTGCGCCGCATCCCCTCGGATTCGAGCTGGAACACCCCCACCGTGTCACCGGCCTGAAGCAATTTGTAGACTGCCGGATCATCCCATGCGAGCCCGTCGAGATCGATCGCAATCTCGCGCCGGGCCAGCAGCTCGACCGCTTTGCGCAGCACCGACAGCGTCTTGAGCCCGAGGAAATCGAACTTCACCAGCCCCGAATCCTCGACATATTTCATGTCGAACTGGGTCACCGGCATATCCGAGCGAGGATCGCGATAGAGCGGCACCAGCTGCGCCAGCGGTCTATCGCCGATGACCACGCCGGCAGCATGGGTCGAGCTGTTGCGCGGCAGGCCTTCGAGCTGCATCGCCAGGTCGACCAGCCGCTTGACCTCATCGTCGGTCTCATAAGCGCGGCGGAATTCGCTGACCCCATTTAGCGTGCGCGGCAGGGTCCACTGGTCGGTCGGGTGATTGGGGACCAGCTTGCACAGCCGATCGACCTGGCCATAACTCATCTGGAGGATGCGGCCGGTATCGCGCAGCACCGCGCGGGCCTTCAATTTGCCGAACGTGATAATCTGGGCGACGTGATCTTCGCCGTACTTGGCCTGGACATAGCGAATTACCTCGCCGCGGCGGGTTTCGCAGAAGTCGATGTCGAAGTCAGGCATCGATACGCGCTCGGGATTGAGAAAGCGTTCGAACAGCAAGCCGAGCTTGAGCGGATCGAGATCGGTGATGGTCAGAGCCCAGGCGACTACGCTGCCCGCGCCCGACCCGCGACCCGGACCGACCGGGATACCCTGCTCCTTGGCCCATTTGATGAAGTCGGCGACGATCAGGAAATAGCCGCCGAAGCCCATCCGGTTAATGACGTCGATCTCGAATTCCAGGCGATCGGCGTAAACTTCCGGTTGGCCCGGCTCCATCTCGCCATAGGGTTCGAGGCGCAGCGCCAGGCCTGCTCGGGCATCCTCAGCGAGCATCCGCGCCTCGCCCTTCTTGTCGCCAGCCAGGCTGGGCAGGATCGGCTTGCGCTTGGGCGGAGAGAAGGCGCAGCGCTGGGCGACGACGAGCGAGTTGGCAGTGGCTTCGGGCAGGTCGGCGAAGATCTCGGCCATCATCGGCGCGGATTTGACAAAAGCCTGGCTGCTCGACCGGGGCCGCTCGGCAGCGTCGATGTGAGTCGAATTGGCGATGCACAACAACGCGTCGTGGGCGGAATGGAAATGCGGATCGGCAAAGCAGGCCGGGTTGGTCGCGACCAGCGGCAGATCGCGAACATAGGCCAGATCGATCAGCGCAGCTTCCGCCGCTTCCTCGACAGGATCACCGCGCCGCGCCAGCTCGATATAGAGCCGACCGGGGAACAGCGCCTGCAGCCGGTCGCACAGATCGTCTGCCGCTTCGGTCCGGTTCTCCGCACACAGGCGCGCCAGTTGCCCCTCGCCCGCAGCAGTCAGGGCGATCAGGCCCTCGCTATGGCCCTCCAGATCGGACAGCGCGACGTGCGGTTCCAGCTCGAGCGGTCGCGCCAGATGCGCGCGGCTGACCAGGTGGCACAGGTTGAGCCAGCCGACCTCGTCCTGGACATAGAGCGCCAGCCAGTCGAGCGTTCTGGCGTCCTCGCGGCAGATACCGAGCATCGTTCCGATAACCGGCTGGATCCCCATCTCCCGCGCCGCAGAGGCGAAAGGGATCGAGCCATACAGCCCATTGCGATCGGTGATGGCGATGGCGGGAAAGCCGCGCTCTTTGGCCAGCTTTGCAATGCCTTTTGGGTCAATTGCGCCGTCAAGCAGGGTGTAGCTGGAGAAGACTCGCAGCGGAACGAAAGGGGCAAAGGCCATGGGGTTACGCTAGCCGGGGGTGGGTGCGGGGATCAAGGTGGATGGGGTCATCGGCGGGGGAAAGGTGGTTCGATCCCCGTAAACTCGCACCCGTCCCCCAAACCATCCCCCTTCAGTGGGTCTAAACCTGAGGGACTGCGAGCGTCATATCCTTCACCGCGGAAAGTCGCTTCGCGCGGCGAGCTCCATGATCTCGGCCACGTCCAGGCGGTGGTCGCCAGACTTTTCGATGGCATAGCGGGTGCGCTCGGCGGCAGGCAGGCTGGCGACGAAATCGACCAAGTCGACCAGCTCGCCATGACGCAAGGCCTTGAATTCATAAAGCAGGCCGGCGCCGTCGTCGCTGCGGTGAAGCGTTGCTTCGGCTTGCCAATCGATCTCACTCATCTGCCAACAACTCCTATGCGAGCACACCTTCATGCAGTCGCAAGACCCGGTCCATTTTCGCCGCCAGCCGCTCGTTGTGGGTGGCGACCAGGGCCGCGCTGCCCTCGCCCCGCACCAGCCGGACGAATTGCTGAAGCACCTTGTCCGCCGTCGCCTCGTCAAGATTGCCGGTGGGCTCATCGGCCAGAACCAGCGCGGGCTTGTTGGCCAGCGCGCGGGCGACCGCAACGCGCTGCTGCTCGCCGCCTGAAAGCTGGCTTGGGCGGTGCGTGTGGCGCTCGGCCAGGCCCAGCGCATCGAGCAGTTCCGCCGCACGGTCAGCCGCCTCGGCGCGACTGCGGTTGGCGACCAGTTGCGGCAGGATGACGTTCTCGATTGCGGTGAAATCGGGCAGCAGGTGATGAAACTGATAGACAAAACCGATGTGATCGCGGCGCAGCGTGGTGCGCTCATCACCCGACAGTGCTGAGGCATCGGTCCCGGAAATGGCGATGTGCCCGCCGAAACCGCCTTCCAGCAACCCAATCGCCTGCAACATCGTCGACTTGCCCGAGCCTGAGGGTCCTAGCAAAGCGACGATCTCGCCGGAGCGGACGGTCATGTCGACCCCGCGCAGGACATCGATCCGCACCCCGCCCTGCTCGAAGCTGCGGGTCAGCCCGGTGAGTTTGACGACGTCACTCATAGCCCCGAACTACTCATAGCGCAGCACCTGGACTGGATCGGTGCTCGCCGCGCGGAATGCGGGGTAGAGCGTGGCAAGGAAGCTGAACACCAGCGCCATGATGCTGATAACCACGATTTCTCCCGGATCGCTGCGGCTGGGTAATTCGGTGAGGAAGCGGATCGAGGGGTCCCACAGGTTCTGCCCGGTCAGCAGCTCGACCCCGCGCACGATCGGCTGGCGGAAATAGAGGAAGACGAAGCCCAGAATCAGCCCGGCGAGCGTACCTAGCGCTCCGATCAGGAACCCGGCGGTAACAAAGATTTTTAACAACGATCGTCGCGTCGCGCCCATCGTGCGCAGGATCGCGATGTCGCGGGTTTTGGCGCGCACCAGCATGATCAGCGAGGACAGGATGTTGAACACGGCGACCAGGACGATGATCGACAGGACCACGAACATCGCCACCCGCTCGACCGCCAAAGCCTCAAACAGGCTGGCGTTGATCGTCTTCCAGTCGCTGACCACCGCCTGCCCGGCGAGCTTTTTGGCCAGCGGCGCCAGCGTCTGCGCGGCGGTGTCAGGATCGCTGGTCTTGACCTCGATCATGCCCACCGAATCGCCGGTCAGCAGCAACGTCTGTGCGTCCTGCATCGGCATGACCACGAACGACTGATCGTAATCGTAGACGCCGATCTCGAATATCGCGGCGATGCGGTAGGCGATCTCGCGCGGGACCGTGCCAAACGGCGTCGCGCGGCCGAGCGGGTTGATGATCGTGATCGAATCACCGACCCGCGCACCCAGGTTTTCCGCCAATCTTGCCCCGATTGCGACATTGTTGGCGCCGGGCTGGATCTCGGCCAGACTACCGTCCTTCTTCTGCTTTTCGAGCTTGCGGATATCGTCGAGGGTATTGCCGCGCGCCAGGATCGCCTCGACCCGGCCGTTGAAGCTGGCCAGCAATGGCTGCTCGATCAGCGGCGAGGCCTGGATCACGCCAGGAGTCGCGCGCACTTCCTTGAGCACGCCTTCCCAGTTTTCCAGCCGACCGCCGTAGGCCTGGATGATCGCATGGCCATTGAGCCCGACGATCTTGTCGAGCAGCTCGGCGCGAAAGCCGTTCATCACGCTCATCACGATGACCAGTGCGGCCACGCCGAGCATTACCGCGGCCAGGCTGATCCCGGCGACCAGGGCAATGAAGGCCTCGCCGCGTCCGGGCAGCATATAGCGCCGGGCGATAGTCCATTCGAAGGGGGTGAGGATCAAGCGGCTGCGCTTCCTGAAGCTGGGCGTCTGCGCGATCTAGGGACGGCAGCGCTATGACGCAACCGCCAACCTCAAGCGAGCCGCCGGGACCAACCAATTATGAAAGCGAATTAACCATGTCTGTTTTCCGGGATGATACGCGGATGTCCTAGGTCCGGTGGGTTCGTCGCACGGGGGCATACTCGATTTCATGAATAAGCGCCGCTCTCCGGCTGACCGATCGCTGTTGCGCGGGCTCCTGGCGCGCCTGCTGAATGATCGCGCGGGCAATACCATCATGCTGGTAGCCGCGGCGATCGCACCGATCCTGGCAATGGTCGGGGGGGCGATCGACATGAGCCGCAGCTACCTGTCGGAAAGTCGCCTGCAGCAGGCCTGCGATGCGGGCGTGCTCGCCGCGCGCAAGAAATTGGGTTCTGCCATCGTTACCTCCGGCCAGGTCCCAGCCGATGTCGAGACGGCGGGCAACCGCTTCTTCAACCTCAATTTCCGAGCTGGGGCCTATGGCACCACCCAGCGCGATTTCCAGATGGCGCTGGAGGACGATTATTCGGTCACGGGCAAGGCCAAGGTCACCGTACCGACCACGATCATGAAAATTTTCAGCTATGATCAGGTGCCGGTGGTGGTCAACTGCCGGGCCAAGCTCAACTATTCGAACACCGACGTGATGATGGTGCTCGATACCACCGGTTCGATGAACGACACCAACCCCGGCGACAGCCAACCCAAGATTTCAGTGCTGCGCCAGGTGGTGAAAACCTTCCACGCCCAGCTTGAGGCAAGCAAGGGCGCGGGCACACGGATCCGCTATGGCTTCGTGCCATATTCAAGCAACGTCAACGTCGGCGGCTTGCTCAAGGACGAATGGGTGGTCAAGAACTGGACCTACCAGTCGCGCAAAATCAATAGCGGCAGCGGGGCTGTTTCCACTTATACGTATTACGATAACTTCACCCACGCGGCAGGCAGCTATCAACAGGCAGTCCAGTCCACTTACGCGGCAACCTACCATCTGCCAGCCACCCAAACCGGCAATCCCAGCTACAGCTGCGATTCCGGGCAGCCGACCAGCACCTCTGCCACCAACTACAGCCTGCTTTCAACCGCGACCGCACCCTATTCCGGTCCACCCAGCGGAACCAAGACTACCAGTCATTATTCGCGGGTTGCCAATGGTGCCTATTACTGGATCGATCTGACCGGGACGACCTGCACAGTCTATCGCGCCGACTACAACTCCTACTCGGACGAGTTCGACCAGATCACCATCCCGGTTTATTCGGGAACGAGCACCTATATTTATGCCTCTCTGCCCAGCGATGTCAGCAACTGGCGCAGCGAAAGCAACGGCTGCATCGAGGAGCGTGGGACTTATGAGATCGGCGACTATGCCAATGTCGATCTGAGCCGCGCGCGCGATCTGGACATCGACGGCATTCCTTCGCCAGGCAATGCCGAAACTCAGTGGCGCCCAGCCTATCCCGGCCTGATCTATGAGCGTTCGCTTGACCAGGGCGGGAATGGTTCGTTCACCCCGGCGCCAGTGGTGACGACCGACGACTATCTTGCGCCCAGCCTCTACAACGGCCTGGTCGCCTGCCCCGCCGCCGCGCGCAAGCTGGCGGAAATGACCCCAAGCGATGTCTCCAACTATGTCGACTCGCTGGTCGCGCGGGGCGCCACCTATCACGACATCGGGATGATCTGGGGCGGTCGGCTGCTATCGCCAACCGGACTGTTCGCCGACGAGAATGCCGACATTTCGGGCAAGGGCACCAGCCGTCACATGATCTTTCTGACCGACGGCCTGACCGCACCGCAGGATCTGGTCTATGGCGCCTACGGGGTCGAGCCGCTCGACCGCCGCCGCTGGTCGTCGACGTCCGCACTAACGCTGACCCAGACGGTCGAAAATCGCTTCACCGTCGCCTGCAACGAGGTCAAGAAGCGCAATGTCACGGTCTGGCTGATCGGCTTTGGCACCGGGCTCAACCCGGTGCTGACCCAGTGCGCCGGCGCGGGCCATTACTTCGAGGCCACTAACGCCTCGCAGCTCAACCAGGTGTTCAGCCAGATTGCCGCCGCGATGGGCGATCTGAGGATTACCAAGTGAGGTTGCTCGCCCGGCTGAGATCCGCAAGCGATGGTGCTGCTTTGGTCGAGTTTGCGATGATCGCGCCGGTCCTGGTGATGACGATTATGGGCATCTTCGACATGGGCTACAATATGTACACGATGTCGATCCTGCAGGACACGATCCAGAAGGCAGCGCGCGATTCAACAATCGAGGGTGCGCCCGGCAACGTCGCGACGATCGACAAGGCCGTGACTGATTCCGTGCACTCGCTGATGCCGACGGCAGCGCTCGGCTTCAGCCGTAAGTCTTATACCAACTTCTCGGACGTTTCACGCCCTGAGGATTACACCGATCTCAACGGCGACGGCGCCTGCGATGCGGGCGAGCCGTTCGAGGATGCCAACGGCAACAACCGCTGGGACGCCGATCGCGGCACGACCGGCACCGGCAGCGCGCGCGATGCGGTGCTTTATGAAGTGACGGTTACCTATCCCCGGCTGTTCCCGATGGCCCAGCTGATCGGCATGCCGTCGACCGTGACGATGTCGGCGGCGACCGTTCTGCGCAACCAGCCGTTCACCGTGCAGCAGATCACGTCAGCAACGGCAAACTGCTCATGATCGCCGTCCGCCCGCGCCGTTTGCTGCGCCGCCTGAGCCGGACCTGCTCGGGCGTGGCGATGACCGAATTTGCGCTGTCGCTGCCGCTGCTGCTGACTGCGGGTTTGTGGGGGGTAGAGACTGCCAACTTTGCGCTGGTGACGATGCACGTCAATCAGCTCGCCACCCACCTGGCCGACAATGGCGCGCGAATCGGGGACACCTCATCGCTGGCCATGCGCAAGATCTACGAAGGCGACATCAACGACTTGCTGATCGGCTCGAACCTCCAGGGTGGCAAGGGCCTGGATTTCTATGAGCATGGCCGGGCGATCATCAGCAGCCTTGAAGTCCTGCCGACCTCTATGACCCAGCAATATATCCACTGGCAGCGCTGCAAGGGCAAGAAAGTCTGGGGTTCGCACTACGGCTTCCAGGGCGACGGGATAACTTCGGCCATAGCGGGCATGGGTCCACCAGGCGAAGAAGTCCAGGCGAGCATTGGCGATGCCGTGATTTTCGTCGAGGTCGCCTATGACTACCAGCCGCTGATCCTCGACCAGTTCGTCAGCAGCAGGCAGATCACGGCCACCGCCTCGTTCATCGTGCGCGACAGCCGCGACCTGACCCAGATCTACCAGCGCGACCCGAACAGGCCTTCGGCGGTTTCAGGGTGCTCGGCCTACAGTTCGATCAGTTCGACATTCCGGTAGGGCGGGCTAAGCCCCTCCCATGACCTGCTTGACCGTCGCCACGATCTTGGCGGTATTGATCAACGCGGCCTTTTCCAGATTGGCGGCGTAAGGCAGCGGGACATCTTCGTTGCACACCCGGAGGACCGGCGCATCCAGGTCGTCGAAGCCGTGCTCCATGCACAGGGCGATGATTTCCGAGGCGATCGAGCAAATCGGCCAGCCTTCTTCGGCGACGATCAGCCGATGGGTTTTTGCCAAGCTCTCCAGCACCGCCTCGCGATCGAGCGGACGCAGCGTGCGCAAGTCGATCACTTCGGCCGAGACACCCTCACTCGCCAGTTGCTCCGCCGCTTCCAACGCCAGGCCAACGCCAAGCGAATAGCTAACGATGGTCACGTCGTTCCCCTCGCGCACGATCCGCGCTTTGCCGATCGGCAAGACGTGGTCGTCGAGTTCAGGCAGTTCGAACGTGCGGCCGTAAACCAGCTCGTTCTCAAGGAAGACCACCGGATCATCACAACGGATCGCGGCCTTGAGCAGACCCTTGGCGTCGGCCGCGTCATAGGGTGCGATCACGATCAGCCCGGGGACGCTGGCGTACCACGGGGCGTAGTTCTGGCTGTGCTGCGCGCCGACCCGGGCGGCGGCGCCGTTGGGTCCGCGGAACACCACCGGGCAGCGCATCTGGCCGCCCGACATGTAATTGGTCTTGGCCGCCGAATTGATGATGTGGTCGATCGCCTGCATCGCGAAATTGAACGTCATGAACTCGACGATAGGGCGCAAGCCGCCCATCGCCGCGCCGGTGCCGACACCGGCAAAGCCATATTCGGTGATCGGCGTATCGATCACCCGCTTGGCGCCGAATTCCTCGAGCAAGCCCTGGGTGACCTTGTAAGCACCCTGATACTCGGCCACTTCCTCGCCGATCACGAAAACCCGGTCATCGCGGCGCATTTCCTCGGCCATGGCATCGCGCAGCGCTTCGCGGACGGTGACCATGGGGAGGTTGGTGAGGGGAGTGGGCGAGGGTGCGATGAGAGCTGCGACAGGCCCACCTGCCCCTTCCGCGGGCAGAAAGGGAGAAGAAGGGGGTGCTGACGCGGCAACTTGAGGACTGAGCGCAACCGGCTCCCCTCCCGCTTGCAGCAAGGGTTGGGGGTGGGCCGGTACGTCAACCGAAGCAACCTCCCCCTCCTCATCCAGCATCGCAATCACCGTGCCGACCTTGACCCCTTCGGTGCCCTCGGGAACCATGATCTTGCCGACCGTACCCTCGTCCACCGCCTCGAATTCCATAGTCGCCTTGTCAGTTTCGATCTCGGCGAGGATGTCACCCGACTTGACGACGTCGCCTTCCTTGACCAGCCACTTGGCGAGCGTGCCCTGCTCCATCGTCGGCGACAGCGCCGGCATCTTGAGTTCCAGCGCCATCAGTAGCTGCCCACCAAAACGTCGGTATAAAGTTCAGGCAAGGCCGGCTCGGGCGAGTTTTCGGCAAAATCGGCCGCTGCGGCAACCCGCGCGCGGATCTGCTTATCGATCTCTTTGAGCGTGTCCTCAGCCATTCCGCGGCTCGTCAGTTCGGCCTTGGCGGCTTCGATCGGATCGTGCTTCTCACGCATTTCCTGGACTTCCTCGCGGCTGCGGTATTTCGCCGGATCGGACATCGAGTGGCCGCGATAGCGATAGGTGTTAAGCTCCATCAGCACCGGGCCGTTGCCCTGCCGCACGAAGTCGATAGCGATTTCGGCAGCGCGGCGCACTTCCAGCACATCCATCCCGTTGACGTCCATGCCGGGGATGCGAAACGCCGTGCCGCGGCGGTAGAACTCGGTCTCGGCCGAGCTGCGCTTGACTGCGGTGCCCATGGCATAGCCGTTGTTCTCGATCACGAACACGATCGGCAGCTTCCACAGCGCAGCCATGTTGAAGCTTTCGTAGACCTGGCCCTGGTTGGCTGCGCCATCACCGAAATAGGCCATGCAGATGCCGCCATCGTCGCGGTACTTGTGCGCGAAGGCCAGGCCGGTGCCGAGCGAGACTTGCGCGCCGACGATGCCGTGCCCGCCGTAGAATTTATGCTCAACGCTGAACATGTGCATCGAGCCGCCCTTGCCCTTGGAAATGCCCGATTGGCGCCCGGTCAGCTCGGCCATGATGAGCTTGGGATCGATCCCGTAGGCGAGCATGTGACCATGATCGCGATAGCCGGTGATGACGCTGTCCTTGGTTGAATCAAGCGCCGACTGCAGCCCGACTGCGACGGCTTCCTGGCCAATATACAGGTGACAGAATCCGCCGATCAGGCCGAGGCCATACAACTGCCCGGCACGCTCCTCGAAGCGGCGGATAAGCAGCATCTGTTCGTAAAAGCGCAGCAGGTCTTCGTCGCTGGCACGGTAGCGCTTATCGGCGGCGTGAGCCTCCTGGAGGCTGCGCAAGGCCGGCGACTGATCAAGCGAAGCTTCGGTCCCGAGATAGGCCGGGCGGACCACGGCGGGAAGTTCGGCAGCGGGCGCGGGCTGCGGGCCGGCGTCGTTACGCGGGGCTTTGTTGGCCAATGTATGATTCCCTGAGGATGATCCGAGCGCCCTATAGGACCAAGATCGCCGAAGCGAAACCGCCCTCGACGAATTAACCTGAACGGCTCAATTCTTGAGCAGCATAACCATTTCGTCGGGGTGGACGACGTTGAGATTGCTGCGCAGCAGCTCGCCAGCAAGGTCGGGGTCGGTGTGCCGCGGATCGAGCAGATCGACCCGGTTGCGCAGTTCGTTCTGCTCGGCCTTGAGCCGGGCGACTTCATGCTCGCGCTGCTCAAGCAGGCGCGCATTCTCACCCCAGGCGAGGATGCCGCTAGGACCCGCCACGGCCATGCCGGCAAGCCCGATCAGGACCAGGACCCCGGCATTGCGGGTGAGCGCCTGTCGACCGGTTCGCGCGTGAATTGGCCTCAATCTCATAATGCGACAGAATCACAATTGATTCAGTGATTCAAGTCCTAATTCCGCGAATTTGCATAAAGTCGGTTAGCAAAGTCTCGATTAACCGAAAAATTTGGCAATTGGGTAAAATGAGACCGGGTAGACCGCGTAAAATCGCGCGGGCCGGGCTTCGCGAAAATTTAATATTAAGCACCCGCGGCTATGACATCCCGACAATGACCGATAGAGAAGACAAGA
Organism: Novosphingobium sp.; assembly: GCA_043781375.1. Lineage (GTDB taxonomy): Bacteria > Pseudomonadota > Alphaproteobacteria > Sphingomonadales > Sphingomonadaceae > Novosphingobium. Next base: position 58,848 of record JAYWBP010000091.1, read on the forward strand.
ATCTACGCCGCGAAGCGCGTCACAATCTGGGGATCGACGGCAAATGTCGGCTCGGCCTCGGCTTAATCCAGCCCGCCTACATTACCGACCTTTCGTCGCGCGGTTGCGGCCTGGAGGAGATCATCCTCAACCAGCCCAAGGTCCGCACTGTCACGGTCTGGATCGGCCCGGTCGGCCCGCTCAAGGGCGAATTGCGCTGGACCGCCGACGGCGCGATCGGCGTCGAGTTCCTCAATCCGGTCAGCGGCGTCCTGCTCGACTATTTGCGCTTAGCCCACCCGGCGATGGACGGGCTGCTGATCGCAGAAGACGGCGAGCGGGTTGAAAGCCCGTCGAAGCGCAACCGCACCTGCTGAGGAGGAGGCAAAGTCTTTTTCCCGCCTCACGGCAGGGGAGTGGACCGGTGCCGCGCGAGGGCAAGCGAAGCTTGACCCGAACCCCGCAAAATTGGTGCGCCCGACGGGATTCGAACCCATGGCCCCCAGATTAGGAATCTGGTGCTCTATCCTGCTGAGCTACGGGCGCCCGCAGGCTTATTAGGGGCGGGGAACGGCCAAGGCAATTGGCGCAGTGCGCTCAGTGGGTCTCATCGGGCGCACCAATCGGGAACAGCAGCGGGGCGACGGCAATCCCTTCTTCAAGCAATTCCTGAGCCTCCTCGGGCGTTGCCTGGCCGTGGATCGGAGCGGCGTCCTGCTCGCCGTAATGCATCGCGCGGGCATCCTCGGCGAAATCCGATCCGACCCAGCGCGAGGTCTTGAGCGCCTCAGCCTGAACCTTGGCCAGCGCCTGCAACAACTTGCGAGCCTCGGGTGGAAGGTTGCCGCCAGCCATCGACACCGGCATTGGCACCGGAACCGAGGCTGCCGGCATCGGGAGAGTTACTTCGGATTTTGGCGCAACCAAGCCCCCCTGGTTGCCCTTGCGCGCAACGTTCGGAGCCATCGGTGCCTTGATTACCTCGCCCGCGCCGCAGATCGGGCATTCGACCAGCCCGCGTTCCTGTTGTGCAGCGAAGTCATCGGACGAGCCGAACCAGCCTTCGAAGCGGTGGCCGCCGAGGCGGCATTCAAGGTCGAACACGATCATTTAAGATTTAATTAGTTATCGCGCGGCGGTTGGCAAGGCTGGGCAGTTGCGCGCGCACGGCTGTGATCCGCGCCGGATCGATCTCGGCAAAGCCAAGCCCGGCTACGTCGCCGCCCATGTCGAGTACGATCTCACCCCAGGGATCGACCACCAGACTGTGTCCAAAGGTGCTGCGCCCATCGCCGTGCCGCCCGACTTGCGCGGCCGCGACGACATAGGCGCTGGCCTCGATTGCCCGCGCCCGCTGGAGGACGTGCCAGTGCGCCGCGCCGGTGGGGACGGTGAAAGCGGCGGGGATGGCGATCACATCGCACTTCGCCCGACCCAGCAAATCGAACAGCGCGGGGAAGCGCAGATCGTAGCAGATCGCCAGGCCAAGGCGGCCCAGCGGCGTTTCGACCACGCTGACCGCCTCGCCTGCGACATAGGCCGAGGATTCGCGCCAGGTCTCGCCGTCGGCCAGATCGACGTCGAACATATGGATTTTGTCATAGCGCGCCACGATCGCCCCGGTCGCGTCGATCACGAATGCGCGGTTGGCCCAGCATCCGTCGTCGCGCGCCACTGCCAGTGAGCCCAGCGCGACCCATAGGTTGGCCTCGGCTGCCGCCTCGCGCACTTGCGCCAGCACCGGATCCTCGTCCTCGCGCACAATATTGCCCGTCGCCCGCGCCCGATCGCGATCGCGATCGAGCAGGCCGCTCATTTCGGGGGTGAACAGCATTTTTGCACCCCCTGCCCGCGCTGCCTCGATCGCCTCAACCAGAACCGCCGCGTTGGCCGCAGGATCGATCCCGGTGGTCATCTGAAGAACCGCGATGCGGTGCATAAAAGTCAGCCCTGGCCAAGCAGTGCGTCCAGCCGTCCGGCTCGGTCCAGCGCAGCCAGATCGTCCGAGCCACCGACCGGCGCATTGTCGATCAAGATCTGCGGGACGGTCATCGCCCCGGGCACGCGGACCTGCATTTCGGCGCGCCTGGGCCCACCCATGGTGATGTCGTATTCGTCAAACGACACGCCCTTGCGCTCAAGCAAAGCCTTGGCGCGAGTGCAGTAAGAGCAACCCCATTTGGTATAAATTTCGACCCTGGCGGCCATTGGTGTTCCTTGTTCTCAACTTGCTCAATAACTACCGCGAGGATTTTTGAAACCACCTTCGGCTATCACGTCTGGGCAACCGTGTCATGCGCCGCAAGGGGCATGACCATCCACTGCGTCATGCGCCGCAAGGGCATGGGCACGCCGCGCAGATGGCGAGTTTGCCGGGTCTGGATGAACCGAAAATTGCTCGGCCTGGGCGTGGTTGATGACGAAGGTGCAAGAGCCGCCCGATCGCGGGCAATGAAGCCCGCTTTTGTCATTGCGAGCCCTTCGACAAGCTCAGGATCGACTACTGCTACGCCGCAGCAAAGCAGACCTGATGGTCCTGGCAATGACGCTGGATTTGGAGAGCATTGGCTTTCAAAATATAGGGGCGGGCCCGGGAAGGCCCACCCCTGCGACGCTTGCGCGCCGCCTCGTCAGTCCATGGTCGCCCGGGTCGCTGTAGGCGATCATCGACGTGACAAGCTCTGAACCGGGCGTCTATGCGCCTGCGGTAATCTCAAATTCCCCTGAAGACGGCAGCGTGCTCTTATCCCCCGCACCGCCGCTTCAATTCCGAGTTTCCGGCATTTCTGATAGGTTTTGCAAGCAATTTCTGTCGCTGGCGCCACCCAAAGGGCGCGCAAGACCACTGACGCACACTCTACATGGCCGTGTGAGACACTCCCACGCGCTGATATTGTTCAAGAAATCGAGCGACCCCAACCCGCAAGAAAATTCAGACCAATCTTGCCTGACGCAAAGCCGCCTGGATGAACCCGGCGAACAGCGGGTGCGGTTCGAACGGGCGGCTTTTGAGTTCGGGATGGAATTGCACGCCGACAAACCACGGGTGGTCGGGCCGTTCGACAATCTCGGGCAGCAGTCCGTCGGGCGACATTCCGGAAAATACCAACCCGCCCCGCTCCAGCGGTTCGCGATAGGCCGAGTTGACCTCGTAGCGATGGCGGTGCCGTTCGGAGATAGTCGTCGCACCGTAGATCGCGGCGGCGTGGCTGTTGTGCGCCAGCCGGGCTTCATAGGCGCCCAGCCGCATTGTCCCGCCCAGATCACCGCCATCGGCGCGGGTCTGGAGACCCTCCGGGCTCATCCACTCAGAGATGATGCCGACTACCGGCTCGCTGGTTTCGCCGAATTCGGTGGAAGACGCCTCGGCAATGCCCGCCGTATTCCGCGCGCCTTCGATGCAGGCCATCTGCATCCCCAGGCAGATCCCCAAGAACGGCACGTTGCGCTCGCGGGCAAAGCGAACCGAGGCAATCTTGCCTTCCGAGCCGCGCTCGCCGAACCCGCCAGGGACCAGAATCCCGTGGAGCGGCTCGAGCCGCGCAGCGATCTCGGCGTCTCCGGCCTCGAACAGTTCGGCGTCGATCCAGCGGACATTGACCCGTACCCGATTAGCCATGCCGCCGTGGACCAGCGCCTCGTTGAGCGACTTGTAGGCATCCTGCAGCCCGACATATTTGCCGACCACGCCGATCGTGACTTCGCCCTCGGGATGGACGTAACGGTCGACCACATCGGCCCAGCCGGACAGATCGGGTGCAGGCGAAGTGAGGCCGAAATGGCGCAGGACTTCGGCGTCGAGGCCTTCGGCATGATACTGCAGCGGCACAGAATAGATGCTGGTCGCATCGAGCGCGGGGATTACCGCTTCCATCCGGACATTGCAGAACAGCGCGATCTTGGCTCGCTCGCTTTCAGGCAGCGGCCTCTCGCAGCGGCACAGCAGGAGGTCGGGCTGGACCCCCAGTGCGGTCAGTTCGCGGACCGAGTGCTGGGTCGGCTTGGTCTTCAGCTCGCCAGCGGCGGCGATATAGGGCACCAGGGTGACGTGGACCGAACAGGTCTGTTCGCGCCCCAGTTCGTTGCGCAACTGGCGCAAGGCCTCGATGAACGGCAAGCCCTCGATATCACCGACCGTGCCGCCGATCTCGCACAGCACGAAGTCGAGATCCTCGACCTCGGCCTTGGCGAACTCCTTGATCGCGTCGGTAACGTGGGGGATCACCTGAACGGTGGCGCCCAGATAGTCGCCCCGGCGCTCGCGGATTATGATGTCGCGATAAATGCGGCCGGAGGTGATGTTGTCCGACTGGCGCGCCGAGACGCCGGTGAAGCGCTCATAGTGGCCCAGATCGAGATCGGTCTCGGCACCGTCGTCGGTGACAAAGACTTCGCCGTGCTGGTACGGGCTCATCGTCCCCGGATCGACGTTGAGATAGGGGTCGAACTTGCGGATTCGCACGCGAAATCCGCGCGCCTGAAGCAGCGCCGCCAGGCTCGCCGCCATCAAACCTTTGCCAAGCGAGGAGACCACGCCGCCGGTGATGAAAATATACCGCGCCATGGGAGTTGAGCCTTAAGCGTATGGACCGGGTTTGGGCAAGCGCTGCGGCCGCCCACACCTGCGCAATCCACAGAAGCGGTGCGCCGCTGGCGATGAAGCGAGCGGCGCGAGCGGCGCCGCCGCTGCGATCAGGGGGTCGTCGTGACCGGGGCCGCAACGGGTGCTGGGCTGACAGACGGAGCCGGAACACTAACGGCAGGTGCCTGAGCGGCGCTGGGCGAGGCCTTGGGCACTGCGGTGACCTTGGCGCGGACCGGCCGCGCGGTGGGCGCGACACTGACCTTCGCTTGCGGCGGGGTCGGACGCGGCGCCACCGCGCGGGTCTGTCCAGCTAGCGGATCGGCCGGGATCGGGACCGGGATTGGCAGCGGGGCCGGACTCGCGCTTTGGGCGGCTCCAGCCAGTGGATCGGCGCTGATCGGCGCGCCAGTAACGGTACGGTTGAGCGAGGTGTCCAGCTTGCGGCCCGAAGTGGCACCGACGGCCAACGCGGCCAGGACGATGCTCAGAACCACGAATGCGGTCGCCAGAACTGCAGTTGCGCGGGTCAGGAAATCGGCCGCACCGCGCGCTGACATCAAACCCGAGGGGCTTCCGCCAACGCCCAGCCCGCCACCTTCGGAGCGTTGCATCAGGATCACGCCGACCAGCGCCGCAGCAACCAGCGCCTGGACGACAGTGAGGAACAGGAACAAAGACATGAAACTTCAGACTCTCACAAATGTGTCGCGCATCTAGGCGCAGAGGGTCGCTTGCGCAAGGCTCGGAGGCTTTGCGCGACTACAGCGCGCTATCCCCGGCAGCCGCGATGATGATCGGCAGGAACGCGTCCGCCGTAAGGCTCGCCCCACCCACCAGGGCGCCGCCAACCTCATCCGCGCCGAGCAGTTCGACCGCATTGTCGGCATTGACCGAACCGCCGTACAGGATTCGCACAGCCGCCCCGGCCTCGCCGTAAACCGCGTTGAGCTTGGCGCGGATCGAGCGATGCATCGCGCTGACATCGTCCACCGCCGGAACCCGTCCGGTGCCGATTGCCCACACCGGCTCGTAAGCGATAGCCAGGCGGGCAGCTGCGTCCTCGCCCCGCGGCAACGAACCTTCGAGCTGTCTGCCCACTACCGCCTCGGCCTTGCCGCTGTCGCGCTCGGCCTCGGTCTCGCCAACGCACAGGATGACGCTCAACCCGGCGGCCTTGGCGGTTTCGGCTTTGGCCTTGACCTCGGCATCGGTTTCGCAGTGCATCGCGCGCCGCTCGCTGTGGCCCACAATGCAGAATTCTGCGCCGGCATCGGCCAGCATCGGCGCGGCAAGGCTGCCGGTGTAGGCGCCTGATGGTTCGGCATGGCAATCCTGCGCGCCGACGCGGAGTGTCTCGGCCGCTTCGCGCATCGCGTGAATCAAGGTTGCCGGAGGAGCCAGCCCCACGGCCACGCCGGGGAAGCGCGCCGCTGCCCGGTCGATCGCCCGCGCTTCGGCGAGCGCGGCGCGGCTGCCGTTCATCTTCCAATTGCCGACGATATAAGGCCGATTTGGCATGAGTGTCCCTTGTTCCTGGCCGATTGTGCCCCCGACCGGTCGCATAGAGCGCGCTGCTAACCGTTTTCGAGCGAGGCGCAAGCATATGCGCGCCGGACTATGGCATAAGTCAGCCGTAACGTTGCAATCCGGCTTTTATCGGACCGCATCATTCGCACATCGCCAAACCCACCACAGCCTGGCCATTGCGGCAAGCGCGATTGCCTCCTAAAGCCCGCCGCGGCGTCCTTTCCGCGCTGCCCTGCCCGCACCCCAACCTGCAAAAGCGACCCAGCGATGCTCCAGTTCTTCCGCAATTTTTTCAAGAGCAAATTCGGCGTGGGCATCACCATGGGCCTGCTGGTGCTGATCGCCCTGGCCTTTGCCAGCGCAGACGTTTCCAACAGCGGCAAGTTCGGATCGGTCACCGGGGGCGATCGGGTGGCGATGGTCGGGAGTGACCGGATCAGCACCTCGCAACTGAGCAAGGCCGCGACCAACGCCTTCGAGAATTCCAAACAGGAAAATCCCCAGCTCTCGATGAAGGCTTTCGTCGCTGCGGATGGACTGGCTAAGGTGCTCGACCAGTTGATCGACAACACTGCGATGGGCGTGTTCGGGCGCAAGGTCGGCATGGTCGCCGGGGATCGCCTGATCGACAGCGAGATTGCCAAAATCCCGGCCTTCCAGGGCCCTGACGGCAAGTTCAGCGATGCTGCCTACCGCCAGTTGCTCCAGCAGCGCGGCCTCAGTAACGATACGATCCGCGAGGACTTCGCCCAGCGCCTGGTGGCTCGGCAACTGCTGGTCCCCGCCGCGTTCGGCGCGCAGGCTCCGCAGGAAGTCGTCAACCGCTACGCCGCGCTGCTGCGCGAGCATCGCACCGGAGGGATCGCGCTGCTCCCCTCGGCAGCTTTCGTCACCCGGGTTCCGCCCAGCGATGGCGAGATCACCGCCTATTACGCTTCCCACCGCGATCACTATATCCGCCCCGAGCGCCGGGTAATCCGCTACGCCCTGTTTGACGACACCGCGCTCAAGAACGTCGCCGCACCCAGCGAGGCTGAGATTGGCGCGAAGTACAAGTCCGACCAGGCGCTCTATGCTGCATCCGAAATGCGCACGATCACCCAGTTGATCCTGCCCACCGAACCCGCCGCCAAGGCCGTCCTCGCCGAGCTGGCCAAGGGCACCAGCCTCGAAGCCTCGGCTTCTGCAAAAGGCCTGAGCGCAGCCACCCTGCCCCCAGTCAGCAAGCGCGCCCTGACCGAGCAGAGCTCTGCCTTAGTTGCCGACGCCACATTCGGCGCCCCGCGTGGCAAGATCGCCGGGCCGGTCCGTGGTGCCCTGGGCTGGTACCTGATGCGCGTCGACGCGATCGAGGCCAAATCCGCCCGTTCGCTCGACCAGGTCCGCAACGAGATCTCTACGGCCTTGGCCCAGGCCAAGCGCCGCGCCGCACTGGTCGACTTCTCCGCCAAGCTCGAGGACGAGTTCGACAAGGGCGGCAGCCTGGCCGATGTGGCCAAGGAACTTGGCCTGACCCCCGTGCTGACCCCGCCGATGACCAGCGATGGCCAGCTTTACGGCGCCGTCGGCAAGGCCCCGCCCGAGCTCGCCCGGGTCACCTCAGCCGCCTTTGCGATGGAGCGCGAGAACCAGCCGCAGCTCGCCGAGATCGAGGCCGGCAGGAAGTTCATGGTGTTCGACGTAACCGCAATAACCTCCTCCGCACCGGCCCCGCTGGGCCAGATCAAGGGTGACGTTGCCTTTGACATTGCGCTCGAAAAAGGCGCAGCAGCAGCAAAGACGGCGATCGACAAGGTGCTGGCGGCAGTGCGTAAGGGCGACGATCTAAGCTCCGCGATGGCTGCGCTCGGGCCGCAGGCGGGCGGCAACCTGCCCCCGGTCGACCAGGTCGACATGGGCCGAGAGCAACTCGCCGCCAAGGGTCAGCAGGTCCCCGCCCCGCTCGCCTTGCTGTTCAACATGGCCGCCGGCTCGGTCAAGTCGCTCCAGGCGCCGAAAAACCGCGGCTGGTATGTCGTTGTGCTCAAGTCGATCGTGCCCGGAGCCATCGCGGCAAACGATCCGCTGCTGAGCAAAGCCAGGCAGGAACTCAGCACCTTTGCCGGGCGCGAATATGCCGAACAGCTGCGCCATGCGATCCGCGCCCAGGTCGGCGTCGAGCGTAACGAAAACGCAATCCGCGCGGTCGGCACGCAGCTGACCGGCGGCAATTGAGGCGCGTCCGGCGATGGCAGCGCGGGCGGAAAATTGGGAGGCGGCAGCCTCTGCCCTGGCCGATGGCGCGCCGGGGCTGATCTATCGCCGTCTGATCGCCGACAGCGAGACACCTGTTGGCGCCGCACTCAAGCTGATTGAACCGGGCCGCGGCGATTTCCTGCTCGAATCGGTCGAAGGCGGCGAAGTACGTGGCCGCTACAGCCTGCTCGGCCTCGATCCCGATCTGGTGTTCCGCGCGTCAGGGCCAAGCGCCGCAATCAACCGCCAGTGGCAGAGCGCGCGCGATGCCTTCGAACCGCTCGCCGCAGACAGTCTGAGCGAACTGCGTGCATTGGCCACCGCCTGCCGCATCGCCGCTCTGCCAGCCGCATTGCCGCCCGCCCTCGCCTGCCTGGTCGGCTATTTCGGCTACGAGACGATCGGCCTGGTCGAAGCGATCCCACGCGCCCCAGCCAGCAGCCTTGAGTTGCCTGATATGCTGTTCGTCCGCCCGACCCTGATCCTGGTGTTCGACCGGCTCGGCGACGAACTGTTCTGCGTCGCTCCGGTGTGGCCGTCCAGCAGCGTGCCCGAGCGCGCGCTCGACCTCGCCCAGGATCGCATTGACGCGGCTCTGCGCCGCCTCGCCCGCACGACGACGCCCGCGCCGCTTCAGTCCGATCTGCCCGAGCCAGTCCTTGCGCCAACGATGCCGCGCGCAAACTACGCCGCAATGGTCGATCGGGCGCAGGACTACATCGCTGCCGGAGATGTGTTCCAGGTGGTCCTGGCCCAGCGTTTCACCTGCCCGTTCACTCTGCCCCCGCTGGCACTGTATCGCGCGCTGCGCCGGGTGAACCCCTCGCCGTTCCTCTATTTCCTCGACCTGCCCGGCTTCGCGCTGATCGGATCGAGTCCGGAAATCCTAGTCAGGGTGCGCGGTGGCCCAAATGAGCCCGTGGAAGTCACCATCCGCCCGATCGCCGGAACTCGCCCGCGCGGCAAAACACCCGCCGAGGACGAAACCAACCGCGTCGCCCTGCTCGCCGACCCCAAGGAGCGCGCCGAGCACCTCATGCTGCTCGACCTTGGCCGCAACGACGTCGGCCGGGTTGCCAAGGCGGGCACTGTGCGGGTCACCGACAGCTACACAATCGAGCGTTACAGCCACGTCATGCACATCGTCAGCAACGTCGTCGGCCAGCTAGACACCACGCGCCACGACGCAATCGACGCGCTGTTCGCGGGCTTTCCGGCAGGCACGGTCAGTGGCGCCCCCAAGATTCGCGCCTGCCAAATCATCGCCGAACTCGAGCCTGAAACCCGCGGCGCCTATGCGGGCGGCGTCGGCTACTTCGCCCCCGACGGCTCGGTCGATAGCTGCATCGTGCTGCGGACCGGGATCGTCAAGGACGGGATCCTGCACGTGCAAGCGGGCGCCGGGATCGTTGCGGACTCGGTCGCCGAATACGAACAGCGCGAATGCGAGGCCAAGGCCGGGGCGCTGATTGCGGCGGCAAGGGAAGCGGTAAGGGTGGCGGGAGAAGCGGGGTTCGGGCAGTAGGAATCATGATCCTCGTCATCGACAACTACGACAGCTTTACCTGGAACCTGGTCCATTACCTGATGGAACTGGGCGCCGAGGTCGAGGTCGTGCGCAACGATGCGCTGTCGGCCGAGCAGGCGCTGTCGTCGGGCGCCCAGGGGTTCCTCATCTCGCCCGGCCCCTGCACGCCCAACGAGGCCGGGATCAGCCTCGATCTGGTCGCCGCCTGCGCCGATGCCGCCAAGCCATTGCTTGGAGTGTGCCTCGGTCACCAGGCGATCGGCCAGCATTTTGGCGGCAGGGTCGTGCGCGGCGGGCTGATGCACGGCAAGACATCGCCGGTGACCCATGATGGCAGCGGCCTATTTGCCGACCTGCCCTCGCCCTTCATTGCCACCCGCTATCACTCGCTGATTGTCGATGATGTGCCCGCAGCGCTGGTGGTCAACGCGCACAGCGACGACGGCCACATCATGGGTTTTCGCCACGAAACTCTGCCAATCCACGGCGTTCAGTTCCACCCCGAAAGCATCGCCACCGAACACGGCCACGCCCTTCTCGCAAATTTCCTGGCCCTGTGCGGGATCGAGGCGAAGGGACTGGCGTGAAGCATCTACCCGGCGCAGATGCGCACCTCGACGAAGCACAAGCTGAACACGCCTTCGCCGCCGTTCTCGATGGGACGGTCGGCGATGCTGAAGTCATGCGGTTTCTGATCGACCTCTCGCAACGCGGTGAAACGGCAGCGGAAATTGCCGGAGCCGCGCGGGCCATGCGCGCCCGGATGCTGCCCATATCGGCGCCGGCTAATGCTATCGACGTTTGTGGCACCGGCGGCGATGGACACCATACCCTGAATGTCTCGACTGCTGTGGCCCTTGTCGTTGCCGCCTGCGGGGTGCCGGTGGCCAAGCACGGTAACCGTGCCGCCAGTTCCGAGGCGGGCGCCGCCGATACCCTGGAGGCGCTCGGCCTCAACCTCGATCGCGCCGGCCTGACCGCCGAGGCGACCCTCGCGGATTTGGGAATCTGCTTCCTCTTCGCCGCCAACCATCACCCGGCAATGGGTCGGATCCAGCCAATCCGCAAAGCGATCAGCAAGCGCACGATCTTCAATCTGATGGGCCCGCTGGCCAACCCCGCGCAAGTCAAGGCGCAGTTGATCGGCATCGCCCGGCCCGCCTATGTGCCGATTTATGCCCAGGCCATGGCGAGCCTGGGCACGCGCCATTCGCTGATCGTCGCGGGTGACGAAGGCCTGGACGAGTTAAGCCTGGCCGGGGGCAATGAGATCGCTGTCGTTCGGGGGCACGATTTCGAAATGAATCGTCTCGACGTGGTCGAAGTCGGCCTCGCCCCCGCTCCGATCGAAGCGATCCGCGGCGGCGATGCCGCCTACAACGCCGCCCGCCTCCACGCCCTGCTGATGGGCGAACCCGGCGCCTACCGCGACGCCGTCCTCCTGAATGCAGCCGCCGCGCTGATCGTCGCGGGCGAAGTGGAGACCTGGCGCGACGGGGTCGAGGACGCCGCCGAAACCCTTGACAAGGGCCTCGCCAAGGCCCTGCTCGACTGCTGGATTGCGGCGACGCGTTGAGCTGGGGCCGCGCGGCTTCTTCGCACAACCTGTGCCTCGACTCTCCCACCAGCTAGACGCTAGGGGAACGCCATGACCGATACACTCGCCAAGATTTGCGCCACCACCCGTGAGGAAGTAGCTCATCGCAAGCAGCGCCGAACGGTTGCCGAGCTGGACGAATTGGCCAAATCACAAACCGCGCCGCGCGGTTTTGAGCGCGCCTTGCGTGAAAAGACCAAAACAAGCTTTGCGCTGATTGCAGAAATAAAGAAAGCATCGCCTTCCAAGGGGTTGATCAGAGGAGACTTTCAACCCGCCGCCCACGCGCGCGCCTATGCCGAAGGCGGAGCATCCTGCCTTTCGGTCCTGACCGAATCGACTTACTTCCAGGGCCATGAGGACTTTCTGATCGAAGCCCGCGCCGCTTGCCCCCTGCCGGTCCTGCGCAAAGACTTCATGGTCGATCCGTGGCAAGTCGCCGAGGCCCGCGCGATCGGCGCCGACGCGATTCTGATTATCGTTGCGGCGATCGATGACGGGATCATGGCGGAACTTGAGGCAGCGGCAATCGCCCGCGGAATGGATGTCCTGATCGAAGTTCATGACCGCGCGGAGATGGAGCGCGCCGCAAGACTTAAGTCTCGTCTGATCGGCATAAACAACCGCGATCTCAAACACTTCGTCACAGATCTTGCGAACAGTGAGAAACTCGCCAGCCTGGTGCCCACCGGCGCGCTGGTGGTCAGCGAAAGCGGCATCAATGGTCACGCTGACCTGCTTCGGCTGGCCAAAGTCGGCATCCGCAGCTTCCTGGTCGGCGAAAGCCTGATGCGTCAAACCGATGTCGCGGCGGCGACACGGTTGCTTCTGGGATCGTGACCGGACTGTCCTGCAGGATCGGAATATGCCACCATCTGGTCATGAAACCGATCGCGCCCGCCATGCCCCATCGCCTTCCTACCGATTCTCGAAGCGGGGATTTTTATTTTCTCGGGGACGTGTCAAGTTCGTCAAGCTCCCCGGCGGTGATGGATTTTCCGTGACCGACCTGACCCATCTCGACGCGTCCGGCCATGCCGCAATGGTCAATGTGGGGGGCAAGCCTGAAACGCGCCGCTTGGCCATAGCCTCTGGCCGGATCCGGATGAGCCCCGTGGCGCTCGCTGCAATCCGCGACGGCCAGGTCCCCAAGGGCGACGTCCTCGCCGCCGCCAGGATCGCCGGAATCATGGCTGCCAAGAAAACCGCTGAGCTGATTCCGCTTTGCCACCCGCTCGCGCTCGATGCGATCGGGGTCGACCTAACCATTGAGTCCGACGCTGTCCGGGCCACCGCCACGGCCTCGCTCAGCGGGCGCACTGGGGTGGAAATGGAAGCGATGATAGCAACTTCCGTGGCTCTCCTGACAATCTACGATATGGCCAAGGCGCTCGATAAAGCGATGGTAATCGACGACTTGCGCCTGATCGAAAAGCGCGGCGGCAAGTCGGGCGACTGGCGCGCCTCGCCGTGACCACGCCGCCGCTCGCGCTTGATGTGGCGCAAGCGCGCCTGCTCGCTTTGGCGGTTGCACTACCGGTCGAGCGGATCGACGTTTCTTCTGCGCTCGGTCGCTATCTTGCCGAGCCTTTGCTGGCCCAACGCACCCAACCTGCGGCGGACCTTTCGGCGATGGACGGCTATGCCCTGGCGCCGGGGGACCTGGCTGGTCCGTGGCAGATCATCGGAGAAAGTGCGGCCGGGCATCCATTTGCGGGGGCGGTCGCGTCTGGCCAGGCAGTGCGCATCGCCACCGGGGCACTCCTCCCGACGGGCGCTGATTGCGTTATCCTCCAAGAAGATACGGAGCGAACCGACGACAAGCTGACACTTACCGGAACCCTGCCACAGCGCCCCGATCAACATATCCGGCGTCAGGGCAACGACTTCCGCCATGGTGTAATACTCCTTGCCGCTGGAACCCGGATCGGCCCTGCTCAAATTGCCCTCGCCCTGTCGGCCGGCCACAATCACCTGGCCGTCCGCCGCTTGCCGCGACTGGCGATTCTCGACAGCGGCGACGAGTTGGTCGCCGACGCCGAAAATTGCGCCCCGCATCAGCTACCTGCGAGCAACGGCGCCATGCTCGCCGCCCTCGCCTCCAGCGTTCCGTGCGTCATCAAACGATTCGGGCCCGTGCCCGATCAGCGCGATGCCTGGGCGCGTGCTTTAGCCCAAAGCGGCGATGCCGACGTCATCGTCACGAGTGGCGGCGTTTCGGTCGGCGACCACGATCTGGTCCGCCCGGCGCTCGAAGCATGGGGCGCGGACATCGATTTCTGGCGAGTCGCAATCAAGCCGGGCAAGCCTTTGCTCGTGGCGACGCGGGCGAGCCAGTTGATCCTGGGCTTGCCGGGAAACCCGGTCTCGAGCCACGTCACTGCGCATCTGTTCCTCTTGCCGCTGCTCCGCGCGTTACTCGGCGCCGCGCAGTGCCTCCCCCGTCCGGTCACGACGCGTCTTGGCAGCGGGCTGCCTGCCGGCGGCCCACGGCAGGAGTTCCTCCGCGGCGCGTGGGATGGCGCAACCGTCACCATGCTAGGCAAGCAGAACAGTGGCGCGCTCGCCGCGCTGGCCGCAAGCAACGTCCTGATCGATCGCCCGGCGCTGGCGCCGCCCGCCAAGCTCGGCAGCGATGTTCTCATCTATCCGCTCGAAATTGGCGGTATTGCTTGACGGGTTTCGAATCGTTGCTTACTTGTTCCGTATTCGTTCGCAGGTCCGGCCTGCATTAGGGAGTGACGGATAATGTTGACCCGCAAGCAGCACGAATTGATCCGTTTCATCCAGGGCCGACTTGAGGAGAGCGGCGTCTCTCCCTCGTTCGAGGAGATGAAGGAGGCGCTCGATCTCAAGTCGAAATCGGGCGTTCATCGGCTGATTTCAGCGCTTGAGGAACGCGGTTTCATCCGCCGACTGCCCAATCGCGCCCGCGCGCTAGAAGTACTCAAGCAGCCCGAAGACGTCAGCCGCGCTCCAGCAAGAGCAAATGAAGCGGTGGCGGCGAATGGCAATGCGGCCGGAACCGGACCCAGGGTGCTTGAACGCACAGCGGCCCCGCGCTTGATGCCCGCTGCGGCCAATGACGTCATCCACATCCCGCTCCACGGGCGGATCGCTGCCGGCGTTCCGATCGAGGCGCTGGAAGGCCAATCGATGCTGCCTGTTCCCGCCGCTCTGCTCGGCGCAGGGGAACACTATGCACTCGAAGTATCGGGTGATTCGATGATCGAGGCGGGAATCCTCGACGGCGACTATGCGCTGATCCGCCGCACTGATTCCGCGCGCGACGGCGAAATCGTGGTCGCGCTGGTTCGAGGAGAAGAGGCAACGCTCAAGTATCTCCACCGCGAGAACGGAATGGTTCGGCTCGACCCAGCCAATGCGGCTTATGATCCGCAAATTTATCGACCGGGCGAAGTCGAGGTTCAGGGCAAGCTCGCCGGGTTGCTCCGGCGCTATCACTGAGTTGATGCGCCTAGCGTGCGGAAGATCCAGTTGCGCTGGGCGGTAAAGCGGTAGCTCTGGATGAAGCGGCGGTGCTAGATTTCCCAAGGCTCGCCTGCCCACTTGCGACTTGCCCGGCTTTGGCTTGTTCAAAGCTGAGTTGCGCGGGGGCATCTTGACGGTCTGCATCTTGACGGTCTGTGCCTTGACGGGCTGTGCCCAGACTGGCTGTGCCTTGATTGGGGCGGGTGAATCGCGATGGTCGCCGCGCCTGCTCACCCCCGCGCCACCAGCCGTGATCGCCTTGATGCTCCCCCACTGCCTCGATCCTGCGTTGGCCAAGATCGATTGCCAGACCGCCGGTTCGGTCAAGCATCGCTCGGTCGGCCTTGAGCCAGGCCGGGTGGCATGAGCGGGGCAGCCAGCGGTCGGCGATGACGATATCGACCCGCTCGCACGCCGCGTCGAGCGCACGTTCGGCCACCGGATCGCGTCCTCGCGATAGCAGCAAGCGCCATTCGCGGCCTGCTCGCACAATCTCAAGTGCGCAGAAATCACGGTTACAGCGCGCGCCTGGCCAGTCTTCGAGCAACTGGACTTTGCTTTCCAGGCCGGCCACTTCGGTCAGGTTGTCGCGCGCAAAGTCGGTCCGGCTGTCGCGCAACATCAACAGACTGCCGTCGCCCATTCCTGTGATACCAACATGGTGTCCGTCGTTCGACACCAGCAGATCGGGCGGCCTCAGTAGCGCGAGCGCAATCACGCCGCCCAGCACCGGGACCAGCCCCCACAGCCGCCGATTGCCCCGCCAAAGGGCCAGCCAGAGCCCGCCCGCGGCAAACAGAAGCACGCTCCCCTCGCCCATCGCCGGCAGATGGTTGACCGCGCCCGGCCGCGCGGCGGTCCAGTGGGCGAGCGCCAGCAGGGCCTGAAGCGATTTGCCCGCAGCCCACCAGGCGGGAGCACCGGCTCCGAACAGATCGAGGAACAGGGCCAGCGCGATCATCGGCATCGACACAAATGTCGTCAGCGGGATCGCGATCACGTTGGCCAGCGCCCCATAGATTCCGGCACGGTGGAAGTGGTAGAAAGCGATCGGCATCAGCGCCAGTTCGATGACGATCCCGGTGACCAGCAACATTGTCAGGTTGCGGCCAACCCGTACAAGCCACGACTCGTTCTCGCGCCGCGCCAGAAACGCTCGTGTCGGCGCGGCACCGTGAACCGCCACGATCGCCAGAACCGAGGCGAAGCTCATCTGGAAGCTGGGCCCGACCACGGCTTCGGGCCAGGGTAACATCACCAGGATCGCCGCTATTGCCAGCAACCGGACCGACAGCGGCTCGCGCCCCAGTGCCAGCGCGATCAGCACCAGCACCGCCCCCAGACATGATCTCACGGTCGGCACTTCAGCCCCAGTCAGCAGGGTATAGGCCGCGCCCGTCAGGGCTCCGATTGCCGCCGCCGCGAGGGGTAGCCGAACCCGCAACGCCAGCCACGGCCACAGCGCCAGCAGGCGGATCGACAGCAGGTATGCCCCAGCAATGACTGCGCTGACATGCAGGCCGCTGATCGACAGCAGGTGCGTCAGCCCCGCATCGCGCATCGCATCCTCGTCGGTCTTGGCGATAGCGCCGCGGTCACCGCTGGCAAAGGCCGAGGCAATCGTCCCTTCCGAGCCGCCCAAATTGGCACGAACGTGACGCGCCAGGCGGGTCTGTATCCGGCGCAACCAGCCGACGTTCTGGTCACCAGGCGTCAGCACCACCACCGGATCGAGCACGCTGCCGGTCG
Organism: Novosphingobium sp.; assembly: GCA_043781375.1. Classification (GTDB taxonomy): domain Bacteria; phylum Pseudomonadota; class Alphaproteobacteria; order Sphingomonadales; family Sphingomonadaceae; genus Novosphingobium. The sequence continues at coordinate 75,540 of JAYWBP010000091.1, forward strand.
CAGCCAGTCCCGCAAACCACGCGCTCCGTGCAAAGTCGTAGCTCCCCGGCAGCATCGGCGGGGCGGGAGGCATCAGCCGCGCCCGAAGCCGCAATCTTGCCCCGTCGGCGATTCCAGGTTGATCAAGCTCGACCGGCAGGTTGAGCCGAATCTTCAGCGCCCGCCCGCTGTTCGGTTCGCGCGCCTCCAGCATCAGCCGCACCCGCTCTTGCGCTGGCTGCTCTTCGCGGTCGAGCACAGTTGCCTCGAAAGTGCTGACCAGCGGGCGGTTGATCGCCACCGCGCCGACTAGCGCCGACTTGGTCCACACCGTCAGGCATCCCGCCGCCAGCATCAGCGCAATTGAGGTGAGCGCCAGGCGCAGATAGGGAAATCGTCCATCGCCACGGAGCAGGCCCAACCCACCCAGCATCACCGCCAGGCAGATGCAGATCAATGCCAGCCACTCCCCGCGATTGGCCAGTTCGAACCACAATGCTATGCCTGCGGCGAAGGCCACAGCGAGCCATGGACCGCGGTCGAACCCGGCCTCGGCAAGGAAGCGTTCAATCGCCTCGAGCGCTCTGGACAAGTAGCTGCTGCTGCGCCAAAGGCTATGTTGCAGTGCAGCGTCAAATGGCGCTTCTGCGTTGATTTCCAGGAGCGTGGCGTCGCTGGCCATCCCCGCATAGGACAGGAACCGAGCCACGATGGCAAGCCGGGGTGAAGGCGACCGAAAGACGGAGCTCACGCGTCCGGTCGTGACCCGTTTCGCCCCTTCGCCGACCGGTTTTCTGCACATCGGCGGCGCTCGCACCGCGCTGTTCAACTGGCTGTTTGCGCGTCACCACGGCGGCCGCGCGCTCCTCCGCATCGAGGACACCGACCGCGCCCGCTCGACCCAGTCGGCAATTGAGGCGATCATCGATGGCCTGGCCTGGCTCGGCCTCGAGTGGGACGATGCACCGATGTTCCAGTCGGCCCAGGCCGAGCGCCATACCCAGGTGGCCCACCAGCTTCTGGCTGGCGGCCATGCCTACAAGTGCTTTGCTACCAGCGAGGAGCTCGAAGCCATGCGCGAAGCCCAGCGTGCGGTTAAGCAACCGCTGCGCTACGACGGCCGCTGGCGTCATCGCGATCCTGCCGAAGCCGCGCCGGACGCGCCCTATGTGGTTCGGCTCAAAACGCCCGACGAAGGCGAAACCGTGATTGAAGACGCGGTTCAGGGACGCGTCACGGTCCGCAATGCCGAGATCGACGACTGCGTCCTGCTTCGCTCGGACGGAACCCCGACTTACATGCTGGCGGTGGTGGTCGATGATCACGACATGGGCGTGACCCACGTGATCCGCGGCGACGATCACCTCAACAACGCCTTCCGCCAATTGCCGATCATCCGCGCGATGAATGAAATCGAGGGTGGCTGGGACGATCCGATCTATGCGCACATCCCGCTGATCCACGGCGCCGACGGGGCCAAGCTGTCCAAGCGTCATGGCGCGCTGGGGGTCGAGGCCTATCGCGATGAGTTGGGCATTCTGCCCGAGGCACTGTCGAATTACCTGCTCCGCCTCGGCTGGGGCGCGGGCGACCGGGAGATCCTGACCCGCGACGAAGCAGTGGCGCTGTTCGACCTGTCGGGCGTGGGCAAGTCACCGTCGCGCTTCGATCTGGCCAAGCTGCAAAACGTCAACGGGCAATATATGCGCGAGGCCGCCGACGCTCGCCTGGCCGAATTGGTTGGCGCGCGACTTGGTCCGCAGGCCGACCGTGCCCTGCTCGAACAGGCAATGCCGGTGCTCAAGCTGCGGGCGCGCGATCTGAACGAGCTGGCAGCCGGTGCCGCGTTCCTCTTCGCCAAGCGCCCGCTGACGATCGACGCCAAGGCCGAGGCGCTTCTGACCGATGAAGCGCGCGCCCTTTTGGGACAAATCGCGGCCCGGCTTTCCGCGGAAAACAACTGGACAAGCGAAGGGCTCGAAGCCACTCTCAAAGTGATGGTGCACGAGCTTGAGCTGGGGCTGGGCAAGCTGGCGCAGCCGCTGCGCGCGGCCTTGACCGGGCAGACCACTTCGCCCGGAATATTCGATGTACTGGTCCTGCTTGGGCGGGCCGAAAGTCTGGCGCGGATTGGCGACCAGACTGTCGGCGCATCGGCAGCGTTCCAAGCTTGAGGAGAATATTGAGTGGCTGATACTGCAATATTCAACGTCGGTGGCAACGACCGGGCCTATCCGGTGCTTTCGGGCTCAGTCGGTCCGCAGGTCGTGGACATCCGCAAGTTTTATGCGGAAACTGGGATGTTCACCTACGATCCGGGGTTCACCTCGACCGCAGCCTGCGAAAGCGCGCTGACCTATATCGACGGTGACGAAGGCGTCTTGCTCCACCGCGGCTATCCGATCGGGCAACTTGCCGAGCACTCCAGCTTCATGGAAGTCTGCTACCTCCTGCTCAACGGCGAGCTGCCGTCAGCGCCCGAACTGAGCGATTTCAGCTTTACGATCACCCGCCACACGATGTTGCACGAGCAGTTGATGCAGTTTTATCGCGGTTTCCGCCGCGACGCGCACCCGATGGCGATTATGTGCGGCGTGGTCGGGGCGCTCTCGGCATTCTACCACGATTCGACCGACATCGCCGATCCCAGTCATCGCAAGATCAGTTCGCACCGGCTGATCGCCAAGATGCCGACTATTGCAGCGGCGGCCTATAAATATTCGATCGGCCAGCCGTTCGTCTATCCCGACAACTCCCTGTCCTACACCGGCAATTTCCTGCGGATGACCTTCGGGGTTCCAGCCGAGCCTTATGTGGTCAATCCGGTGATCGAACAGGCGATGGACCGGATATTTATCCTCCACGCCGATCACGAGCAGAACGCCTCGACCTCGACGGTCCGCCTGGCCGGATCGTCAGGCGCCAATCCATTCGCCTGCATCGCCGCAGGTATCGCCTGCCTGTGGGGCCCGGCGCATGGTGGGGCTAACGAGGCCGCGCTGACCATGCTGCGCGAGATCGGCACGCCCGACCGCATTCCCGAATATATCGCCCGGGCCAAGGATCCCAAGGATCCGTTCCGGCTGATGGGTTTTGGCCACCGCGTCTACAAGAACTACGATCCGCGCGCGACGGTCATGCAGAAAACCGTGCGCGAGGTGTTCGCTGCGCTCAAAGTTACCGATCCGGTGTTCGATGTAGCCCTGCAGCTTGAAGAAATGGCGCTCAGCGATCCCTATTTCATCGACAAAAAGCTGTTCCCCAACGTCGATTTCTACTCGGGCGTGATACTTTCGGCGATCGGCTTTCCGACGACCATGTTCACCGCGCTGTTTGCGCTTGCACGAACTGTCGGCTGGGTTGCTCAGTGGAATGAGATGATATCTGATCCCGGCCAGAAGATCGGCCGTCCGCGCCAGCTCTATACGGGGCCCACGCAACGCGATTACGTCGAACTAGGGAAACGCTGAAATGGGCAGAGCCTTGTTACGTGTGCTTGGGGCTCTGCTGATTTTCAGCGGCCTGTTCTGGTCGCTTCAGGGCGCGGGGATCATCATGTGGCCGCCGCAGAGCTTCATGCTCGCGCGCAGCCAGTGGATTCTTTACGGGCTGATTACGGCTGCGATCGGCGCTTTGCTGGTCTGGCTGACGCGCCGACGAGCCTGATCGACGCCGCTCAGGCGTTCGGCAATTCCAGGATAAATCGCGCACCCTGCCCCGGCGCGCTCTCGATGCTGAGTTCGCCGCCCATGGCGCGGGCCAGGCGCCGCGAGATATACAGACCCAACCCCGAGCCGCCGTCATTGCTGCGCCCGAGCCGTTCGAACTTGCCGAACACGCGCGCCTGCTGGTCCACGTCCAGCCCTGCCCCCTGGTCGGCGACGATAATCCGCACTCGCCCGGACTCGCCTTCCTCGAGCCTGATCCATACCTGTGAATCTGCCGGTGAATAGCGGATCGCATTACCCACCAAATTGAGCAGTATCTGCAGCACCCGGCGGAATTCGGCGGTTGCCTCCAATGTCTCCCCCACTTGCGGCGCATCGACTACGATGCCGCGCTCCCGCGCCCGCACGCCCAGGATGCCCGAGGCCCGACGGGCCACGTCGGCCAGATCGATCTTGTCGGGAGCGGTCGAAAAGTCCTCCGCCTCGACCACTTCGAGATCGGACAGGTCATCGATCAGAGCCAGCAAATGCTCGCCGGCGGCGGCGATGTCAGAGGCATAATTGCTGTATTCCTCGGCCAGTGGCCCGGCCATGCGGGTTCGGATAGTCTCGGCATTGGCGATGATCCGGGCGATGGGCTGGCGTAGAACCGGGGCGATATCGCGCCCGACCAGGCCGGGAGTTGTCGCGGCCCGCATGGCTGGAGAAAGCCTGAGCGGCACGGCCAGCGGCGTCTGCGCGGTCAGGCACAAGTCGAAGCCCGCGGGTTCGCCACCGGGCACCCCGAACGGCAGCAAGGTCGCGCGCCAGCTGCGCTGCGATCCTGCAGCCTTGACCCCGGCCCCGTCGAGCAGCCGCCAGTGCATCGGTTGGCGATGAGCATTGCCTTCGATCGTCACGAAATCGGTCCATGGCCGACCGATCCCGCCGCGCATCACAGCCGCAAGTTCGGTCAAGTCGGGCGCATCGGCCTCGACCAGCATAATGGCCTGCGAAGCATCGAGCCGGGCGGTTAGTTCCGCGAGTTGGCGATCGATCTCCGACTTCTGGCGCGCGATCACCGTCAGGTCCTCTGGCGGCAACGGCGCGGTCTGCCAGTTGCGCAGGACAATGCGGCAACCCTCGTGGCCATCCTCGCGCGGTTCGATTTCGACCCAGGCAGTGACCATTTGGGCGCCGTCCTGCGCCTGGATCGGTCGCGCCAGCTTGAGGCCGTAGCCGCGCGCCTTGCGCACCGCTTCGAGCAGCGCGGGCACGGCGATGGTCCCCGGCAGCTCGCCGCCGCAGCGCGCGTGCAGTCCGGCCAGCGGCTCGTCCGCCTCAATCAGCCGATCATCGCCATCGCTGAGCGCGCGGGCCAGGACGGCGCCATCGCCGGTCATCAGATCAGGTCACCGGGTACGAGCCGGACACGGCCAGAAGTGCAGCAGCGCGATCGGCGCCAAGGTTCTCAAACCCGGGTGGCAGAGCGATCTCGGGATGAAGCGAAACGAATTGCTCCTCGACCGCCGCGGGCTTCAATCCAGCTGCGCGCAGCGCCAAAGCGAGCCGGGCGAGCTGGCCCTCATTGGTCGCCAACACCGCCATGTCGCGGTCCTGGCCAGATGATAGCGCCAGTGCCGACAAGAACATCGCCACCCCGGCGTGGCCTACAGAGAGCGCAGCGACCGCGCCGCCGCCCATGCCGGTCACCAGCCTGGCGATCAGACCAGCGCGACTGCGAGCCTCGTCAAAGTTATCGCGGATTGTGGTTTCGGCCTGCGCGATCGACGACGTTTCAACGTCCGCGATCGCCTCACGCAAAGCCAGGAGCGCGCCATGGAGCAGGTCGCCCGGAAGCTCACCGAGCGGAAGCTGCATCCGCCGCTGGGTCTGGGCAAATCGCGCCTGGGCGGCAAGCAGCTGCATCGCGCTGGTCGCAGTGGCCGGATCGGATGACGCGATGAGGGCCTGTATCAGCGGCGACAGGACGGGATCGAGGCCCAACCGCGCGTGCAGCCGCTCAGTCAGTTGCCATTCGAGCGCAAGGGAATGTGCATGGCCGAGAAGGGAAGGGACGCCAGCCAGTGCAATCGCCAGCGCTTCAGTCTGGGCCGGGTCAGGCTCGCGATCCTCAACGCCTCCACTCGCCGATGCCGCTGCGTTAAGCAACTGGCGCGAAACGTCACCAAACATCCCGCGGACCCGGGCAATAATCTCGTCGCTGAACACCGAATGGTCGTCATTAGCCAGCAAATGCCGCAGGATTGGAGCGACCGTGGCGATAACGGCATCGCCATGCGCCAGTTCTGAGCGCAGCACGGCTTCGACCGATTCGTCAGTTTCCTGGTGCATTGCGCTTTGTGTCATGCCCTCGCCTTAGGCCTGCGTGGTTAAATACGCGTTAGCCCTGTGGCACCGGTTTGCGCGGCAATTCAACCCCGGCCAGCGCCAGGGCAATGGCCGCAGCGTAGACCGTGTAGCCAAGAACTCCCGCCGCCGAGGCGACAGCCAGGCCCACAGTCAGCACCAGCCGGTCGCTCAGCCAGGCAGTCCAGCGGTTCGGGATCGCGCGCGGCAGGACGCGGGACAGGCCGAGCAGCATCAGCGGCGGGAAATAGCGGTGGATCAGCGGGTCTTGCGGTGCGAGCGGCAGGCCCCAGCCGATCAGCGCAACCAGCGCGCAATCGAACACCCAGCCAAACACTACCTGCCCCGGCCATCGGCCCGGCGCATCCTGGAGCGAATCGCGCTCAACTCGCGAGAGCAGCCCAGCGGACTTGCGCAGCGTCCAGCCGATCCCGCCGATGATCAGGCTGGCGGCGACAAACCCGAACCAGCCCAGGCCCATTGCAATCAGAACCAGCATGGCTCCGGCCAGAATCACCGAATTGGGCCCGGTTCCTGCGTGGAGGAGGGCCGGCCCCAAGCGCCGAACGGCCTGAATCGCCAGGAATCGAGCCGGGGTCGTCGCGTGGATTGTGCCGGTATGCAGCCGGATCCACGGCGCCTCGATCGCGTGGGCTTCGGCCTCGTTGCGGAGCATCGACCAGCGCGCTCCGTCGCGCAGTTCGGATGGGATGACGCGCTGTGCAATTCCGGCCTGTAGCGCGATCCGAGTGAGCGACGAAGCGACGTTGCAATCCGCAGGCAGTTCGCTCAACCGCTCGATCAGACGCCCGGGCAAGCGCATCGCCCCGGCCGAGGCTGTTTCCAGGTCGATCCGCTCGAACCCGGCAGAAACGGCGGTCTCTGCGGGCAGGACCAGCACCGCGGGGCCCGCCTCGATCAGTGCCCGGGCGACTTCCGCAAAGGCAAGGATCCCCTCACCCAGGATAATTACCTCGTCTGCCGTGCTGACCAGCCCGGCCAAGGCCCGCGCGCTGGAAATAACATGAAACTGCGCCTTGGCCCGCTCTGCGACGTGCTGCATGGCGATCAGTTCGGGCCCAAGCTCACGAGCGAGGCAGACGATCCGCCCACAACCGAGCGCCAGCACCAGCCCGAGCTGATGTCGCGCAAGCGGCACCCCGCCGACCTGAAGGTAGGCACGCGGGTTGGGATCACCCGCAGCGACGGGCTCCATCATGGTCAACAGCGCGACGCGCAGCGTCAGTCTCCCCCGAGAGTACCGACAGCTATCTAGGGATTATGGGGCGAGGTGCCAAGCGCGCTAGGCCAAGGCGGGCAAAGCGCAGATTTGGTAGTCAGCCGCGGGCAAAGTCGGTGACGAACTCCTCGAGTCGCCGCACGATCCCCGGCTCACCGGGAGCACCTTCGAGCGCCTCGTCCGCCATCAGTGCCAATTGCTCGGCGTGAAAGCTGGCCGCCAGGCCCTTGAGGCGCATCGCCGCGACCTGCCAGTTGCCGTCGCAACGCGAGCGCCGGAGCAGATCGACCTGGCGCGTCAGGCTTTCGCTAAACGCCTGCCGCAATTCGGCAAACAGGGCCGCATCCTCGCCTGCAGCGGCGGCGAGAGTGGCATCGAGGGAACCGGCTTCGTAGACCATGAAAAGGTCCATAACCCAATAAGGTTAAACCGGGGTTTATCCATTTCATATCCGTGTTATCCTGCCTGCATGACCGGGGGAACACGCATCGTCGCGATCGGATCGAGCAGCCAGCCTGCCGATACCGCAACGCAGGATCACTCCAGCACGCCAACAGGCACTGGCGACAACACGGGAGACTCAGCCTTCATGCTGGATGATCCCTATGCCCAGGTCGACGAGCCGCCGCGCCGCGCGCAGGGCTGGATCGTGCCCGCCCTTGCAACACTAGCTGTCCTCGGCTGGACAGGCTTTTTCACTTGGGCCAACCAAGCCACGATCCTTGCCTCGCCCAGCCCGGCGCAATGGACCAGTCTGGTCGCCGGATGGGTCGGGCCGGTCCTGCTGATCGCGGTCGCCTGGCTTCTGGCAATGCGCAACAGCCGGAGCGAGGCGCTGCGCTTTGGCGATGCCGCCAAGCTGCTGCGCGATGAATCGCTCGCGCTGGAATCGCGGATGATTACGGTCAATCAGGAGTTGAGCCTCGCGCGCGAGTTCATCGCCGCGCAATCGCGCGATCTGGAATCGCTGGGCCGGATCGCCGCAGAACGCCTGTCGCAACACGCCGATCGCCTGCAGGGTCTGGTTCGCGACAACGGCGCGCAAGTCGAAGCCATCGCCAGCGTCAGCTCCTCGGCGCTCGACAATATGGACCGCCTGCGCGGGCAATTGCCGGTGATCGCCAGCTCGGCCAAGGACGTCACCAACAATATCGCCAATGCCGGTCGCGTCGCCCATGCCCATCTTGAGGACATGGTCTCCGGCTTCCGCCGCCTCAACGAGTTTGGTCAGGCAAGCGAGCGCCAAGTGATCAGCCTGCGTGGTCAGGTCAGCACTGCACTCGAGGAATTCGGGCATCAGGCCGAGCAGCTTGAGCATATCGCCGGCGCGCGCTTTGCCGCCCTGGCCGAGCAGGGCGCGCAATTCCGCACCCAGCTCGATAGTCACGAAGTCGAGGCCCTCGCCTCAATCCAGACCCGCGCCCGCACCCTGGCCGAGGAACTGGAAGCGAACCGCCAGCAGCTCGACGGCCACGAGGCAGAGAGCCTGACCTCGCTGCGCGCGCGGATGATCCTGCTGCGCGACGAGGCCTCAGCCATTGCCAGGTCGCTGCGCGACAATGAAACCGGGGCGCAGACAGCCTGGGGCGAAGCGCTTGGCCGGTTTGAAGCTGATGCCCGGCAGGCCCTTAGCACCGTCGATCAGATCGATCGCGAGGCGATTGCGTCAGCCAAGGTCCGGCTCGACAAGCTTGTTGAGGAAGCTGCCCGCCATGAGGACAGCCTCCGCGCGCGCAATCAGCAGTTTGCCCAGTCGATAAGTGAGCGCGAGGCCGCCGCGTCGGCCGAGCACGAAGCCGCGCTCCATGGACTCGCCGCCCAGCTCGCCACGCTCGATGCCCAGTTGGCGCAGCGCCGCGCTGCACATGAGGCACAATCTGCCCGTCTTATCGAACAAGGGCTGTCAATTGCCGGTCAGTTGCAGGCGTTCGATGGCAAGCTTGGCGAGATCGAGGACCATGGCGCCAGTGCTCAGGCCGCGCTTTCTGCATCCCTGCAAACACTCGCCCGCGAACTGCAAGCCGGTCGCGAGGCGCTCGCGGGCACCGACCGCGCGGTTGCTGGATTGACCGAGAGCTCGGTTCGTTTGCTCGAACTGATCAAAGCCAGCGCCCAGCACACGCGGGAGGATATTCCCCAAGCCATGGGCGCGAGCGAACAGCGCCTCGATACGCTGGAAGCACGGATATTCACCTTGCGCGATGTCGTGGCCGAAGCCGACCGCCACGGCCAATCGCTGTCCGACTACGTCATCGCGACGAACCAGCACCTGGGCGATGGCCTGGGTCAACTCGACCGGCTCCATCAGGGACTGGCAGAGCGCGCCAACAGCCATGGCGATGCTCTCGCCGGGCTGGCGCAGTCGCTGGAGGCACTCAGTTCCGACACTGATCTCCTGGCCACAAAGGCTCAGGGCGAATTGCGCGAAGCTATCGCGCTCTTGACTCAGACCGCGCACGAAGCCGTGACCGGGATCGAAGCCTCCAGCGCGGCTGCCGTCAGCGCAGTAGCCACCAAACTCGGCGAGGAAAGCGGCGCCGCGCTCGATAAAGTTCTGCGGGTCCGCTCGGCCGAGGCTGCGGGCCAACTCGAACAGGCCGCAGCCCATGCCGCCGGGGTCAGCCGTGAGGCGGCGATCCAGCTACGTGACCAGTTGAGCAAGGTGGATGAATTGGCCGGCAATCTCGAACGCCGCGTCGCTCAGGCCCGCGAGAAGGCCGAGGAGCACGTCGACAACGACTTCTCGCGCCGCGTCGCGCTGATCACCGAGGCGCTGAACTCGCACGCCATCGACATTACCAAGGCGCTGTCGACGGACGTCACCGATACGGCTTGGGCCGCCTATCTGCGCGGCGACCGCGGCATCTTCACTCGCCGCGCGGTGCGCCTGCTCGACGGGACCGAAGCGAGGACCGTCGCCGATATCTATGAAAATGAACGCGAATTCCGCGATCATGTCAGCCATTATATCCACGACTTCGAAGCCATGCTGCGCCAGCTATTATCGACCCGCGACGGTCACGCGCTCGGGGTTACATTACTGTCTTCGGACATGGGGAAGCTCTATGTGGCGCTGGCCCAGGCGATCAAGCGGCTGCGAAATTAGGATCTACGCAAAAATCATCATAAAGAACGCTGATCCAGCTTATCCGCCCGGCTTGGTCCCGTCAAAATTTGGTGGCTTGAAAAAATTCAAGTCCCCGGGCGTAATCCAGCCCTCGATATAGTTGAGCAAATACAGTCCGAACAATACCAGCGCCAACAGCGTCGCGCGCTTGGCGATCAGCTTCGGATTGAAATTGGCCGGGGCGCTGTCTGCCTGGCCGGGGATCTTAGCGACCCCTGCCTCATCATGCGTCTTCACGCCGAACGGCATGACGAGGAACGCGCTCAGCACCCAGAACAGCGCGTAGATCGCTACGATCGAAGTCCAGCGCATCGGCTCAAGCCACCGGCGGCAGCATGACCTGGACCTGCGGCTTTTTGCCAGACCAGCGCTGCGCCGTGCGCCGCGCCGCAAGCCGCACCGCCTCGGTCACCGCCGCACGATCGTTGCGCGCCGGGCCTTTGAGCTTGGTAATCGCCTGGGTCACATCGGCCTGGGCTTCGGCAACGAAATCATCGTAGTCCTCATCGAGCGGCAGCCCCAGTCCAGCTACCTGAGCGCGACCTTTGTTGTCGATCGCAACCATGACCAGGCCATTGATTGCCAGCCGCCGCCGCATCGTCATCGCCTCGCCATCAGCGGCAGCAATGATGTCGCCGTCGAGGATCAGGCGACCGTTGCGGACTTCGGAGATCTTGCCTGGTTTGCCCGGCGCGAGGCGGATCATATCACCGTTCCTCTGGAGTATAGCCTTTGGGATGCCCCGCGCCCGGCCCAGCCGCGCCTGCTCGGCCATGTGGCGCATCTCGCCATGGACCGGCACGAGAATCTCCGGACGGATCCACGAGTAGAGCTCTTCCAGTTCGGGCCGACCGGGGTGGCCGGAAACATGGATCAGGCTCTGGCGGTCGGTGACCATGGTGATGCCATCGCCGGCCAGCTTGTTCTGAATGCGGCCAATGGCGATCTCGTTGCCGGGGATCTGGCGGCTGGAGAACAACACGACATCACCCGATTCCAGCTTGAGCTGGTGGCTGTTATCGGTGATCCGCCCGAGCGCCGCGCGCGGCTCGCCTTGGCCGCCGGTGGCGATGATCAGCACCTCGCCGCGCGGCAGGCGCATTGCGGTGTCGAAGTCGACGGTCTGCGGCAGGTCTTTGAGATAGCCGCTGGCTTTCGCCGCACCGATAATCCGGTCAAGCGAGCGCCCAGCCACACACAGCCGCCGCCCGGAGGCCTTCGCCACTGCGCCCAGCGTCTGCAATCGGGCGACATTGGAGGCAAAGGTCGTGACCAGCACGCGCTTGCCCTGATGCTTGCCGACTTCCTCAAGCAGTCCGCGTAAAACCTCGCCTTCCGAGCCCGATGCCTCGGGATTGAACACGTTGGTCGAATCACAGACCAGCGCCAAAACGCCGCTGTCGCCGATTTCGGTCAACTCCTCCGACGTCGCCGGGGTGCCGATCTGCGGCTCGTTATCCAGCTTCCAGTCGCCCGTATGAAAAATCCGTCCGTACGGCGTGTCGATAACCAGCGCATTACCTTCGGCGATCGAGTGCGCGAGCGGGACGTAGCGCAGCGTGAACGGGCCGAGGCTGAACTCGTCGAGATGCGGAATTATGTTGAGCTTGACCTCCTTGAGCAGCCCCGCTTCCTCAAGCTTTGACTGGACCAGCCGCGCGGTGAACGGCGTGGCATAAAGCGGCACGCCCAGTTCTTGCGCAAAATAGGGCACGGCGCCGATGTGATCCTCGTGCGCATGGGTGAGGACGATCCCGATCAGGTCCTTGGCGCGCTGCTCGATGAAATCGAGATCTGCGAAAACCAGGTCGACGCCGGGATATTCGTTGCCGCTGAAAGTCATCCCCAGGTCGACCATCAGCCACTTGCCGTTGCAGCCGTAGAGGTTGACGTTCATTCCGATCTCGCCCGATCCACCGAGCGCACAGAACAGCAGTTCCTGGCCCGGCTTCATGCTGCAAGTGCCCGTTCGGCGAGGATCGCCAGCCCGTCGAGGGTCAGGTCGGGATCGACCGCATCGAAAATCGCGGTCGATTCGTGGAACAGCACTGCCAGTCCTCCGGTTGCCACAACCTTGGCCGGGCGCCCTATTTCTGCTCGCATTCTGGTAATTAGTCCTTCCATCATGGCAACATAGCCCCAGAATACGCCGATCAGCATCTGGTCTTCGGTATTCGTGCCGATCACGCTGGCACTGCGTGGCGTTTCGACCGCGATGCGCGGGAGCATGGCGGTGTTGCCGACGAGCGCATCGAGAGACAGGTTTAGGCCCGGGGCGATGATCCCGCCTTTGTAGGCACCGTTGAAGTCGATCGCGTCAAAGGTGGTCGCGGTGCCAAAGTCAATCACGATCAGGTCGCCGGGGTATTTGGCGTGGGCAGCAATCGCATTCACGGCACGGTCGGCACCGAGCGAGCGCGGATCGTCGACGTCGATTTCAATCCCGAAACCTGCTGCGCCGTGCCCGGCGATCATCGGCTCAATCCCGAAATAGTGGCGCGCCAGCACGTCGATATTATGCACTGCACGGGGAACGACCGAGGAGACAATGATAGCCTTTATAGCATCGCGCTCGACCCCGCGGATCGTCAGCAGTTGCATCAGCCAAACCGCATATTCGTCGCCGGTGCGGCGCGGATCGGTGGCAATCCGCCAGCGCGCCTTGATCGCGCGGTCGCCGCTGCCAAGCTCAAACAGCGCGAACACGACGTTGGTATTGCCGACATCGATGGCGAGGAGCATCGCGTTCAGTTCCGATCTTGCCCGGACAGGCGGACTTCGCCCGCTTGGATCGCACGGCACGTGCCATCCGCCAAGCGCAACAGCAAGGCGCCATCGTCGCTCAGCCCGGCAAATCGTCCGTTCAGCGCAGGTTCGTCCGGTTCACCAATACTTAGCGCGGTTCCTTCGGGATGAGCTGCGGCTTGCCAGCGGCTTAGCACCGGGGCCAGGCCATAGCCGCGCCAGCGTTCAAGCTCGACCGCAAAGCTCGCCGCGAGGTCGCCGGCGAAAGTGTCGCGGTCCGGCGCGGGTCCGAAAGCGGTCAAAGCGGTCGTGCTGCGGCCCTCAATTGCGGGTGCGCGCGCGAGGTTAACGCCGATCCCGACGATAACGTTTTCGCCGACCCGCTCAAGCAGGATACCGGCCAGCTTGGCCTCGCCGATCAGGATGTCATTCGGCCACTTCAGAATGGCGCAGTGTGGCGCGGGAATGCGTGGGGAGACTGTCTCATACGCCGCCAGCCCGGCAAGAAGCGCCAGGGTTGACGAAGCCGGATCGCCCGCGCGCAGAGCGACTATGCTCGATCCCATGAAATTGCCGAGGCCATCGAACCAGATCCGCCCCTGGCGCCCCTTGCCCGCAGTTTGCCGGTCGGTAACCAGCCAGTCGCCCTCGCGCACGGCTTCACCCGAAGCCAGGCGCGCGGCAAGCTCGGCATTGGTCGATCCGGTCTGCCTGAGAACCTCGATCAAGCGACGTGAAGCAAGGTAGCCGCCGCCGTGTCCGCCCAGCCGCCCAGCCATCTGGTCAGCAGATAACCCAGCGGCGAGATCACCAGCGCGGCCAGGGCCAGCAGCGCGTTATGCGCCCAGTCGCTGCGTCCGGTGATCGTTCCGGCAGGCTCGTCGAAGTACATGATCTTGACGATCTTGAGGTAGTAGAACGCCCCGATCACCGAGGCAGCGATACCGATCGCGGCCAAGGGCACCATGTGCGCCTGGACCGCGGCCTGGAAGACCACGAACTTGCCCCAAAACCCGAACAGCGGTGGGATGCCGGCCAGGCTAAACATAACCATCGCCAATGCCGCCGCCAGCAGCGGTCGGGTGCGTGACAGGCCGGACAGGTCGGCGATAGCCTCAACGGGCGTGCCGTCCGCGGCCTTGAGCATCAGCACCGCAACGAAGCCGCCCACGGTCATCGTCACATAGATCGCCAGATAAACCAGCATTGCCGACGCCCCGGCCTGGGTCGCCGCGGCCAGGCCGATCAGGATGAAACCGACGTTGTTGATCCCCGAATAGGCGAGCAGACGCTTGATATTGCGCTGGCCGATGGCCCCGAGCGCGCCGACCACGATCGAGGCAAGCGCAGCGAAGACGACGATCTGCTGCCACGCGCCGAGTTGGCTACCGAACGCGTCGAACGACACCCGCATCAGCAGCGCCATTGCCGCCACGTTAGGCGCGCTGGCAAAGAACGCGGTGACCGGGGTTGGCGCGCCTTCGTAGACGTCCGGCGTCCACATATGGAACGGAACTGCCGCGATCTTGAACGCAAGACCAGCCAGGACAAATACGATGCCGAAAGTCACACCGATCGACAGTCCGCCGGACAGAGCGGCGCGGATGCCGGCAAAGCTGGTGCCGCCGGTAAAGCCGTAGACCAGGCTCATCCCGAAAAGCAGGATGCCGCTGGCCAATGCGCCGAGCACGAAATACTTGAGCCCAGCCTCTGCCGAGCGGTTGTCTCCGCGCAGGAACGCGGCCAGCACATAGGCCGAGAGCGAGTTCAGCTCGAGCCCGATGTAAAGCGTGATCAGGTCGGTCGCCGAGACCATCAGGCCCATGCCGGCCACCGCGAACAGGATCAGCAGCGGATATTCCGCGCGCATCGCCTTGACCCGGTCGAAGAACGCCGGAGCTACGATAAGCGCGACCGCCGAGCTGGCGTAGATCAGCAGCTTGGCGAAGCTGGCGAAAGCATCGGCCCGGTACTCGCCTGAAAAAGCGTCGGCCGCTGCACCCATCGTTCCGTTGCACAGCGCTGGAACCACAAGGAACGCCGCACCAACCAGCGCGGCGACCGACAGGATCGAGATCAGCCGGGCCGCCTTGTCGCCCGACCAGGCCGCGACCAGCAGCAGGGCCAGGCCTGCCATGCTCAGCAGTTCCTCAGGCGCCACCAGTCTCAGGGAATGTTGCCAGTCCATCACTTCGCTCCCGCGCTGGCGTGCGCTGGGACCGGCCTGGGCGCGGTCAGCCGCGCGTCACCTTCGGGCCTGGCCTGGGCGAGCCGGGCGTCGAGCGCAGCGATATCGGCGCGCATCGGGCGCAGGAAGCTTTCCGGGTAGACGCCCATCCACAGCACCACGGCCGCCAGGGGACCCATCATGGCCCACTCACGCCAGCTGAGGTCGGTCATGGCAGCGGCGTCGGCATTCTTCTGCTCGCCGAAGGCAACGCGGCGATAGAGATAGAGCATATAGGCCGCGCCCAGGATGATCCCGGTGGTGCAGACCAGTGCGACCCAACTCGACATCTGATAAATCCCCGTCAGGCTCAGGAACTCGCCGACGAAGCCGCTAGTCCCAGGCAGACCGACCGAGGCCATCGTGAACAGCATGAAGAACAGAGCATATTTGGGCATGTTGATCGACAGCCCGCCGTAACGGTCGATCTCGCGGGTGTGCAGCCGGTCGTAGATCACGCCGACGCTGAGGAACAGGGCACCCGAGACGAGGCCGTGGCTGAGCATGACGATCATCGCGCCTTCAAGGCCTTGCACGTTGAAAGCAAACAGCCCGACCGTGACGATCGCCATATGCGCGACCGACGAATAAGCGATCAGCTTCTTCATGTCCGACTGCACCAGCGCGACCAGCGAGGTATAGACCACCGCCACCATCGACAGCGCGAAGATCAGCCAGGCGTAGTACGCCGAAGCTTCGGGAAACATCGGCAGGGAAAAGCGGATGAAGCCGTAGCCACCCATCTTGAGCAGCACCCCGGCCAGGATCACCGAACCCGCGGTGGGTGCCTGGACGTGAGCGTCGGGCAGCCAGGTGTGGACCGGCCACATGGGGATCTTGACCGCAAAGCTGGCGAAGAACGCCAGCCACAGCCACTTCTGCGCCGCAAACGGGAAATCATAGGCCATCAACGTGGGAATGTCGGTCGTGCCCGCGGCGTTGGCCATCCACAGCATCGCGATCAGCATCAGGACCGAGCCGAGCAGGGTGTAGAGGAAGAACTTATAGCTCGCGTAGATCCGGTCGGCCCCGCCCCAGATCCCGATGATCAGGTACATCGGGATCAGCCCGGCCTCGAAGAAGATGTAAAACAGGAACAGATCCTGCGCGGTAAAGACGCCGATCATCAGCGTTTCCATCAGCAGGAAGGCAGCCATGTATTCGCCGACGCGCTTTTCGATCGAGGTCCAGCTCGCCCCGATGCAAACCGGCATCAGGAACACCGATAGCATGATCAGCATGAGCGCGATGCCGTCGATCCCCAGCGCCCAGTTGAACCCGGCGAACAGCGGCAGACGCTCGGTAAACTGCCACTGCGCGCCGCCGACGTCATAGCTGGCCCACAGGACGATGCCGAGGGCAAGGTCGATCAGCGTGGCACTCAGCGCGATCATGCGGGCAGTGCTGGCCGAAGACAGCAGGCAGGCGATGGCGCCGAGCAGCGGGACAAGCAGCATGAGGGAGAGAATGGGGAAATTGCTCACGCGGCGACCTCACAATCGCAGGCATTGCGCGCGGGCTTTGACGACCTCAGCCTGAGCGGGATTGGGATGTGGGCGGTTTGATGGAAGGCGTTCAAAAAAAATATCTGCTCAGCCTCAGCCCATCGCAGGCCACGCGAAAGACCAGCCCCACAAGCAAAGCTCATCGCACGATCACCCAGCTCACCGCGCCGACAAGGCCCAGCAGCATCACCAGCGCATAGCTGTAAAGATACCCCGATTGCACCTTCTGGGCGAGGACCGAGCCGCGCGCGACCAGCCAGGCGGCGCCGTTGGGACCGAAGCGGTCGATGATCCCGATGTCGCCGATCTTCCAGAATTGGCGTCCGAGCCAGAATGCAGGGCGCACAAAGATCCTGTCGTAAAGCTCATCAAAGTACCATTTGTGGAACACGAATTTGTGCAGCACGGCAAACTGCTCGACGAAGCGCTCGGGAAAGCGCGGATTGCGCAGGTAGGCGTACCAGGCGATCAGCAAGCCGGTGGCCATCACCGTGAACGGCGCCCACTTCACCCACAGTGGCAGTTGTTCCATCGCTGCCATCAACCCTTCGTTGAGCGCAATGCTGCCGCGCCAGAACTCAGGGCTGGTCTCGGCCCCGGTGAAGGTGCCGTGGAAAAGAAAGCCGGAGAAAATCGCACCCAGGCTCAGCACACCCAGCGGGATGAGCATCGAAACCGGGCTCTCGTGCGGGTGATAGCCGCCCGTTCCATCGCTATGATGCGGATCGGGTGCGGGGTGCGCGTGATCGTGTCCATGCGCATCATGCAGCGCGTGCTGGATATGCTCCGAGCCTGCCCAGCGCGGCTTGCCCCAGAAGGTCAGGAACATCAGCCGCCACGAATAAAAGCTGGTCATCAGCGCGACCAGGATGCCGACAACGAACGCGAACTGCCCCATCTCGCTGCCGCTGGCATAGGCCGCCTCGAGGATCGCATCCTTTGAATAAAACCCGGCGAACCCGAACAGATCGACAATGCCGACGCCGGTGATTGCCAGGGTTCCAGCCATCATCGCCCAGAAGGTGAGCGGAATCTTGCCCCGCAGGTCGCCGTAGAAGCGCATGTCCTGCTCATGGTGCATCGCATGGATCACCGAGCCCGCGCCCAGGAAAAGCAGCGCTTTGAAAAACGCGTGGGTGAACAGGTGGAACATCGCCGCATTGAACGCGCCGACGCCCGCAGCGAAGAACATGTAACCCAGCTGCGAGCAGGTCGAATAGGCGATTACCCGCTTGATGTCCCACTGAGTCATGCCCACGGTCCCGGCAAAAAAGCAGGTTGCCGCGCCGATGAAGGTGATGAAATGCATCGCGGTCTGGCTGGTCACAAACATCGGCGACAGGCGGCAGACCATGAACACGCCCGCCGTCACCATCGTCGCGGCGTGGATCAGCGCGGAAACAGGCGTGGGCCCCTCCATCGCGTCGGGCAGCAGGTGTGCAAGCCAAGCTGCGCCGACTTGCCCATCGCGCCGATGAACAGGAGGATGCACAGCACGGTCATGGTGCCGAAACGGTAGCCGAGGAAACCGATCGTGCTGCCCGCCATGCCCGGCGCGGCGGCGAGAATCTCGGAGATCGAGACGGTGTGAAACACCAGGTAGGTCCCAAATATACCTAGCATGAAGCCCAGATCGCCGACCCGGTTGACCACGAACGCCTTGATTGCGGCGGCGCTGGCACTGGGCTTGCGGAACCAGAAGCCGATCAGGAGGTATGAGGCCAGACCCACCCCTTCCCAACCGAAGAACATCTGGACCAGATTGTCGGCGGTCACCAGCATCAGCATGGCGAAGGTGAACAGGCTAAGATAGGCGAAGAACCGCGGCTGGTCGGGGTCTTCCTCCATATAGCCCCAGCTATAGAGGTGGACGAGCGCCGAGACAGTGGTGACGACCACCAGCATCACCGCAGTCAGGCTGTCGACCTTGAGTGCCCAGTCGAAATGCAGCGCGCCCGACTGAACCCAGTGCAGAACCGGGGTAACGCTCGGTTCGGCATGGCCGCCGATGAAGGCCAGGAAGATCGGCCATGACAGCGCGCACGACACGATCAGCGCGCCGGTCGTCAGCGACTTGACCACCACATTGCCCAGCGCGCGATTGCCGAGACCGCCGATAATGGCGGCTAGCAGCGGCAGGAAAACGATGACCAGGATAGAGTTCAAGATCTCAACCCTTCATCCGATTGACGTCATCGACCGCGATCGAGCCGCGGCTGCGGAAGTAGATCACCAGAATCGCCAGGCCGATCGCCGCCTCGCCCGCCGCCACGGTCAGCACGAACATCGCGAAGATTTGCCCGGTAAGGTCATGCAGAAACGCGCTGAACGCCACGAAGTTGATGTTCACCGCCAGCAGGATCAGCTCGATCGCCATCAGGATGACGATGATGTTCTTACGGTTGAGGAATATCCCCAGCACGCCCAGCACGAACAGGATCGAGCTAACCACGACATAATGTTCTATGCCGATCACAACTGCACTCCTTCGCCAACGCCCGGCTGCATATTGCGCGTCGCGTCCTGCGGGCGGCGCTGGTTCTGGTGAGAGATATTCTGGCCTTTGGTATCGCTCCGCCGACGATGCGTGAGCACGATCGCACCAATCATCGCCACCAGCAGGATAATCCCAGAAGCCTCGAACAGGAACAGATAGCGCCCGTAAAGCAGTGCGCCGATCGCCTCGATATTGCTGACTCCAAGCGGTGTTGCAGCGGCCCCATCAGGCGTGCCCAGCTTGAGCGAGCCGGCGCGATAGGCGCCCAAGCCCAGGACAAGCTCGGCCAGCAAGACCAAGGCAAGCAGCATCCCCAGCGGAAAGTTCTTGATGAACCCGGCGCGCATCTCGGCGAAATCGATGTCGAGCATCATCACCACGAACAGGAACAGCACCGCCACCGCGCCGACATAAACGATCACCAGCAGCATCGCGATGAATTCAGCCCCGAGCAGGACCATCAGCCCCGCCGCGTTGAAGAACGCCACGATCAGCCACAGCACCGAATACACCGGATTGCGCGCGAGGATCGTGAACGCACCCGACACGATGGTCAGCGTGGCGAACAGGTAAAACGCGATGACGGTTACCATTAAATCCTCCCCCATTGGGGGAGGTGGCAGCGCGCAGCGCTGACGGTGGGGGCCTGAAAGGACGCGCGATATGCCCCCTCCGCCCCTGCGGGGCACCTCCCCCAGTGGGGGAGGATTGAAACAGGTACGCTCATCATCCCCGCGCCCCTAACGATACGGCGCATCGGCTTCAAGGTTCGCGGCGATCGCCCGCTCCCACTTGTCCCCGTTGGCCAGCAATTTGGTCTTGTCGTAGAGCAATTCCTCGTGCGTTTCGGTCGCATATTCGAAGTTCGGGCCCTCGACGATCGCATCGACCGGGCAGGCTTCCTGGCAAAAGCCGCAGAAGATGCACTTGGTCATGTCGATGTCATAGCGGGTGGTGCGGCGGCTGCCGTCGTCCCTTGGTTCCGCCTCGATCGTGATCGCCTGCGCCGGGCAAACCGCCTCGCACAGCTTGCACGCGATGCAGCGCTCCTCGCCATTGGGATAGCGCCGCAAGGCATGCTCACCGCGAAAGCGCGGGCTCAGCGGGTTCTTCTCGAACGGATAGTTGATCGTCGCCTTGGGCTTGAAGAAGTACTGCAAGGTCAGCCAATGCGCCTTGAGGAATTCCCACAGAGTGAACGATTTGATGAGTTGGGAGATGGTCATAACGATTTCCCCCCAAGAGGATTAGCCGTCGAACTTGCGGAGCAATTCACCGTTATAGCCGACTTAACCCTCCCATCTTTTGGAGTTAAGAAGCCATACCTAAAACCCGCGTCTTTCCTGCGATAAATTTTCAACCTCAAATTTCTTAGATGAGCTACGTCGTAAATTTCTCCTGGGCGGACTTCGTCCTGGCCATAATCATAGGCGAGTTCAGCCGCGAATTTTTGCCAACCGATATCGAAAGTCAGATTATGCGCCATGTAGAATACCTGACTTCCGATTGGTAATTTCTCGTCCCGGCTCATCCGCTCTCCTGAGAACCGGATATTCGAAACGTCGGTCGTCGTATTCGACAAAACTTGGAGCGAATCATGTTTCCCGGTTGGAACTTTCCCATTCAACAGAACGGCAAGATTTGCGGCCGTTCCATCGAGCGTGAAGGCGCAACTTAGAGACATGCCACTCGCGGTGAGCTGGTCTTCAGCCGTTGCTCGTCGCGCACCGTCAAGAACAATGGGCCCGCCCGAGGCGATCAGCAGCATTGCCGCAATCATGCCCCGTGCCTCCACATCAGATAACCGCTAACCACCACAACGAAACCCAGCGACACCGGCAGGAACACCTTCCAGCCCAGTCGCATCAGTTGGTCGTAGCGATACCGCGGCACGGTCGCCTTGACCCAGCTGAAGATGAAGAAGAAGAACAGGATCTTGGCGAACAGCCAGATCCAGCCCGGGATCCAGTACAGCGGGGCCCAGTCAATCGGGGGCAGGTAACCGCCGAAAAACAGCACCGCGTTGAGCGCGCACATCAGCAGCACGTTGGCATATTCGCCGAGCCAGTAGAGCGCGAAGCTCATCGAGCTGTATTCGGT
>JAYWBP010000092.1:0-4896 GCA_043781375.1 Novosphingobium sp.
GCGCCCGTGCCGTGCGTGGTTCGGGAAGGCGGGCTCGCCGAGGAGGATTCGCTGGCGGAGAACGTCCAGCGCGTCGCGCTGCATCCGCTCGATCAGTTCCGCGCCTTCCAGGCTTTGCGCGATAAGGGACTCGGCGACGACGAGATCGCGGCACGGTTCTTCGTGAACCCGACCGTGGTGAAACAGCGCCTGCGTCTCGCCGCGGTGTCGGCCAAGCTCCTCGACATCTATGCCGAGGACGGCATGACGCTGGAGCAATTGATGGCCTTCACCGTCACGCCCGACCATGCCCGGCAGGAGCAGGTCTGGGAGTCCGTTTCGCGGAGCTACAACAAGGAGCCCTACCTGATCCGCCGCCAGCTTACCGAAGGCGCTGTCCGGGCCTCCGACCGGCGCGCGTTGTTCGTCGGCACCGACGTCTACGAGGCGGCGGGTGGCGTGGTGATGCGCGATCTGTTCCAGCACGATGATGGCGGCTGGCTCCAGGACCCGGCGCTGCTCGATCGGCTGGTGACCGGGAAGCTCCAGGCCGAAACCGAAGTCTTGCGCGATGAGGGCTGGAAGTGGACCGCGGTGGCGACCGACTTCCCTTACGGCCATAGCGCCGGTCTACGCCGCCTGGCCGGCGAGACCACCCAACTCACGCAGAAGGAGGCGGCCAGCTTCGAGGCGCTACAGACTGAATACGAGACCCTGGAGGCCGAGTATGCCGGCGCCGACGACTTGCCCGAGGCGATCGATCAGCGCCTCGCCGAGATCGAGACCGCCAGGTCGGTGTTCGAAAATCGGCCGATCCGGTTCGATTCCGCCGACATCGCCCGCGCAGCGATCAAATATGCCACCGCCTCAGCCTCGACTTCCTTCTCATTTTTGTCGAGCTTGCGACGGTCAGGCCATCCAGTCTCCTCGTCTTCTCGACCATTGCCGGAGAGGCTCGCGGCGACATAGTCGCAAAAAATGTGGCCAAGCTCGTAGACGAGGGAGACGAACACCGCAATGCCGTCGCCTTTTGCGTTCTATTTCGCACCGGCGAGCAGTAGAAAGCGCGTCGCCGAAGCAAGGGTCGGCACCAACATCCGCTTGAAACCGTTGTTAAGCTCGAGCGGCTGCAGCAGCATGCTCATGGCCATCTGGTGGGGAAAGTACTGCCGCGCGAGAGGTCGAAGCCGGTCGCGAAAAATCATATAATAGCGCTCGTCGAATTCGGTGCCCGGATTACGGGCGATGAAAGCATGTTTGAAGGCGCAGTGGGCATCCTCAGCATCGATCTCGCCTACTCGCTTCCAAAGCATATGCAGCACGGCGCCGCGGCCCAGCCGCTCATTTTCTCGGAAACGGCGAAAATATCGGTAGAAATGCTTGTAGTGGCGCACTTCATCGAAGCTGATCTTGGAGGCGATCTGCGTCAGCACCGGCTCCTGACTCGAAGCGGCCAGCATGCGGTAGAAGGTCGAGGTACCGGTTTCCACAACGCAGCGCGCTGCCATCTCGAGCGCCGGACTCCGGGCGAGCTGATCGACCGAGCACAAGCAGCTGAATTCGGCAAGGAAGTGCCGGTAGGCGGCGTCCCAGTCGAAGTCGGGCCACGCGGTCTGCACATAACGCTTGAGCGCTGTGCCGTGCTGTACTTCCTCATGCTCCCAGCTGCGTTCCAGCCACTCTACGACCTCGCGGTCGTCGTGCATGAATTCGACCAGGTTGCGCGTATAGACATCCGAGGTGATCTCGATAAAGGACGCGGCGGTAATCAGGTAAAAGAGCAGCGTGTCGGAGATTACCCGCTCTCGCACAAGCATCTGATAGGGGATCTCATCCACCGACCACGATGCTTCGCCCGGATGCCGACTCGCCATGGCAAATTTATTTCCTTGTTATGGACCATCGACAGGGATCGTCCGGACCCCGAGTGCTGTCAGCACTACGAACATCCGCGGCTCCAGGCGTCGAATACGACGAACCACGTGATTAAGTTTCGCGCCAATCGAGCAAACCACCGCGATCGGCAGCCGCCTCGCCAACGCGGCCGTTCGCGGTATTCGTCTGCCGTTCCAATTGCTCAGCGAGCCGAGGGGCCCCTGCAACATGCTTTCCTTCCGAAGTTTAAGTTCGGACAACGCCGATGTTCGGTCGTCGAACAATTCACCTACCATAGCTGGCGGCAGATCGTCAAGATAAGGCTCGGAAACTACTCAGACCCAGTCCCCTTGGAGCTGACCGGCACCTACAGTGCCACGGGCCAGGTCATCGTATCGCCGGCGGCAAAAAGGAGTGTAATTCCGTTTGGCACGTTCATGAATTGGCCGCGAAGCGACTTCGCCGGAATGAGTCGGCTATCGTTCGGGGCGAACTCGAATATCGCTCCACCAAGGCGTTATGAACGTAACGATCTCTGTCGCCGGACATGTTCCAGGCCTGCCGTTCCCCCTCTGGCAAATGCACGTCACGAGCGGTTCGATTACAGCCAGCCACCGCCGAACCCCACGCGCCGCAAACCGGATACGATATAAGGACAATCGTTCGTTAACCGCTACGAAAAGCCGCTGCGATAATTCTCGATCATCAGGACGATTGGCCCTTGGTTAAGCCCGAAGTGCCATGGCGAAACCCACCAGCCATAGGGATTGCCGGGTTCACCCGGGTTGGTGGGAGATCCAAGACCCAGAACATAAAGCAGAAGCGCCTCATCATAGCCTTCCAAACGATAATCGAGAAATCCGCTCTCCGGCTTCCATCCGTGCTTTACGGTCGCACCTTGATTTTGTGCCCATTGCCAGTCGGCCCGCCGGTAGAGGGTATCGGCCAGAGCCCGGATCTCCCGCCCGTCAGTCGAATCGTCCCCTAAATACACCGCTGCCGTCAGGACTGCAGCCAGGAGGAAGGCGCTATCGACCGTCGAAAGTTCGCATTGCCAGGCGCGCCGGGCAGTCTGCCTATCCAGGAAATCATAGTAGAATCCTGTGTAGCCGGTGGCGTCTGGCTCGGGTCCGTGGGGGCTGGTCCAAAAAAAGCGTAGCGTGGTCAAGTTTCGCGCGACCGCGGCATCGCGCGTCATGAATCCGGGTTCGACGCCGACGGGATAACAGGCCAGAGCCAGGCCGGTGGCGGCGATACTGGCCGGCCAATCGGTGGCGGTCTTGTCTATGATCAAACCATTGGCCGGATTTACCTCCTTGAGGAAGTAATCGAAGGTCTCGCGTTGCAGCAATTGCAGCTCCGCCGGACCCGTCCTCTGCCTGGTGCTCATGATATTTCACCTTGTCCCAGGACGCGTGGAAGCATGAGGCGTTCGCCGACGTCAGAAGTTCGGCGCCATCGCATCCGGCGCCTCGCATTTAACGATCAAGGGACCCAATAAAAACTCCAATTCCGCCCCGTCGCTTTTTATGTCGCCGAACCTTAGCGGTTTCCGCCGGCTTACGGGAAATCTTTTATTGCAGGTTGAATTGCTCTCATTCATCGCCAGCAGTCCCGTGCCGCCGGCCACCAGCGTTCTCGCTGTAACGATGAGATATTGAACAATCACTTCGGATTGCTCCACGTCCAGTGCCGGATTTCCGGCTTGTCCCGACCGTACCGACGAATATATTGCCTGTGCTCAAAAAGCTCGTCCTTGAGCTGCTGCTTCAGATGGATTCCTTTGTCGCCGGTACCCGGCACCCGATCTATTGTGTCCATAAAGATATGAAAGCGGTCGAGATCGTTCAGCACCGTCATGTCGAAGGCGGTGGTGATGGTGCCCTTTTCCTTGTATCCTCGGACGTGAATGTTGTGGTGGTTGGTGCGGCGATATGTCAGTCGGTGGATCAACCACGGGTAGCCATGAAAGGCAAAAATGACCGGCTTGTCCTTGGTGAATATCTCGTCGAAATCCCGGTCGCTCAACCCGTGCGGATGCTCGGTGGCGGGCTCGAGCCTCATGAGGTCAACGACGTTGACAACCCTGATTTTCAGATCCGGCAGATGTTCGCGCATGATGGAGCCTGCATGAAGCGGGGCATCGCGTTCTGGGATTATCTCGGGGACCGGTGCAAGGTTCCGCGACATCGCGACGTGCGGCCGCTGGCCGATGATCTCCGATATCCCGCCCAGGCCGCCTGACCGGATCCGACGCAGCCGGGCGGTTGCCAACGGTTAGGCCCCTATTACACGGCTCGCGGCTAAGCTCCAGATATCTTAGCGGAGAAACCCGCGGTGCTTAGGGCGCGTCGCATATCGATCGCTCCGACTATAAGATTGCTGGGTTGGATCGTATGGCTCCATTCGCCGAGGACGATACCGATGGCTGCCAATTCGCGATCGGACGCCGCGATGCGCTTCCGAATGTCCACGCGGACTCGGTCCGGTTATTCCTGGACGGGCCGTTAGGTAGTTTCCGAGGCTGTCGCCCGCTACGTTTTGCTAACATTAAGGTCGTGGCTTCTCCCTCAACGGCGATGCCTTGACGACCGGAAATATCGGAGTGATCGCTCGATGACCGTTCCATCGGACCCGGTGCCCGGGAAACCTCGAAGATTTAACGGATGGTACCTGGCAGGCGGCGTGTTCCTTTTGCTGTCCGTTGCCATCGGGCTGCTGCTATTCTCATCGGGCTGGAACCTGTTCTCGCCCCTTTTGGAAACCCGTGCCTCGGCCGCACTTGGCCGGCAGGTCAAAATTGACTCGCTGGAGGTTCATCCAGGGCGGACCACGACCATTGTCATGCACGGCCTGCGCATAGCCGATCCGGATGGCGTCAATGTGCCGGATGTCGCCACCGCGGTTCGTGTGACCGTGGTGTTCGAGGCGGCGACATGGTTCCGAACCCGGAAGATCGTATTGCCGCGGATAGAGGTCGAGCAGCCGTCCCTTCATTTGATCCAAACCGGTTTGGGTCATGACAACTGGACTTTCCCCTCT